>CAVSFP010000015.1:0-10711 GCA_963727185.1 uncultured Actinomycetes bacterium | reverse complement strand
AACGGCGCCCCGCCGAGCTCAGTGGGATCGATGCCCAGGAAGAGGTGGTGCATGATCGGGTTGCCGACCACGGTGAGCGCCAGGACGTCGGTCGGGTCCGCGTCCACCTGCACGCAGAGATCGGCGATCAGCTCGTCGACACACGATCGCGCCGCCTCGGTGAGCAGGGTCTCGGATCCGGTCCATCATCACGTAGGACACGCGGCTCATCAGGTCCTCGCCGAACCGGATCTGCGGGTTCATCGCGCCGGCCACCGCGAGCACGTTCCCGCTCGCCAGGTCGCACAGCTGGCCCGCCACCGTCGTCGATCCGACGTCGAACGCCACCCCGAGCGCGCGGTCGCGGAATCCCGGCCACACGGCGACGATGACGCCGTCGTGCACGGCAACGGTCGCGGTCCAGTCGCCCGCCCGGAGCGTTCGCTGCAACACGGCCAACGCGTGGTCGTCGCAGACGAGATCGGTGAGCGACCAGTCGCGCTTCATCGCCTCGAGCAGCCGCTCCTTCCCCAGTTCTCCCGGATGGGTCGGACATGTCCGGCTCGCGGACCTCGACGTAGTGCAGCCGCACGATGGGGTCGACCTCGATCACGTGAGCGTCCGCCTCCTTCCGCACCACCTGCCGGTGCAGCTGGCTCTCCGGCGGAACGTCCACGACCAGATCCCCGACGACGCACGCGTGGCACCCGAGGCGACGCTCGGGCGCGACCGACCGTGCGCTATACGTCTGCTCCGGGACCGAGAACGGCGTGAGATGGGCTGCGCCCGAGGAGATGCCGTGCTTGGCGAACTCGCCTTCGCTGACGACGATCTGGCACCGGCCGCAGATCCCCCCGGCCGCCACACCGAGTCGAGGTCCACGCCGAGCGACCGAGCGGCCGCGAGCAGGTTGGTCCCGTGCGCCGCCCGCGCTTGCCGAGGGGGTGAAGACGACGAGCGCGTCCACCTCGGCGCTCACGGGGGAGGTGACACCTCGGCGGCGTCGGCGCCAGTGCCACGCCTGCCCGCCCTGCCGCCGCGTCGTCCGGCGCCCGCACCGGCCGGCTGCTCGCGGAAGCGAGCGATCCACTCCTGGCAGTCGGGGTCGTTGCCCATCATCACGTCCGCGGCCATGACCGCCGCGCGCACCTCGCCGTGGAGCGGGCTGGTGATCGCCGACGTCATCCCCGAAGCGATCGCCATGGTGAGGAACGCACCGTTCAACGTGTTGCGGTTGGGCAGACCGAAGCTCACGTTGGAGGCGCCGCACGTCGAGTTCACGCCGAGCTCGTCGTAGACGCCGGACCAGCGCGAACACCTGCCGTCCCGCCGTGCCCATCGCACCGATCGGCATCACCAACGGATCGACGACGATGTCCTCCCTCGCGATGCCGTGGTCGGCCGCACGGTGCACGATCTTCTCTGCCACCGCGAACCGCACGTTCGGGTCCTCGGAGATCCCGGTCTCGTCGTTCGTGATGGCGACGACGGCCGCGCCGTACTTCGCCACCAGCGGCAGCACCTGCTCGAGCCGCTCGTCCTCACCGGTCACCGAGTTCACGAGCGGCTTGCCTTGATACGCGCGCGAGGCCGGCCTCCAGCGCGGCGACGATCGACGAGTCGATCGACAGCGGCACGTCGGTGAGCGACTGGACGAGCCGTACGGTCTCGGCCAGGATCGCGGCTCGTCCGCGAGCGGGATGCCGGCGTTCACGTCCAGCATCTGAGCCCCGGCCTCGACCTGTGCCAAGGCGTCGACGATCACCGTCGAGAAGTCGCCGACCTTCATCTCCTCGGCGAGCTTCTTGCGGCCGGTCGGGTTGATGCGCTCTCCGATGATCACGAACGGACGGCCGCTGCCGATCACCACCTCGCGCGTCGGAGAGCTGACGACGGTATCGGTCATGGGTCGCCCACCTCCGCGACGAGCCCACCGGCGCGGACGAGCGAGTCGAGCACGTCATCGGTGTACGACGACTCCAGGCGCTCGGCTTCCACGGCCGCCTCCGCGTCCAGGTCGTCGCCGCAGGCCCGCGTCTCGCGATGCCATTCGTTCAGGTAGTCGTCCGTCCCGATCAGGCCCACCCGCGTCGCGGCCATGTCGATGGCCTCTTGGAACCGGCTCGTGAGCTGCACGCGAGCGGCGGTCCTGCCGCTCTTGGCGACCACCTGCGCCGGGATGTCACGCCACCAGATCACGGTCAGCTCAGCGGCCATCCGGCGCCCCCACGAACCGTTCGAGCGACGGCCGGAGGTCGCCGTACCCGCTCGGGCGGTGCTCGAACGCCAATCCGAGGAACGACGCGGCCGCTCGCCCCTGCTCGACCAGGACGGGATCGTCGGTCTGCGAGAGGTACACGACCCGCTGGTAGTTCCCGAAGTACATCGACAAGAGCTCCGGATGCGAGTCGAGCTTCAGCCCCTGCACCACCAACCGGTCGAAGTGCCGGCAGAGGAAGTCGGTGAGGTAGAACGTGAACGGGTTGTTCTCGTGCATCGCCGCGAACGCGTCGAGCCCGGCGAAGAACCCGTAGCAATGGTCCCCGGGAAGCCGGTCGACTCCGTGCGCGGCCACCACGTCGTCCAGCGCCCCGGCCGTGCCGCAGTCGCCGTACGCTACGAACATCGCGTCGTAGGCACCCGATGCCTCCGCCTCCGTGAGCTTCGCGTCGACCTTGCCCGCGATCTCGCGCGGCGTGTTGTGGAGCTTGCCGGGCAGGCACTGCAACGTGACGTGCGTCCGGCCCGTTCAGATCGATCACGGCGAGCACCTCGCGCGCGATCGCGCCACGCCACGACGAGCACGCGGCCGGACCGGCTGTCCGGCGCCTCGAACGCGACCTCGTCGTCAAGCAGTTGCGGCTGCACGGCGGGCCATCACCAGCGCTTGGGCGGTCTCGGACGCGACGGCGGCGTCGCGGCAATAGGCGTCGGCGCCCACGGCTTTGCCGAACTCCTCGTTCAACGGCGCGCCGCCGACCAGCACGATGTAGTCGTCGCGGATGCCCTGTTCGATCATCGTGTCGATCACGACCTTCATGTACGGCATCGTCGTGGTGAGCAGCGCGGACATGCCAAGGATGTCGGGCTTGTGCTCCTCGAGCGCGGCCAGGTACTTCTCGACCGGGTTGTTGATACCCAGGTCGATCACGTCGAAGCCGGCGCCCTCAAGCATCATCGCCACGAGGTTCTTCCCGATGTCGTGGATGTCGCCCTTACGGTGCCGATCACGACCGTGCCCATCCGCTCGGCGCCGGTCTCGGCCAACAGCGGCCGCAGGATCTCCATGCCCGCCTTCATCGCGTTCGCGGCCAGCAGCACCTCGGGGACGAACAGGATCCCGTCGCGGAAGTCGATGCCGACGATCCGCATCCCTTCCACGAGCGCCTCGTTCAGGACGCGGTCGGCGGACCATCCGCGGGCGAGCAGGATGTTCGTGCCCTCGACGATCTCGGGAGCCAATCCGTCGTAAAGGTCGTCGTGCATCTGCTTCGTCAGCTCATCGTCGGGCAGCGCTGACAGATCCAGCTCTTCGTCAGTCATCGTTCCCTCTCATCCGTTCTTAGGCTTTCTGGCGTTCGCCCTTGGGGTCCCAGAGTGGGTCGGCGGCCACGGTGGCCGCGAGTCGTTCGCCGAAGTACTCGACCTCCACGGGCGTGCCCTCGGACGCGAGGTCCACCGGGAGGTAGCCGTAGACGATCCCGCGACCCACCGAGTACCCGTAGTTCGCCGACGTCACGTAACTCACGACGCGGTCGCCGGACCAGATCGGCTCCTTGCCCATCACGACGGGCGTCGGGTCGTCGAACGTCATGCACGCGAGCTTGTGGTCGGAGCCCCGGTCGAGG
Source organism: uncultured Actinomycetes bacterium (assembly GCA_963727185.1). GTDB lineage: Bacteria > Actinomycetota > UBA4738 > UBA4738 > HRBIN12 > JBBQVZ01. The sequence goes on along the minus strand of CAVSFP010000015.1, from coordinate 6,884 downwards.
ATCGCCTCCAGCGATGCGCGCCCCTGGAAGTCGCCCTTGTCCATCCGCACCGCGAACCCGAGCCCCGCCTCGAACGGGTCATGCTCGGGGTTGATGTCCTGTCCCCACAACCGGTAGCCCTTCTCCACGCGCAGGGAATCGAACGCACCGGCGCCGACCGCGGCGATGCCGTGCTCCCGGCCCGCCTCCCACAGCAGGTCCCACGCGCGATCGCCCATCGCGAACTGCCCGTAGAGCTCCCAGCCAAGCTCGCCGGCGTAGGAGATCCTCTGCGCCCACACCGGTCCGACCTCGCCGACGTTGATGTAGCGCGCCGTCAGGTAGGGGAACGCGTCGTTCGACACGTCGTCGTCGGCGACGGTCCGCAGGACGTCGCGCGCCCGCGGTCCCCACAACCCGAGCGCGAACAGCGAACCGGTCCGTTCCGTGATCGTCACGCGTTCGCCGTCGCGGATCTGCACCCGCATCCACGCCAGGTCGTGCTGCCCCGAGCCGCCACCCGTCACCACCCGGAACAGCTCCCCGTCCTTGCGGGTCACGGTGAGGTCGCATCGGATCCCGCCCGACGCCGTGAGCATCGCCGTGTACACGACGGATCCGACCGGCCGGTCGATCAGGTTCGCGCAGATCCGCTCCAGGTACGCGAGCGCGTCCGGACCGCTCACGTCGAGCTTCGCGAACGGCGTGATGTCGACGAGCCCGACCCGATCGCGAAGCGCCAGGTGCTCGGCGCCGACCACGGGCGACCAATTCACGGCAGCCCATCCATCGCGGCGCGCCCAGTCGGCCTCGGTGGGCAGCGCGCGGTTCGCCTCGAACCACTGCGGGCGCTCCCAGCCCGCGCCGGTGAAGCACTCCGCACCGAGCGCAGCGTGTCGCTCGTAGAAGGGCGTCAGCCGGAGCTTCCGCGGCGCCGTCATCTGTTGCAGCGGATGCAGGATGTCGTAGACCTCGCGGTACTGCTGCGCGCCGCGCGCCCGGACGTACGGCGGCGTGGTCTGGAACGGATAGAAGCGGTTCGCGTCCGCCTCGGCCAGGTCGTATCCCGGTTCGCCGTTCACCATCCACTCGGCGACCTGCTGTCCCATCCCGCCGCCGTGCGTGACCCACACCGCCTCGCAGAGCCAGAGGCCGCGGACGTTCGCCGATTCGCCGACGATGGAGCCGGCATCCGGGGTGAACGAGAACATGCCGTTGATCGACCGGGCGGGGTCGGCGGGCCGCATAGTGACCGGCGAGCGCCGGGAGCACGCGTTCGGTCTCCTGCTGGGCCGACGCGAAGTCCACCGGGGTGAACGGCATCAGGGACGGCATCGGCCCGTCGCCGTGCCGGCGGATGTCGCGCTGCGATGTGACGATCGGCTCGTGCCGGTAGTTGCCGACGCCGTAGTGGTCCTCGCGATGGCGGAAGTACATCGCGTGATCCTGGTGGCGCAGGATCGGGTGCACGACCTCGCGCGTCTCGCCGGCGCGAGCTCGGGGATCGGATCCGTCCAGACCAGCTGGTGCTGCACCGCGACGAGCGGCACCGGCACCCCGGCCAGCGCGCCCACGGTCGGACCCCAGATCCCCGCACAGATCAGCACGCGCTCGCACTCGATCGGGCCTCGATCGGTCTCCACGCCGTGCACGCGGCCGTCCCGGACATCGAAGCCCGTGACCCGCACGCCACCCTCGAACGTCACGCCGCGAGCCCCCGCCTTCCCCGCGAGCGTGGTCACGATCCGCACCGCTTTCGCGATGCCGTCGCTCGGCACGAGGTACGCCCCGAGGATCTCGTTCGGGTCGAGCAGCGGGATCCGCTCGGCGGCCTCGTCCGGAGAGAGCAGGTGCGTGTCCGCGATCCCGTACGATCGGGCGAACCCCTGCCGCCGGCGGAGCTCCGCCATGCGCTCCGGCGTCGTCGCGACCTCGATGCCGCCGACCCCGTACCAGGCCGGCAGACCGTCCAGCTCCAGCGACCCGTAGAGGCGGACGGTATCCTGCGCGATCCGACACATCGTGCGCGAGCCGTTCGTCTGGAAGACCAAGCCCGGGGCATGCGAGGTGGAGCCGCCGGTCTCGAACAGCGGTCCCTGGTCGATCACGAGGACATCGGTCGAACCGAGCTCCGCCAGGTGGTAGGCGGCGCTCGCCCGACTCGATGCCCGCGCCGACGATGACCGTCTGCGCCCGGTCGCGCATGCCGTTGCCTTTCGTTCCCTCGGCCGTGTCGGCCGCCGTCGGCCTGCTCCCGCAATGGTGGACGCCGGGTGTTGCGGTGACAAGCGATGCGTTGCGTCCTCAGCAACTTGCAACGACCTCGGGTCAGCCCTCGCCGTTCTGTCCCGGAGGGCCTCCAGCCCCGAGCGCGGGCCCCGCCATACAGGTCGATGTCCGAGCCGAGCGCGATCATGCGGAAGCCGCGCGCGACCATCGAGCGGGCAACCTCGACCGAACCGACCAGGACCCCGGCCGCGATCCCCGCCGCCGCGCATGCCGCGAGCACGCGGTCCTCCGCCCGTCGGAGCCGTGCGTCGTCGAACGCGCCCGGCACGCCCGGCGCGATCGAAAGGTCGAACTGCCCGACCCAGAGCACGTCGACCCCCGACGTTGCCGCGATCTCCTCGACATGCTCGACCCCCGCCTCGGTCTCGATCTGGAGGATCACGACGGTCGCGTCCTCGGCGGTCCGCATGGCTGCGCCGACGCCGTCCGCGAGCTGGTCCGGGTAGAGGAGCCCGAACCCCCGGCTCCCCTCGGGCGCGAAACGCGCCGCTTTCACGACGCGCTCGGCCTCGATCGAATCGTCGACCATCGGCACCATGACGCCACCGGCGCCCAGGTCGAGCGACGGCGAGATCAGGTGTCGCGCCGACCCCTGCACACGGACGAGCAACTCCACGTCCTGTGCTGCGCCCGCCGCGAGGAGCGGACGGATCCCCTCGACGCCCCAGCCCGTGTGCTCGAGGTCGATCAACACGAACTCGGCTCCGGCGGCGGCGGCGATCCGGGGATGCCGAGCGTGTGGAACTCGAACACCATCGTGCCGAACGCCGTGCCCCCGCCGGCCAGGCGCGAGCGGAGCGTCTCTCCCGTCATCTCGTCTCAGCCCAGGTTGACGACGACGGTCTTGAGCTCGGTCAGGCGCTCCATGGAGAACCGGCCGCCCACCCGGCCGACTCCGCTCTCCGAGCCGGCCCGCCCACCGAACGGCAGGTGCGACTCCCAGTAGTTCGTGCCCTCGTTGATGTTGACCCAACCGGCGCGCACCGCCTCGGCGAATCGGAGCCCACGGCCGAGGTCCCGCGTGAAGACTGACGGCCAGCAGCCCGTACGGCGACTCGTTCACGATCCGGATCGCCTCGTGCCGTCGCGAACGATGAGTGATCGGCGCCACGGGGCCGAAGGTCTCCTCGCGGGCGACCTCCATCTCCTCGGTCACGCCGTCGAGGACTGTCGCCTCGTAGAACAGCGCGGGCGGCCGCCCGGCTCGCCGCCCGCCGGCGACGAGGCGCGCCCCGCGCGACCGCGTCGCGCACGTGGCGATCCATCTTGGTGGCGCTCGCCTCGTTGTTCACCGGACCGAGCGTGGTGGCCGTCGTCGAACGGGTCGCCGAGGTGGATCTCCGCTCCGATCGCGGCGGACCAGGCGCGCCACGTAGTCGTCGTGGACGGCCTCGTGGACCAGCATCCGCTCGCCGGCGTGCAGCTCTGCCCGGCGTTCAGGAAGCACGCGGTCAGCGTCGGCGGTGACCGCGGCGTCGAGGTCGGCGTCGTCGAGCACGACGAGCGGGCCGTTGCCGCCCATCTCGAGCAGCAGTTCCTTGCCTGCCGCTCGCTGCGCCACCGCGATGGCCGGCCTCGATCGAGCCGATGAAGCCGACGGCCGCCGTCCGCGGATCGCCGACGATCTCGTCGCCGACGACCGAGCCTGGGCCGGTGACGAGGTTGAAGACGCCGCGCGGGAGATCCGCCTCGACGATGCATTCGGCGAGCCGGACAGCGCACAGCGAGGTGTTCGAGGCCGGGCTTCCACACGACCGTGTTGCCGGCGCCGAGCGCGGGCGCGATCAGTTCGCCCGGCATCGTGTACGGCCAGTTCCAGGGCGTGATGACGCCGACCACCCCACGTGGAACGCGGTAGACGAGCACCCGCTTGTCACGGATCCACCGACGGCATGAGGAGCCCTTCGAGCCGGGTCGCGTCGGCGGCCGCCATGCGGAAGTAGGCGATGAGCTCCGAGACTTCGTCGTGGCTCTCCGCGCGTGCCGAGCGGTTTGCCCTGGTCGAGGGTGAGCGTGCGCGCCAGCTCGTCGCGGCGGGAGGCGATGACGTCCGCGATCCGCTCCAGCGGCCGCGGCTCGCTCGAACGCGGAGCGCGCCGCCCACGCGGGGTCACGCATGATGGTCCAGACGCGAGGCGCCGGCGCGGCGATATCGATACTTACGGTAAAGCGGCGCATGGGTTCAGGGGTTCGCGGGCTCGAGGCACGTCATTTCACCACTCCACCGCTCAGCGCGCGGTCGATCCACCGATCGATGTCCGGCCACACGCCGGCGGCGAGTGACTGATTATGGTGCGCGCCCGGCACGAGGATCAATTGCTTCGGCCCACGCAGGGCCGCGTAGACGCGCTCGGAGTGCGCCGGGGGCGTCTCGCGGTCGATGGCGCCGTGCAGCAACAGGACCGGCGCGTCGATTCTCGCCGCCGCCGCGACGGGACTGACGTCGTCGACGCGGAAGTGGCCATCGCGCTCGGCGAGCGCAAACGCCTCTGTGATGACGCCATTGGTCAGAAAGAACGGCGCCCGTTCGCGGGCAACGGTTCGGAGATCGGCGAATGTCTCGGCCGCAACGACGGCCTTGACGCGCGTGTCATCCGCCGCCTCCTGGAGCGCGACCGCCCCGCCGAGTGACGTACCAATCAGGACGACCGGGGGATGCACCAGCGTGTCGATGACACGATGCAGATCCCGCTTCTCGAAGAAGCCGTAGGTGCACGCGTCGCCGGTGGAACCGCCGTGCGCACGGCTGTCATACGCGACGGCATCGAAACCCCGGTTGACGAAACGCTCCAGCACGCCGCTCGAGCTGCCTCGATTGTCCGCGATGCCGTGCAGATAGACGATCGTGCCGCGAGGCGGGAGCGGACTTGAGCAGCGCCATCCCGCCAACGTGACACCGGCGCCCTGGAAGGTGGCGTCCACGCAGTGCTCAGGGGGACGCGTCGCCACAACGGTGCGCGCCGGGTGCAGCAGGCCCCCAGCCGCGAGGACCGGAAGTTGCCGCCAGATCGCAACCACGCCCGCCACGACGATCAACGCCGCGGCGACGGCGAGGAGCCGGCCCCTGGTCACAAGTAGCGCTCGCGAACGATCTTCACGTGGTGCGCGACATGCCCGGCCGTGATGAACGCCAGGGCCCGGACACTGAACGGGTTATCGCTCGCGATGCCCCGGCGCCACCAGGCCTCGACCGGCAGGCTCTTGAACAACGTCAACGTCGCGGCCCGAACGGCGCGGAACTCGTCGATGTGGCTGCGCCACGACCGCCCGTCCGCGCCCGACGCGGCCAGCGCGACGTTCTGGTCGAAGCTCGGGAGCGGCGTGTCGAAGCCGCGGGCGAACCACAGCGCGCGAAACACGAACAGCCGCTCGGTGTCGTTGATGTGGCCCAGAACCTCGCGGAAGCTCCATTTGCCCGGTGCGTAGCGATGCCGCGACCGTTCGTCGGAAATCGACTCGAAGAACGCGGGCACATCCGTCGCCTGCGCTTCGAGCGCCGGCACGATGTCGGTCCCGGTGACCTGGTTGATGTAGGTGAAGTGGTCCTCGGCCGCTTCTGTCCGATCGGGAATCGTCAGCATGGTCGTCGTGCGCCTCCTGCCCTGCGCACGATACCCTATCTGGGCGCGCGCGTGCTCGACTACTGAGGCGATGCGTCGGCGCGATTGCGGCTGCCGCGGGTTGAACCTCGAGCGTCGCGGGTTATCGGAAGAACAGATGGGCCACGGGTTCTTCCCAGTTCGCGTAGATCAGCGCGATCGCGGCGACGTCGAACGCGGCGTGCGCGACCATGACGACCACGATCTGCTTCCGCCACGCGAAGATGCCACCGAACACCATCCCGGTGATGGCGGCCTGTTCGACCCCCGGGAGTCCCATGTTCTGGTAGTGGCCGGCGGCGAAGAGCGCCGACGTGAGCAGGATGGTTGCGGAGAGCGCCGTCTTGCCCGTGCCGAACAGCGCACCCAGGCGCTCGAAGAGATAGCCCCGAAAGAAGATCTCCTCGCCGATGGCTGCACTGATGAGGACCATCGCGATGGCCCCTGGCAGCGCGCCCGCGTTCCCCGCGAGGTAGTGGTAGGGCATGTTGAGGGCGGGCGCGCCGAACAGCGGCATCACGACAGCCTTCAAGAACAACTTGAACGCGATGCCGAAGACCGTACCGCCTGCGAGCGTCGCGGTCCAGCTACGCGGCGCTACGATGCCGAGTGCGGCAAGGGCGTCTCCGACATGTCCGCCCACACGAGCACGAGAATGCTGCTGACGATGGCGCCCGCCAGGCTGCCCGCCAGGATGATCAGGACAGCCAGCACGCCGAGCGGGCCGAAGCCTCGCAACTGCCGCGCGGTATCGGGCCTCATTCCGGGACTCAACGGTCGCTCAGGGGCGGCCCGTAAGCAGCCCTCCGAAGAAGAAGCCGAATCCGAGGACCGCATCACAGTGCGGACAGGAGTACATGATCTCCTTCTTGATGAGGCCCTCGACATCCCGGTGGATCTCCTCGGACACGTCCGCCGTCTCGCGTTTTGTCTGGCTCAGGTTCAACGATTGTTTGCAGTACGGACACTTGGCCATCGAGTTCCTCCGTTACCGGATCCGCCCGCCATCGAGCGGCT
>CAVSFP010000014.1:0-17493 GCA_963727185.1 uncultured Actinomycetes bacterium | reverse complement strand
GGGCCTTGGACGACGAGCTGCCGCTCACGTTCCGATTTCCCTATCGGGAGCACGCCGAGCCTGTGGTGTTCGATGTCGAAGGCTCCTACGCCGACCTCAGCGCCGACGTGAAGTCCGAGAAGGAGTACAGCTGGCAGCACGGCCTGGGTGAGATCGTCACGGCGCTCGTCGACGCCGGCCTGACGATCGAACTGCTCCGCGAGTACCCGTTCTCCGCGTGGGACATGGGCTTCACCGTCCAGGGCCCGGCTGACACGTGGGTGACTCCCGGGTCCGTGGAAGGCGAGGTACCGCTCTTCTACTCGCTCCGGGCGCGGAAGCCTCTCTAGCGACCGGCGTCGCGGTGCCGCCTGTCGTTCGCGGTCACGCTTGCGCTCGGAGAGGTGATCGGCCACGCCGATGCCGGTGAACGGCAGGACCGGGCCCATCAACAACGCCACATCGCTCGCGGTGCGGAGCAGGACGAACACGTACATCGCCGCCAGCAGGACCGCGAGCGCCCGGGCCTTCCAGCTGTGATCGAGGTCGGAACGCAGGGCGACGATCCCTCCGGCCCCCACCGCAGCAACCAGACCCGTCGCGGCGTCCGCCGCGAGCGCCGATACGACGATGCCCACCAGGATCGTCAGCCCCATCGCCTTGACGACGGCCGACGCCGCGTTCGGATGTTCGGAGAGGAACGCGAGCACGATGAACACGAACGGCAGGAGGCACAGCCCGAGCGCGAGCAACGGACCGGCGTCTGGCGTCGCCTTCGCGTCCTCGGCGCCGAGCGACACGAGCGCCGCCACGATCGCCCAGTAGGCCGGCACGGAACAGGAGCGTCGCGAGCGTGATCGCGCGCCACTTGCGCTGGGGCGACAACGGTTCGATGCCCGCCGTGCGGTTCCGTCGCGCGCGGGTCACCATCGGATCAACCCTTCACCGAGCCGGCCGTGAGACCGCGCACGAAGTACTTCTGGAGCGAGAAGAACACGACGAGTGGGAGCGCCATCGCGATGAACGCCGCGGCGGTGAGCAACTGCCAGGTCTCGCCCCGAGAGCCGTTCAGCCCGGCCAGCGCGAGCGTGAGCACCTGCACGTCCCTGGTACCTCCAAGGAACACGTACGCCACGAGCAGTTCGTCTCCAGACCCAGAGGAACTGGAAGATCGCGAACGCCGCAGGGCGGGCACGGAGAGAGGGACGATGAGCCGCCAGAAGATCGTGAAGTGGTCGGCTCCGTCCATCCGGGCGGACTCGATGATGAACGAGGGCAGGGACCCGAATGCAGTACCGTAACCAGGTAGATCGCCAGCGGTAACCCGAAGCCCGTATGGGCCAACCACACGCCCAGGAACGTGCCCGTTCAGATCCAGGTCCGGAAGGTGCGTATCCCGAACAGCGATGCCCGTTCGCGAACATCCGCAGGATCGGGATGACCGCCATCTGCAGCGGTACGACCAGCAGGCGACGACGGCCACGAAGAGCACGAATCTCCCTCGGAACTCCATCCAGGAGAACGCGTATGCCGCGAACGCGGCGATCGTGATCGGGATCACCGTCGAGCGGATCGCCACGGCCAGGCTGTTCATGAACGCGTACTGCAGCCCTCCGGTGTCGAGCGCCTCCCGGTAGTTGTCGAGCGTCCACGCCGCCGCATGGAAGGGGTGCGCGAGCGCCGTCCACCATCCCGTCGTGTTGACGAGGTCCGCCGGACGGAAGCGACGTGACCAGTACCCCGAGGGTCGGGGTCAGCCAGATCACGACCACGACGATGATGGTGATGCGGACGAACCAATCACCGTGCCGAACCTCGCCTACGCCGGCGGCACCCAGGAAACATCGGCGGCGACCACCGGCGGCCGCTCGAGCGTGCTCGCTCATCGGACGGCCTCTTCTTCGCGGAACCGGCGGACGTTGATGACCATCACCGGATCACCACCACGAACAGGCCGACGGCGATCGCGGCCCCCCGGCCTGAGTTCGCGCCGATGAAGTACCAGTAGATCATGCGCTCGGCGACCACCGCGGTCCCGCTCGTTTCCGAAGGTTTCCCGATGACGAAGACGATGTCGAACACCTTCAGGGCGTTGATGATGTACGTGCCCACCACCGCGATCGTCGGCAGGATGGTCGGGATGATGACGCGGCGGAAGACCTGGAACTCGGACGCCCCGTCGATCCGCGCGGCCTCGATGATCTCGTCGGGGACGGCCTTGATGGCAGCGGACAGGACCACCATGGCGAACCCCGTCTGCATCCACACCATGATGACCATCAGGAACAGGTTGTTCCACGGTTGGATCCCGCCCCAATCGACGGGGTGCTGCCCGAGCCCGAGCATGATCCCGTTCAGCAGGCCGATGTTCGACCCGAATCCCTCGGGCCGGAAGCTGTAGATCAGCCGCGAGAGTGATCGCCGCTCCCGAACGAGATCGCCATCGGCAGGAAGATCATGGATTTCGCGATCGCGCTCTCCGCGACGGAGGCCGATCGGCGAGCGTCGCGAAGGCGAGAGACCGATGCTTACCGCGACGGGAGCGGCAAAGAGTACCATCCAGCCCACGGTGTTGCGGATAAGCGGTGAGCATGGCTGGGGTCGGTGAAGACGAGACTTGAAGTTGTCCAGGCCGACGAGTTTCTCCGCCCGCGCGAGTCCTTGAAGAACTGATCCAGGATCGCGTTGAACACCGGATAGACCAGGAACACGCTGAGGATCACGAGGGCAGGACCCACGAAGACGTACCGGCCGCACCCCTTCACGGAAACTGGCGGGCAGCCAGTCGACCACCTTGTTCATGCCCCAGAACAGGAAGAAGACCCCTCCGATGCCGATCCCGATCGCGACCAGCACGACGAGGAACCGGTTGGCGTCACGGCTGCGGAGGAACGCGAAGAGTACGGAGAACAGCCATCCGGCGATCACGACGATGACCAGGGCGGCGGCGATACGCAGGATCAGCGCCGCGCCCGACAACGGAGCTTCCTCGAAGCCCCCCGCCCCCTCCGCCGGGTCGCCGGTCGTCGCGCTCACGCCGCGGTCATCCTATCCCTGCCAAGAACGGAGGGAGCGGCCGCTTCGCGGCCGCTCCCTCTTCCCGCACATCGACGCGCACAGGTGTTCGCTATGACGTCGGCCAGCTCTTCTCCAGATGGGTCGCAAGATCCCCTGGATCGAGTCAGGCCCTTCCTTCATGTACTTCACCATTCCCGTCCAGAAGCTCCCCGAGCCAACGGCCGGGGGCATCATGTCCGAGGCGTCGAACCCCGCCGTCCCGTTCTTCAATCCGTTCGTCAGGATCACCGACGCGTCGGCGAGGATCGGGTTCGCGTAGCCTCGCGCCCCACGTTGACGTTCGGCGAGACCTCGACGTTCCGACATCGGCGCCCATCGCGCACTGGACGTCGGTGGACATGAAGCGCGTCAGGAAGTCCTTGACCTCCGGCGCGTTTTCGGAATTGCCGGCCCACCGGCGAGTTCGCCGGCGAACAGCGTTCCGTCCTGATCGATCGGAGGGAGAGGGAACCAGTCGTAGTCGACCCCGGCTTCGCCGTCTCGGGGAAGAACGCGTTGATGAAGCTCGCCTGACGGTGCAGCCAGCAACCAGGCGGCTTGTCGAACATCGGCAGCGGCGCGTCGCCGAAGGCGATCGCCGGGGTCTGGTCGGCTCCGCCCAGCACGTATCCCGGTGGAACATGATGTTCCCGAAGATCTTCGCCGCGTTCAGGACGGACGGGTCGTTGAACGGGATCTGGTGGGTCGCCCACTTCGCGTAGGTGTCCAATCCCGCCGTCCGCAGCATGATGTCTTCGATCCAGTCGGTGGCGGGCCAACCCGTGGCCCCTTCGCTGCCGAACCCGACGCACCACGGCGTTCCACCGTCGGCGACGATCTGGTCGGACAGCGCCAACATCTCGTCCCAGGTCTTCGGCACCGTGTAGCCGGCCGTGTCGAACTCGGCCTTCGGGTACCAGACCATACTCTTGAGGTTGATGTTGGTCGGGATGCCGTAGTGCTCGCCGTTGTACTCGCCGAGCGACATGAAGTACTCACCGAACGTCGCGTTGAGATCGTCGATGTTGAACCCCATGTCCTCGAGCGAGACGGCGTTACCCGACTTGGCCTGCTCGACCACCGCGCCCGGCTGCGGGAGCAGGATGACGTCCAACGTCCCGGCCTGGGCCCGGATCTGGACGTCCTGCTCGAAGTTGCCGTCCGCCTCGATCTCAGCCTTGTAATCCGTCTGCGAGTTGATCTTGTCGTCGAAGACGGCCTGCATCGGCGTCGCCTCCGACGGATCGAGCGCGCTCAGCACGTTGACCGAGCCGATGTTCTCGCTCTGCCCGGAAGCGCCGCCGCCGGTCGCCCCGCTGCTCCCGGCGTTGTCGTCGTTGTTCGAACACCCCGCCGCGATCACAACCAGGACCGCAAGCAGGATCACCCCTCTATATCGACGCATCGTGGTGCCCCCTCTCCTGCGTCGGTGTTCCGTTACGGTACACCTACTGATACGAGATACGGTCAAGGTTCGCTTCACATCCCCCTTTCCTTTCCGACGATCGTTCACGGCGCCCGCACACCCCCCACGGTGGAACGTCGGATGACCAGCTCCGTCGGAAGGATCACCCGACGCGGCCCGCCATCAGGGTCGTCCAGGAGTTGCGAAAGCGTGTGGGCCGCCTCGGCGCCTTGGGTGCGGATGCCTTGTCGAACGGTGGTCAGCGGCGGGTCCAGTTCCGCAGCGAAGTCGAGATCGTCGAATCCCGCGAGCGCGACGTCCTCCGGCGTACGCAAGCCGCGCGCGCGGATGCTCTCGAGGGCGCCCGCCGCGGTCGCGTCGTTGGCGCAGAAGATGGCATCGACGTCACGATCCAGCAGCTCGAGCGCTCCGGCGACGCCCGACGCCGTCGGAAATCGCCGTCGACGATGAGCCCTTCCGTCGACAAACCGGCCCGAGCCATCGCGTCGCCATACCCAACGATCCGATCCTCACCCGCCACCGTTCCGCGACGACCGCTGATGTGGCCGATCCGACGTCTTCCGATGTCGACGAGATGCGACGTCACGGCGTCGGCGGCCCGGACATGGTCGACGTCCACGTAGCTCGCCGACCGATCGGCCCGGCGATGACCGACGAGCACGGTGGGAACGGACGATGCGAGCAACCCATCGACCAGGGGATCCGCCAGGTTGTACGCCGTGACGATCACGCCCCCCAACAGACCCATCCCCAGGATCTGTTCGAGCGTCTCCTGCTTCGTTCGGTTCCCCAGCCACAGCATCATCCCCGTCGCCGTCTCGGACAAGGTGTCGCTCATGCCCTGGAGCAGCTGCGAGAAGTACGGGTCCTGGAACAGTTCGTGTGAGTCGACGTGCATCACGACGCCCACGACCCCCGACCGCCCGGAGGCCAACGTGCGTGCAGCCAGGTTGGGTCGGTACCCCGTGCGCTCCAGAACCTCCATCACCCGTTCGCGCGTGGCCTCGGATACGGAGCCGCCGTTGATGACCCGCGAGACGGTGGCGCGCGAAACGCCCGTCAAGGCTGCCAGATCGTCGAGCGTGCCGGCCAAGATCCCCCTCCTCGACCCCACCCGGTGGATGGAAGCGCTCTCACCATAGCGGCTGCGCTGGATCTGTCAAGGCAGTATGCAGGGCGTGCGTGAAGGTGTACATTGGCCCCTCATCGGTGGAAGCGCTTCCACGAAAGGAGCCCAGTGGCCGACCATCAGTTCCCGCCCGGCTTCGTCTGGGGAGCGGCGACCGCCGCGTATCAGATCGAAGGGGCCTTCGACGAGGACGGCCGCGGAGCGAGCATCTGGGACCGGTTCTCCCACACGCCGGGGCGGGTGCGGAACGGCGACACGGGCGATGTCGCCTGCGATCACTACCACCGGTACCGCGAGGACGTCTCGCTCATGGCCGATCTGGGTCTGGGTGCCTACCGGCTATCGGTGTCCTGGCCCCGGGTGCTGCCGAACGGGACGGGGCGCCCGAACGAAGCGGGCCTCGCGTTCTACGACCGTCTCGTCGACGAGCTCCTCGCCTGCGGCATCGACCCCTTCGTCACCCTCTACCATTGGGATCTTCCCCAGGCTCTGGAGGACGCCGGCGGATGGCCCGTCCGCGCCACGGCCGATGCGTTCGGCGAGTTCGCCGCACTCATGGCCGGCCGGCTGGGTGACCGGGTCGGCCACTTCGCGACGCTGAACGAGCCACACATCGTCTCCGACCACGGGTATCGCGTCGGCTCGCACGCACCGGGGAGGATGGAACCACACGCAGCGCTCGCGGCCGCCCATCATCTCTTGGTGGCGCACGCCCTCGGCGTGCAGGCGATCCGCGCACAGGCGCCGCGGGCCGCTGCCGGCATCGTGTTGAACTTCGAGCCGAAACACGCCGCCACTCCGCATCCGCTCGATCAGGAGGCCGCCGCCGTCAAGCACGACCAGTTCAACCGCTGGTACCTCGACGCCATCACCGGCCACGGCTACCCGGAGGAAGGAGCCCGGGCATGGGGATGGCGGCGCGAGGAGGTGAGGGACGGCGACATGGAGGCGATCTCGGCGCCGCTCGACTTCCTCGGCGTGAACTACTACTGCCGCGAGATCGTGCGTTCGCCGTTGCTGCCCCCGCTCGCGCCGCCGGTGGATCCGCCCGAGCGAACCGGCATGGGATGGGAGGTCTACCCGGCGGGACTCACCGAGGTGCTCGAGTTCGTGGCGTCGCGGACCGGCGACCTGCCGCTCTACGTCACCGAGAGCGGCGCCGCCTACCCGCTCGACGAACTCGATCCCACGCTGGATCCGGAGCGGGTGAGCTTCCTCCGTCGGCATCTCGCGGCGGCTTCGACGGCCATGGAGCGCGGCGTACCGCTCCGCGGGTATTTCGTGTGGTCCTTGCTGGACAACTTCGAATGGGCACACGGATACGCGTACCGGTTCGGCATCATCCACGTGGACTTCGACACACTGGAACGCCGGGTACGGGACAGTGCGACGTTCTGGTCCGCGGTGGCGCGCAGCGGGGTCCTCCCCGCCGAGGTTCAGGCCCCGTCGCCGTAGATCGCCAAACCGGTCTCGGGATCGAAGAAGTGGAGCCGCGTCACGTCGACCACCAGGTCGATCGGCTGGCCCTTCGCTGCGGCGGTTCGCGGGCTCAACCGAGCGAGGAACTCCGAGTGGTCAGAGCCCATCTGTTCGACGGCCTCGAGCTTGTCGTGACCCACATCGTGCGCGAGCTCCTTCGTGTCCTCGGTGACCACGGCCGGCGCGTCCACGGTGAAGTGCATGACGACATCCGCGCCCAGGGACTCCCGCAGGTCGACGACCGTGCTGATCCGACGGTCCTGCGGCGCCTCGGGAACGAGCGACGCGTCCTCGATGTCTTCCGGCCGCAACCCGACGACCACCGACCCCCCCTCGAACGCGCGCAGGCCCGCATGGGCGGCCACGACCTCGGACGGCACGCCCAGTCGCTGCCCCCGAACTCCACATGGGCCGACCCGTTGGCCGTGGAGAGCGTGGCCTCCACCATGTTCATGGCGGGCGAACCGATGAATCCGGCGACGAAGAGGTTCACGGGGTGGTCGTAGAGCCGCTGCGGGGTATCGACCTGCTGCAGCTTCCCCTTCCGGATCACGGCCACCCGGTCGCCCATGGTCATCGCCTCGACCTGGTCGTGGGTGACGTAGATCGTGGTGACGTTGAGCTCGTGCTGGATCCGCGCGATCTCGGTCCGCATCTGCACCCGAAGCTTGGCATCGAGGTTCGACAACGGCTCGTCCATCAGGAACGCCTTGGGCTCGCGGACGATCGCGCGCCCCATCGCCACCCGTTGCCGCTGACCACCGGAGAGGGCTTTCGGCTTGCGTTGGAGCAGGTCCTCGAGCCCGAGGATGTCCGCCGCCTCTCGGACGCGCCGATCGATCTCTTCCTTGGAGAGCTTCCGGAGCTTGAGGCCGAACGCCATGTTGTCGTACACGGTCATGTGCGGATACAGCGCGTAGTTCTGGAACACCATGGCGATGTCGCGTTCCTTCGGCGGAACGGCGTTGACCACCCGGTCGCCGATAGAGATCGTGCCGCCGCTGATGCCTTCGAGGCCCGCGATCATCCGAAGTGCGGTGGTCTTGCCGCAGCCGGACGGCCCGACCAGGACGACGAACTCACCGTCCTGGATGTCGAGGTTGAGGTCGGACACGGCGATGGTGCCGTCGGCGTATTCCTTCGACACCTCATCCAGCACGATCTCCGCCATCGGACCCCCTCTCGAGTTGCACCGAGCCCCGAGTCAGAAGGATAGGCGAATCAGTCCGGCGGTTGCTGCGCGATGACGAGCGCCTCCCACGGGTGCAGCCGCACCCCGTCGGCGATCCGCTCACCGTCGCGATCGCGGCGGCGTGCTCACGAGCACCTCTCCCCGACCGAGCAACGCGTCGACGGCCGCTTCCGTGAGGTTCAGCGCGACCACGGTGTGATCTCCGCGCCTCCACGCCCAGACCCCTTCGGGCGCTTCGAGCGTGGCATAGCGTCCGATCCTCAGGTCGGTCCGTGCGCGCCGGAGCGAGATCAGATCCCGTGTCAGATTGAGCACCGAGCCGGGATCCTCGCGCTGGTCGGCCACGTTGCACGAGGCGGCCTCCCCTCCCGGCAACCACGGTTCCACACCGAGGCGTGTGAACCCGCCGCCGGGCTCGCCCGTCCACGGCATGGGCGTCCCGCGCGCGGTCGCGGCCGGGGTCGTCCGGCCACCCGCGGACGCCGACCGGGTCCCGGATACGATCGCGCGCCACCGCAACCTCCGGCATCCCGATCTCGTCGCCGTAGTAGAGGATCGGCGTGCCGCGGAGCGTCAGCAACATCACGAGCGCGGCTCGGATCTTCCGGTCGTCGCTCCCGCACCACCGGGTCGGGAACCGCCCGGCGTCGTGGTTCGACCCGGTCCACGTCGGCCATGCCCCATCGGGGATGACGGCCTCCTCTTGTTCCACGATCGCCCGCATGGGGGTCCCGAGCTCCGCGAAGACGAACGGGACGTTCAGCGCCAGGTGGAGCTCGTCGGCGCCATCGCCGTAGAAGCGCATGAGCGTCGATATGTCCGGCACCCACGTCTCGCCGAGCAGGATCGGGTCGTGCTCGTACCCGTCCGCGATCGCGCGCCAGCGCCGCAGGACGTCGTGCACCTCCGGTCGGTTCATGCTGAACTCCTGGACCTGGCCGAGGGCTCGAGCGAGCTCGTCGTCATCGGGTGTCGCGGACGGGTTGTCCCGCAGCTCGATGTCCTTGACGATCCCGTGCGCGACGTCGATCCGGAACCCCGAGATCCCGCGATCGAACCAGAACCGCATGATGTCGTCGAACGCCTCCCGCACCTCGTCGTTCCACCAGTTCAGGTCGGGCTGTTCGGCCAGGAAGTTGTGCAGGTAGTACTGCTGCGTCGGCTCATCCCACGTCCACGCGTTTCCGCCGAACACCGACACCCAGTTGTTGGGAGGCCCACCGTCCGGCAGCGCATCGGCCCACACGTACCAGTCACGATGCCGCGCGGTCCGGCTCGACCGCGCGTCGAGGAACCATGGATGCCGGTCGCTCGTGTGGTTGGGAACCAGGTCGAGGATCACCCGGATCCCGCGCTCCCTTGCCCCCGCGACGAGCCTGTCGATCACGTCCGCGTCCCCGAAGTCCGGTTCGACGCCCGTGTAGTCCGCGACGTCGTACCCCCAGTCGGCGTTCGGCGAGGGGTTGATGGGGTTCAGCCAGACGCCATCGACACCGAGCCAGGCGAGGTGATCCAGGTGCTCGATGATGCCCTGGAGGTCGCCGTGACCGTCACCGTTCGAGTCGGCGAACGAGCGTGGGTAGAGCTGATACAGGACGCCGGATCGCCACCACGATCCGCGGTCACCTCGCTCGCCGTTCGCTCCGGTCATCAACGGCCAGCCTCCCACAGCCATCGCGCGACCTCGACGTGTGCGGGGTCGGCCTCGTCGACATCGAACGACCAGGCGATCGTTTGCGCGAGCGCCCAGCCTCGAGCGCGCTCGCGGTCCAGGTGCAACTCGATGGTCAGACGATCGAGACGGTGCATCACCGCATCGCGGCTGTGTCCGAGCTCGCGGCCGCGAACGGTCGCGGCGATGCCGAACTCCCGCTCTCCCGACAACGGTTTTGGGTCGATCAGCAGCCACGGCTCGCGCGCCGCCCTGATGACGTTGTCGGCGTGCATGTCCTGGTTCACCAACACCTGCTCGCCCTGGGACCCGCTGAGCGTTTCGATCGCTTCGAGCGCCGCGTCGAGGAGCGCCCGCTCGAACGGACGGCCCGCATCTTCGTAGCCGCTCGGCAATGAGCCTCCCCACCCTGTGGATTCGTCGGCGAGCGAACGGAACGGAGCGCCTGCCGGCTTCCATAGGCGTGGGAGGAGGGCGACGAGCACATCGAGCGCGGCGTCCGGCGCGAGGTCTTTGAGCGGCGTGCCCGGGACGGCCCGCTCGAGCAGCAGCGCACGCCGCCCGGCATCGTATGCGAGCAATCGGATCGCACCGTCCCCATCGATGGCGTCGAGCGCCAGGGCCTCGTGCTCGCTCTCGCGGTCGGGGAACTGGATCTTGAGGACCGCCGCCGAACCGTCTTCACGCATGGCCGGCAGTGCCAACGAGGCGAACGCGTATGGGAACGGCTCGCCGAGCGTGAGGGACCACGCCTCGGCGCACGCGTCGACGATCCCGGGCAGTCGCGCGAGCCAATCGCGTCCCTCCTCGAACGTGCGCATCCAAGCCAGGCCCTCGTGGATGTCGACCCTCCCTTCCATCCGGCCGCCTATGCTCCCACGATGCTCGAGGTCGGAGACGCCGCCGAGATCGCAGCGCGCTTCTCCCTGGGGGATGCCGCGACGCTCTCGGGACCGGTCGCGCGTGGTGAGGTCGGCCAGGTGTGGCGGTTGTCGACATCGCGGGGATCGTTCGCAGTGAAGGAGCCGTTCGAGCCCATCCCGCCCGACGAGGTGCGTGAGCACGCGCAGTACCAGGAGGTCGCCCACGCGGCGGGCATCCGCGTTCCGGCCGTCGTCCGAGCCGGTGACGGGGACGCGTTCGCCGAGCTGGCCGGCGTGCAGGCCCGAGTCTTCGAGTGGGTTGACCTCCGCGAACGCGACCCGAACGTCGACCCCGCGGAGGTGGGGCGGATCGTCGCCTCGATCCACCGCCTGGGGTTCCGAGGACGTCTCCCGACCGACCCCTGGTACACCCAGGCCATCGGGGGTGAACGATGGGATGCGCTCCTCGACGCCCTCCACGCGAAGCGTGCGCCCTTCGCGGGACGGCTGTCCGAGCTGCGAGACGAGCTCGTCGCGCTGGAAGGGCTGATAGAGGAGCCGCGCGAACTCCAGACATGCCATCGCGATCTCTGGGCCGACAACGTCCTGCGCACGACGGCGCGCGGGTTGTGCGTCATCGACTGGGAGAACTGCGGCCTCGCGGACCCGAGCCAGGAACTGGCGCTCGTGCTGTTCGAGTTCGCCATGGGAAACCCCCAGCGAGCCCGCGCGCTCTACCGGGCGTATCTCGACACCGGCGGGCCCGGCCGGATCGACCGGCGGGGCAGCTTCTCGATGCTCGATCGCGCAGCTCGGACACATCGGAGAAGACGCATGCGCGCGGTGGCTGGACCCGGACGAGACCGAGGCGGAGCGGCAGCGTCAGGAGGCCCGCATCGAGGAGTTCATCGCCCTGCCGCTCACCAGGAATGCGATCGACGCGTTGCTCGCCGCAACCTCTTGACACGTTTCAGCGCATGTTCCGGGCCGATGAGCATGATGTTCGCCCCGTGGTCAGCTCCATTGACACGTGACCATTCAGTCACCTATGCTCGGCGACGTGAACGACGACGACCGGGTGTTCAAGGCGCTGGCCGACCCGACCCGTCGCTTCCTGCTCGACCTGCTCTTCGCGCGTGACGGCCGCACGCTGACCGAGCTCGAGTCCGAGCTGGAGATGACGCGCTTCGGGGTGATGAAGCACCTCCGCGTCCTCGAAGAGGCCGGACTCGTCATCACGCGCCGGTCGGGCCGGGAGAAGCTGCATTTCCTCAACCCGGTGCCGATCCGGCTGATCCACGACCGGTGGATCGACAAGTACACCGAGCGCCAGGTCTCGGCGCTCGCCGACCTCAAGACACGAACTGGAGAACGAGACATGAGCGTGACGACCGACAACCACACCAACCTCGGCGACCGTCAGGTGCACCGGGTCTACATCAAGGCACCCGCCCAGCGGGTGTGGGACGCGATCACCAGCCCGGAATGGACCGACGAGGTACGGGTACGGCGGTCGTCGTGGACGTCGACCTCGAGCCGGGCGGGTCTTTCGTGACGACCGCGAGCGAGGGGATGCAGGCGATGGGGGTCAACGGAGGTGCCGTCGACGGCGAGATCATCGAGGCCGATCCGCCGCGCAAGCTCGTCCAGACCTGGCGGATGCTGATGGACGACGGACTCGAGGCCGAGGGTTTCACCCGGCTGAGCTACGAGCTGGACGAGACCAACGGCGTCACGCAGGCTCACCGTGACCCACGACCTCGCGGGCGCGCCCATGCTCGCGCTGCTGGTCACCGGCGACCTGGAGGACACCGGCGCCGGCGGCGGCTGGCCCTGGGTCCTCAGCGACCTCAAGACGCTGCTCGAGACCGGCGCCTCGATGGATCCGCACGACGAACTCAACCAGGGATGACCCGTCACGGTGGAGGCCCCGGCAACGGGGCCTCCACTCCGAGGAGGCCAGACGCTGATGACGTTCCAGGCATACATCGACAACATCGAGGCGAAGACAGGCAGGACCCCTGACGACTTCCGGAAGCTGGCCGGGGAGAAAGGGCTGTTGAAGCCCGACGTCAAAGCCGATCAGATCGTGGATCGGCTCAACGAGGACTTCGGTCTCGCCCGGGGACACGCCATGGCCATCTACGCCCTGCTCATGCCGCACATGGGCAAGTGAACAGCGTGAGCGATGTGATCGGCTGGGCCGAGCGCACGCTCCGGACACACGACATGCCGCAGGACGAGATCCGTGCGATCCTCACGGCGTCCGACCCCGAGATCGTCCGCCGATACCTCGAGTTGCATCGAGAGCGGCTAGGGGAGCACCTCGATGACAAGCTCCGGACACTCGACGTCCTCGAGGCCGTTCTCGTTCGGTCAGGCGATTACCCACATCTCCTTGAACGGGGCGGTCACGTGCCACGTCGTCGGCAGACCCTTGGGCAAGGTCGCCATGTCACCCACACCGAGCTCCAAGACGGTTCCGCCCTCGATCTCGATCCTGACGGACCCTTCGAGGACAAGGAACACCTCCCGTGCTGAGGACGTCCACGGAACCGGGCCGTCCGCTTCGAGGAAGCGGGTCAGACCCGCCTGCACACCGTCGGCGTCGACGAGCACATGCACGTCGCTGCCCGGCACCTCCGGATCGGCTTCCCATTCGTCGGTGTCGGCGTTCGACACGAACACGCCGTGACCCATCTCCATCTCTCTCCCCTTCCGTTCGACCCGCTCGGACCGTGGGCAAGCGTTCGTCAGCCAGGCAGTCGAGCCAATGTACGCCGTGCGCACCTGCGATAGTCGTGACGTGGAAACCGCGACGCAGACGCTGCACCGACTGACGTCCTACACCTGGGGCTGGTACGAACCCTCCCGCGACGAGCCCGACCTCGTGTGGACCGTACCCGTCGACGATCCACGAGTGCTCACGGACCTCGAGGTCAACGACCTGGATCGCTTGCCCTGGTTCTACAAGCAGTACGGGCAGGATCTGCCGCGGGTGCTGCTCCCCGGGACCTTCCGCCCTCGGCGACACCGGCCGTGGGCGTGCTCGTCGGCACCGCTGAGGTCCGCGCCACGGCGATCGACGTCCCGCACCTCTCGCGGCTGTTGCACCTGTCCGCGGGCGTCGTGCGCACCCATGGTGCTTGACCGTAACTCGCAGGGAAAGAAGTTCCGCGAGCGCACGACCTGGCTGTTCCGCGCCGCGGGTTCCGCCGGTGGTCGGTTCCCACTCGAGCTCTACGTGGCAGTGCCCGACGGGACGCCCGACCTGCCGCCCGGCGTGCACTGGTACGACCCGGAGGATCACGCGCTCGTGCAGATTGGGCCGCCCCCAACGGCGATGCTCCCGCCGTCGTCGTCACCGGTGTCCCGTGGCGAACCGGTTGGCGATACCGGGAGCGCGGGTTCCGTCACGTCTATTGGGATGCCGGCACGATGCTCGCCCAGCTGCTCGCGGTCGCGGATTCCGCCGGTCCCGGAGCTCGGCTGTACTCCCGGTTCCCCGACGCAGCGGTGGCGGCACTCGTCGGCGCCGACCGGGTGGACGAATGGCCGATCGCGGTCGTTGCGCTCGGGGATGGCGTCCCGGCGCTCCGAGCGACGGGCGATGCCGTGGCCGGTGAGATCGACGCTGCCCCCCTCGAGTTCCCGCTCGTGACCGACGCGCAGCGGGCGGGCGAGCTCGATGTGCTCGGCCAACCGTGGGACAGAGGCGCTCCCGTCGATGTCGTGGTCGAGGGACGCGATCCGATCGAGACCGTGGTGTTGTCACGCGGGTCCCAGCGACGGATGGACCCGCGCCGAGGCGTGCTGGAACCCACGCTCCGGACGTCGATGCTCGCCGCGATGCGAGGGATCCACGTCCCGCACTTCGTTGCCGTCCACGCCGTCGACGGGCTGGAGCCTGGTGTGTACCGCTGGCCGGATCTGTTCGAAGCCGGTTCGCGCGGGCGTGCTCCGCGAGGAGCTCTACCGGTTGGCTATGGAGCAGGGACTCGCGGGCGACGCGGCGTTCGTCGTGATCGGTGCGACTGACATGGCTGCGCTCGACGACCGTGAGTACCGTGACGCGCAGCTCGCCGCCGGGATCGTCGAGGGCCGGCTGCACCTGCTCGCCTACGCTCAGGGCGCGAGCGCGAGTGGGATGACGTTCATCGACAGCGAGGTCCCGGCAACCGTCGGCGAACCGCTCGACGGGTTGCTCCTCACTTGTATCGGCGTGCCCGAGTACCGATCAGCGCGGGGGGTTGCCAGGCGCTCCGACCGACGTGCGGATGGTGACGCCGCGCTTCTGACCGAAAGGGGATCGTTTGAGCGACAACGCAACGGTGGATCAGCTTCCGAGAGGTTCGATGCACATGTACCTCCTGCTGTACAGCGGTGGCGGCATGCCGGAGACGGAGCAAGAAACCAACGCGATGACGGACGCATGGGGCGCGTGGCTCGCTGGCATCGGGGACGGGCTCGTGGACGGCAACCCCTCACGCCAAACGCGAAGAGTCTTTCACCCAACGGAGCGGTCTCAGATGGTCCCATCGGCCCGATGGTGTCCGGCTACTCGCTGATCAAGGCGAGGTCCATGGAAGAGGCTGTCGAGATGGCTAAGGGCTGCCCCGCGAAGCTCAGCGGTGCGAGCATCTCGATCTTCGAAGTGATGTAGTGGCGGGCCGATGCTGAGAGTTCGCTGGGCAACCGCATCACGCGCACGCTTCCACTACTGATCCGCACGATCACGCCTCAAGCATGGGGCGGGGTGCGGCGACACCCCGTCCCATGTCGAGATGGTCGGCGGTCCGTTAACGCTCTCGCGTAGCATGGCGATCATGGAGCGAGTCACCGGGATCGGCGGGGTGTTTCAGCGCGCCGGACACGCCGGGAGCCTTCGGGACTGGTATGCCGAACATCTCGGCATCGACATCTCCGACTGGGGCGGCAAGCCGTTCGAGTGGACGCCGGGTGGTTCCACGACCTGGTCCATCTTCGATCATGACAGCGAGTACTTCGGACGGCCGGAGCAGGCGTTCATGGTGAACTTCCGCGTCGCCGATCTGGACGCGATGCTGGCCCAGTTGCGCTCGACCGGAGTCGAGGTGATCGATGCGCTGGATGAGTCGGAGCTCGGGCGCTTCGGTTGGGCGGTCGATCCCGAAGGCACCCGGTTCGAGCTCTGGGAACCTCCGCCGGGCGGCGCACACGTCGGAGCGTCCCCGTTGACCCCGGCGATGAACCCTCTACGGGAGACCTCTCTTACTGGGCATCAGAGTGGGTCCAGGCGGGCCTTGAGCAGGCAGAACTCATTGCCTTCGGGGTCGGCCAGGACATGCCACGGCTCCTCCCCCGTCTGGCCGATGTCGGCCGGGCGCGCACCGAGCTTCAGGAGGCGTTCGAGCTCGGCGTCCTGATCGCGGTCGGTGGCGTTGACGTCGATGTGCAGCCGGGACTTCCCCTTCTCCGGCTCGTCCCTGCGACTGAGGATGATCGTCGGCTGCGGACCGCCGAACCCTTCGCGCGGCCCGATCTCCAGCGAGCCGTCGTCCTCGCGATCGAGCACGACGAAGTCCAGGACCTCGCACCAGAACCGCGCCAGCACCTCAGGGTCGCGGCAACCGAGCACGAGCTCACTGATACGACATGCCATCAACGAAACCTGCTCTCAGCCTGGGAACTGCCGTGGAGGCCACACGCGAACCGCACGGGCCAGCAGTGAAAACGATCCCGCGATGGTACCGGACGAGGCGATGCGCGGGCGCGTAACCGCAGGTCAAATCCCGCGGTTCTTAGGAGGCGGAAAGCGCCGCGGCCGAGCTAACCCTGCACTTCCTCCCTCCCCCTGAGTTTGCGATCGTACCGACCGTAAATATGGTCCGAGACAGCGGCAAGGGGTGGTCTTCGCCCGGGGGAGGGAGGCGTAATGTTCAGGAAGCTGTCGATCTTCGGACTCGCCGGGGTCCTCGTCCTGGTGGGGGGTGGGCTCGCAACCACGCTGGCCGGGGACAACATCACGTCACCCGAGACGTTGGTCCTTACCGAAACCCAGACCAAGAGCAAGGGCGTTGACGTAGGGAAGCCTGGTTTCGGACCAGGCGATTCGTTCATCTTCGTCAGTTCGCTCACCGACAAAGCGGACGGCTCGAAGGCCGGGTCCGTTCGCGGGCAATGCACGGTGCAGGTCGGGCATTGGGTGCTGTGTGAGGCGGGAGCCTTCATCGGCGATCGAGGAGAGATCTCCGTCAGCGGTGTCGTCAGTCCGGACAGTCAGTCCTTCGATATCCCCATCACCGGTGGTACCGGCGAGTTCGAAAATGCTCGTGGGACGGTGCACATCGAGCAGGTCTCGGACACCGTCTCGACGGACACCTTCAGCCTCATCCCGTAACGCTCAGCACGTCGGCTTAGGACGGTTCAGGGGCCGGGGGGCGCGACATGGGTCGCTCCCCGACCCCAACGGCCACGCGCGGTGGACGACCCAACTGGCGCGACACGAAGGGCTGGAGGCGAGGGAGGAGGCGCTTCCGGCGCCCCAGGGCGCCCGCCAGGCGGCCCAGGCCAACGCTAGCCCGACCAGGACGAGGACTGTCGTGATGCCCCTAGGTCCACCACGCCGCGGTGCTCATGGGCAGACAACGGGCAGATGGCGCTTCGTCGGAAGCTCGCTCTGCACCTGCAACCTCGCCATGTTTTCGCTGGTCAGCT
>CAVSFP010000013.1:0-9842 GCA_963727185.1 uncultured Actinomycetes bacterium | reverse complement strand
GGACCCTGATGGAAGAGTTGCCGCTCACGGTCCGCTACCCCTATTGGGAGCACGCCGAGCCGCTGGTCTTCGATGTCGAGGGCTCGTATGCCGACCGGAGCGCCGCCGTGAAGACCGAGAAGGAGTACGGCTGGAACCACGGCCTCGGTGAGATCGTCACGGCCCTGGTCGACGCCGGTCTGACGATCGAACTCCTCCGCGAGTATCCGTTCTCCGAGTGGGAGATGGGCTTCACCGTCGAGGGTCCGGACGACACATGGGTCCTCCCCGACTCCGTGGAGGGTGAGTTGCCGCTCTTCTACTCCCTCCGGGCGCGGAAGGCCCTCTAGCGACCCTCCTCACGGGCGGCCGCCTGCCGTTCGCGGTCACGCTTGCGCTCCGAGAGGTGATCGGCCACGCCGATGCCGGTGAACGGCAGGACCGGGCCCATCAACAACGCCACATCGCTCGCGGTGCGGAGCAGGGCGAACACGTACATCGTCGCCAGCAGGACCGCGACCGCCCGAGCCTTCCAGCTGTGATCGAGGTCGGACCGCAGGGCGACGATCCCACCGGCTCCCACCGCAGCCACCAGACCCGTCGCGGCGTCCGCCGCGAGCGCGGAAACGACGATGCCCACCAGGACCGTCAGCCCCATAGCCTTGACGACGGCAGACGCCGCGTTCGGATGTTCGGAGAGGAACGCGAGCACGATGAACACGAACGGCAGGAGGCACAGCCCGAACGCGATCAACGGACCGGCGGTCGGTGTCGCCTTCGCGTTCTCGCTGCCGAGCGACACGAGCGCCGCCACGATCGCCCAGTAGGCGGGCACGAACAAGAGCGTCGCGAGCGTGATCGCGCGCCACTTGCGCTGGGGCGACAGCGGCTCGATGCCCGCCACGGTGTTCCGTCGCGCGCGAGTCACCAAGGGATCAACCCTTCACCGAGCCCGCCGTGAGACCGCGCACGAAGTACTTCTGGAGCGAGAAGAACACGACGAGTGGGAGCGCCATCGCGATGAACGCCGCGGCAGTGAGCAGCTGCCAGGTCTCGCCGCGCGACCCGTTCAACCCGGCCAGCGCGAGCGTTAGTACCTGCACGTCTTTGGTCCCTCCAAGGAACACGTACGCCACGAGCAGGTCGTTCCAGACCCAGAGGAACTGGAAGATCGCGAACGCCGCCAGGGCGGGCACGGACAGAGGGACGATGAGCCGCCAGAAGATGGTGAAGTGGTCGGCTCCGTCCATCCGAGCGGATTCGATGATGGACGAGGGCAGGGACCCGATGTAGTTCCGTAACAGGTAGATCGCCAGCGGTAACCCGAAGCCCGTGTGGGCCAACCACACACCCAGGAACGTGCCGTTCAGGTTCAGGTCCGGGAACGTTCGTATCCCGAACAGCGATGCTCCGTTAGCGAACATCCGCAGGATCGGGATGACCGCCATCTGGAGCGGTACGACCAGCAGGGCAACGACGGCCACGAAGAGCACGAATCTCCCTCGGAACTCCATCCAGGAGAACGCGTATGCCGCGAACGCGGCGATCGTGATCGGGATCACCGTCGACGGGATCGCCACGGCCAGGCTGTTCATGAACGCGTTCTGCAGCCCTCCGGTATCGAGCGCCTCCCGGTAGTTGTCGAGCGTCCACGCCGCCGCATGGAAGGGGTGTGCGAGCGCCGTCCACCACCCCGTCGTGTTGACGAGGTCCGCGGGACGGAACGACGTGACCAGCACTCCGAGAGTGGGGATCAGCCAGATCACGACCACGACGATGATGGTGATGCGGACGAACCAGCCACCGCGACGAACCTCGCCCACGCCGGCGGCACCCGAGACGGCATCGGGGGCAACCACCGGCGATCGCTCGAGCGTGTCGCTCATCGAACGGCCTCTTCTTCGCGGAACCGGCGGACGTTGATGACCATGACCGGGATCACGACCACGAACAGGACTACGGCGATCGCGGCTCCCCGCCCGGAGTTCGCGCCGATGAAGTACCAGTAGATCATGCGCTCGGCGACCACCGCGGTGCCGCTCGTTTCGGTGTTCCCGATGACGAAGACGATGTCGAACACCTTCAGCGCGTTGATCACCATGTACGTGCCCACCACCGCGATCGTGGGCAGGATGGTCGGGATGATGACGCGGCGGAAGACCTGGAGCTCGGATGCCCCGTCGATCCGCGCCGCTTCGATGATCTCGTCGGGGACGGCCTTGATGGCAGCGGACAGCACCACCATGGCGAACCCCGTCTGCATCCACACCATGATGACCATGAGGAACAGGTTGTTCCACGGCTGGATCCCGCCCCAATCGACGGGGTGCCGGCCGAGTCCGAGCATGATGCCGTTCAGCAGTCCGATGTTCGACCCGAACCCCTCAGGCCGGAAGCTGTAGATCAGCCGGAACGTGATCGCCGCTCCCGCGAACGAGATCGCCATGGGCAGGAAGATCATGGACTTGGCGATCGCCTCGCCGCGACGGAGCCGATCAGCGAGCGTAGCGAAGGCGAGGCCGATGCTCACGGCGACGAGCGGAACGAGCACCATCCACCCCACCGTGTTCCGGATCGCAGTCAGCATGCTGGGGTCCGTGAAGACGAACTTGAAGTTGTCTAAGCCGACGAACCTCTGCCCGCGAGAGTCTTTGAAGCTGATCAGGATCGTGTTGAACACCGGATAGACCAGGAACACGCTGAGGATCACGAGGGCAGGGCCCACGAAGACGTACGGCCGCACCCCCTCACGGAAACCGGCGGGCAGCCAGTCGACCACCTTGTTCATGCCCCAGAACAGGAAGAAGACGCCCCCGATGCCGATCCCGATGGCGACCAGCACGACGAGGAAACGGTTCGCGTCTCGGCTGCGGAGGAACGCGAAGAGCACGGAGAACAGCCATCCCGCGATGACCACGATGACCAGGGCCGCAACGATCCGCAGGATCAACGCCGCGCCCGAAAGCGGGGCTTCCTCGAAGCCCTCCGCCCCCTCCGCCGGATCGCCGGTCGTCGCGCTCACGCCGCGGTCATCCTATCCCTGCCGAGCACGGGGAGGGAGCGGCCGCGAAGCGGCCGCTCCCTCTTCCCGAACACCGACGCGCATGCGCGCGGTGGTTATGACGTCGGCCAGCTCTTCTCGATGTCGTCCAAGATGCCTTGGATCGAGTCCGGCCCTTGCTGCATGTACTTCACCATGCCCGTCCAGAAGCTTCCTGACCCAACGGCCGGAGGCATCATGTCCGAGGCATCGAACCCTGCCGTCCCGTTCTTCAGTCCGTTCGTCAGGATCACGGACGCGTCGGCGAGGATCGGGTCCGAGTAGCAGTTCGGCCCCACGTCGACGTTCGGTGAGATCCTCGACGTACCCGCGGAACCCATCGCGCACTGCACGTCCGCGGACATGAAGCGCGTCAGGAAGTCCTTGACTTCCGGCGCGTTGCGGAACGCGACCGCGAGCTCTCCCGCGAACAGGGTTCCGTCCTGATCGATCGGAGGAAGCGGGAACCAGTCGTAGTCGACGCCGGACTTCGCCGTCTTGGGGAAGAAGGAGGTGATGAAGCTCGCCTGACGATGCAGCCAGCAACCAGGCGGCTTGTCGAACATCGGCAGCGGTGCGTCGCCGAAGGCGATCGACGGGGTCTGGTCGGCCCCACCAACACGTACCCCGGGTGGAACATGATGTTCCCGAAGATCTTCGCCGCGTTCAGGACCGATGGGTCGTTGAACGGGATCTGGTGCGTCGCCCACTTCGAGTAGGTGTCCAGCCCCGCCGTACGAAGCATGATGTCTTCGATCCAGTCGGTCGCGGGCCACCCGGTGGAACCTTCGCTGCCGAACCCGACGCACCACGGCGTTCCGCCGTCGGCGACGATCTGGTCGGACAGCGCCAACATCTGGTCCCAGGTCTTCGGCACTTGGTAGCCAGCCGCGTCGAAGGCGGCCTTCGGATACCAGACCATGCTCTTGAGGTTGATGTTGGTCGGGATGCCGTAGTGCTTGCCGTTGTACTCACCGAGCGACATGAAGTACTCGCCGAACATCTTGTTGAGATCGTCGATGTTGAAGCCCATGTCCTCGAGCGAGATCGCGTTCCCGGACTTGGCCTGTTCCACCACGGCACCCGGCTGCGGAAGCAGGATCACATCGAGCGTTCCGGCCTGCGCGCGGATCTGGACGTCCTGCTCGAAGTTGCCGTCCGCCTCGATCTCGGCTTTGTAATCCGTCTTCGAGTTGATCTGGTCGTCGACGACGGCCTGCATCGGACCTGCCTCCGACGGATCGAGCGCGCTCAGTACGTTGACCGAGCCGGTGTTCGTACTCGTGCCGGCGCCGGTCCCACCCGACGCCCCACTGCTGCCAGCGTTGCCGTTGTTGTTCGAACATCCCGCGGCGATCACGACCAAGACCGCAAGCAGGATCACTCCCCTATATCGACGCATCGTGGTGCCCCCTCTCTCTTGCATCAGTGTTGCCTTCCCGTACACCTGTAGATACGAGTTCACGCTCAAGGCTCGCTTCACATCCCCCTTCCTTTCACGTTGCCTGTTCACGGCGCCCGCACACCTCCCACGGTGGAACGTCGGATGACCAGCTCCGTCGGAAGGATCACCCGACGCGGACCGCCTTCGGGGTCGTCCAGGAGCTGTGAGAGCGTGTGGGCCGCCTCTGCGCCTTGCGCGCGGATGCCTTGTCGAACGGTGGTCAGCGGCGGGTCCAGTTCCGCTGCGAAGTCGAGATCGTCGAATCCCGCGAGGGCGACATCCTCCGGCGTGCGCAAGCCGCGCGTCCGGATGCTTTCGAGGGCGCCGGCCGCGGTCGAGTCGTTGGCGCAGAAGATGGCATCGACATCCCGATCCAGCAGCTCCAGAGCTCCGGCGACGCCCGAGGCTCGTCGGAAATCGCCATCGACGACGAGCCCATCCGTCGACAGGCCCGCCCGAGCCATGGCGTCCATATACCCAACGATCCGATCCTCACCCGCGACCGTTCCGCGACGGCCGGTGATGTGGCCGACCCGACGCCGACCGATGTCGACCAGGTGCGACGTCACGGCATCCGCAGCTCGGACGTGGTCGACGTCCACGTAGCTCGCCGACCGATCGGCCCGGCGATGACCGACCAGGACGGTCGGGACGGACGAGGCCAGCAACCCATCGACCAGGGGATCCTGGAGGTTGTACGCGGTGACGATCACGCCCTCCATGAGCCCCATCCCCAGGATCTGATCGAGCGTCTCCTGCTTCGTTCGGTTACCCAGCCAAAGCATCATCCCGGTCGCCGTCTCGGATAGGGTGTCGCTCATCCCCTGGAGCAGGTCCGAGAAGTACGGGTCATGGAAGAGTTCGTGCGAGTCGACGTGCATCACGACGCCCACAACACCGGACCGCCCGGATGCCAACGTGCGAGCGGCCAGGTTGGGCCGATAGCCCGTGCGCTCCAACACCTCCATCACCCGTTCGCGCGTGGCTTGGGAGACGGAGCCGCCGTTGATCACCCGCGACACGGTGGCGCGCGAAACGCCCGTTAGGGCCGCCAGATCGTCGAGCGTGCCGGCCAAGATCCCCCTCCTCGACCTCACCCATGGATGGGAGCGCTCTCACCATAGCTCGTGTGCTGGATCTGTCAAGGCAGTGTGCAGAGCATGTGTGAGGGTGTACATTGGGCCATCATCGGTGGAAGCGCTTCCACGAGGGGTCATTAAGTGTCCGACCGTCAGTTCCCGTCTTGCTTCGTCTGGGGAGCGGCCACATCTTCGTATCAGGTCGAAGGGGCCGCCGACGAGGACGGTCGCGGAGAGAGCATCTGGGATCGGTTCTCCCACTCACCGGGGCAGGTTCGGAACGGGGACACCGGCGACGTCGCCTGCGATCACTACCACCGGTATCGAGAGGACGTCTCGCTCATGGCCGATCTCGGACTGAGCGCCTACCGGCTTTCGGTCTCCTGGCCCCGGGTGTTGCCGGAGGGGACGGGACGCCCCAACGAAGTGGGCCTCGGCTTCTACGACCGCCTCGTCGACGAGCTCCTTGCCTGCGGCATCGACCCCTTCGTGACCCTCTACCACTGGGATCTTCCCCAAGCCCTGGAGGACGCCGGCGGA
Source organism: uncultured Actinomycetes bacterium (assembly GCA_963727185.1). Classification (GTDB taxonomy): domain Bacteria; phylum Actinomycetota; class UBA4738; order UBA4738; family HRBIN12; genus JBBQVZ01. The sequence continues at coordinate 3,760 of CAVSFP010000013.1, read as the reverse complement.
TGGCCCGTTCGAGCGACGGCCGACGCGTTCGGCGAGTTCGCGGCACTCGTGGCCGGTCGGCTGGGTGACAGGGTCGGCCACTTCGCGACGCTGAACGAGCCACACGTCGTGTCCGACCACGGGTACCGCGTGGGCTCGCACGCACCGGGAAGGACGGAACCGGAAGCTGCGCTCGCGGCTGATCACCATCTCTTGGTGGCGCACGCCCTCGGCGTGCAGGCGATCCGCGCTCAGGCACCCCGGGCCGCTGCCGGCATCGTGTTGAACTTCGAGCCGAAGCACGCCGCCACCCCTCACCCGCTCGATCAGGAGGCCGCCGCCGTCAAGCACGACCAGTTCAACCGGTGGTACCTCGACCCGATCACCGGCCACGGGTACCCGGAGGAAGGAGTCCGGGCCTGGGGGTGGCGGCGCGAGGAGGTGCTCGACGGCGATATGGAGGGATCTCGGCGCCGCTCGACTTCCTCGGTGTGAACTACTACTCCCGGGAGATCGTGCGATCGCCGTTGCTCCCCCCGCTCGAGCCCCCGGCCGACCCACCCGAGCGAACCGGCATGGGATGGGAGGTCTACCCGCGGGGGCTCACCGAGGTGCTCGAGTTCGTGGCGTCACGGACCGGCGATCTTCCGCTCTACGTGACCGAGAGCGGCGCCGCCTACCCGCTCGACGAACTCGATCCCACGCTGGATCCGGAGCGAGTGAGCTTCCTCCGCCGGCATCTCGCAGCAGCCTTGACGGCGATGGAACGCGGCGTACCGCTCCGCGGGTATTTCGTGTGGTCCTTGCTGGACAACTTCGAGTGGGCACACGGATACGCGCACCGGTTCGGCATCGTCCACGTGGACTTCGAGACGCTGGAGCGCCGGACACGGGACAGCGCGACGTTCTGGTCCGCGGTCGCGCGCAGCGGGATACTCCCCGCCGAGGTTCAGGCTCCGTCGTCCCCGTAGATCGCCAAACCGGTCTCGGGATCGAAGAAGTGGAGTCGCGTCACGTCGACCACCAGGTCGATGGGCTGGCCCTTCGTCGCGGTGGTTCGTGGGCTCAACCGAGCGAGGAACTCGGAACTGTCTGACCCGATCGGTTCGACGGCCGCGAGCTTGTCGTGACCCACATCGTGCGCGAGCTCCTTCGTGTCCTCGGTGATCACGGCCGGCGCGTTCACGGTGAAATGCATGACGACGTCCGCGCCGAGGGACTCCCGCAGGTCGACGACCGTGCTGATCCGACGATCCTGCGTCGCCTCGGGAACGAGCGACGCGTCCTCGATGTCCTCCGGCCGGAGCCCGACGACCACCGATCCGCCCTCGAAGGAGCGAAGACCCGCGTGGGCGGTCATGACCTCGTGCGGCACGACCAGTCGCTGCCCCCCGAACTCCACATGGGCAGTTCCGTTGGACGTGGAGAGCGTGGCCTCCACCATGTTCATGGCGGGCGACCCGATGAACCCGGCAACGAAGAGGTTCACGGGGTGGTCGTAGAGCCGCTGCGGGGTATCGACCTGTTGTAGCTTCCCCTTCCTGATCACGGCAACCCGGTCGCCCATGGTCATCGCCTCGACCTGGTCGTGGGTGACGTAGATGGTGGTGACGTTCAGCTCGTGCTGGATGCGCGCGATCTCGGTCCGCATCTGCACGCGAAGCTTGGCATCGAGGTTCGACAGCGGTTCGTCCATCAGGAACGCCTTGGGCTCGCGGACGATCGCGCGCCCCATCGCTACCCGCTGCCGCTGACCGCCGGAGAGGGCCTTCGGCTTGCGTTGGAGCAGCTCCTCGAGACCGAGGATGTCCGCCGCCTCTCGGACGCGCCGATCGATCTCCTCCTTGGAGAGTTTCCGGAGCTTGAGGCCGAACGCCATGTTGTCGTACACGGTCATGTGCGGATACAGCGCGTAGTTCTGGAACACCATGGCGATGTCGCGTTCCTTCGGCGGTACGGCGTTGACCACACGGTCGCCGATGGAGATCGTGCCGCGGCTGATGCCCTCGAGGCCCGCGATCATCCGGAGCGCGGTGGTCTTGCCGCAACCGGATGGCCCGACCAGCACGACGAACTCACCGTCCTGGATGTCGAGGTTGAGGTCGGAAACGGCGAGGGTGCCGTCGGCGTATCCTTCGACACCTCTTCCAGCACGATCTCTGCCATCGGACCCCTCTCGCGTTGCGCGAAGCTCCGGGTCAGAAGGATAGGCGAATCAGTCCGGCCGATGCTGCGCGATGACGAGCGCTTCCCATGGATGCAGTCGCACCTCTTCGACGATCCGCAGACCATCGCGGTCGCGGTGCGTGCTCACGAGCACCTCTCCCCCGCCGAGCGTCGCGTCGACGGCCGCCTCAGTGAGGTTCAGCGCGACCACGGTGTGGTCTCCCCTCCTCCACGCCCAGACCCCTTCGGGTGTCTCGAGCGTGACATCAGCGTCCGCTCCGTAGGTCGGTTCGTGCGCGCCGGAGCGAGTCAGGTCCCGCGTCAGGCGGAGCACCGATCCCGGATCGTCGCGCTGGTCGGCCACGGTATGCGAGGCGGCCTCCGCTGCCGGCAACCACGGCTCCACACCGGGACTCGTGAACCCGCCACCGGGCTCGCTCGTCCACGGCATGGGGGTCCGCGCGCGGTCGCGGCCGGGGTCGTCCGGCCACCCGCGGGCGCCGACCGGGTCCCGGATGCGATCGCGCTCCACCGCAACCTCCGGCATCCCGATCTCGTCGCCGTAGTAGAGGATCGGCGTGCCGCGGAGCGTCAGCAACATCACGAGCGACGCTCGGATCTTCCGGTCGTCGCCGCCGCACCACCGCGTGGCGAACCGGCCTGCGTCGTGGTTCGACCCGGTCCAGGTCGGCCAGGCCCCATCGGGGATGACGGCCTCCTCGCGTTCCACGATCGTCCGCATCGGGGTCCCGAGCTCCGCGAAGACGAACGGGACGTTCAACGCCAGGTGGAGCTCGTCGGTGCCATCTCCGTAGAAGCGCATGAGCGCCGAGATGTCCGGCACCCACGTCTCGCCGAGCAGGATCGGTTCGTGCGCGTACGCGTCGGCGATCGCGCGCCAGCGCCGCAGGACGTCGTGCACCTCCGGTCGGTTCATGCTGAACTCCTGGCGCTGGCCGAGGGCTCGAAAGAGATCATCGTCGTCGGGTGTCGCGGACGGGTTGTCCCGTAGCTCGACGTCCTTGACGATCCCGTGCGCCACGTCGATGCGGAACCCCGAGATCCCGCGGTCGAACCAGAACCGGATGATGTCGTCGAATGCGTCCCGCACCTCCTCGTTCCACCAGTTCAGGTCGGGCTGTTCGGCCAGGAAGTTGTGCAGGTAGTACTGCTGTGTCGGCTCGTCCCACGTCCACGCGCTTCCGCCGAACACCGACACCCAGTTGTTGGGAGGCCCACCGTTCGGCAGGGCGTCGGCCCACACGTACCAGTCCCGATGACGGGCGGTTCGGCTCGATCGCGCGTCGAGGAACCACGGATGCCGATCGCTCGTGTGGTTGGGCACCAGGTCGAGGATCACCCGGATCCCGCGCTCTCCCGCCCCCGCGACGAGCCGGTCGAGCACGTCCAGGTCTCCGAAGTCCGGTTCGATGTCGGTGTAGTCCGCGACGTCGTACCCCCAGTCGGCGTTCGGTGAGGGATTGATGGGGTTAAGCCAGACGCCGTCGACACCGAGCCAGGCCAGGTGTTCCAGGTGCTCGATGATGCCCTGGAGGTCGCCGTGACCGTCACCGTTCGAGTCGGCGAACGAGCGGGGATAGAGCTGATACAAGAC
>CAVSFP010000012.1:0-144839 GCA_963727185.1 uncultured Actinomycetes bacterium | reverse complement strand
CCGTTCGCGGCGGTCTGTGCGCTCGTCTCGGAGGACCCCGGCGCCATGGTCGTGGAGCACGGGATGCACGAGGACGACGTCGTCGCGATCATGGCCGACCCGCTGATCGGCATCGGATCCGACAACGGCGCGCCCGTGGGGATACAGCACCCTCGCACCTGGGGATGCTTCCCCGAGTTCTTCGGGCGCTTCGTACGCGAACGCGGGGTCGTCGGCTGGGAAGAGGGGATCCGCAAGGCCACGTCGGCGACCGCGCTCCAGTTCGAACTGGCGCATCGCGGCACGCTCCAACAAGGCTCGATCGCGGACATCTGCGTCTTCGATCCGGAGACGATCGCGCATCCGGGGACGTACGAGCAGCCCGACATCGCGCCGGTGGGGATCGACCACGTCGTGCTCGGCGGAACGGTCGTGGTCGATCACGGGGATTTCACGGGCGTCCGCGCAGGCGCCGCGCTCCGGGCCGGATGGGGCTGAGGGACGGGGTGACGTCGACGACCGACTCCGGGTGGCGATGCTGGCGCCGATCTCGTGGCGCGTGCCGCCACGTCACTACGGTCCGTGGGAGCAGTTCGCATCGCTCCTGACCGAGGGCTTGGTGGACCGCGACGTCGACGTCACGCTGTTCGCAGTCGGCGGATTCCGTCACCCGGGCGCGCCTGGTCGGGACCATCCCCACCGGCTACGAGGAGGATCCCGCCGTGACGCCGAAGGTCTACGAGGCGCTCCACATCGCGCGGGCGATCGAGCGGGCCCGCGACTTCGACATCCTCCACAACCACTTCGACTTCCTGCCGCTCGCCTGGCGCGATCTGATTCCGACGCCGATGGTGTCGACGATCCACGGGTTCTCGTCGCCCGCATCCTGCCGGCATATCGCGCCTACGACGACCGGGTGGCCTACGTGTCGATCAGCGACGCGGATCGGGATCGATCGCTGACCTACGCCGCAACGATGCACAACGGCATCGATCCGGCCGAGTTCACGTTCCAGGCGCACCCGGGCAACGGCCTCGTGGTCCTCGGGCGGTCCATCCGGACAAGGGCACCCACCATGCGATCGAAGTCGCGAGACTCACCGGCCGTCCGCTCACGATCGCCGGCATCGTCCAGGACCGCGACGTACTTCGAGCGGCTCGTCAAGCCGCGGATCGACGGGCGACGCGTCCGGTTCGTCGGTGCGGTCGGGCCGGCCGAGCGCGACGTGCTCCTGGGCGGCACCGCCGCGCTCCTCCACCTTGTCGGCTTCGAAGAGCCGTTCGGCTTCAGCGATGACCGAGTCGATGGCGTGCGGCACCCCGGTGATCGCGTTCGGGCGCGGCTCCATGCCCGAGCTGGTGGAGGACGGTGCGAACGGGTTCCTCGTCGATTCCGCGGATCACGCGGTCGCGGCGGTCGAAGCGGTGCCGGGCGGGCCTGGAGCGCGCGCGCGGTCCGCGCGTCGGTCGAGCGTCGCTTCGACGTGTCGCGGATGGTCCACGACTACATCGACGCTCTATCGACGGGTCGTCGGCCGGACGACACGCCCATGACGGCCGGCGTCATGCGTCGGAGCCGTTCCGACTCGGCATCAACTACTGGCCGGCCCGTACCGCGATGCGGTGGTGGACGTCGTTCGACGGGGCGGAGATCACCGGGGACTTCGAGCGGATCGCCGCCGTCGGGTTCGACTCGGTCCGCTCTTCCTCCTGTGGGAGGCGTTCCAGCCCGAGCCCGGCCACGTCGATACCGAGATGCTCGAGCGGCTGGTCACGGTGGCGGACGTCGCCCAGAACGCCGGACTCCAGATCATGCCGACCCTGTTCACCGGTCACATGAGCGGCGTCGAACTGGATCCCGGGATGGGCGCTCGGCGGTGCCGAGCGCGACGCACGGTTCCGGGTCGTGTCGGGCGGGCGCGTCGTCGAGGGAGGCTCGCGGAACTGGTACCTCGACGACGACGTCGGTGCGGGCGCAAGCGTCTCTTCGCGCGCCGAGGCCGCCGACGTGCTCGCCGGCCACGACGCGTTGTGGGCCTGGGACCTCGGGAACGAGAACTCGAACTGCGTCGTGCCGGCGCACCGCGAGCTCGCGCGAAGCTGGCTGTCGAGGAGATGACGTCGGCGATCCGTGCCGCCGACGGCCTCGCCGAGGTGACGATCGGCATCCACATGGAGGACCTCGAAGAGGACCGTCGCCTGGGTCCGCACGAGGCGGCCGGAAGCGTGCGACTTCCTCACGATGCACGGGTATCCGATCTACGCGCGATGGGCGCGAGGCGGCACCGACGAGGCGTTCGTGCCGTTCCTGGCCGAGTGACGCGATGGCTGGGCGGCGGGGCCGACGTGCTCCTCTCGGAGTTCGGGCTTCCGACGTTCCGCGACGGCGATGCGGGGGTCGAGCACGCGACCGGCCCGCCCTTCGCCTTGATCGAGGAGGCCGAGGCCGCCGAGTACATCCGACGCGTCCTCCCCGGTCTGCGCGAGGCGGGTGCACCGGCGCGATGCTCTGGTGCTACTCGGACTACCACCCGGCGACGCTTCGAGCACCCCCCGCTCGACGAGGCCACCCACGAGCGCTCGTTCGGGCTGTGGCGCGTCGACGGGTCAGCGAAGCCCGCGGTCGACGCGGTCAGGTCGTTCGCCGGCGCGACGCGGCTCCCCGCCCCCGAGCGCCGAGCCCTGGATCGACATCGACGCCGAGCGGTACTGGGAACGACCGGGCGTCGAACTGCCGCGGTTGTACGAGCGCTACCTGGCCACGGCCTCCGCGGGTGACGCCTCCGGCGCCGGGGCATCGGACCTCGGGTAAGCACCGCGTCCGCTCACGCGGAGTCGATCCCCAGCAGCGCGAACCGCGGAGGTCGCCTCATGGTGTCGCTGTGACACGTGAGCTGCTCTTGGGGCCCGAGGTCCCGACGGATCTCCACCTTCCGCAGCCCGAGCGGTGTGCGGAACGTCGTCGATGTCTGCGGTCCGGCGCGGGAGACGTCGACGACCATCACGTCGTCGATGACGGTCAACGCATCGTGGGCCCGCAGATGCTGCTCGGCCGCCTGCACGTCCGTCGGGAGGCAGGACCGTCCACGGAGGTGCTCGAGATCGAGCGTCCCCGCGACGTATGCCGTCGCGATGCCGGCTCCCTCGGCAGGGCCGACCCGGCCGAAGTAGTAGCCGTGCGGGAACGCGACCATGTTCCCCGCGAACCGATCGCCGCCGATGTGCGTCGACTCCCACGTCTCGTCCGGGAACGCCTGCGAGAGCGCGGACGCGAGCGGCCGTCCACGCTCGGCGCAACACGGGTCTCGCCGGCCGTGCGTGCAGATCGCGAACAGTGAGCCTTCGCTCGCCGTCAGGCCGACGGATTCCGCCCCGACCGAGTCCTCCGAGATCGAGCGTCGCCACGTCGCGAACGTCCTCCAGATCGGTGCGCTCTATCCAGGGATGATCGGGACCCGTGTGGATCGCGAAGCACGCCCTGCTCGTGCCCGTGCGCCGTCCGTGCCGGCGGATCAGCAGCACCCTGACGTTCAGCTCGCGTTCGAACCCACGCAGCACATCGCCGAGCCCGGCGGGCAGGCGCGCCTGCCGGAGCGGCTCCGCACCCCACGGGCTGGGATGCTCCACGAGGAGCCAGTCGGTGATGGTCGACGCGGTTCCGAGTAGTGGTTCCCCATCCGCTTCGCTCGCGTGCGAGCACCGGAACGATCGATCCGCCACAGGCCGGCCTCAGCCGTCGTGCGGGGCGGTTTCGGCGAGGAGGAGTCCCTCGCGCGCCAGACGCCGCGCCAGGACCAGACGCGATCCCGCGTCGGGGATCGAGGATGTCAGGTCGCGGACGGCGAACCGATCCGACGACCCCACCACCCGCATCGCAGGCTCCAGCCATGCCGGCATGTCCAATCGGCGGTCGCCCAAGAGCACCGTCAACCGGTCCCCGTCCCGTCGCAGCTCGCAGACGGCGCCGGGCCGCACCGTGAGCACGGTGTCGTCCCCGATCGCATCGAGCGCCTGTCCCTGGACGAGCACGCCGCGGAGCAGCTGCGCGCGCGTCGACAGGAACCGCCGGATGCGCGCCTCCGTGACCGCATCCGCGTCGACGTCGTTCAGCGCGGAGCCGAGCGTGGCGAGCCGTTGGCGCAACAGGTCGGCGAACCGCGCCCGGTCGGCGGTCCATCCCACCGGGATCGCCTCGTCGTATGTGGGATCGACCGCGAGGGAACGCCAGACGTCGGCCAGGACGTCGCTCCACGTGACGACATGCACCCCCACCGTCAGGTGACCGGACAGCGCGTCTCCGGTCGTCGCGGCGTGCGGGGTTCCGGCGGGCATGTAGATGCAGTCGCCCGGACCCAGGTCCGCGTCGAGCGGATCGCGCGCCCGCTCGCCGGGAGCCGCTTGGACCTCCCAGTGCTTGCGGCCGAACGCTTGGAGCACGAAGACGTCGTGCGGATCGGCGTGCAACGCAAGCCCTTGTGAGCCCGGGGGCGTGATGTAGGCGTTGACCTGGCACGGGTGTCCGAGCTGCAGTTCGAGTGCGCGGGTGAACGTCGCGACCGGTTCCCAGTTGCGATGCAGCCCCTGGAGCACGATCGTGGCACCGTCGCCGAACAGCTCCGCGATCCTCGCGGGGTCGGCCATCCCCGACACGGGTCTGGATCCCGTGCGGCCGGATCGCGTGTAGCTCGACTCCGGGATCTGCTCGCCCGCCTTCACCAACCGGAACGAGGGGGTCCGCAAGGACGTCGTCGTGAGGATCCGGTCGACGTCGTCCAGCGTCAGCAGGTCCTGGAAGCCCTGGGGCTCCGCCGCCGGATGCACGGCGGCCCGGGCCCCCCACGTCCCGTCGAGGAACAGCTGGCTATCGCCCGTGCACCGACGGAGCGCGTCCATCCGGTGTCCGATGTTCGTTCCGAGGGGCTCAGTGACGCCGGCGATCACTCGGTGGCGGAGCTGTTCCCGTCCGCGCCGTCCGAGTCCGTTCCGTCCGAGTCCGTTCCGTCGGTCCCGTCAGCATCGTCGCCGTCGGTCCCGTCGGCGTCCTTCGTGTCGGGGTCCGTCTCGAGCGTCGTCGCGACGCCGCCGACCGGGAGGATCGTCTTGATGTCCTCGTCGGAGAGCGTTCCCTGCGCGTGGTCGTCCATGGAGCCACCCCTTTCGCCGATGTGCCCTCGAGGGTAACCGGTCCGACGCGGACCGGCGCCGGGACTAGACTCCGCCGCCATGAGGATCCTGGTCGTCGGGTCGGGAGGTGTCGGGGCCGCGTTCGCGCCGATCGCCTCGCGGCGGGACTTCTACGAGCAAGTGGTGTTCGCCGACATCGATGAGGCCCGCGCCAGGAGCGTCGTCGACCGCTTCGGGTCGCACGGCAGGTTCGTGGCCGCGAAGGTCGATGCCACCGACCCGGCCGATGTCGCCGCGGTCGCCGAAGCGCACAGGTGCGATGTCATCTTGAACGCCGCGGATCCTCGGTTCGTCCCCGGCATCTTCCGAGGCGCGTTCGACGCCGGCGCCACATACGTCGACATGGCCATGTCGCTCTCGGAGCTCCATCCCGAGGCGCCCTACGAGCTCGTCGGCAAGAAGCTGGGCGACGATCAGTTCGCGGTCGCGAAGGAGTGGGAGGAGCGCGGGCAGCTGGCGCTGGTGGGGTGCGGCGTCGAGCCGGGGTTCTCCGACGTCGCCGCACGGTATGCAGCGGACCATCTGTTCAGCAGCATCGACCAGATCGGTGTTCGCGACGGGGCCAACCTCGAGGCTGCGGGCTACGCGTTCGCGCCGACGTTCTCCATCTGGACGACGATCGAGGAATGCCTCAACCCGCCGGTCATCTGGGAGAAGGATCGCGGGTGGTTCACGACCGCGCCGTTCAGCGAGCCCGAGACGTTCCGGTTCCCGGAGGGGATCGGCGACGTGGAGTGCGTGAACGTCGAACACGAAGAGGTCCTGCTGATCCCGCGCTGGATCGAATCGCGGCGGGTCACGTTCAAATACGGGCTGGGCGACGAGTTCATCTCGGTGCTCGAGACCCTCCACAAGCTCGGACTGGACAAGAAGGAGAATGTCGACGTCCGCGGTGTGCAGGTGTCGCCGCGCGACGTGGTGGCGGCGGTGCTTCCCGATCCCGCGTTCCTCGGCGCGGAGATGACCGGCAGGACGTGCGCGGGGACGTGGGTCACCGGCGTCGGCAAGGACGGGCAGCCGCGCGAGGTCTACATCTACCACGTCGTCGACTTCGAAGAGACATGGGCGAACGATCAGACCCAGGCCGTGACGTGGCAGACTGCGATCAATCCGGTCGTCGCGCTGGAGCTCATGGCGAACGGTACCTGGTCGGGCGCCGGCGTGCTCGGCCCCGAGGCGTTCGACCCCGTGCCGTTCCTGGACCTCTTGAACGACTATGGCGCGCCCTGGGGCATCGAGGAACGCACGCCGTAACGGTAGGGATACCCGCCTCTAGGTAGCGCCCCGCCCTCAGGTGTGGGGTCCTGGGTGACGAACACTGAGGTGGATCGTCCTCCGGGAGGCGCCGAAGCTATGTCGTCCGACATCGTGGAGACCGAACGCGCGCGGGAAGCCGCGGCGCTTCGGCTGTCCCGTCTCATCGAGGCGGGCTCGCTGCTGGAGGCCACCCCCGAATGCCTGGTGGTGGCGCACGCCGACGGGCGGATCGTGTTCGCGAATCACCACGTCGAGACGCTGACGGGTTTCTCCCGGGACGAGCTCATCGACCGGCCCGTCGACGGGCTCATCGCGACGGATCCGCGCGAGCAGGCCGCCGGGACCAGCGTGGAGACGGTCTGCCACGACCGTGACGGCCGCGCGATCCCCGTCGAGGTCCACGTCGGCGCGATCGAAGGGGTCGAGCGCTACCTCGTCGTCACGCTCCGCGACATGACGGAGCTGCAGGCCGGCCGGGAGGCTCGGTTCGAGGCGGAGGCGAAGTACCGGACGCTGGTCGAGCAGATCCCGGCCGTCGTATACCTCGATCCCGTCGACGAGAACCAGGACAGCATCTACGTCAGCCCGCAGGTGACCGACCTTCTGGGGATCGCGCCCGCGGAGTGGCTGGAGGATCCGTACTGCTGGCGGCGGCACGTCCACGAGGACGATATCGATCGCGTCTGGCAGGAGTACGAGGACGCGTACCGGACCCACGTCCCGCTGAACCACGAGTACCGGATGGTCCACGAGGACGGGTCGATCAAGTGGGTGATGGAGCAGGCGTTCCCGATCAACGACGGTGACGGCGAACCGTGGTTGATCCAGGGGGTGATCTTCGACATCACAGAGCGCAAGCTCGCCGAGGAGGAGATCGCGTTCCTCGCGTACCACGACAAGCTCACCGGCCTCCCGAACCGTGCGTTGTTCGAGGAGATGTTGGAGAGTGCGCTGGCTCGCGCCCGACGCTTCGACCTGGGCGTCGGCGTGCTGTTCCTCGATCTCGACAACTTCAAGCTCGTGAACGACTCCCTCGGCCATCACGCAGGCGACCAGTTGCTGGTCCAACTGGCGCAGCGTCTCCGCGTGTGCACACGGGAGACCGACCTCGTGGCGCGTCTCAGCGGGGACGAGTTCCTGCTGCTGCTCGCCGACCTCGACCGGGGTGCCGGCCTGGGGGGTGGCCCCGATGCGGGACTGCTCATCGCCGAATCGGTCGCCGCGCGGGTGCGTGAGGCGCTGGAGCAGCCGTTCGACCTGGGTGGGAGCGAGTTCTTCGTCTCCGCGTCGATGGGCATCAGCCTCTATCCGCAGGACGCGAGCGACGCCGAGACGCTCCTGCGGAATGCCGACGCCGCGATGTACCGATCGAAGGAGTTCGATCGGGGCGGATACGTCGTGTACGCCTCGAACGACGACGACCCCGCGCACCGCCTCTCGTTCTCCACGCGGTTGCGTCAAGCGGTCGCCGACAGGAACTGGGTCCTGCACTACCAACCGATCATCGACCTGGGTGACGGGTCCGTGCACTCCGTCGAAGCGCTCGTGCGATGGTTGCAGCCGAACGGCGGGCTGGTGGCACCCGGAGAGTTCATCCCGCTCGCCGAGGAGATGGGACTTATCCAGGCGATCGGCGACTGGGTCTTCGAAGAGCTGGCACGACAGCACGCGGAATGGCGCTCCCAGGGCGTGCGCGTGGCGATCAGCTACAACCTGTCGCCACGGCAGATGTGGACCGCACACCTTGCCGAGAAGCTGCTCGCCAAGCTCGCGATGTACGACGTGGAGCCGCAGGACGTCACGATCGAGATCACCGAGTCGACGGCGATGGCCGACCCGGATCGGACCCAGCGTCTGCTGACGGAGCTGCACGCGTGGGGCTTCACGCTGGCGATCGACGACTTCGGGACCGGCTATTCGTCGCTCGCGCGCTTGAAGCACATGCCGGTCGACGTCTTGAAGATCGACCAGGCGTTCGTCCGGCACGTGGAATACGATCGCGATCTGGCGGGCATGGTTCGCGCCATGATCCAGCTCGCCCAGAGCCTGGGGATGATTCCGCTGGCCGAGGGCATCGAGACGTACGGCGAGTACGAGTTCCTGCGGGCCAATGGTTGCCGTTTGGCGCAAGGGTTCCATTTCGCCTACCCGGTGCCGGCGGCGGATATCCCGGCCCTTATCCGCCGAAAAGGCGGTCTGGTAGAGCAGCCTCCCTCGTTAGGCTGAAAGGTCAAGGCCCACCGGTCTTCGGTCGAAGTGTTGTCTTAGAATGCAATCATCGGCGCGTGATCCCCACGACCGCCGTTGACGAGGCTGCTCCGGAAGGTGTCTGACCACAATGAAGGTGCAAGGCGCAGCGAAGCCGTCCGATGCTGTGACGTCATCCCGGGACCCCCGCTTCGAGGCTGAGGCGAAGTATTCGGCGCTCGTCGAGCAGATCCCCGGTGTCGTCTACCTGGACCCGGTGAACGAGTCGCTCGACAGCATCTTCGTGAGCCCGCAGGTGCGCGACCTTCTGGGGATCGAGCCGGAGGCGTGGATCGCGGACCAGTACTGCTGGTCCAACCACGTGCATCCCGACGACTTCATCCGCGTCTGGGACGAATACATGAGCGCGTACACGAACGACGTCCCGATGAGTCACGAGTACCGGATGGTGCATGAGGACGGCACCGTGAAATGGGTGCTCGAGCTGGCACGTCCGATCCACGACGAGCACGGGGACCCGTGGGTCATCCAGGGCGTCATCTTCGACATCACGGCTCGGAAAGAGGCCGAGGAGCTGCTAGCCGCGCGGAACGAGCGCCTGGGCTCGATCATCGAGACGCAACGAGACATCGCCGCCACCGAACTGGATGTCGACGCGGTCATGCGCACGATCTGCGAGCGCACCCAAGAGCTCACCCATGCCGAGGCCGCGACCATCCTGATCCTCGAAGGGGACCATCTGGTGCTCCGCGTCGGCACTGGGTTCCTCGAAGACAAGGTCGGCTACCGCGTGTCGCTCGAGGCGTCGCAGCCCGGTTGGATGCACCGGCACAACCAGTCGGGGATCCTGGCCGACGCGCAGACGGACCCCCACGCGGGACCACTGGCCAAAGAGATGGGTATGCGCTCGGGCGTCGCCGTGCAGCTCCATCAAGGTGAGGCGACGATCGGTCAGCTGATCGTCGTGTCGAGGACGCCGGACGCGTTCACGCAAGAAGACGTCGACACGCTGAAGCGTCTCTCGACCGCCCTATCCTCGGCGCTCATCCATGCGACCGAGTTCGAGTCGAGCTTGCAGCAGGTCGAGGCGCTCGCTCGCTTCGAGACGATCTACGAGGGCGCGGCCATCGGCATCACGTTGGTGTCTCCCGAGGGGGAGTTCCTCGATGCGAACCCCGCATTCGTGCGCATGTTCGGCTACACGGTCGAGGAGCTTCGATCCGAGACCTTGCCGAACGGCAGGCGTTCGGCCGAGCTCGCGATGAACGATGAGCAGTTCCGGGAGATGATGGCCGGGACTCGCGACACGTACGAGCAGGAGAGGCGTTTCACCCGCAAGGATGGGCAACTCCTGTGGGGGCACGTCGCGGCGGCGCTTCAGCGCGACGAGGACGGCAACCCGGAGTTCGCGGTCACCATGATCGAGAACATCACGGAACGGAAGGAAGCCGAGCAGAAGCTCGCGTACCTCGCCTTCCACGACGAGCTCACGGGTCTGACCAACCGCCACGGTTTCACGGAGGTGCTCGAGGTATCCATCACGCGAGCCCGCCGGCTCGGGTCCGGTGTAGGGGTCATCGTCATGGACCTCGACAACTTCAAGCTCGTGAACGACAGCTTGGGCCACGTCGCGGGTGATCGTCTGCTCAACCAGCTCGCCGACCGGTTGAGACAGCTCGACCCGAATGCGGATCTGGTCGCGCGCCAGAGCGGCGACGAGTTCCTCCTCTTGTTCGGCGACCTAGCGGGCGGGCCCGCGCTCTCCGATGGGAGTGCAGCCGCGCTCGCCATCGTCGAGGAGCGCGCGCTGCGTGTGCACGAGCTCTTCAAGGAGCCGTTCACCCTCGACGGGGTCGACTTCACCATCAGCGCCTCGCTCGGCATCAGCGTGTTCCCGCGCGACGCGATCGACGGCAAGTCCCTGCTCAGCCATGCCGATCTGGCGATGTATCGATCGAAGGGCGGCGGGCCCGGCGGGACCGTGGTGTATTCGACCGACAGAGAGAACCCGATGCGCCGGCTCCGGCTCGCCACGCAGCTCCGCCAAGCCGTCGAGCGAGAGAGTTGGGAGTTGCACTATCAGCCGATCGTCGACCTGCGCGACGGCCGTCTCCTTGGTGTCGAGGCGCTCATCCGAGGCGTGACCGAGCAGGGCGAGCTGATCCCGCCCGGCGACTTCATCCCGCTCGCCGAGGAGATCGGACTGATCGAGACCATCGGTAGCTGGGTGATCGGCGAGATGTGTGGCCAGATGCAGGAGTGGGAGGAAGCCGGACTCGAGGTCGAGGTCGCCGTCAACGTGTCCCCCCGGCAGCTGTGGTCGGCTCGGTTCCCGGAGGAGATCCTGCACACCCTGCAAGCGGCCGGTGTGGACCCGCATCACGTCGTGATCGAGATCACCGAATCGACCGCCATGACGGATCCCGAGCGCACGCGTGAGATCCTTCAAGCCCTCCACGACGAGGGGTTCCAGATCGCGATCGACGACTTCGGCACCGGGTACTCGTCGCTCGGCCGTCTCAAGCACCTGCCCATCGACATCCTGAAGATCGACCGGTCGTTCGTGAGCGACGCCCATCTGGACCGGGACGCGGGAACCATGGTCCAGGCGATGGTCCAGCTCGCGAAGAACCTGGGGATGACGCCGCTCGCCGAAGGTGTCGAGACGAGCGAGGAGCTCGCGTTCCTGCGTGCGCTCGACTGCCCGATCGGGCAGGGCTTCCTGTTCTCGCGGCCGGTCCGAGCGGCGGACATCACGGCGATGCTGACCGATGGCTCCTCGCTGATCCCGACGCCTTCGGCCGGCTGACGGATCGCTCCGCGCTCACGGAACGGCGGGTGAACCCGCGCGGAACGAACCCCGAACGTTGGTGCCAACGTCTTGCCCGGTCCCGCGACGCTCCCTAGCGTGCGAGGCGCCCCCCGTATCGGAAGGAGCGGATGATGATCGAGACCGAGCGGGACCTGCTCGGCGCAACCGACTTCGACGTCGAACCGGAAGACGACGAGGACGACGAGGAAGGCGCCTGAGCCGCTCCATGTGACGGCAGCGCACCGGGGCCTTTGGCCCCGGTGCGCGGGTGCCCGGCGGGCGTTCGCTACCATGCACGGAACATGCGCAAGTACGACGCCTCCGAGATCGAGCCGAAGTGGCAGCGGGTCTGGGAAGAGGAGGGCCTCTATCGAGCCTCCGACGACCCCGATGACGCTCGGCCCCGGTTCTACGCGCTCGACATGTTCTCCTACCCCTCTGGTGATCTGCACATGGGTCACGCCGAGGCGTTCAGCGGCGGCGACGCCATCGCGCGATTCCGGGCGTTGCAGGGTTACAACGTCCTGCACCCCATCGGATGGGACGCGTTCGGGCTGAACGCCGAGAACGCGGCGATCAAACGCCAGATCCATCCTAAGGAATGGACGTACGCGAACATCGATCAGCAGGCGGCGTCCTACAAGCGGATGGGCATGTCGTTCGACTGGTCCCGGCTCCTGCGGACCTGCGACCCCGAGTACTACCGGTGGACCCAGTGGTTGTTCCTGCGGTTCTTCGAACGAGGGCTGGCCTATCGCAAGAACGCGCCGGTCAACTGGTGCCCCCATGACCAGACGGTCCTGGCGAATGAGCAGGTGATCGCGGGGGCGTGTGAGCGTTGCGGGACGATGGTGGAGCGGCGCGACCTGACGCAATGGTTCTTCAAGATCACCGACTACGCGCAGCGGCTGTTGGACGACATGGAAACGCTCGAGGCGTGGCCCGAGCGCGTGCTGACGATGCAGCGCAACTGGATCGGCAGGAGCGAGGGCGCGCGGGTCACGTTCACGATCGAGGAGACCGGCGACACGGTCGAGGTGTTCACGACGCGGCCGGACACGCTTTGGGGCGTCACGTTCTTCGTGTTCTCGGTCGAGCATCCGCTGGTGAAGCAGCTGGCGGAGCTGGGCGGCACGTGGAGCGACGTCGAGCCGCTGGTCGAGAAGGTCCGGAACACCCCGCTGACGTTCCGCGAGCAGGCCGATACCACGGAGGGTGTGGCCCTCGGCGTGCATGCGGTCAACCCGGTGAACGGCGAGCGGATCCCGTGTTTCGTCGCGCCCTACGTGCTGATGGAGTACGGCACGGGGGCGATCATGGCCGTGCCCGCGCACGACGAGCGGGATCTCGCGTTCGCCAGGTCGCACGGCGTGCCGATCCGCGTCGTGATCCAGCCCGAGGGGGAGACCCTCGATGCGGATGCGATGACGGATGCCTACCCCGGCGAGGGCGTCATGGTGAACTCGGGATCGTTCGACGGAGAGCGAACGCCCGCGTCCATCGCGAAGGTCGCCGCCTGGCTCCGGGAGGAGGGGCGCGGCGAACCGGCCGTCACGTTCCGGCTGCGCGACTGGTTGCTGAGCCGCCAGCGGTACTGGGGCGCGCCGATCCCGATCGTGCACTGTGACACGTGCGGCGAGGTGGCGGTGCCCGACGAGGACCTGCCGGTCCTGCTTCCGGACGAGGTCGACTTCCAACCGGGCGGAGAGTCGCCGCTGGCGCGACACCCGTCGTGGTCGAAGGTCGCCTGCCCGACGTGCGGTGGCGATGCCCGGCGGGACACCGACACCATGGACACGTTCGTCGACTCCTCCTGGTACTTCTTCCGTTACTGCTCACCGGGGTTCGAGGGCGGACCGTTCCGGCGCGAGGACGTGGACCGTTGGATGCCGGCCGGCCAGTACACGGGAGGTGTCGAGCACGCCATCTTGCACTTGCTGTACTGCCGGTTCTTCACGAAGGTCCTTTTCGACTTCGGATTGATCGGGTTCACCGAACCGTTCCCGCGCCTGATGAACCAGGGCCAGGTGATCTACGGCGGCGCATCCATGTCCAAGACGAAGGGCAACGTCGTCGAGCCGATGCCGCTCGTCGAGCGCTGGGGTGCCGACACGATGCGCCTGATCATGCTGTTCGCCGGGCCGTTCGAGGACGACATCGACTGGAAGCTGATCGCGGGTGATCCGGATAGGCGACCGGGCGTGCATGCGTGGCTCGGGCGGGTCTTCGCGGTAACGGACGAGGCGGTCGCACGCGGAACCGATGCGGGTGAGCCGGAGGTGCTGCGACGGCTGACGCATCGGACGATCAAGGGTGTGACCGAGGATATGGAGCGCTTCCGGTTCAACACGGCGATCTCGAAGCTCCAGGTGCTGACGAACGAGATGCGAACGGCGCTCGATTCGGGCGGCGGCGCGCTGGGTGCCGCGACCGCGTTGGCACAGATGTTGACGCCGTTCGCGCCGTACGCCGCCGAGGAGCTGTGGAGGGAGGTGCTGGGGAACGGGTCGTCGGTCCACGTGTCGTCGTGGCCGAGCTATGACCCGTCCCTCGCCGCGGAGGACTCGGTGACGCTGATCGTCCAGGTGGACGGCAAGGTGCGCGACAAGATCGAGGTGTCTGCGGATGCCTCCGAGGATCTGTGTCTGGAGCGCGCCCGGTCCTCCGAGGCGGCGCGACGAGCGATCGGGGATCGGGCGATCGCCAAGGAGATCGTGCGCGCGCCCAAGCTCGTGAACTTCGTCACCGCGCGCTGAGGTCGCTTGCCGGTGTGACTCCGGTCACGGAAGGGTGCGGCCCGCACGGGTAGCGTCGCGCGCATGTCCCTCCGGGAACGGCTGGACTCGCTCTCACGGGGTGAGCTCACCGGGCTGGTGATCGTGATCGTGGCGTCGTTGCTCGGTGCCGGGTTCTGGTACATGCGGTCGCTCCCTCGCCCGGTCGACATCGCAGCGCCGGCCGATGCCGTGTCGCCCGTCGTGTCGCCGGTCGCCGGCCTCACGGGTTCTCCCACGCCGAGCCCCGCATCGATCATCGTCGACGTCGCCGGATGGGTGCGGCGTCCCGGCGTCTACGAGTTCGTGGCGGGCGATCGCGTGATCGACGCGGTGAACCGCGCCGGTGGTGCCAGGAACGGCGCCGACCTCACGTCGTTGAACCTCGCGGCTCCGCTCGCCGACGGCACGCAGATCGTCATCCCGAGACCGGGCGCGACGCCCCCCGGCTCGTCGACATCCGACACCGGGACCGCCGGCGGGACGACGCTGATCAACATCAACACCGCGAGCGAGACGGACCTCGAGGCGCTGCCGGGTGTCGGCCCCGTCACGGCGGCGGCCATCATCGACTACCGCACGCAGAACGGGCCTTTCTCCGCCGTGGACGACCTGATCGACGTGAGCGGGATCGGGCCCTCGACCCTCGAACAGATCCGTCCGTTCGCGACCGTATGAACGCGTGGGCGCTGCCGGCGGCTGCGGCGGCGTTCTGGGTGGGACTGCTCGCGTGGGAGGTCCACCCGCCGTGGGCCCATCCGTGGATGGGTATGGCGCTGGGACTCGCCGCCATCGCGGGCGCATGGCTCGCGGCTCCACGCGTGACGACGGGCGGGGACCCGCTACGCGAGGCAGGGCTGGCCGAGCGAGAGGACGCGTCCGTCGCGGCCATCGCTGCGCCGACAGCGGTCGGCGGATCGACCGCTCACCGCGGTCCTGCTGGTGCTGGTCGGTCTCGTGCTCGTCGGCGCCGGATGGTCAGGCGTCCGCGGTTCGTGGCTCGACGATTCGTTGCTGGCTCGGCTCGCGCCCCGCCGCGTGACGGTGATCGGTGCGCTCCATTCCGATCCCGCGCCCGGCGCGTTCGGATGGCACGCCACGCTCGACGTCACGCGGGTGGAGTGGCCCGGCGGCGCCGCGTCGCTGCGCGCATCCCTGTGGCTGAGCGCCGAGGACGACCCGCAAGGCTGGGTGCGCGGAGACGTCGTCCGAGCGGAGGGCGTGATCCGCCAGCCGGACGATCCGGGCTTCCGCGATTCGCTCGCCCACCAGGGGATGGTCGTCGAGCTGAACGGCGACGCCGTCGAACGCCTGGGGCCGTCGTCGAGCCCGTTCATCCGTGCGGCGCAGGTGTTCCGAGCATTCGTCGGCCGGTCGATCGCCCGCCTGTTCCCGGCGCGGGAGGCCGGGCTGCTCCTCGGGCTGGCGTTGGGGGACGGATCGCAGCTGGACGCCGGCATGATGCGCGACTTCCAAGCGAGCGGGCTCGGCCACCTGTTGGTGGTGTCGGGCGAGAACGTCGCCATGGTGCTGGCGCCGATCCTCGGGCTGGCCTCGCTGCTTCGCTTGACCCGGTGGCCCCGGTTCGGTCTTGGCGTCGGCACCGTCGCGTTCTTCGTCGTGATGACCGGCGCCGAGCCGTCCGTGATGCGAGCGGGCGTCATGGCCACGATCGCGCTCGTGGGCGTGCTGATCGGCAGGCCGCGCGCGACGGGTTCGATCCTGGCCGCGGCGGTCCTCGTGCTGCGTGATCCTCGACCCGTGGCTCGTCTGGTCCATCGGGTTCCAACTCTCGGTGGCGGCCACGGCCGGGATGGTGGCGCTGGCGTCCCCGATCGGAGAGCGCCTCCGGCGGTTCGTGCCGGCGCCGGTCGCCCTCGCCGCGGGAACCACGCTCGCCGCACAGCTCGGGGTGACGCCCCTCCTGCTGTTCCACTTCCACGAGGTCCCCGGCGTCACGATCATCGCGAACCTCATGGCGTTCCCCGCGGTCTCGCCGGCGTTGTTGTTGGGGCTCGTCGCCGCGGCGATCGGGCTCGTGTCCGTGACGGCCGGTCATCTCGTCGCCGCGCTCGCGTTGATGCCGATGCGCTACCTGGAGTGGGTGGCGGACCGTCTGGCGAAGGCGCCCGTCGGCCACGTGACGTCGGGAGGGGGTCCGGCCGTGCTGATCCTCGGTGGCGCCGCGGTGGTCGCGCTCGCGTGGGCGCTGCATCGACGGTGGCGCCCGCCGCGACCGGTGATCGTCCTGGCGGTGGCGGCGTTCCCGCTCGTCGTCTGGTCGACGGCGCTCGGCGTCGGTGCGCCGTCGGGGTTGGTCGTGCGGTTCTTCGACGTCGGTCAGGGCGACGCGGCGCTCGTGACGTCGCCGAGCGGCGTGCACATGCTCGTCGACGGCGGGCCGGACCAGGAGGAGGTCGCGACGGACCTCGCGGCCTTGGGCGTCAAGCGTCTGGACATCGTGGTGGCCACGCATCCCCACGCCGACCACATCATCGGGTTGCCGAACGTGCTGGGTCGCGTACCGGTCGGTTTGGTGCTCGAGCCCGGTTGCCCCGACACGTCGGCGATCCAGACAGATCTGGATGTCGCGAGCGCCGGCGAGCACGTGTCGGTCCGTTACCCGCGCGCCGGGGACACCTTCACGGTCGGCGACCTCCGGCTGGACGTGTTGTCGCCCGACCGCTGCTGGACGGGGACGAACTCCGACCCGAACAACGATTCATTGGTGATCATGCTGCACTACCGGGAGGACACGGTGCTGTTCGGCGGAGAGCCCGAGCAACCGGCGCAGCAGGTGCTGCTGGACGAGCACGCGCCGATCCACGCGGAGCTGTTGAAGGTGCCGCACCACGGTGCGGCCACGTCGCTCCCCGAGTTCTTCCAGGCCGTCGACGCCGAGCTGGCGGTGATCTCCGTGGGTCAGCCGAACGACTACGGCCATCCTGTTCCGTCGACGCTGCGGGCGATCGCCGCGACCGGCGCGCAGATCTGGCGGACCGACCAGCACGGCGACATCGTCGTGACGTTCGGGAGTCAGGGGATCTCTGTACGATCCGACCGATGAGCCCCACTGCGCACGCGTCCGTGACCCTGTTGTGGGGGGAGGACGAGTTCCTGCTCCGGGAGCGGGCGCTCGAGTTGCTCGGCGACCGAAAGCCCACCGAGGTCGAAGCGGCCGAGTGGCGCGGCAACGAGCTTCAGGACCTCGCCACTCCTTCGCTCTTCGGTGAGCCCCGGGCGCTCCTGATCGCGGACGCGAAGAGCCTGCCCAAGGAGGCGCTGGCCGAGCTCGCGGCCTACCTCACCTCACCGGATCCGGATGCGCCGCTCGTGATCTGCGCGCAGGTCGGGGATCGCGCCAAGGTGCCGGCGGCGCTGGACAAGCTGGTCAAGCCGGTCGGGCAGGTGGTCGAGGTGAAGATCGCCCGCAAGGACCTGGAGCCGTGGCTGATGCAGCGCGCCAAGCGCGACGGACTCGACGTGACGCCGCCGGCGGTACACGCGCTCGTGGAGATCCTGGGAGAGGAGCCGGGGCAGCTCGTCGCCGCCCTCAGGCAGCTCGGCTCGGCGTACACCGGAAAGCGCGTCACGCCGCAGATCGTCGCGCAGCAGTTCCGCGGACTCGGCGAGCAGAAGGTGTGGGACCTGTGCGACCGGGCGTTCGCCAAGGACCTCCCGGGTGCGATCCGCTCGTGGCGTTCCCTTGAGGAGGGTCGCGACGATGCGCTGATGGTGCTCGGTGGCATCGCGAGCAGGCTCCGCGACCTGATGAAGGTGCGGGCGCTGCCCGATCGGATGCCCCCGGCGGAGCTGGCGCGCGCGGCCGGGCTCCGGTTCGACTGGCAGGCCCGGCGCTATCAGCAGCAGGCCAGGAACTTCTCGATGGGACAGCTCATCAACCTGCACGAACGCCTGGTCGAGGCGGACCGCGCCATGAAGTCCGGCGCGAGCGCCGACGTGGTCATGCCCACCCTGGTCACGGCCATCGCCGCGCAGGCGTGAACGACCCGCCGCGGCGCCCGTTCGATCTGGAGGCGTACGAGGCCGCTTCAGAGCCGATCTTCCGCGCCCTGCAAGGGCAGGATCACGACGTACCCGTCCGTTCCATGCACGCGGATCCGCTGCCCGTCTCGGATCAGCCGGGTGGCTTGCTCCACGCCCACGACGGCCGGTAAGCCGTACTCGCGTGCGATCACCGCGCCGTGGGTCATCAGGCCCCCCACCTCCGTCACCAGAGCCCTTGATCGCGACGAACAAGGGAGTCCAGCTTGGGTCCGTGTAGGCGGTGACCAGGATGTCGCCCGATTCGAGATCGGCATCCGCCATGTCATGGATGACGCGGGCCCGCCCCTCGATGATCCCGGCGGAAACCGGCAAGCCGACCAGCGCACCGGTCGGCACGTCGTCGCGTCGGTACGCCCCGGCGATGACCTCGCCATCCGACGTGAGCACCCGAGGCGGTGTCAGCGCTTGATACGACCTGAACGCGTCCTTGCGCTGGTGGATGAGCTGGTCATCCACATGGTTGGTGCGCACGACATCGTGGAGCTCCTGGAACGTGAGGTAGAAGATGTCCTCCTTCGTCACGAAGCACATCGGCCTGCACGAGGCGCTCGGCCTCCTCCAGCAAGCGCCTGCTTGTAGACGAAGTAGCGGCTGACCATGCCGTACTTCGGATACTCCCGGTACCCGATGAACGTCCTGACGCGGTCGATCATCCGCTTGGTCTCTTCGGCCTTCTGCTCCCCGTCCGGCAAGTGCGCGCAGTGCGCTCCAGCAGCTCCTGTTCCTTCGCCCACGCCTCCTGCCGCCCTTGCTCGAAGCGTCGCGCGCCGGCGCCCGGCTCGAAGTTCTTGATGTTGCCGAGGATCACGGGCACGAGCGTGGTGGGTTGTTCGCTCCAACGCGGTCTCGTGATGTCGATCTCGCCGACGCAGCGCATGCCGTACGTGTCGAGGAAGGCGCCGATGGCGTCCCGCGCTTCCGGCCCGCCCTCGATCTTGGCCAGCTCGTCGAGGAAGCCCTCGTCCTCGACGTGTTGCAGGAACGCCACCACCTCCGGATGCGGGCGGATCGCGTCGGCGACGTCCAGGAGCGCCAGCCCCATCTCCGACGTGACGTTGTGGGGGACGGATCGCGTGAGCGTGTCGGCCGCGTTCTTCTCGCCGAGCCACGCCTCCAGCTGCTCGTTCAGCCACCACGAGGCCTCCATCGCCGACATGAACACCTGATGGCTCCGCGGATCGAACAGGATCCGCTTCATCTCCGGGATGTCCGCCAGGATGAAGTCGAGCAGCTCTGATCCGGACAGCGTCTGGATGTCGCGTTTCAAGGCGGCGATGGACGCCTGGTTGTGCTCGATCAGCTCGTTGACGATGGCCGGATCGGTCTCGATCGGTGCTGACCCGGCGCCAGGTGGCGCCCAGGCGGGGCCGTCGTCCGGGACCGAGCGGATGAAGCCGTCGCGTTCGAGGATGGTCTGCAGCGCGTCCCCGATCAGGGGATCGGATCTCCCCGCGAGCTCCACGAGGCCGGCACGGCTCGCGGGCGAGGCCAAGATCTGGGTGACGTCGACGAACAGCCGCCCGCCGGCCGTGTACATCGGCCGAGCGGCCGTCAGCTGCCACACCGAGAGCCCGAGGGGCTTGATGGGGTCGGTCATCATCTGCTGGTGACCGACGGAGACGTAGACGTGGTTGGCATCGTCGTCGCGGCCGCGGGGATGGGGAACAGCGTCGTGATCGGCCGGCTCTGGACGATCTGGAAGTCGTCGTCGACCAGGCACCATTCGATGTCCTGGGGGCGGCCGAAGTGCGCTTCGATCCGCCGTCCCAGCTGCGCGAGCTGCACGACCTGCGCATCCGTCAGCGCGGCTGCTCCTGCTGCGCCGGGTCGATCGCCTGTTCCTGCGTCCCGCCCGCCGCGAGGGCGTGGATGGCGAGCTGCTTGGTGGCGACCGCCTTGGCGACGATCTCTTCGTCGCGTACCCGGTAAGCGTCCGCGTTCACCAGGCCGGAGACCAGGGCCTCGCCGAGACCGAAGCTGGCTTCGATGGAGACGACCTTCCGATCCGACGTGACGGGGTCGGCCGTGAACAGCACGCCGGCCGCCTCCGCGAAGACCATCTGCTGCACGACCACGGCCATGTGGACCTTGCGGTGGTCGAAGCCGTTCCGCAGGCGGTAGGTCACGGCCCGCTCGGTGAAGAGCGATGCCCAGCACCGGCTGATGTGCTGGCAGGATCGCCGCCGGTCCCACGACGTTCAGGTACGTGTCCTGCTGGCCTGCGAAGGAGGCCGTCGGCAGGTCCTCTGCCGTGGCGCTGGAGCGGACGGCGTAGGCGCCGTGCTCGCCGAGCCGGGCGAGCGAGCGGGTGATCGCCGCCGCCAGATCGTCCGGGATGGCGATGCCTTCGAGGGTCCGGCGGATCTCCGCGCTGAGCGTGCGGATCGACTCCCGGTCGTCGCGGGTTCAGGCGCGACAGCCGATCGAGCCGATCGTCGATCGACGGCGCTTCCGCCATGATCCGCCGGAAGGCGTCCGTCGTCACGCAGAAGCCAGCCGGCACCCGGATGCCTTCGATCCGCGAAAGCTCCCCGAGGTGCGCGCCCTTGCCGCCAACGACCGCGACCTGCGTCTCGTCGATCTCCTGGAAACCCAGCACGTAGCTGTTCACTCGAAGTCCTCCGGCGTCACCGGCGACGGTCGCGACACATCGGCGGCCGAGACGATCGATCGTTCGTGACGCGGTAGGGAGCCGAGGACGAACTACTCGGCGGCGGCCGAGGCGCCGACCTTGTTCGCGGCCTTCGCCAGGCGGGACTTGCGACGGGCCGCGGTCCGCTTGTGGACGATGCCCTTCGACCCGGCCTTGTCCAGCGCGCGTGAGGTCTCGAGCGCCAGGGCGGTCGCGGCCTCGGCGTCGCCCGCCGAGACGGCGGTGCGGACCTTCTTCGTCGAGGTCTTGAGCGATGTGCGGACAGCCTTGTTCTTCTCCGCGCGCTTGTCGTTCTGCTTATTGCGCTTGATCTGGGACTTGATGTTCGCCATGAGTGTCCGATGCTACCAGCAGCCTCGGAACGTGCCTCCTTGCAGGTCCGAAGCCTGCCTGCCCGTACCATGGAGTCCTCGTGACGGACATCTCCCACATCCGCAACTTCTGCATCGTGGCGCACATCGACCACGGCAAGTCCACGCTGGCCGACCGCCTGCTGGAGCTGACCCACACGGTCGAGGGCCGCGACATGCGTGCCCAGTACCTGGACAAGATGGACCTGGAGCGGGAGCGCGGCATCACGATCAAGGCCCAGGCCGTCCGCCTGCTGCACGAGGGCTTCGAGCTCAACCTGATCGACACGCCCGGTCACGTGGACTTCACGTACGAGGTGTCCCGGTCGCTCGAGGCCTGCGAGGGAGCCGTTCTGCTCGTCGACGCCGCGCAGGGGATCGAGGCGCAGACGCTGGCGAACTTCCACCTGGCGCGCGACGCCGGCTTGGTCATCGTCCCCGCCCTGAACAAGATCGACCTGCCGGCCGCCGAGCCGGATCAGCGTGCGAAGGAGCTCGCCGACCTGTTGGACCGCAACCCCGACGACATCCTGCGGATCTCGGCGAAATCGGGGGCGGGTGTGAAGGAGCTGCTCGCCGCCATCGTCGCCCAAGTCCCGCCGCCGGTGGGCGACGCCGACGCGCCGCTCCGCGCGTTGATCTTCGACTCGATGTTCGACCCGTATCGCGGGGTCATCACCTACATCCGCGTGAAGGACGGCTCGTTGCCCTCTCGCGAACGGATCCGCCTGATGGCGACGCGCGTCGAGTCGGAGGCCGAGGAGGCCGGGGTCATGGCGCCCGAGGCCACGCCGGTCGATGTGCTCGGCCCGGGGGAGGTCGGCTACCTGGTGACCGGGCTGCGGGAGGTGCACCAGGCGAAGGTCGGCGACACGATCACGCTCGCGGGCAAACACGGTGCGACCGAACCCCTTCCGGGCTACCGCGAGCCCAAGCCCATGGTCTGGTCGGGGCTGTTCCCGGCCGAGGGTGGCGACTACGCCGAGCTGCGCGAGGCGCTGGATCGCTTGAAGCTCTCCGACGCCGCCCTGCAGTACGAGCCGGAGACGTCGATGGCACTCGGCTTCGGGTTCCGGTGCGGGTTCCTGGGATTGCTCCACATGGACATCGTGAAGGAGCGTCTGGAACGTGAGTTCGACCTGGAGCTGATCGCGACGGCGCCGAACGTGGAGTTCCGCGTGATCCGCGGCGACGAAGTGATGGTCGTACACAACCCGGCGGAGATGCCGGTGCCGGGGACGTACGACATGGTCGAGGAGCCCATCGTGTTCGCCACGATCATCACGCCGGCCGACTTCGTGGGCACGGTGCTCGATATCTGCGAATCGCGCCGCGGCGAGCAGGTCGACATGTCGTTCCTGACGCCCGAGCGAGCCGAGATCCACTACGTGCTGCCGCTCGCGGAGATCGTGTTCGACTTCTTCGACGCGCTGAAGTCGCGGACGCGCGGCTACGCGTCGCTCGACTACGAGCCCTGGGGATACCAGGAGGCGGATCTGGTCCGCGTCGACGTGCTGCTGCACGGCGAGCCGATCGACGCGTTCTCGTCCGTGGTGCACCGCTCGAAGGCGGCGACGTACGGCCGGCAGATGGTGGAGCGGCTGCGCGAGCTGATCCCGCGACAGCTGTTCGACGTGGCGATCCAGGCGGCGATCGGTTCGCGGATCGTGGCGCGCGAGACCGTGAAGGCGAAACGCAAGGACGTCCTGGCCAAGTGCTACGGCGGCGACATCACGCGCAAACGCAAGCTGCTCGAGGAGCAGAAGCGCGGCAAGGCGCGCATGCGTCGCGTCGGCCGGGTCGACGTACCGCAGGAAGCGTTCATCGCCGCGTTGCGGGTGGACGACGGCGGGGCCAGGGAGAAGAAGAAGTGAGCGATGTCGGGATCTACGTCCACGTGCCGTTCTGCCTGACGCGCTGCGGCTACTGCGACTTCAACGCGTACGCGGGTCTGGATCATCTGGCGCCGCGATACGTCCGGGCGCTCCTGGCGGAGGCCGGCCTGACCGCGCCGGCGTGGTCGGGCGACGAGGTCGTGTCGATCTTCTTCGGGGGCGGGACACCGACGACGCTCGACGTCGCGGACCTGAAGGGCGTGCTGACGCACGTGCGTGACCGGTTCACGGTGCGCGACGACGCCGAGGTGTCGATCGAGGCCAACCCCGACACGGTGGATATCGCGAAGCTCGAAGGGTTGCTCGCGGCCGGGTTCGACCGGTTGTCGATGGGCGCGCAGTCGTTCGACCGCGGCGTGCTGGAGGCGCTCGAGCGCCTGCACTCGCCCGACAGCGTGCGACGGGCGTTCGTCGCCGCCCGCGCCGCCGGCTACGAGAACGTGAACCTCGACCTCATCTACGGCGCGGACGGCGAGGGCCTGGACTCCTGGGAGCGGACGCTGGAGCAGGCGATCGACCTGTCACCGGAGCACATCAGCGCGTACGCACTCACGATCGAGCCGGCGACGGCGCTCGGTCGCAAGGTGTCGGCGGGCTCGGTCCCGGCTCCCGACCCCGACCTGCAGGCCGACATGTTCTCGGCCGCGTGCGACCTGCTGCGCGGTGCCGGGTACCAGCACTACGAGGTCTCGAACTGGGCGAAACCCGGCTACGAATGCCGCCACAACCTCGGGTACTGGGAGCGTCGTTCGTACGTCGGCCTCGGTGCGGGCGCGCACTCGTTCCGTGACGACCGTCGCTGGTGGAACGTCCGCCCGCCCGAGGAGTACATGCAATGCGTCGAGGCAGGGCAGCTGCCGACCGGCGGCGACGAGCGACTGGACCCCTCGGACGCCTACCTGGAAGAGGTGTTCCTCCGATTGCGGATCCTGCAAGGCATCCCGTCGTCATGGGTCGACGCGGCCGTGGCGCTGCCGTTCCTGGAGAACGGCCTGCTCCAAGAGGACGACGGCTCCTTGATGCCCACGGAGCGCGGCATGCTCCTGCTGAACGAGCTCGTGCTGGCGCTCGCCGCGAACTAGCCGGTTGCCTGCACCGGCGCGCCGCACATCGTGTCGCCGCCGCCGTCAGGGAACGCGGTCTCCTCGCCCGGGACGTCGTAGGTGTCCTCGAACGCCGATCGGAGCTCGGTGCCGACCACGTGGTAGCCGTGCTCCGAGATGTGCCAGCTGCCGGGGCCGGTGGGGATCGCCTGCCACTCCGTGAGAAGCGGCAGCGACGTGCGGCTCGTGCACGATGCGCCGAAGACTTCCGGGCCGTGCCCTCCCCAGTTGTTCACGGTGCCCCAGCTAAACGTCGCTGGATCGCCATCGGCGTCGACGAATGGGATCACCGCGAGCGAGCCACCGGGCGGTGTCGTGACGTCCCACAACTGGATGCGCTTCGTCCCGTCGTCAGGTCGGTCGACGACGATCGCGATCTCGAGATGTCCGTCACCGTTCACGTCGGGCGTCGCGAACGGCCCGCATCCGGTGGGGCACGAGAGCGGACCTCCGACTGCGTCCGCCTTGCCGTCCCCGTTCAGATCGACGACGAGCACCTCGGTCGACGTCCCGGGCGCGGGGCAGTCGGGCGAGTCGCTCATCTTCGTTGCCACGGAGGCGGCGTCGATCGTGCCATTGCCGTCCAAGTCCGCCCGGATCGATCGGACGTTGCACACGGGGAAGCCGAGCCCGAGATCGACTTCGGCGTTCATCGGCGTGGGAGACGGCGATGGAGACGCTGAAGGTATGGGCGAATCGTTGGCGGACACCGCCTGCCAGGCAGGATCGACCGCGTTCGGCGCCACAAGCGTGATGCCCGAGCCATCGGCGCCCATCGTCATGAGGAACGTTCCGGTCGCGAGCGTTCGGTCGAAGACCATAGATAGGCCGTCGGGGGACCACGATGGGTTGGCGTCGAGTTGTCGCCCGATGGACGAGGTCAGCGGCGACTCGTTGCCGGTGGCGATGTGTCGCAGCCAAAGCGAGCCGTTCCGTGCGAACGCCAACCGTGATCCGTCCGGGGACCATGCGGGCGTGATCTCGCTGGCGTTGGGCGTCTGCGAGAGATCCTTGAGCCCGCTCCCCTCGACAGGCGCGGAGTAGATGTCCCAGGTTGCCCCGGCCTCGGGTGCACCTGCCGTAGCTTCGAACACGATCGACGTCCCGTCTGGCGACCATGCCGGATGAGCGACCGAGAGCTCGTTGGTTCCCGGCACGAGGCGCGGGTTCGCCCCGTCCGCTCCCATCACATAGATCCCGTAGGGACCACCTGGCGATCCGGCGAAGGCGAGCTGCGTGCCATCCGGTGACCAAGCCGGATCGGTCGCCGGCGCACCTGCCAACCGTGTCAGACCGTCACCCTCGATGCCGATCGTGAAGATCGCGGATCCAAGCTGGTCCGTCCGAGTGAACGCGATGGTTCGTCCGTCCGGTGATACCGACGGCGATGTGTCGCTGAAGCCGTCGCCCGTCGTGAGCTGCTTCGCGCCGGTGCCGTCCGGGTGGACCGACCACAGCTGCTGGCCGGCGTTCCGGACCTCGGAGTACACGATGACACCGTTGCCG
The DNA here is from genome assembly GCA_963727185.1 of uncultured Actinomycetes bacterium. GTDB lineage: Bacteria > Actinomycetota > UBA4738 > UBA4738 > HRBIN12 > JBBQVZ01. The sequence goes on along the minus strand of CAVSFP010000012.1, from coordinate 119,051 downwards.
ACGTTCGCGGACGATCCGATCTCCGCGCCGCGCGTTCGGACCACGCTGGACAGCATCACGACTCCTCCGGTCGTTCCGGCAAGCACGACCACGGTCAGCGCCACCGCCTGGATCTTGCGTAGCCGGGCCCGGCGCGTCCGCCGGAGCTCGATCTTCGAAGAGACATCGTTGATGTCGACGGGCCGAACCATCCGGCGCAGTTCGTTCCTGAGGTACTCGTCAAGGTCCGGCATCGTTCGTTACCTCCATGCTCACCGTCCCGAGGCGCCGCGCCAGCGCGGCGCGCGCTCGAGAGAGCTCGCTCTTCACGGTTCCCTCGTTGATCCGCAGGGTGGTCGCCGTCTCGGCCGTGTTCAGGTCGAGGAGATAACGGAGGACGACGACCTCGCGTTGGCGGCGCGGGAGGGAGGCGACCGCACGCTCGACATCGACGACATCGCCGTGAGATCTGTCGGGAGCCGTCGCTGCGGGTGCGCCCAGGCGTTGCCGCGCGCGGCGCTCGGCCATCTTGCGGCGCACGCCGCTCCTGCTGACGTTCAGGGCGACGGTTGCGACCCATGAGCCGAGCGAGTCGATCGACTCGCCCTTCATCGTCCGCTCCCATGCGCGCACCAGCGCCTCCTGAACCGCGTCCTCGGCGGAGGGGCGGCTCCCGGTGACCAGGGCCACGGCCGCCACCAGACGCGCATAGTCCGCCGCCAGGAACTCCCTGAAGTCCGCGTCCTCGATCAGCCGGATCCCCCCTGCATCCAAGCGTAGGACGCCTGCGGGTCGAGCCCGGTTGTCATCGGCCTATCGGAATGGACGCGGTACCGTTGCGGAGAGCCACCGCCGATGCCGGCGGGGTCCACTCTTCTCGTCGTGATCGGATCCACCAGCATGAGAACCCTCAACGAACCGGCGGCGCCGGCGACGAAGCGACCGGACACGCCTCGGTCGCGTGGGGCGGTCGTGGGCGTGCTGACCGCGCTGTTCGCTCTGGGGATCGCCGAGGTCGTCGCTTCATTCATCGACGACCAGTCCTCGCCGCTCATCGCCGTCGGCAGCGCCACGATCGACGCGACGCCCGAATGGCTGAAGTCGTTCGCGATCCGCACGTTCGGAGCGAACGACAAGCGCGCGTTGATCGTGGGGATGATCGTCCTGATCCTCATCCTCGCGGCCGTCCTCGGCATCGCGTCGATCCGCCGGCCGTGGATCGGGCTCACGGGGCTGTGGGTCCTCGCGGCCGTGGGCGCCGTCGCGGCGTTCAAGCGTCCGACCGGAAGCGTCCTCTCCGTCGTGCCCTCGATCGTCGGCGCGTTCGCCGGTTCGTATGCCTTGACCTGGCTCCTCAAAGCGGCCCGGCTCGATCTCGTCAAAGGAAGCCAAGATGGCCCGCTCGAGACGCCGGGAGAACTCGACCGACGACGGTTCCTGTTCGCCTCGCTCACGATCGGTGGCGCGGCCGTCGTGGCCGGCGGACTGGGCAGGTTCATCAGCTCCCGGCGCTTCGGCGTTGCCGAGGCCGCGCGCGACGCGCTGACGATCCCGGCGCCGACCGACGTGGCACCTCCGCCCCCGGCCGGCTTCGACACGCCCGGTCTCTCGTCGTTCATCACCCCGAACGCCGACTTCTACCGCGTGGATACCGCGCTCGTTGTACCGCGGGTCGACACGAGCGGCTGGCGCCTCACGATCCACGGCTTGGTCGACCACCAGATGGAGCTGACGCTCGACGACCTGATGGCGCGTGACCTCATCGAGCGGGACATCACGCTGACATGTGTATCGAACCCGGTCGGCGGTCCCTACATCGGGAACGCGCGGTGGGTGGGCGCTCCGCTCAAGCCGTTGCTCGACGAGGCCGGTGTGCACGCCGCTGCCGACCAGATCGTGTCGCGGTCGGTCGACGGTTTCACGGTGGGAACGCCGACGTCCGTGGCCATGGACGGCCGCGACGCGATGCTCGCGGTCTCGATGAACGGCGAGGTCCTGCCGTTCACCCACGGGTTCCCCGTTCGCATGATCGTGCCCGGGTTGTACGGCTACGTGTCGGCGACGAAATGGATCACCGACATCGAGCTCACGACGTTCGATGCGTACGACGCGTACTGGGTACAGCGAGGCTGGGCGCAGCAGGCGGCGATCAAGACGGAGTCCCGGATCGACACCCCGCGATCGAACGCGAAGGTCGGCACGGTCATGGTGGCCGGCGTCGCGTGGGCCCAGCACCGCGGCATCGAACGGGTCGAGGTTCGCGTGGATGACGGCGAGTGGAACGACGCGACCCTTTCCACGCAGGACACGACCGACACCTGGCGCCAGTGGCGATGGCCGTGGCAGGCGACCGCGGGGAGCCACACACTCCAGGTCCGCGCTACCGACGCAGACGGCGCGGCGCAGCCGGAGCAGCTGCTGCCGCCGTTCCCGAACGGGGCCACGGGCTGGCACACGGTGAGCGTCACCGTCGGCTGATCGAGGGAGTCGTTAGCACTCCGAGCGCGGGAGTGCTACGTATCATGGGGTCATGGTCGAACGGGGAGAGCTCGGTCCGCGCAAGTCGGCGGTCCTGCACGCGATCGTGGAGGAGTACGTCCGCAGCGGCGAGCCCGTGGGGAGCGAGACGATCGCGGAGCGGGCCGGGATCGGCGTGTCCAGCGCTACCATCCGAAACGAGATGGCCGCGCTCGAAGAGCTGGGCTACCTGACCCACCCGCACACCAGCGCGGGACGGATCCCCACCGACATCGGCTACCGGCATTACGTGGACTCGCTCCCGGCCGGAGGACGTCTACGGGACGCGCAACGCCGCGCGATCGCGAGCTACTTCGCCGAGGCGATCCTCGATCTCGAGGAGGTCCTGAAGGGGAGCGTGCAGCTGCTCTCGCGGCTGACGCAGTACGCGGGACTCGCCGTGCCGCCCTCGGTGGCCGAGGAGCCCATCGTGCGGTTGGAGCTGATCGACATGGGGCCGACGATGATGGTGCTCGCCGTCGGTCAGCACGGGCGCGTCGACAAACGGATCCTCGACCGTCCCGAGTCGCTGGACGACCGCGCGCTGCGCGAGACGGAGCGCCGGCTCGGCGAGCTCCGGGGCCTGACCTACACGGAGGCGCAGGCTCGGTTGTTGAAGCTCGCCGCCGAAGACGCCCGGGAGCACCGCGACCTGTTGCTCGACGTCGCGGAGACGCTCCGCACGGCGCAGCACGGTGAGAGCGGCGGCCACGTCGTCGTGGGCGGCGTCTCCAACCTGGCCGATGAGGCGCAGGCGTGGCGCCGGGAGACGCTCCGCCGTCTCTTCGAGACGCTGGAGCGCGAGCAGGACATCATGCACGTTCTACAGGACGTGAGCGCGGGCTCGGCCGAGCTGGCGGTGACGATCGGCACCGAGCATCCGAGCACCGGCGAATGGGACGCGTCGCTGGTGACGGCGCCCTTCAAGGTGGGGGACGCGACCCTCGGCACGATCGGCGTGGTCGGGCCGACCCGGATGGATTACCTGTCCGCGATGGCGTCGGTCCGCGCGGTGGCGCGGCGCCTCTCGGAGCTCGCGACGGAGCTCGACGGATAGCGGATGGCTGCGGTCCGGGACCTGTACGAGATCCTCGGCGTGCAGCGCGACGCGTCGCCGGACGAGATCAAGCGCGCCTACCGGGCGCTCGCTCGCGAACATCACCCGGACGTCAGCTCGGCGCCTGAGGCTGAGGAGCGGTTCAAGGAGATCGTGGGCGCGTACGAGATCCTCTCCGACCCGCAGAAGCGCCAGCAGTACGACACCTTCGGCCAGTCCGGGGGGCCGTCGGGTGCCGGGTTCAACGACATCCAGGACATCTTCGACATGTTCTTCGGCGGCGGATTCGGCGGAACGCGGCGCGGCCGCCGGCCGACGCGAACCCGACGGGGCGAGGACCTGTCGACGATCCTGACGTTGTCCTTCACGGAGGCGGCGTTCGGCGTGCGCCAGGAGTTGCAGTTGGATCGGATGGCCGTGTGCCAGACGTGTCTGGGCAACGGCGCGCAGCCCGGGACGGCGCCCGTCGCGTGCCGGACCTGTCACGGGAGCGGCGAGCTTCAGCAGATGCGCAGGAGCATCTTCGGAACGGTGATGACCGCATCGCCCTGCCCGACGTGCGAGGGGACCGGCCAGGAGATCCCCGACAAGTGCGAGACGTGTTTCGGCGAGGGGCGCGTGCGCAAGGCCGAGACCGTCGTGGTCGACGTTCCGGCGGGAGTGGCAGACGGGATGGAGCTCCGTGTGGGTGGCTCCGGGAACGAGGGGCGGGCCGGCGGGCAATCGGGCGACCTCTTCGTCGGCATCCGCGTCGAGCCGTCGTTGGCGTTCGACCGACGGGGACAGGACCTGTTCGCGATCGCCGACCTCTCGGTCACGCAGGTGACGCTCGGGGCCGACGTCGAGCTCGAGACGCTCGACGGGGTCGAGCATCTGCGGATCGAGGCAGGGACCGAGTCCGGCACGGTGATCAAGTTGCGGGGCAAGGGTGTGCCGAACATCAATCGACGCGGCCGAGGCGACCTCTACGTCACGGTTCACGTCATCACGCCGACGGACCTTTCCCGTGAGGAGCGCAAGCTCATCGAACAGCTCGCCGAGATCCGGGGCGAGGTCACGTCGAAGCGCGAGCCCGGGCGGACCGAGCTCCGGAGGCCCGATGCCTGAGTCCGCGGATCGCCTGAAACGCTAGGCTTCGACACATGTCCGACATGGCGTACGACGCGGAGTGCATCTTCTGCAAGATCGCCGCGCGCGAGGTACCGGCCGAGATCCTGCACGAGTCCGACACCGTAGTGGCGTTCCGCGACACCAACCCGCAGGCTCCCGTCCACATCCTCCTCATCCCGAAGGACCACATCCCCTCGGCAACGGATATCGAGAGCAAGCACGGGAGCGTGCTCGTCGCGCTCGTGCAGGCTGCCTCGCATCTCGCGGACGCCGAAGGGATCTCCGCGAGCGGGTGGCGCCTGGTGACCAACGTCGGTCCGGACGCCGGTCAGACCGTCTTCCATCTGCACCTCCACCTGCTCGGCGGGCGCGTGATGGCCTGGCCCCCCGGTTGAGGACCGACGCCGTCCAACCGCTAGAATCACGGGAAGGTCGAAACTGACCGTCGCTCGATACAGGAGGGAACGGGGCTCCGCCCCGAGAGAGACGTACTTGGCGAACGCCACCAACCAAGTGAAGATCCTCGTTCCGGGCCACCAGCCGATGGTGGCGCTCCTCGGCCAGCGTGACGCGTTCCTGAAGCTCATCGAGTCCGCGTTCGACTGCGAGATCCTGGTCCGGGGCAACGAGATCACCATCTCCGGCCCACCCACCGAAGCGGAGCGTGTCAGCAGCATCTTCGAGGAACTGCTGACGCTGCTCGAACGGGGGAACGAGCTCTCCGACTCGGCCGTGGGCGAGGCCATCCAGATGGTCAAGGGCGGGAGCGACGACGGCGGCACGCCGATGCGCGCGAGCGAGGTGCTGGGCGACCGGCTGCTCACCGCTCGCGGCAAGGGCATCACGCCCAAGACGATCGGGCAGAAGCGGTACGTGGACACGATCCGCTCGTCGACCGTGACGTTCGCGATCGGACCGGCAGGCACCGGCAAGACGTACCTTGCCGTCGCGACCGCCGTCCGCGCGCTCCAGGAGCATCAGGTTTCCCGATTGATCCTCACGCGTCCGGCCGTCGAGGCCGGCGAACGGCTCGGCTTCTTGCCCGGCACGCTCTACGAGAAGATCGACCCGTACATGCGTCCGCTCTATGACGCGTTGTTCGAGATGACGGGCGCTGACACCCTGTCGCGACTGATGGAGCGCGGCACCGTCGAGGTCGCACCGCTGGCCTTCATGCGGGGCCGGGCGCAACCGTACTCACGCAACGTCCTCACCCCGACCGGGTTCAGACCCATCGGGACCCTCGCCGTGGGCGATCTGGTCGTTGGGTCCGACGGGCTACCCACCCCTGTGCTCGGCGTCTATCCGCAGGGCCATAAGCCGGTGTTCCGAGTGACCGCTCAAGATGGCGCCTCCACGGTGTGTTGTGGGGAGCATCTGTGGAGTGTCGAGACGCCCGACGACAAGCGACGGGGCAGGCAGCCTCGAGTCATCGAGACACGCGAGATGATCGGCAAGCTGCGAGGCGCTCACAGACACAGGTTCGAGCTGCCGCTCCTCTCCGCGCCTGTGGCGTTCGAGCCGCAAGACGTTCCCATGGACCCGTACGCCCTCGGGCTGCTCCTCGGCGACGGATGCATCACGACGTCGACCACTCCCTCCTTCGCGACGGGTGATCCGGAGCTCGCGCTGGCGCTCGAGATGCAGCTCGATGGGATCGAGCTGGCGCACAAGAGCGGCTTCGACTACGTGCTCCGGCACCGGGCAGACGGACGGGGCGGAACGAGGATCGCGAATCCGGTCACACAGACGTTGCGTGAGCTCGGTCTCGCCGGCACTCGATCGGCCACGAAGTTCGTGCCCGACAGGTACCTTCACAACTCCTCCGACGTCAGGCTCGCGCTGCTCCAAGGACTGCTCGATACGGACGGCGGTCCGGTGACGCAGCGGCGGCGCAGCTGCCGGGTCCAATACACCACCACCTCGCCACGGCTCCGCGACGACGTCGTGTTCCTGGTGCGCTCGCTCGGGGGGGTTGTGTACTGGAGGACGCGTCGCGCCGCCGGACGCGAACCCGGTCGCGCGAAGGGGCGGCCGGTTGGATACCGATCCGACGCGTTCGTGCTTGACATCCGCCTGCCTGAGGGCATCGAGCCATTCCGCCTCACACGGAAGCGATGGACGTATCGCGCCTTCGGCGGCGGCGGACGTCCGATGCGCTTCATCGACAGCATCGAGCCGGCGGGCGAGGAGGACACCATCTGCATCCAGGTTGCGGCGGCGGATTCGCTCTACGTCACGGACGACTTCCTCGTCACGCACAACACCTTGAACGATGCGTTCATCATCTTGGACGAGGCGCAGAACACGACGCCGGAGCAGATGAAGATGTTCCTGACGCGCATCGGGTTCGGGTCGAAGGCCGTCGTGAACGGAGACGCGACCCAGACCGACCTGCAGAGCGGGCAGGCGTCGGGGCTCGCCGTCGTGCAGGAGATCCTCGAGGGCATCGAGGGCATCGAGTTCTGTCACTTGGGCGCCCGCGACGTCGTTCGTCACAAGATCGTGCAAGACATCGTGGAGGCCTACCGCCGCTTCGGCGAGCAACGCGACGCGGCGGCCGCCGAACGTCCGTGATCGTATGAGCGACGACGACGGCAGCCATCCGGCGGTCCTCATATCCAACCGCGGATCCACCCCGGTCGATGAGGAAGGCCTGACCGTGCTCGCCGTTCAGACGCTCGCCGCCGAAGGGCTCACCGACGCGATCGAGCTGTCGGTGTCGTTCGTCGACGAGACCGAGATGGCCGGGCTGCACGTTCGCTACATGCACGAGGAAGGACCGACCGACGTGCTGTCGTTCCCGCTCGACGAGGTCGACGACCGCGGCGTGCGGTTGTTGGGGGACGTGATCGTCGCCCCCTCGGTGGCGGCGCGGAACAACCCGAGCGATCCGGCCGGCGAGATCCGCCTGCTCGTCGTGCACGGCATCCTGCACGTGCTCGGCTACGACCACGAAGAGGACGCGGAACGCGCCGAGATGTGGGCGCGCCAGGAGCGCTACAGCGGGGTGCGGGTCCCGTGAGTCCGGCCGACTGGCTGGAGATCGGGATCATCGTCCTGCTGATCCTCGTCGTGGCGTTCAACGCCGCCACCGAGGTCGCGATCACCCGAACGAACAGGGTGCGTGCGCTTCGCCTGGTCGAGGAAGGGCGTCGCGGGGCGGCGGCCTTGTCGCGCATCGCGGAGAACCCTGCGAACTACCTGAACGTGGTCCTCCTGCTCACGTTGCTCGCCACGATCGGCGGCACGACGATCGCCACCTCGCTCGCCGTGCGGCATTGGGAGCGGGCCGGCGAGATCATCTCGACCGTCGTCATGACGATCCTGCTGTTCATCTTCGCGGAGGTGACGCCGAAGACCTTCGCCATCCAGCAGACCGATCGCGTCGGCCTGATGACGGCGCCGATCCTGGTGTTCCTCACCCGTCTGGTCGGGCCGCTGGCCAAGGGATTGCTGCGACTCGCCAACGTCGATCATGCCCGGCAAGGGTCTGAAACAGGGGCCGTACATCACCGAGCAGGAGCTCCGCGCCTCGGCCGAGGTCGCCTCCGAAGAGGGTGAGATCGAAGACGAAGAGAAGGAGCTGATCCACTCCATCTTCGAGTTCGGTGACACGATCGTGCGCGAGGTGATGGTGCCGCGTCCCGACATCGTCGCGATCGAGGACGACATGTCGCTCCGCGACGTCCAGGCGCTCGTGCTCGAGCACGGCTACTCGCGCGATACCCGTGTACCACGAGGACCTGGACGACGTGGTCGGGCATCATCTACGCGAAGGACGTCTTGAAGGCGCTCCACCAGGGCAAGCACGACGTCCCGCTGAACGAGATCAGTCGCGAGAGCCGCACTACATCCCCGAGACGAAGAAGGTCGCCGAGCTGCTCCGCGAGATGCAGCGCGACAAGTTCCACATCGCGCTCGTGACCGACGAGTACGGCTCGGTGTCGGGGTCTGGTGACGCTCGAGGACCTGCTGGAGGAGCTGGTGGGTGAGATCGCCGACGAGTACGACCGCGAGGAGCCGGAGCTCGTGGAGGTGGGCGACGGCCTCTACCGCGTCTCGGGGAAGGCCTCGATCGACGACGTCAACGAACTGCTCGACGTCGAGCTGCCCGACGAGGAATGGGACACCGTCGCGGGCTTGATGCTCGAGCTGTTCGGTCGGATCCCGAAGAGCGGCGACGACGTGGAGTTCCAGGGGCTGACGTTCACGGCGGAGGAGGTGCAGGGCCGGCGGATCGCGAAGGTGCTGATCGCGAGAAGCAGCCCGACCCCGGGAGCAGCGGGACGGGGAGGTGACGCCGACGATGAGCGCCGATCGGAGAGCGACATCGCTCGACGCGCTCGTCGCGGCGGCGCGCGAGGCGCGGGAGCGCTTCTACGCCCCGTACAGCGGGTTCGCCGTCGGCGCGGCGATCCTCGCCGGGGGCACGAACGTTCGTCGGCGTGAACATCGAGAACGCCAGCTACCCGCTCTCGGTCTGCGCCGAACGCAACGCGGTCGGCGCCATGATCGTGGCGGGCGAGCGGCAGATCGACGCCGTCGCGGTCGTGGCCGGCGGCGACGGTCGGTCCGGCGTCGCCGTGCGGCGGCTGCCGGCAGGTGCTGGCGGAGTTCGCGTCCGACGACGTGACGGTGGTCGTCGGAGCACGTCGACCCGGAGAACGTGTCCGGTGGACCCTCGGTGAGCTGCTGCCCGCCGCGTTCCGGCGCATCCGAAGTCTGGCCGTGAGCGCGTTCCGCTCGGGCATCGTCGCGGTCGTCGGCACGGCCGAACGTCGGTAAGTCGACGCTCGTGAACGCGCTGGTCGGCCGGAAGATCGCGATCGTCTCGGACAAGCCGCAGACGACCCGTCGTCACATCCGAGCGATCCTCAACACCGAGGAGACGCAGGTCGTCTTCACGGACACGCCGGGCTTCCACAAGCCGTCGACGCCTGCTCGGCACGCGGCTCAACAACCTGGTGCGCGACGCGGTCGAAGGGGTTGACGCCGTCGTGCTGGTGGTCGACGCGGCGGCGGGCGTCGGCCGCGGCGACGCGTACGTGTACGAGCACCAGGTCGCCGCGGGGCGCGGCCTGAAGATCTGCGTCGTGAACAAGGTCGACGGTCTTTCGCACCACAAGGTGGTGCCGCAGCTGGCGGCCGTCCAGGAGATGGGGGAGTTCGACGAGATCGTGCCGGTCTCGGCGCAGTTCGGCGAGGGCGTCGAGGTGCTGCGCGACCTCCTGATGTCACGGATGCCCGAGGGGCCGCCGCTGTACCCGTCGGACTCCGATACCGACGAGCCGCTGGAGATCACGCTGGCGGAGCTCGTTCGCGAGCAGGCCCTGCGCGTCACGCGCGAGGAAGTGCCGCATTCGATCGCCGTCGTGGTGGACGAGGTCGAACGCGAAGGCGACCTGACGAAGATCCACGCCTCCCTGGTCGTCGAGCGCGACTCGCAGAAGGGCATCGTGATCGGTCACGGTGGCGAGACGCTGAAGGCGATCGGCACGGCCGCCCGCATGCAGATGGAGCCGATGCTCGGCACCCGCGTGTTCCTAGACCTCCGTGTGAAGGTCCTGAAGGAGTGGCAGCGCGACCCGCGCGCGCTGGATCGCCTGGGTCTCTGACCGCGCCGTTCGCTACGAGACGATCACGGTTCCGGTCATGGTCGAGTGGATCTTGCAGTGGAACGGGTACGTGCCGGGCGCCAGCCCCGCCGATTCGCCGTTGAACGTCGTCCCACCCTGGATCGTGACGTCGACCTGCGTGCCATCGATCGTGAACGTGTGCGTGACTGAGTCCTTGTTCTGGATCGTGATCGCTGAAGACGACTTCGCGGCGAAGCAGTCGGGATGGAACGCGAGCCCTTGGATCGTCACGGTGAAGGGATCGTTGCCGGTCAGGTCGACCGCGTTCGCGGCCGTGCATCCTGACCCCGTCGTTCCCGTGGCCCCGGTCGTCGCCGCCTGGCTCGGAGAAGTGCCGCTGTCCGAACTGTTGCTGCTGCACGCGGCGCCGGTCAACGCGGTGACCGCGACCATGGCGATGAAGACCTTGCGCATGTCGAGACTCCTCCTGCTGATCGTCTGCATCCGGACCGCGTGAGCATAGCGGGCCGAGCGCGGCGTTCGAAGTCGGTCGGCTACGATGCATCGAGGAGGAGCCGACCGATGTCGCAGCCAGCCGATATCCAGCGGAGCGACCGCCGTCCCGTGCTGTCGGCGGGCGCGGAGGCGCATCGTCTGGTCACGCATGCCGTGGCGGTGGACGCGGTCGGGCTGGAGGAGCGCGCGGCATCGCTCGCCAAGCGATCGATCAAGAAAGCATCGAAGCTCTGGGCGCTGGACCTGGCGATCCGTTGTATGGACCTGACGACGTTGGAGGGAACCGACACCGTCGGCAAGATCGTGGCGATGTGCGCCAAGGCGGTGCGGCCGGACCCCGTCGATCCATCGGTCCCCTCCGTCGCCGCCATCTGCCTGTACCCGCAGCTCGTGCCGGTAGCCGTCGAACAGCTGCGAGGGAGCGGCGTGCACGTCGCGAGCGTCGCCGGCGCGTTCCCCGCCGGGCTCGGCCCGCTCGACGCGCGACTTCGCGAGATCGCGGAGGTCGTGGAGCTCGGCGCGGACGAGGTCGACATCGTGCTCAACCGTTCGCTGTTCCTGGGTGGGCGGTACGCGCAGGCGTACGACGAGATCGCTGCGTCGCGCGAGGCGGCGGGCACGACCCACCTCAAGGTGATCCTGGAGACCGGCGAGCTGGGGAGCTACGACCGGGTCCGGCAGGCGTCGATGCTGGCCATGGCGGCCGGCGCCGACTTCATCAAGACCTCGACCGGCAAGATCGGCGTCGGCGCCACGCTCCCAGCCGCGCTCTGCATGATGGAAGCCGCGCGCGACTTCCACAGGCAGACCGGCGTGGAGGTGGGGATCAAGGTCGCGGGCGGCGTCCGCACGTCCAAGCAGTCGATCCAGTACCTCACGCTCCTGTACGAGACGCTCGGCCCGAGCTGGATGACGCCCCACCGGTTCCGGATCGGCGCATCCACCCTCCTCAACGACGTGTTGATGCAGATCGACAAGGAACGCACCGGCCGCTATCAGGGCCGCGACTACTTCACGGTGGACTAGATGAGCGAACCCATCGATCGGCCCGTGCCGTGGGAGTACGCGCCCGCGCCCGAGTCGACCGATGTCGTCCGGCTCGACGAGTCGTACGGCTTGTTCATCAACGGCGAGTTCGTGGAGCCCAAGTCGGGGAAGCGGTTCGTCACGATCAACCCCGCCACCGAGGAGCCGCTTGCACTCGTCGCCGAAGCCGGCCCCGAAGATGTGGCGCTCGCGGTCGAGGCCGCTCGCGACGCCTCCCAACATCGTTGGCGCGAACTGCCGGGAGCGGAGCGCGCGAAGTATCTCTACCGGATCGCCCGCCAGCTCCAGGAGCGGGCGCGCGAGTTCGCCGTGCTCGAGACGTTGAACGGCGGCAAGCCGATCAAGGAGTCGCGCGACATCGACATCCCGCTCGCGGCCGCCCACTTCTTCTACTACGCGGGCTGGGCCGACAAGCTGGACTACGCGTTCCCCGGCCGGCGCGCCCGCCCGATCGGTGTGGCGGGGCAGATCATCCCGTGGAACTTCCCGATGCTGATGGCCGCGTGGAAGCTCGCGCCCGCACTCGCGACAGGCAACACGGTCGTGCTGAAGCCGGCCGAGACCACCCCGCTCACCGCGCTGCTGCTCGCGCAGGTGATCCAGGAGGCGGAGCTGCCGCCCGGGCGTCGTCAACATCGTGACGGGGGCCGGGGAGACGGGCGCCGCGCTCGTGGATTCGCCGGTCGACAAGATCGCGTTCACCGGTTCGACGGAGGTCGGCAAGGCGATCCGGCGTTCGATCGCGGGGAGCGGCAAGCGCCTCACGCTCGAGCTCGGAGGGAAGGCGGCGAACATCGTGTTCGAGGACGCGCCGCTCGACCAGGCCATCGAGGGTGTGGTGAACGGCATCTTCTTCAATCAAGGACACGTGTGTTGCGCGGGGTCGCGCCTCCTGGTGCAGGAGCCGGTGTTCGACGCGTTGATCGACAAGCTCAAGGCGCGTCTGGAGACGCTCCGTGTGGGCGATCCCCTCGACAAGAACACCGACGTGGGAGCGATCAACTCTCGAGCCCAATTGACGAAGATCGAGGAGCTCGTGGCCTCCGGGGTCGAGGAGGGAGCGCAGATCTACCAGCCGGTATGCGTCCTTCCCGAGCGCGGCTTCTGGTTCCGGCCCACGCTGTTCACTGGTGTGTCGCAGTCGCACCGGATCGCACGCGAAGAGATCTTCGGGCCGGTCCTGTCCATCCTCACGTTCCGCACGCCGCAGGAGGCCGTGGAGAAGGCGAACAACACGCCGTTCGGGCTCAGCGCCGGGGTGTGGACGGAGAAGGGGTCGCGCATCCTGTGGATGGCGGAGCGTCTGCGGGCCGGCGTCGTGTGGGCGAACACGTTCAACCGATTCGATCCATCGTCGCCGTTCGGCGGCTACAAGGAGAGCGGGTTCGGGCGCGAAGGCGGTCTGCACGGCCTGGAGCCGTACCTCGAGCTGGAGCCGATCGGGACGTGAGCACGGGCGAGCGGCTCCCCGTCAAACGCACCGCCAAGCTCTTCATCGCGGGGAAGTTCCCGCGGAGCGAGTCGGGTCGTTCGTACGAGGTGCTCGCGCACGACGGCCGGCCGTTGGGGTACGCCGCTCAAGCGTCGCGCAAGGATCTCCGCGACGCGGTCGTCGCCGCGCGCGCCGCGCAGTCCGCGTGGGCTGCCATGACCGCGTACAACCGCGGCCAGATCCTCTATCGTGTCGCGGAGCTCATGGAAGGCCGCAGGGAGCAGTTCCGTGCGGAGCTCGCGGACGCGGGCGCGGCCGACCCCGATCGCGGGGTGGATGCCGCGATCGATCGGTGGGTCTGGTACGCGGGTTGGTGCGACAAGGTGCATCAGTCGCTCGGGACGACGAACCCGGTCGCAGGGCCCTACTTCAACTTCACGATCCCCGAGCCGACGGGTGTGGTCGGCGTGGTCGCCCCCCAGGACCAGTCGCTCCTGGGGTTGGTCTCGCGGCTCGCTCCCGCGATCGTCTCGGGCAACACCGTCGTCGCGATCGCGAGTGAGTCGCTCCGATGCCGGCGGTGTCGCTCGCCGAGGTGCTCTCGACATCCGACGTGCCCGGCGGAGTGGTCAACGTCCTGACCGGGAAGGTCGCGGAGCTGGTGCCGTGGCTCGCCGGACACATGGACGTGAACGCCATCGACGTGACGGGGGTGCCCGGCGACCTGATCGAGCAGGTCGAACGACTGGCGGCGGACAACGTGAAACGTGTCCACCGCGCACCCGATGTCGATCCGTTCGCCGCCGACGCGCAGAGCCCGTACGAGATCACGGCGCTCATGGAGTTCAAGACGGTGTGGCACCCCATGGGAGCCTGACGCGAGCAGCCGACAGGCCGCCGGGGCCGATGCCCCGACGGCCTCCGCCTTCCCGGTGCGCTAGGGCCGCTGCGTGTGCCAGGCGGGCGACGCCGCCCGGCATGGCAGTCGTGGAGCCGGTCGGATCGTCGGCCATGCCTCCCATGCCGTTCATCGCGTGGAACATCGCGGCCCGGCCGGCATCTCCGGACGACGACTCACCGAGCGTCAGCTCCGTTGCCGGACGGACGACCGGCGGCGACGCGGTCGGGGCGGTCGAACGACCGATCAGCGTTCCGACGAACAGCGCGGCCGCGACGGAGGCCACCGCGACGAGCCGCCGGCTGTTCTGGTGGGTGACCACTGGCCTCTGCACCTGCAGCGATTGGGTCGACATCGCGTTCTCCTTCCCCTCGTGTGATGACACCGCCAGGCTATGGCTCTCTCGGGAGGGGGTCGGTGGCGGCGGTCACGGTCCGTCCGTGTTCCGTGTCACGGACCGATCGCTCGTGACCGCCACGGAATCGTCACAAGCCGAATCAGGGTTCGGGGAAGGCCGGGACAGTACGATTCGCCTATGCCCCCGTACAAGGAGCAGGGCGTCGTCCTGCGGTCCATAAAGCTCGGCGAGGCCGACAAGATCGTGACCGTGATGACCCAGGGCTCCGGCAAAGTACGAGCAGTCGCGAAAGGCATCCGGAAGACGACCAGTCGCTTCGGTGCACGACTCGAGCCGTTCACGCACGTGTCGCTGATGCTGTACCACGGCCGCGGCACAGCTGGACACCATCACGCAGGCGGAGATCATCGCGCCGCACATGGCGATCCGCGAGGACCTCGGGCTGTTCGCGGCCGGCGAGACCATGCTCGAGGCGGTCGACAAGGTCGCCGAGGAGCACGAGCGGAACCTCCGTCTGGCGCTCCTCCTGCTCGCCGGCGTCCGCGCGCTCGAGACCAAGCCCGCCGATCCCGGCGCGGTCGCCGAATCGTTCATGCTGAAGCTGCTCTCGCTGTCCGGCTTCCATCCCTCGCTCAGCGCATGCGCGGTGTGCGGCGCGAAGGACCCGCAGCTGTTCTCGCCCGGCATGGGCGGCGCCGTCTGCCCGACCTGTGCGGAGGGCGGCGTCGCGCCCGTCTCACATGCGGCGCTCGTTCGCCTCCAGCGGCTGGCGGTCGTGAACCTGAACGACGCCGGCGACGTGACCGAGGAGGACCCGCGGGTACGCAAGGAGTCCCGCGGGTTGCTCTACGGGTTCGCGGAGTACTACCTGGAGCGCCGGATGCGCTCGCTCCCCATGCTGGCCAGGAGCGCGCCGTGAGCAGCTACCTGCCCGACATCGATCCCGAGCGCGTCCCGGCGCACGTGGCGATCGTGATGGACGGCAACGGCCGGTGGGCGACGCAGCGCGGACTGCAACGGACCGACGGCCACGCCGCGGGGGAGGAGGCGCTCGCCGACACGGTCGAGGGGGGCGTCGAGGTCGGCCTGAAGTGGCTCACGGTCTACGCGTTCTCCAGCGAGAACTGGCGCCGGCCCGCCCCCGAGGTCCTGTACCTCATGAACTTCAACCGGAAGCTGCTCCGCCGCCGTCGCGACCGGTTCCACGAGCTGAACATCCGCATCCGGTTCACGGGTCGACGCGACTGGCGCGTCCCCAGATCGGTGCTCCGTGAGATCGACGCAGCGGAGGAGATGACGCGCGACAACACCGGCATGACGCTCACGATCGCGTTCAACTACGGCGGCCGGGTCGAGATCGTCGATGCCGTGAAGCAGATCGTTCGCGACCACGACGCCGGCAAGCTCCGCACGGAGAAGATCTCGGTGGACTCGATCGTCGACGCGGCTGTACTACCCCGACATGCCCGATCCCGACCTGCTGATCCGGACCAGCGGCGAACAACGCATCTCGAACTTCCTGTTGTGGGAGGCGGCGTACGCGGAGCTCTGGTTCACGCCGGTGTTCTGGCCCGACTTCGACCGCGAACACCTCTTCGAGGCGATCCGAGACTTCCAGAAACGAACGCGTCGCTTCGGTGCCCTCGACGACGACTGAGGGCCGCCAGGTCACTTGACCCGTTCGGGTTTCCAGACGCGGTTGAGCATGTACGCGCCGCCGGGGATCGCCGCGCACGCGTACATCAGCATGAACCCGACGCCGGGGACGTCCATGCCCCCCACCGCGTAGATGAGGCCCGCGGAGCAAGGGGTATCCCACGATCAACATCACGAGGACCCCGAGCGTGAGGAGGATCCGGCCCACGGGCCCGAAGCTCGTCGCGCCGCCTCGCCACCGCGAGAACTCCTGCGTGGTCTTCACCTCCGGCTGGCCCATGTTCGAGCGGACCCACAGCGGTCGCTGGGCGTTGGCGGGAGCTTCGAGGACGGTCGTCGCGGCCGCCGCCTGGACGGCCGGAAGCTTCGCGTAGCACTGGTTGCACCACTCGAGATCGTCCACGACGCGCGCGCCGCAGCTCGGACAGGTTCGCATGGCCGACTCCCTTCCTCCCTGGGTATCGGACGTGGAACCCGCTGGCTTGACGGGCGCTGGCCTGCGGGGATAGCAGCGTTCGCCTACGCTCTGGAACATGGTTCCGTGCTCCGCCTGCGGCCGCGAGAACCCCGACGACGCGAGGTTCTGTATGCAGTGCGCGACCTCGCTCGGGGCGGGTGAGCGACGCTCGGAGGAACGCAGGGTCGTGACGATCGTCTTCTGCGATCTAGTGGGCTTCACCGCCCGTTCGGAGCTGCTCGACCCTGAGGACGTACGAGCTTTCCTCCTTCCCTATTACGAGGTCATCACCCAGACCATCGAGCGCCATGGCGGGGTGATCGACAAGTTCCTCGGGGACGGCGTGATGGCTGTCTTCGGCGCGCCGATCGCCCACGAGGATGATCCGGAGCGCGCGGTGCGTGCGGCGCTCCAGATCGTGGAGCGGATCCCCGACCTCCATCTGGACCTTCGAGTGCGGATCGGCGTCAATACCGGGGAGGTGCTCGTCGCCCCCGCCGATCCCGAGCGTGGGGACGCGATCACGGGCGACGCTGCCAACACCGCGTCGCGGTTGCAGGCGATCGCACCGGAGATGGGCGTCCTCGTGGGTGAGAGAACCTACGAGCTCACCGCTGCGGTCTTCGACTATGAGGAGCTCGAGCCAGCATCGGTCAAGGGCAAGTCCGAGCCGCTCCGGATCTTCTGGGCCCGCGCGTCGAGGGCTCGGCTCGGCGTTGACCTCGTTCGCACCCACGACTCACCGTTCGTCGGGCGCGACGTCGACCTCGGGATCTTGGAAGGGCTCTTCGCGAAGACCGTCGCCGAGAGCATGCCCCAAGGGGTCACGATCGTGGGCGAGCCCGGCGTCGGCAAGTCGCGCCTCGTTGCCGAGCTTGGGCGCCTCGTCGACGATCGCCCTGGGTTCGTCACGTGGCGCCAGGGCCGATGCCTCCCCTACGGGGACGGGATCACGTTCTGGGCGCTCGGAGAGATCGTGAAGGCCCACGCGGGGATCTACGAGACCGACGACCCTGACGTTGCATCCGCCAAGCTCGACGAGGTGTTGCCGGAGGGCCAGGACCGGCCGTGGTTCCGCCAGCGGATGCTTCCGCTCCTGGGGATCGAGGCCTCGTCCTCCGCCGAGCGGGAGGAGCTCTTCACCGCCTGGCGTCGGTTCCTCGAACACATCGCGGAGCAGGACCCCACGGTCCTCGTCTTCGAGGACCTCCATTGGGCCGACGACGCGATGCTCGCGTTCCTCGACCATCTCGCTGAGCGGGCCACCAGTGTGCCACTGCTCGTCGTCGGAACGACACGGCCCGAGCTGTTCGAGCGCCATCCCGGATCTCCTCGCGGCCTGCGCGACGCAACCTCGATCACCCTGTCACCCTTGTCGTCGGGCGAGACAGCCGGTCTCGTCGCCGGACTCCTCGACGCTTCCGTCCTGCCCGCCGAGCTGCAGATCCCGATCGTGGAGCGCTCGGGGGGGAACCCGCTCTACGTCGAGGAGCTCGTGCGCTTGATGAAGGACCGCGATCTCCTCGTGCGGGCCGGAGGATCGTGGAAGCTCGCCGAAGGTGCCGAGGTTCCGTTTCCCGATTCGATCCACGCCCTCATCGCCGCACGCTTGGACACCCTCCCTCCCGACCGCAAGCAGATGCTCGCGGACGCTTCGGTCGTGGGAAAGGTGTTCTGGGCGGGTGCCGTGGCAGAGGTCGGGGGTCATTCCGCGTCCGAGGTCATAGACGCGATGGGCGAGATCTGCCGCAAGGAGCTCGTGCGCCCCGCGCGGCGCTCGACGATGCAGGACGAGGCCGAGTTCGCCTTCTGGCACGTGCTCACCCGAGATGTCTCCTACGCGCAGATCCCCCGGGCCTCTCGCGCAGCCAAACACGTGGCCGTGGCCACCTGGCTCGAGTCCAAGGCCGGTGAGCGCGTCGAGGATGTCGCCGAGGTCGTGGCGGATCACTACGCCACCGCGCTTGAGCTTGTCCGAGCGACCGGGAAGACGAACGAGACGATCGACCTCGAGGGATCTGCGCTCCGGTTCCTCATCCTGGCCGGCGAGCGGAACCTCGGGTTGGACACCACGCGCGCGATCGCGAACCTGGAGCGAGCCCGGGCGCTCGCTTCGTCAGCCTCTACGGAGCGACCTCGCGTTCTCCTGCTCCTGGGGAACGCGATCCGCGATGCCGGCCGCGAGGACAAAGGCCGCACGACCGTCGAGGAAGCTGTTGAGGCGTATCGCGCCATCGACGATCCACTCGGGACGGCTTCCGCGCTGTGTTCGCTCTCGCGCTTCAGCTACTCGCCAGATCCGTCTGCAGAGGCCCTTTCGATCTTGGAGCCGCTCCCCCCCGGACGCGAGCACGTGAACGCCATGTTGGAGATGGCCTCTGGTTACGCTCGATCGACCCAGCCGGAGCAGATGCTCGCGTGGGCCGACCGAGCGCTCCAGCTCGCCGCTAGCCTCGGTCTGCCGCCCCCGATTTTCGCGTCGATGTTGAGGGCCAGCGCGAAATGTCATCTGGGCATCGCGGAGGGGATAGCGGAATACCGCGCTGCCCTGAACCGTGCCGTCGCGTCGGGCGATGGGCGGACCGCGGCAGGCGCCCGCAACAACCTGGGAGCCGAGATGCTCGACTTCGCTGGGCCGAGTATCGCCGAAGTGGAATGGCGGGAGGGCGTCGAGTTCGCGACGGAACGAGGGCTGATCCTCTGGGCGAACGCCTGTCAAGTCAACGTGGTACTAGCCCTCGATCTCCAAGGGCGGTTCGACGAGGCTACCGCGATCTTCTCGCCAACGGGTGACCGTCTCGAAGTGATGGGCAGGGACGACGTCGAGGCCATCGACTGGTTCAGGTGTCTTCGCGACATGGCCCAAGGGCGTGCGGATGCGGCCGAGGTTCGCAGGCAGCTCGAAGTCGCGGAGGCGTGGCTGAAGAGGGTCGATCCACGCACGACGGATCACGATTCCCTCGTGGAGACCTTCAGCGACTCAGCCACGTTCCACCGCTGGCTCGGAGAGATCGATGCCGCCAGGACCTCCGTGGAGCGGCTGCTCGCGGTCCCGCGCGCCGGTCGGAGCCAGTGGTACGCGTGGCGTCTTCCGGGCCTCGTTCGTCAAACCCTGGGTGATGGCGAGATCGAGCTCGGGGAGCGACTCGCCAAAGCGCTCGACCACCCCTGTCCCTATGGTGAACACTCATCGGTCGCGACGAATGCGACGCTTTCCGAAGCACGGGGTGAGCTCGGGGTCGCAGTCGGGCTATATGCGGACGCCGCCGGGCGCTGGGAGCGGTTCGGCGTGGCCCCCGAGCAGGGGTTCGCCCTCCTCGGGCAGGGCAGGTGCCTGCTTGCGGCGTCCCGCGCAGCCGAGGCCGGGGATCCGGCCAGAGGAGCCCGAGCGATCTTCGCCCGATGCGGGATGCGCCCTGCGCTCGAGGAAGCCGATCAGCTGCTCATGAAGGTGACCGCGATCGGCTCCTGAGGCAGGCGGGGCGATATTCGCGCGCCGTCGCCGGTAGCATGGATGTCACGCCAGCGGCCGTTCCCAGCGGCCGGGAGAGGAGCACCCGTCATGACCGACCTCATGGAGGCCGTCACCGCCCTCGCGAAACGCCGGGGGATCGCGTTCCAATCGTCCGAGATCTACGGGGGCCTCCGCTCGTCCTGGGACTACGGTCCGCTCGGGGTGGAGATCCGCCGCAACATCCGAAACGCGTGGTGGCGATCGATGGTGCAGTTGCGCGACGAGATCGTCGGGTTGGAAGCGGCGATCATCATGTCGCCTCGCGTGTGGGAGGCGTCAGGCCACGTCGCGGGGTTCTCCGACCCGTTGGTCGAGTGCGAGAGCTGCCACCGCCGATTCCGCGAGGATCATCTGCCGGAGCCGCCCGTCTGCCCGAACTGCAGCGGAACGGTGTTCAGCGAACCCAGGCAGTTCAACATGATGTTCAAGACGCACATGGGGCCGGTCGAGGACGACTCCGGCGTCACGTACCTACGTCCTGAGACCGCGCAGGGTATGTTCGTCGACTTCCCGCTCGTGCAGACCGTCGCGCGCAAGAAGCTCCCGTTCGGGATCGCGCAGATCGGCAAGTCGTTCCGCAACGAGATCACGCCGGGGAACTTCATCTTCCGCACGCGCGAGTTCGAGCAGATGGAGATGGAGTACTTCATCGAGCCCGGCACGGACGACGAGTGGTTCCACTACTGGGTCAACGAGCGGCTCCAGTGGTACCTGGACCTCGGCGTGTCGAAGGACAAGCTCCGCCTGCGGCCGCACGATCCGGACGAGCTGTCGCACTACGCGAAGGCCGCGACCGATATCGAGTACGAGTTCCCGTTCGGATGGTCGGAGCTCGAGGGCATCGCGAACCGGACCGACTTCGACCTCAAGGCGCACCAGGAGGCGAGCGGTCAGGAGATGACGTATTTCGACCAGGAGAAGGATCAGCGCTACCTGCCGTTCGTGGTGGAGCCGGCGGTCGGGGTCGATCGCGCGATGCTCACGTTCATGCTCGATGCCTACACCGTGGACGAGGCCCCGACGGCGAAGGGCGACACGGACAAGCGGACCGTGTTGAAGCTCCACCGCGATCTGGCTCCGACCAAGGTCGCGGTCCTGCCGCTGTCGCGGAACGAGACGCTCGGGCCGGAGGCGCGCCGGGTGTTCGATCTGGTCAAGGTCGAGTGGATGTGTCAGTACGACGACGCGGGAGCGATCGGTCGTCGCTACCGCCGGCAGGACGAGGTCGGGACGCCGTTCTGCGTGACCGTCGATTTCGATTCGCTCGAGGATCATCAGGTGACGGTCCGCGAACGCGACACCATGGCGCAGGAGCGGCTGCCGATCGAAGACCTGGTGGCGTTCCTCCGGGAGCGTCTGTGAGCCACACGCGCGCGCGTCCGCCGCGCGGATCGTTCGCGCTCTACGTGGTTGCGTTCGTGCTGATGCTCGCCGCCGGCGCCGCGTTGGTCGCGTCGGCGAAGGGGTTGCTCGAGTCGACCCGGCTGCTGTGGGCATCGAGCGCGCTCTCGGCGGCGGCGATCGTCGCGGCCGTCGTGGGGCTGTTCATCCCGCGCCGCCGGTGAACATCAGGCGGAGGCTGGCGGCGGGCCTTGTGGCCCTGGCGCTCGCGGCGGCCGCGTGCACCATCACGATCGGGTCGCCCACACCGTCCGCAAGCATCTCGCTGGATCCCTCTCCCTCGTCGGTCCCCACGGGTCCCGGCTCGGCCGCCGCCGCTATGCGGCGGCTCTGTGAGGCGCCGAAGACCGGCAGCGGCTCGGGCGTCACACCCGAGGGACCGACCCCACCCGCGATCGCGACGGTGGAGCACCAGGTCGAGACCGTCCGCGGTCTGCGGTACACCTCGCGCGTCGATGTGAAGGCGATCACCCAGGCCCAGATGGACCGGCGACTGACCAGGAACTTCGACAAGACCTACCCGGTGGACTTCTACGAACGGCGCTCCCAGGTGTGGGGAACGATCGGTGTGATCCCCGCGGGCGCAAGCATCCGCGACGCGTTGCTCGCGTTCCAGACCGGGCAGGTGGTCGGTTTCTACAACCCGGCGAACAAGCAATTGGTCTACCTCGGCGACACCGATCTCAGCCTGACCGAGCGGTTCATCCTGGCCCACGAGCTCACGCACGCGATCGACGACCAGCACTTCGGACTCGGGCGGCTGGACTCGATCGCGGCGAAGTGCGACGACGAAGCGTTCACGGCGGGGTTGGGTGCGATCGAGGGGAGCGCGCAGTTCTTCGCGACCCAGGTGATCCTGCGATTCCCTTCGGACGCGCCCGTCGGCGGTAGCGACGGTGGGTCGCTCGCGGGTGTGCCGCCGTTCATCTCGGACCTGCAGCTCTGGCCGTACGACGCCGGCATGGCGTTCATCAAGGCCCTCGACGAGCGGGGAGGAACCGCGCTCGTGAACGAGGCGCTGACCACGTTCCCGGTCTCGTCGGAGCAGATCATCCATCCCGATCTGTGGCCGGGCGACACGCCCCAGCCCCTGGACGTGCCTGATCTGGGATCGGCGCTCGGGACCGGCTGGCGCGATCTCGACGTGATGACGGTCGGGGAGGTGTGGCTCCAGCTCATGCTGGAGATGCGGCTGGACAAGGGCGTTGCGGACCGGGCGGCCGCCGGATGGGACGGCGGCATCTACCGCGCGTGGACCGACGGGACTCAGACGGCCGTGGTCCTGCGCACCGTGTGGGACACGCCGCAGGACGCGCAGGAGTTCGCCGATGCCATGAGCGGCTGGATCGGCGACACGGCGTTCGTCCTGCCACCGGATGGTGTCCACGTCGACGTGGGCTTCGCCAGCGATGCGGCGACGCTCGACGCGCTGCGCGGCGCGCTCTGATCAAGGTCAGCCGAGAGGTTCGATCCGAAGGCCGGCGTGGCGCGCCATCACATCGAAGTCGCGGTCGGCGTGAAGGACACTGGCATCCTCGCGGATCGCAACGGCGGCGATCAGGCAGTCCATCGTATTGCGGACGGGCTCGCCGGCCGCGCGGCACAGACGCCAGATCACCGCAGCGCGCTCGTACGTGACCAGGTTATCGACCCGGAGCATCGGGAACGCCAGCATCCGCTTGCGGGTGGCTCGCAGTTCGTCCTTGGATCGCGCGCCAGCGAGCAACTCCATGACGACCGGCTCGGTCACCGCGACGTCGGCGCCCGCGTTCAGCAACGACTCGAGTGCGCGATCGATGTCGCTGCCGGTATGGCGGATCTCCTCCACCCACGCGGACGTGTCGGGCAGGATCACGCCGGTCGTTCTGCGTTAGGACCATCGGGGACCTCGTCGCCCCAGATCTCGCGAGCTTCCTCGTCGGTCATGTCCGCCCACATCCCCTGCAACTCCAGCGCGGCCTTCCAGGGATCGGTGATGACCTCGTCGTCGTCATCGTCGCTCAGCACGGCGTGCAGCGCAAAATCGATCGCTTCGCGCTTGCTCTTCAGCCCGAAGCGCCGCTTGACCTCCTGGACGAGCGTCTCGTCGACGACCACGTTCGTCCGCACCATCCGGCCCATGCTGCCAGGATAGCGCGCTCTACACAGTGATGTGTATCACCCGTAAGAGAGCGACCGGATGTAGGCGCTTGGGTGGTCTCGAGCGTTGAACGCACATGCGGAACACTGGCTCGGTTCGTTCGATAGCGATGGCCTTGGTCGTGCTGGCAACGGCCGCGTGCTCGACCGAGACGTCGTCCGGGTCGCCGACATCGGCACCCGCGATGACCGCGACGGATCCTCCGTCGTCGGTCGCCACTGGAGGGCTGGGGAGTGGGCAGATCACGTTCGCCGTCGCCCCCGGCGGAGGCGATTGGACCATCGATTCGCTGTCAGCCGACACCGGAGAGATGACGACGTTGCTCGCCGCTCCCTCCGAATGCTGCGTCATCGAGTTCTCGCGCGACGGTCGCCGCCTGATGGTGATCGCGGACGCGCCGGACGGCCGGATCGCCACCGCGACCCTCGATGCCGATGGATCGAACTACGAAGTCCTGCCGCTTCCGAACGGGAACCTGAACCTCGTCCCGGGGTCATGGTCGGCCGACGGCTCCAGGATCACCTTCGAGGGCTTCGACGAGTCCGATCCCTCGAAGAACGGGATCTATGCCGCCGACTCCGTCGACGGGGGCGGACTCGTCCGGGTGACGAACGTGTCCGGTGGGGTCCACGACGTGCCATACGCGTACTCGCCCGACGGCTCGATGCTCCTGCTGACCCGGACCGATCGCTCCGGGCAAACCGAGAACGCGCGCCTCGATCTCTTCGTGGTGCGGACGGACGGCACCGGCCTTCGCCGCCTGAACCCACCGGGGACATGGGTGGATCCGCTTTACGGCGGCTCGCCGGCATCGTGGTCACCGGACGGGCGAACGATCGCCTTCGCCGGGTTCGACCCGAGCCTGACCGACGACGCCCGGAGCGCGGTATTCACCGTTCGGCCCGACGGGTCGGGATACACGCGCATCACCGGGTGGGGCGATTGGTCGACGAGCGCGCACTATTCCCCGGACGGCCGATGGATCGCGTTCGACAAGGTGACCGACGTCGGAGGAGGTCACGACCTCTTCATCGTCCACCCGGACGGCTCGGAACCGACCGACATCACCCCCGGTGCGGGCGGTGCGTGCTGTGCGGAGTGGTCGCCTGACTCTGGATCGCTGGTCTTCCAAGGAGGAGGCGGCGACGAGCAGCACACGTTCCTGTGGGCAGTGGGCGTCGACGGGATGGCGGTGACGCAGGTGAGCACGATCCCGGGGGAATACGCTGCCTACCGTTGGAGCCCCCATCCCTCTTGATCCCCAGGGGAGAGCGCGATGGAGCGCCGCAAGGTTCAAGGTTTCGAGGGCGCAGACAGACCATGAACGAACCGATCCACCTCGTCGCTGGAGAGATCCACGATCCCGAACCTCTGTCGTTCGAGGAGTTCTTCGAACGGGAGAAGGACGGTCTGTACGGGGCGCTCTGCCTGGTGACCCGAAATCGTCATGAGGCGGAAGAACTCACCCAGGACGCGTTGGTCCGGGTCCTGGAGCGGTGGGATCGTGTGTCGCTGTTGGATGATCCGAAGGGCTATCTCTATCGGACGGCTATGAACGCCTTCCGATCCGGCTATCGACGGACCATGCTCGCCGCGAAGCGCAGCGTCGGTATCACCCGTCCCGATGATGCGATCGCGGCGGTCGATGCCCGAGACGTGACCGTTCGAGCGTTGTCCACGCTCTCGCCTCGACAGCGCGCGGCGGTCGTGCTCGTCGACCTCTTGGGCTATCCCTCAGAGGACGCGGCCAGGATGCTCGGCATCCGCGCTTCGACCGTTCGGATGCACACTTCACGAGCGCACGCCGCGTTGAAGGACGTGATGCCAGATGCCTGAATTCCGGGATCAGCTGGAACGTGCGAGCCGCGAGTTCCCGACGCCGGAGATGCCGTTCGAGGGCATCCTGCGCAGACGGGACCGGAAGCACCGGAACGAGCGGCTCGCGGCAGGCGCCGTGGGACTGGTCATCGCGTTGATGGTCGTGCTCATCGGCATAAGCATCCTGCGTTCGAACGAACTCCCTGCGACTCCTCCGGTGCCGCCGGCTCCTCACGATGCCGAGCTGACCTGGATGACGGACGCGGGGATCGTGGGCGTCGTTCCGGAGACGGGCGCACGGCACACGCTCGTGTCTGCGGATCACCTCTCCCGTTCCGCGTTCGCGTGGTCACCCGACGGAGCCGAGGTCGTTTTCGAGCGGAAGGATGCGGCGCGATGTCGGGTCGTCGTTCGGACGATCGCGACGGGACAGGAGCGGGTGCTGGCACGCTGCACCCCCACGACCTCTGGGACAAGCGTCGATTGGTCCGCGGATGGAAACTGGATCGCCTTCTCGACGCAGTCGAACGGCGGTCCAGGCGGAACGACCATGTTGGCGACCATGATCCATCCGGATGGAACGGGCGAGAAGCTGGTCACCGATCCTGACGGATCCCCGGTCGCCGTCGGGTCGTTCTCGCTCTCGCCGGACGGCTCGCAGATCGCATACTCCTCCGGCTGGCAGATCTACGGGATGAACGTGGATGGCTCCGATCACCGGTTCTTGGCCCACGGTTGGTCGCCGGACTGGTCACCCGACGGAACGAAGATCGGCTTATGGCGCGATCCTCGTGGTCTGGATATGTCCGGCGACCCGTTCATCTGGCAGATCTGGTCGGTCGACCCCGACGGCTCGAACCTGATGAAGCTCCACGCCTGGAAGCATTGTTGTGTCGGGGGGTGGGCGACGGGACCCGTCTGGTCTCCGGATGGCTCGCACATCGCGGTCGTCGTCCTGAGTCGACTCCGCGTCATCGCGATCGACGGAAGGGACGAGCGGATCCTCGGCAGGGCCGTCCATCCGAGCATCCCGGTGTGGCGCCCGCTTCCCTGAGCGACGTCACGAGTCCCTCCGTCTGCTCGCCGTAGACTGAAGACTCCGTCCGCGACCAGTCCGGAGGCATGCGGTGACCAAGTACGTCTACGACTTCTCCGAAGGCAACAAGGATATGAAGGACCTGCTCGGGGGGAAGGGCGCCAACCTCGCCGAGATGACGAACATGGGGCTGCCGGTCCCGCCGGGGTTCACCATCACGACCGAGGCGTGCCTCAACTTCCTGGCGCGCGGCGGAGCGCCTCCGGAGATGCTCCAGGAGGCCGGCGAGCACCTGGTCAAGCTCCAGGAAGCGATGGGCAAGAACCTCGGGGACCCGGACGATCCGCTGCTCGTCTCGGTGCGCTCCGGCGCGAAGTTCTCGATGCCCGGCATGATGGACACGGTCCTCAACCTCGGTCTCAACGACGCGTCCGTGAAGGGCCTCGCGAAGCAGATGGGCGACGATGTGCGGTTCGCCAACGACGCGTACCGTCGCTTCATCCAGATGTTCGGCAAGATCGTGATGGACGTCCCGGCGGACGCGTTCGAGCACGCGCTCGATGAAGCCAAGGGTCGCAAGGGAGCCGGCACACAAGACACGGATCTCGACGCCGACGATCTGGCCGAGCTCATCGTGCGGTACCGCGCGATCTACCAGGAGCACACGGGCGAGGAGTTCCCGCAGGATCCCAAGGACCAGCTCCGTCTGGCGATCGACGCCGTCTTCAGCTCGTGGAACGGCCGGCGTGCCGTCGACTACCGGCGCCAGAACAAGATCTCCGACGACCTCGGCACGGCGGTGAACGTCCAGGCGATGGTCTTCGGCAACCGCGGCGAGGACTCGGGCACCGGTGTCGCGTTCACGCGCGATCCCGCGACCGGCGAGAAGGTGCCGTACGGCGACTACCTCCCGAACGCGCAGGGCGAGGACGTGGTCGCGGGGATCCGCAACACGCTCCGCATCGCCGAGCTGGAGCAGTTGGATCCGCCCGCGTACGCGGAGCTCCGCAGGGCCATGGACACGCTCGAGGGGCACTACCACGACATGTGCGACATCGAGTTCACGATCGAGAAGCGGAAGTTCTGGCTGCTGCAGACCCGCATCGGCAAGCGGACCGCGTTCGCCGAGTGGGTGATGGCCCACGATATGTTGCAGGAGGGCCTCATCGGCGCCGACGACGCGTTGCTGCGCGTCGACGCGAATCGCCTGGAGGAGCTCTTCAAGCGGCGGGTCGACGAGGAAGCCTGCGCCAAGCAGGGGATCGAGCCGATCGCCAGGGGTCTGAACGCGTCGCCCGGCGCTGCGTCCGGCAAGGTCGTGTTCAGCGCCGACGAGGCACAGGCGTGGGGAGCCCGAGGGGAGTCCGTGATCCTGGTCCGCCGCGAGACCACCCCCGACGATTACCACGGCATGATCGCGTCGCAAGGCATCCTGACGAGCGCGGGCGGCACGAATTCGCACGCGGCCGTCGTCGCGCGCGGCGAGGGCATCCCGGCGGTCTGCGGCGCAGACGCGATCAAGCTGGACTTCGAGTCGAAGGCCTTCTCGGCAGACGGCACGAGCGTCGCCGAGGGCGACGTCATCACGATCGACGGCTTCACCGGGAAGGTCTTCGTCGGCGAGCCGCCCGTCAAGGAGTCGGAGCTCGAGGAGGCCCGTCGCGGCGACGTCGCGGCCCGCGAGCGGAAGATCTGGAAGGCGTTCGAGTCGCTGATGGCGCATGCGGATCGCTCCCGGCGTATGCGCGTCCGCGCGAACGCCGACACGCCGGATCAGGCCACGAACTCGCGGGAACGCGGCGCCGAAGGCATCGGCCTGTGCCGCACCGAGCACATGTTCCTGGGCTCGGAGCGCGTCGTGGCCGTGCAGCAGATGATCTTCGCGGAGACGAAAGACGAGGAACAGGCCGCGTACGATGTCTTGCTCCCGCTCCAGCGCGAGGACTTCGTCGGCATCTTCCGCGCGATGAGTGGGTTGCCGGTGACGGTGCGTCTGCTCGACCCGCCGCTGCACGAGTTCCTGCCCAACCAGGTCGATCTCGCCGTCGAGGTCGCGATCGGCGAGGAACGCGGCGAGGACGTTTCCGAGCAGAAGCTCGTGCTGGCGAAGGTCAACGAGCTCCACGAGATGAACCCGATGCTCGGCCTGCGTGGCGTGCGCCTGGGGATCGTGAAGCCCGGTCTGTACGCGATGCAGGTCCGCGCGATCTGCGAGGCCGCCGCCCGGGTGAAGAAGGAAGGCCTCGACCCACGGGTCGAGATCATGATCCCGCTGGTCGCGACGGCTCCTGAGCTCACTCAGATGCTGGACGAGCTGCACCCTGTGGCCGCCGACGTCCTGCAACGCGAAGGTGTCGAGCTCGACCACTTGGAGTGGGGAACCATGATCGAGCTCCCGCGCGCCGCGGTCACCGCCGGCGAGATCGCGCAGACGGCCGAGTTCTTCTCGTTCGGCACGAACGACCTCACGCAGACGGCGTTCGGCTTCAGCCGCGACGACATCGGCAAGTTCGTCGGGATGTACGAGGAGCGCAAGCTGGTGCCCGCGAACCCGTTCGTCACGGTGGACAAGCCCGGCGTCGGGCGCCTGATGCGCATCGCGTGCGAGGAGGGCAAGGCCGCCAACCCGAAGCTGCACCTGGGCATCTGCGGCGAGCACGGCGGCGACCCGGCCTCGGTCGTGTTCTGCCACCAGATCGGCCTGGACTACGTGAGCTGCTCGCCCTATCGGGTCGAGACCGCACGGCTGGCAGCGGGTCAGGCCGCCGTGGGCGAGTCGGAGTCTGCCTCGAGATAGCGCGTTGAGCCATCGCTGAGGCCCGTTCGAGGGCCCGGTGAGCGGGCCCGTTCAGGGTCCGGCTCATGAACACATACCGCACCACCTCACCCCGGGTCCGGGGCCGGGCATCGACCGCCGCCGCGGTCGCGCTCGTCGTCCTGGGACTCGGTTGGGCGCCACAGGCGCTCGCAACGCCCCACGTTCCCGAACGTGGGCACAGCACCACCTACCACCTCTCGGTCGGGCAACTGCGCCGGGAGGCGGCAGCCGATCGGGCCCAGCACCTCCTTTGGGCTGGAGGGAGCCCAGTCGGCCGCGCACGCGGGGGCCGGGCGCTCAAGCATTGATGGATCGAGCCCGACACTCGCGGGCCGGCCGGTAGGAACGCGTCCGCGGACGCCTCGGGCTCGAGGGTACCCCCCTTCTCCGAGGCGTCCGCGGCGCCACCTCGGCGGTCGACTACGCGGTGGGGCCGTCCACGGCGAGCGATCGTTGGGGCGGCTCGATCTCCACCAGCTCCACGACGCCGTCCTGCTTCGTCAGACGGTACCGCTCCAGGACGTACGACGTGTAGGTCGCTCCGGCGATCGCCACGGCGGCGGTGTGGTCCGGCAGCGTGGCCGCCTCGCCGGCACGCGCCCGATCTTCCCAGACGCACATGGACAGGCACCGGCGCTCGTCGTCCATCTCCCCGATGAAGTAGCACGACAGGCCGGAATGACGCGAGGCCTCAGCGAACGCGCGCCGATCGAACTCCTCGAGCAGTACATCGTCGGCCTCGAGCCGTCGCACCGACCGGAACGACACGACGTACCACTCGCCGCGCTCGACCGACGCGAGGCAGTCACTCCAGTTGAACGCGTCCGCGATCGGCAGCACGGCGTAGCTCGGATCCAACGGCGCGAGTCCGGCGAACGGCCCCGATCCCACCGACATCGTGCCATGCATGCCGAAACGCCTCCGCGATCGCGAACCTCAGGGCTGCAGCGATCGTGTGACCTGTGCCCCAGACGCTCTCGGGTCGGTCGCGCGAACGACCATCACCATATAGGCTCGCTCCTTACCCCGTCCCCAGCCTGCCCGCGGCCCCTTCATCGGAGCCGGTTTCGACCTAAAGGAGGAGGAGCGCTCATGGATGCGAACCCCGACCGTGTGGACAGGATCCGTCGCACACGGAGCGAGGTCGAGAACCATGTGATCGACGAGTTGTTCGCCGGCAGGATCACCCGTCGCGACTTCGTCCGGCGGATGACCGTGCTCGGGATGTCGGCGTCGCTCGCCGGCTTCCTCGCCGCCTGCTCGAGCAACAACGGCGGTGGCGGAACGTCGCCGTCGGCGACCGGCACCTCCGGGGCCACCGGAGCGGTCATACCGGGGGGCACGCTGAAGACGGGGATCATCGCTCCCGCGACGGCGCTGGACCCGCTCGCCGTCGACGACGAGGGAGGTCTCGCCGTCCTCGGACAGTCCGGCGAGTACCTGGCGTGGTCCAACGACCAGCTCCAGTTGGAGCCGCGCATCGCGGAGAGCTGGACGCCGAACGGCGACGGCTCGGTCTGGACGTTCGCGATCCGGAAGGGGGTCACGTTCCAGGACGGCACGCCGCTCACCGCCGCCGACGTCGTCGCGACCATGGAGCTCCACGCGGATCCGAAGAACAAGTCGAACGCGCTCTCCGCGTTCACCGGGGTGCTCTCGCCCGGTGGGGCGAAGGCGATCGACGACGCGACGGTCGAGTTCTCGCTGGATGCCGCGAACGGCAACTTCCCGTACCTGGTCAGCTCCGACAACTACAACGTGATCATCTTGCCCAAGACGTATTCCGGGAACTGGGACAAGACGTTCATCGGGACGGGTCCCTGGAAGATGCAGACGTACACGCCGGATGTCGGTGTCACGTACGGCAAGAACCCCGACTACTGGGACCAGACCCGCCAGCCGAACGCCGACACGAACCAGATCACGTTCTACAAGGAGGACCAGGCGAAGGTCCTGGGGATCCAGGGCGGCGAGGTGAACATCCTCAGCCAGTTCTCGGCGGTCTCGGGGCAGGGCCTGCTGAACGACCCGAACATCGACGTGATCTCGGTGCGGGCCTCACAGCATCGTCAGGTGCACATGCGCTGCGACCAGGATCCGTTCAAGGACAAGCGCACCCGCCAGGCGGTCGCGCTCATGCTGGACCGACCGTCGATCATCCAGGGGCTCCTGGACGGCAAGGCCGACCTGGGCAACGACAGTCCGTTCGCGCCGGTCTTCCCGTCGACCGACACGTCGGTGCCGCAGCGCGCGCTCGACGTGGAGCAGGCGAAGCAGCTGTTGTCCGACGGCGGGACAGGCCGTCGGGCTTCGACGTCACGCTCTACACGTGGGACAACTACGAGATCCCCGATCTCGCGCAGGTGATCCAGCAGGCCGCTGAAGCCGGTCGGGATCAACGTGAAGCTGAGCGTCACCGACGTCGGGACGTACTACTCGAAGTACTGGCTGGACTCGCCGCTGGGGATCACCGACTACGGCCATCGCGGCGTGCCGAACGTGTTCCTCACGGCTCCCCTCACCAGCTCGGGCACGTGGAACGCGGCCCACTTCGCGGATCCGGCGTACGACAAGGCGGTCGCCGACTACGTGGCGACGCTCGACGTCGGCTCGCAGAAGACGGCCGCGAAGAAGATCGAGGAGCTCCTGCTCGACCAGACCCCCCTCGTGATCCCGTACTTCTACTTCCACCTTTCGGCGGTCCAGAAGGGATACGCCGGCGTGCAGGTGACCGGGATGGGTCACATCGACCTCACGCTGGCGGGCGCCACGGCGTGACGGACGAGGGCTGAGCCTGGCTCCCCCCGCCGGGAGGGGTCGGAGGCGTGATGGGACGATTCATGCTGCGCCGGGTGGGCCTGGCGTTCCTCACGCTGTTCGTCCTATCCGTCATCGTATTCTCGGGCGCGCACGTGCTGCCCGGGGACGTGGGGCGCCGGATCCTCGGTCCGTTCGCCGACCAGCGTGCGGTCGCGCAACTCGACAGGGAGCTGGGCACCGACCGGCCGATCGTCGCCCAGTACGGTGATTGGATCGGCGGTGTCGCCCACGGCGATCTGGGCACGTCGTACGCGTTCCGCCGGCCGGTGGCGAGCATGCTGTGGACCGCGCTCGCGAACTCGGTGAAGCTTGCGCTGCTGGCGTTCGTGCTGGTCGTGCCGCTCGGCATCCTGGGGGGAGTGGTCGCGGCCCTGCACCACGGGCGGCTCCTCGACCGGGCGATCTCGGTGGGCGGGTTGTCGATGACCGTGATCCCCGAGTTCGTGTGGGCGGTCGTGCTGATCCTGGTGTTCGCGCTCTGGTTGCACGTGCTGCCGGTGACGGCCGCGGCGCCGGCAGGTTCCGGACCGCTCACGCAGACCAGGTACCTGCTCCTGCCGGCGCTGTGCCTGGTGTTCGTGTTGTTCGGCTACATCGCGCGGATGGCGCGGGTGGGGACCGTCGAGGCGCTCGAGTCGGACTACACGCGCACGGCGATCCTCAAGGGTCTGCCGCGACGCACCGTGATCTGGCGTCACGTCCTGCGCAACGCGCTGCTTCCGACGATCGCCGTGGTGGCGACCCAGACGGGGTACCTGATCGGCGGGCTGGTCGCGATCGAGCTGATCTTCAACTACCAGGGGATCGGGCAGTTGCTGTTCCGCGCCGCCCAGCAGAAGGACTTCCCGTTGCTCGGCAGCGCCGTCCTGGTGATCGGCATGATCTACCTGGTGGCCACGCTGATCGCCGACATCTGCTACGCGGCGCTGAATCCGCGCATCCGGCTGTCGGGGGAGCGATGAGCGTCGTCGACGACTCCGTGACGACCGAGCGGTCACCCGACGGCCCGAGCGCCGCGAGTATCGCTCGGCGTGAGCGCCGCCGCGCGCTGGTCCGCTCGAAGACGTTCCTGGTCGGAGCGGTCATCGTGGGCTTCTGGGTGCTGTGCGCGCTCTTCGGGTCGTCGGTCGTCCCGAAGGATCCGTACGCGCTCGAGCTGCTCGGCAAGCTCCAGGGGCCGTCGGGCGCCCATTGGTTCGGGACCGATCAGCTCGGCCGCGATGTCTTCTCTCGCGTGATCGTGGGGGCGCGCGACATCTTGATCGTCGCGCCGCTCGCCACGTTGATCGGGACGGTGCTCGGCACCGCGCTTGGCTTGGTGACCGGCTACTTCCACGGGGCGGTCGACGACACGCTGAGCCGGGTGATCGATGCGTTCCTGGCGGTGCCGGTCGTGATCGTCGGCCTGCTGGCGCTCGTCGCGCTGGGCCCGTCGCGATTCACCGTGATCGCGGTGATCGGCGTCGTGTTCACGCCGATCATCGCCCGAACGGTGCGAGCCGCCGTCCTATCCGAGCGCGAGCTGGACTACGTCGCGGCGGCTCGGCTGCGCAACGAGCGCGCGCCGTACATCTTGTTCGTGGAGATCCTGCCCAACGTGTCCGCACCGATCCTGGTCGAGTTCACCGTGCGCCTGGGCTACGCGATCTTCGCGATCGCGACGCTCAGCTTCCTGGGCTTCGGCATCCAGCGTCCGTCGCCGGATTGGGGACTGCAGATCTTCGAGAACTACAGCCTGATCAGCGCGGGCTTCTGGTGGACGACGCTCTTCCCGGCGCTCGCCATCGCGAGTCTCGTGGTCGGTGTGAACCTGATCTCCGACGGCGTGAACCAGGTGTTCGAACGATGAGCGCGATCCCCCAGCAGCGCGACGAGGGGACGCCGGCGCTCGAGCTCCGTGAGCTGGACGTTGCCTATCGCGTTCGCGGGATCGATCGCCGGGTGCTGCGGGGGGTGTCCCTCGAGGTCGGGCGCGGCGAGTCCTACGGCCTGGTCGGGGAGTCGGGGTGCGGCAAGACCACCGCGGCCTTCGCCGCGATGCGATACCTGCCCAGCAACGGACGGATCACCGCGGGGTCGGTCCTGTTGGACGGCGCCGACCTGTGGCGCATGAGCGACGACCAGGTGCGGGAGCGCCGCGCCAACACCGTCTCGATGGTCTACCAGAACCCCGGATCGGCCCTGAACCCCTCGATGCGCGTGGGCCGCCAGGTCGCCGAGGTCTTCGAGATCGGCGGTGCGTCGAGCGACGAGGCGAAGGAGCGCACGCTCGAGATGCTCCGCACCGTCCAGATCGCCGACCCCGATCGCGTGATGCAGCGGTATCCGCACCAGCTGTCGGGCGGGATGCAGCAGCGCGTCGTCATCGCGATGGCGCTCGCGTCCCAGCCGGAGCTGCTGATCCTCGACGAGCCCACCACCGGGCTGGACGCGACGGTCGAGGCCGAGGTGCTCGACCTGATCGCCGGGCTGCGGGCCCGCTTCGGGACGAGCGTGCTGTTCATCAGCCACAACCTGGCGGTGATCTCGAAGATGTGCGATCGCGTCGGCGTGCTGTATGCCGGTCGTCTTGTGGAGGAAGGCCCGGCGCGGGTCGTCTTCGACGACCCGCGCCACCCCTACACCGTGGGACTACTCCGCTCCATCCCGCGCGGTGGGGTGCGGAAGGACCGGGCCCGGCTCTCGACCATCCCCGGGTTCCTCCCGCCGCTCGGTGCCGAGATCGACGGGTGCGTCTTCGCCGATCGATGCGCGCTCGCTGACGAGCGGTGCCATCGGGAGGAACCGGCGCTCATCCCGCTCGGCGCCGGGCACGCCAGCCGCTGTCACTATCACGACCGGGCGCAGACGCTGCCGGTGTCGTCCGCACCGGTGGAGACGTCTGAGGCCGCGGTCGCGACGCCAGATCCGACACGCTCCGTGCTCTCCCTCACGGACATCTCGAAGACGTTCCATCAGGAGGGCCATCCGGTCGCGGCGCTGCGCGACGTTTCCATGGAGGTGCGACCCGGCGAGACGCTCGGCCTGGTCGGCGAGTCCGGCAGCGGCAAGACGACGCTCGCTCGGATCCTGCTCGGCTTGACGGCGCCCGACGCGGGATCGAGCGTGCAACTGGACGGTGCCCCGCTCGCCCCGCTCGTCGCGCAGCGTTCGTCGGCCCAGGTGCGCGCCGTGCAGATCGTGTTCCAGAACCCCGACACCGCGCTGAACCGTCGGTTCTCGGTCCGCCGGATCATCGGGCGCGCCGTCACGAAGCTCCTGCACACGACCGGCACCGAGCGTGACGAACGGATCCTGCATCTGGCGCGCGAGGTCCGGTTCGACGAGCGACTGATCGACGTGCGTCCCGGCCAGCTGTCGGGCGGGCTGAAGCAGCGCGTCGCCATCGCGCGCGCGTTCGCAGGCGAGCCGCGCCTGGTGGTCTGCGACGAGCCCACGTCCGCGCTCGACGTCTCCGTGCAGGCCGCGATCCTGAACCTGCTCGCCGACATGCAGTCGATCGAAGGTGTCACGTACGTGTTCATCTCGCACGACCTGGGCGTCGTCCGGTACCTGGCCGATCGGATCGCCGTCCTGTATCTCGGCCGGCTCATGGAGGTGGGCGACGCGGATCGCGTCGTTCGAGGGCCCGCACCATCCCTACACGGAGTCGCTGCTGTCCGCGGTGCCGACGTTCGGCGAGGGCGAACGGTTCGCGCATCCGCCTGGAGGGCGAGATCCCGAGCGCGGTCTCGCCGCCGTCGGGCTGCGTCTTCCATACGCGATGCCCCCGGAAGATCGGGGACATCTGCGAACAGCAGGAGCCGCCGCTCTCCGAGCCCGAGCCCGGGCATCTGATGCGCTGCCACATCCCGATCGACGAGCTGCGGCGCATGCAGCGCCCGGCATCCGTCGGGAGCGACGGACCATGAGGACGATCGCGGCGGTCCTCCCTCGAACCGGAGCGGCGCTCGAGGTGTGCGACGTCGAGCTCGAGGCGCCGCATGCCGGGGAGGCGCTCGTCCGCTTGGAAGCGAGCGGCGTGTGTCATTCCGATCTGAACGCCGCCGACGGCACGGCGGAGACACCGTGCCCCGCGGTCCTGGGTCACGAGGGCGCCGGCGTCGTCGAGTCCGTCGGGGAGGGCGTTGCCCTGCGACCCGGCACGCACGTCGCGCTGTCGTGGATGCCGTCGTGCGGCCGGTGTGAGGAGTGCGTGCGGGACCTTCCGCATCTCTGTCGTACGGCATGGCAGGGCATGGGAACCGGCGGGCTGGTGGACGGGACGTCCCGCCTGTCCCTCGGCGGGGCGCCACTGCACCACTACTCCTACCTGTCCACGTTCGCGCGGCACGCCGTGGTGCCGGCTGCGTGCTGCGTCCCGATCCCGGACGACGTGCCCGCTGCGGTCGCGGCGATCGTCGGGTGCGCGGTCTCGACCGGCCTCGGAGCCGTGTGGCGGACCGCGCATGTCCGGCCGGGCGAGCGTGTCGCAGTGATCGGCTGCGGCGGCGTGGGGCTCTCGGCGCTGCTCGGAGCATCGATCGCGGGCGCCACGCCGATCGTCGCGGTGGATGTCTCGGAGGCGAAGCTCGAGCTCGCGAAGCAACTGGGCGCCACAGCGAGCGTTGTCTGGCGGTCCGGAGCGGAGGAGACGGCCGACGCGATCCGCGACGCCTCCGGCGGCGGCGTCGACCTCGCGATCGAGGCGACCGGCCGGCCCGAGGCGATGCAGGCCGCCTTCCTCTCCACTCGGCCGCGCGGCGCTGCGGTGCTGATCGGGATCCCGCGCGCCGACGCGGTCCTGACGCTGCCGGCGCTGTCGATCCCGCGATGGAGCTCCGCGTGATGGGGAGCGCGTACGGCTCCGCCCGGCCGGATCGCGACTTCCCGGCGATCGATCGAGCTCTACCGGGACGGGCGGCTGCCTCTCGATCGGCTCATCACGCACCGGCTGCCGCTCAGCTCTGCGCAACACGCCCTCGATCTGGTGCGCGACGGCGAGGCCGTCCGCGCGGTCCTTGAGATGGAAGGGAGCTCGGCGTGACGGACGATCCCGCGCGCGACGTCGACGGCCGGATCGGGGAGGCCTGGTCGGGCGAGGTGCCGAACGGCAGCCACATCAACTGGTCGTCGCCCGTCGCGGGTCGGCGACGGCGGCCGCCGTGGTGGGGGCGCTCGCTTCGCCCACGCCCCGGACCTGCCGTTCCTCGCGTGCGTGTCGAACCGGGCGTCGTCGTTCGCCCGACCACGTCGTCGTGAACAAGTCCCCGATCGCGGGCGACGCGCTCGGCCGGATGACGTGGGGCGCGGCGCAGCTCGGGATCGCCCAGGGCGTGCTGGACGCGGTGGCGGACGGCGTGCTCGACGCGGCGACGGCGGACGATATCGTGCTACTCGTGGCGGTGTGGGTCGACCCGGCGGCGCACGACGAGGCGGCGGTGAAGGAAGCGAACCGAGCCGCGACGAGCGCCGCGGTAGCCGATGCGCTCTCTGCTCATCCGGCAGAAGCAGTTCTGGACGTCGCGGCCCGCCGGGAACAGGCGCACAACGCGTTCTTCGGGGAGGGACGATGAAGATCGAGCGGATCGAGGTTCGGCGGTACGAGCTCGCACTCGATCCTCCGTTCCGGGCCGCGTGGGATCCCGTTCCGCGCGACCGCCTGCGGGAGACGGTCGTGCTCGTGCACGCCGACGACGGTGCGTTCGGGACGGCGAGCGGCGCGCCGCTGCCCGACGCCGACCTGCTATCGCGGCTACTCGTCGGCATCGATCCCCGTCGGACCGAGGTGGTCCGGAGCATCTGCGAGACGGTCGACTTCCACGGGGGCCGTCCGTGGGCCGTCGAGGTCGCGGTGTGGGACCTGGTCGGGCGCTCGCTCGGCGAGCCGCTCTGGCGCTTGCTGGGCGGTCGATCGGACTCGCTGCTCGCGTACGCCTCGACCGGCGAACGGCTTGTGGCCGAGGAGCGGGTCGCTCGCGTGAAGACCTGGCGTCGCCGACGGGATCCGGGCGATCAAGCTCCGGTTCGACACGAGGACTGGCGGGAGGACGTCGAGGTCGTCGAGCGGTCCGGGACGCGGTCGGCTCAGATCATCGAGCTCCTGGTCGACGCGAACCACGGATGGCGCATGCCGGGAGACGTCCGCACGCCCTGGGACGTCGCGACCGCGACGCGTGCGCACGGGCGCTCGAGCGTTCCGACGTCTACTGGTTGGAGGAGCCGCTCCCGACGTCCGACATCGACGGCTACGCGGTGCTCCGCGGACGAACGTCGCTGCGTGTGGCCGCGGGCGAGATGGTGCGAACGCTCCACGAGGCGCGGGACCTGATCCTGCGAGGTGGCATCGACGTCGTGCAGCCCGACGTGATGCTCGCTGGCGGGATCGGCGGATGCCGGCGGATCGGCGACGTCGCGGACGCCGTCGGCCGCGCGTTCTGCCCGCACACGTGGACGAACGGGGTCGGCATGATCGCGAACCTCCATCTCGCGATGGCGGTGTCGACGGTGCCGTTCATCGAGGTGCCGTTCGATCCTCCGGCCTGGGGCCCGGAGCGCCGGGACTGGATGTTGCCGCAGCCGATCGGCATCGCGGCCGACGGCACGATCCGCCCGCCGGACGGTCCCGGTCTGGGCGTGACGCTCGATCTCGACGCCCTCGAGGCGCACCGGGTCGCATGAGCGACGCGATCCGCGTGCGGAGCCGCGGTGCTGCAGTCGCATGGGCGAGCCGATGTCGGTCGAGGACGTGATCCTCGATCCTCCCGGACCGGGGGAGGTGCGCGTGCGCGTCGCTGCCGCGGGCGTGTGCCACTCCGACCTCCACCTGGCGGAGGGGCACCTCGGGTCCGAACGCGTGCCGATCGTCCTGGGCCACGAGGGCGCCGGCGTCGTCGAGGCCGTCGGTCCGGACGTTCGTCACGCACCGGGCGATCACGTCGCGTTCTGCTTCGTCCCCGCGTGCGGCGCGTGCCGCCCGTGCCTCGCCGGGAGGCCGAACCTGTGCGAGCCGGCCGGCGCCGTCCTCGTGGAAGGGCACGATGCGGACGGCACGACCCGACTCCACCGCGTCGATGGCGAACGGCTCCTCCACTTCAACTTCGTGTCGTGCTTCGCCGAGTCATGCGTGGTGCCCGTCGGCATCCGCGGTGCCGATCCCGCCGGAGCTGCCCGTGTCGAAGCCGCCCTGGTCGGCTGCGCGGTGGTGACGGCGTTCGGCGCCGTGCAACGCGGTCGCCCGCGTGCAGCCCGGCGAGTCGGTCTGCGTCATCGGCTGCGGCGGCGTGGGACTGCACGTCATCGCGGCTGCTCGGATCGCCGGCGCGACCCGATCGTCGCCGTCGATCGCGGTGCGGACAAGCTGGAGCGGCGCGGAGCTTCGGCGCCACGCACACGGTCGACGCGACGATCGAGAACGTCGTCCGAACCGTTCGGCGACCTCTCGGGCGGCGGCGTGGACCACGCGTTCGAGGTCGTCGGCTCGCTCCGGCACGATCCGCCAGGCGTGGGACGTGCTTCGCCCCGGCGCCACCGCG
The DNA here is from genome assembly GCA_963727185.1 of uncultured Actinomycetes bacterium. Lineage (GTDB taxonomy): Bacteria > Actinomycetota > UBA4738 > UBA4738 > HRBIN12 > JBBQVZ01. The sequence goes on along the minus strand of CAVSFP010000012.1, from coordinate 79,384 downwards.
GTGGTCGTCGGCCTGACGCCCCAGGGCGTCGACGTCACGCTCCCCGCGCCTCGACCTGCTCTCGGAGAAGGGCCTGCAGGGCACGTACTACGGATCGGGCGATCCCGCGGCCCGGGATCCGTTCGCTCGCCGAGCTCGCGGCGGCGGACGCGTTCCCGATCGCGGAGGCGGTCTCCGACGTGACGGACCTCGCCGGGATCGACGCGGCGTTCGACCGGCTGCGCGACGGCGTGGGCGCTCGGACGATCGTGCTGGTGCATCCGGAGCTCACCGGTCACCCGGTCTGAGCGGGAGATCAGAGCCGGCCGGAAGCGACCAGCTTCACCACCGGGTCCAGGTCGTTCGCGGCCAGGTCGCCGTTCTCCAGGAAGGGGTACCGCTCGCGCACCGACGCCAGGATCTCCGTGGTGCCGTCCCCGAGCGGTTCGGATCCACGGAGCTCGACCGCCTGGGCGGCCACCACCAGCTCGGTGGCCACCACGAGCCGGGCGAGCTGCACCATCTCGGACAGGCGCCGGGCCGCGAGCGGCGCCATCGTCATCCGATCCTCGATCCCCTCGGCGTGCGCCGTCGACACCAGCTCGAACGACACGGGCTGCGCCAAGAGCCGCGCCTCCGCGGCGAACGACTGCACCGCGATCCCCATCATCGCGAGTCCCGCATCGGCGAGCTCCTCCGCCCCCGTCAGGCCGGTCGGCAACCCCGACCACGCGGTCTCCAGGAGCTTGACCGCTCGCTCGGATGCGGCCGACACGGCTGAGGCGAGCGCGCCGCGGACCAGGTCGAGCGCCAGGGCGACCGGGAGCACCTCGAAGTTCGCGACGGAGATCACGCGATCCTCCTCGGGGACGACGACCGGGTTCCCCTGGGACGCGTTCAGCTCGATCGTGACCTGTCGCTCCGCGAACGCGAGCGCGTCTCGGGTGGCGCCGAGGATCTGCGGCAGGTTCCGGAACGTGAGCGGATCTTGGAGGTGTCGCGGCGCGCCCGGTTCGAAGAGGTGGCTGCCTTCGAGGTGGGTGGCCAGACGTGCCCGAGTCGTCGCGAGTCCGGGGTAGGGACGGATCGCGTCGATGACCGGGTGGATCATCGTGAGGTTCGCGCCGAACGCCTCCAGCGAGAGCGCGCCGGCCGCCTCCATCGATGCGACCAGCCCCTTCGCGTCGGAGAGCGCGAGCGCCGCCCACGCCGTCGAGAATGCGTTGTTGTCCAGGAGCGCGAGCGCCTCGCCCGGCGCGAGCGCGAGCTCGTCGGCGATGCCGAGGGCTAGGTCCGCCATCGCCGCCAGGTCCGCCTGCCCGATCGAGCCCAGGACGCGGATGGTCGGCGCCGTGCCGGCGTTCAGCCGGGAGAGGAGGAGCTCGGCGATGGCCGGACGAACGCCGGCTGCGCCGACGGCCAGCGTGTTCGCGAGGCAGACCATCGAGGCCCGGGCGACGTCGGGAGGAGCGTGCCCACCGGCCGACACGCGGTGGGCGCGAACCATGGCGAGGTTGAACGAGGCGAGCGTCTCCGCGTGCGCGGGCACCCCGATGCGCTTGAGGACTCCTACGCCCGTGTTGAGCCCGTAGACCTCGTCGCCGCGCTCCAGGATGCGGTCGACGATCGCACGGGTCGCCGCCATCCTCGCGGTCGCCTCCGGGGCAAGCGTTGCCGTCTCGTTCGAGCGGGCGATCGCGACGACGTCGTCGATCGTGAGGTCCGAACCTGTGAGGACGATCGGCATGTGGGGACCCTTCGGCGCGCTCGCGGAACCGGCCCGAGGCTAGCAGCCGGCCCGGTGTTGCGGGTGACGGCGGTCACCGGGAATCCGCCGACGACATGCCAACCGCCCCCGGACCGGCGATGTGGCGTTGCGGCCACGCACGGTAGCGTCGAGATCCCCCGCCTCCCCCGAACGTCAGGAGGTGGAGATGCGCGAAGGATCACGTCACCGGGTCCTCGCCCATGGGCGATGGTTGGTCGTGGCGAGCGTCGCGTGCGCGGCGCTCGTGGGATTCCTCGGAGCGCCGTTAGCGGCCCGGGCCCTGCCCCCGCTGGGCTGGACCCACGATCATTCGGCCGCAGGGATCCCGCATCGACCGCGCGGGTACAACGCGTTGGTCGCGACGTTCGGGCAACCATGCAGCGCAGCGGCGAACGCGGCGCGGTCGTCCTGGCCGTCGCAATCCACACCGGGGGTCGACGGATACATCAACTACCACCCGTACATCGATCGTGATGTCAGCTGGAACATCCGCAACCACATCAGCGCCGAGCTCAAGGAGCAGGCGTTGTACCCGGGCATCGGCGGATACAACTGTCGCCTTATCGAGGGAACGACGAGCTGGTCGGTGCATGCGTTCGGCGCCGCGATCGATATCAACTGGCAGCGGAACCCGCGTGGGGCCACGACGTGGAACGGGGTGGGGGCCGACGGCCACAACTACAAGAAGTACCTGCCCAACCTCTGGAAGGGCGCGTATCCGGGCCACAACTTCTATTGGGGGTTCAACTTCAGCACCATCCCCGACCCCATGCATTTCCAGTACGTCACCGGCTATTGAGGAGGCAGCATGCGTCGGAAGGCAGTACTCATCGCGGCGACTATCACCGCGACTCTCGCCGGGGCGTTCGCGGGCGTGGATCTCGGCCGGGCCGCGCGCCCCGTGGCGTGTGAGGCCGAGACCGGCCGGGCGCTCACGCCCGTCGCGGCCGCCCGGCAGGCTGGCGGCATCCCGGCCGTCGTCGGAGGACGCTCCCTGGTCATCGTGGACGGGGAGGGCCGGCGCCAGACGTTCCGTCCGCAGGTTACCGGTCCGGAGGTCGTTCGAGACGCCAGGCTCCGACCGGGGACCGGCATCGCGTTCGTCGTAGATCGTCGGGGGCCCGATGATGTGGTCATCGAGACCGCCCACGACGAAGTCCGGCTGGCCCAACCCGGCGAGGCGTCGGATCCGTCGTGGTCGTCCGACGGCCGGCTCGTGTGGTCGCTCGGTTCTCGTCTGCGGCTCTGGTCGCCCGCGACGTCGTCCACGTTGGACATCGCGCCTCCTCTGCGGACGATCGGCGTCTTCTCGCCGGTGTTCGCGACGGACCACGCCGTCATGTCCGTGGTGGCCGAGCCCGAGCCGGGCTTCTCTCGAACCGAAGACGAAGGTCTCGACAACCTCTGGCGCTACGATCTGCGTTCCCGCCGCTGGTCCCGCGTCACCGCGTTCCACGCCAAAGGTGACCACTGGGTCGCCATCAGGACACCGATCGTGCGGGACGACGGCTCGATCGAGTTCGTGCTGGTGAGGGGACTGGCGACCGCGACCCGGATGCCCGCGTTCGAGCTCTGGCGGTTGCCCGCCGGCGGCGTCGCCACCAAGGTGCGCGACCTCCCGAGGGAGATGTACCTCGCCGGGAGCCAGGACGGACGTCGCATCTGGAACCTCTACGACCAGGCGAGCGGGGAGTGGCGGCTCTACGCGGAGGCATCGGCGACCACGTTGGTGGACCTCGGGTGCGGCGCGGCCCTGGTCGACCCTCGCTCGGTCCCGGACCCGGATATGACCCCGGCATGGCTCGACACAGTCCCGACCCCGACTCCCACGCCGACGCCGACCATCACTCCGACCCCGACCGTCACGCCGACCCCGTTTCCCACGATGTCGCCGACACCCTCGCAGACCCCGACCCCCACACCGACGGCGCAGCCGACGAGCGCTCCTGCTCCGGCGGACGGTTCCATCGCCGGGATCCTCGTGGGAGATTTCGCGACCTCGGACGATGCGAACACTGCGGTGGCGGACATCCACGCGGCGTTCGGCGAGAGCGCACCGGTGGAGGTCGTGGACAGCATGACTGCGCCGAACGTCGTCCGTCCCGGCGTGTGGGCGGCCGTGATGTTGTTGCCGGCCGGCGTCGACCCGTTGGCCGCGCTGACCGACTTCCGGGCGCGCCTGCCCGAGTATCAAGGGTGGAGCTGGGTGGTCTCGGTATGACGGTGACGCGTCGAGTGTTCGTCGTGGCGGCGGCGCTGCTGGTCGCCGCCGCCACGGCGTGCTCGAACTCCGGCGGGGCGAGGACGCTCGACCTGAGCGCGTCCGCGAGCCCGTCGCCCGATGCGGGGACGGGCTCCGTGGAGAAGTGGATCGCCGTCTTCAGGACGGAAGCCGATCCCCACGACATGAGCGAGGAGACGGCCGACGTCCTCGAGATCGTCGGTGGCTCGATCGTGGTCTCGCCGGTCGCCTGCTTCGAGGGCCTGCCCGCGGACTTCCACCTGGACGCCTACCTGTTGGGTGTCGTTGCCCCCACGAAGGACGCGCTGGACGAGGTCGTCGCCAGGGTCGGTCGGACCGTGATCTTCGAAGGACAGGTGCGCACGATGTGTCTGGATTGAGACAGGGTTTGGACGAACCCGTTGTTAGCCTTGACGGGTGACCCGCATCCGTCGGCATCCCATCCTCGCCGCGGTCGCGCTCATCCTCCTGGTCCCGTTGATCCTGCTCGGCGCGAGCGCGTGGACCGTGTGGCGAGCGGCCCACGACGACGTCGCCAGTCGCGTCGAGCGCGCCGACCTGATCATCGTGCTCGGGGCGGCGCAGTACGACGGAACGCCGTCGCCCGTGTTCCAGGGGCGGTTGGATCACGCCGTCCTGCTGTACCAGCAGGGTCGGGCCGACCACGTGATGGTGGTGGGAGGGAAAGAGCCGGGCGACACGACGACCGAGGCGCAGGCCGGCCGCGACTACCTGGTCTCCCAGGGGGTTCCTGCCGACGCCGCCCTGGCCGAGCCCGTCGGGCGCACCACGTTCGAGAGCTTGGTAGGCGCCGCGAGGTACATGCACGGGCACGGGCTGGAAAGCGCGTTCCTGGTTTCCGACCCGTGGCACAACGCGCGCATCACTCGCATGGCATCGGACCTCGGGATCCGCGGGTACGCCTCCGCGACCTGGACGTCCGCAGCGACCAGCGAGGACACACGGTTCAGCGGCTACGCCCGCGAAACCCTGGCATACCTCTACTACCGGATCTTCGGCCGCTGAACGGCGCCCGCCGCCCGCGTGATCCCTCAGGCTCTGTCTCCGCCCGGCGATAGCATGACCTGATGGCCACCCCACGCGAACGAACGGAGGAGATCGAGCGACAGACGCTCGATCCTCGCGCCACGCTCGCCGAGGGGTCGAAGGGCCGTGAGCGCGACGAGCCCCAGGATCCCGTTCGAACGGTCTTCCAGCGTGACCGCGATCGCATCTCTCACTCCAAGGCGTTCCGCCGGCTGAAGCACAAGACGCAGGTGTTCCTGGCGCCCGAGGGCGACCACTACCGGGTCAGGCTCACGCACACGCTCGACGTTTCGCACATCGCCCGCACGGTCACCCGCGCGCTCCGGCTCAACGAGGATCTGGCGGAGGCGATCGCGCTCGGCCACGACCTGGGGCACACGCCGTTCGGCCACCTCGGGGAGCAGGCGCTCAGCCCGTTCCTCGGCAGGCCGTTCCGGCACAGCGAGCAGAGCCTGCGTGTCGTCGACTATCTGGAGGACGACGGGAAGGGCTTGAACCTCACGTGGGAGGTGCGCGACGGCATCGTGAACCACCCGTGGTCCATGCCGGCGCCTGCCACGCTCGAGGCGCAGATCGTGCGGTTCGCGGATCGCATCGCCTACATCAACCACGACCTCGACGACGCCGTCCGGGCCGGCGTGCTCGATCCGGGCGAGCTTCCGCGCCAGCCACTCGACGTCCTCGGTCACACCCATGGCGCGCGGATCAACGCGCTGGTGATCGACCTGATCGATCAGAGCGCCGATCAGCCGGAAGTGCGCTTGTCACCGGCGGTCTTCTCGGCGCTCGACACGCTCCGCGACTTCCTGTTCGAGCAGGTCTACACGCGCGAGGGGGCACGGATCGAGCACGAGAAGGCCGTGCACCTCATCCGGGATCTGTTCTCGCACTTCCTCGAGCATCCCGAGGAGATGCCGCACGAGTACCATCAGGCTCCGGGGGACCTGCCGACCCGCGTGGCCGACTTCATCGCCGGGATGACGGACCGGTACGCCCTGCGGACGTACGAGCAGCTCTTCCTTCCCCAGGGCTGGCTCATCTAGAGCCGGGAGCACCCGTGGCGGGCAGGATCAAGCAGGAGGACGTCGAGGCGGTCCGCGATCGGACCGACATCGTCAAGCTCGTCTCGCAGTACCTCACGCTCAAGAAGGCCGGCGGCGACAACATGACCGGCCTCTGCCCGTTCCATCAGGAGAAGACGCCCTCGTTCAGCGTCTCGCCGGCCAAACAGGTCTTCCACTGCCACGGCTGCGGGAAGGGCGGCGACGCCATCACGTTCATCCGTGAGCTGGAGCACCTGGGGTTCACCGAGGCTGTGGAACGGTTGGCGCAGCAGGCCGGCGTGACGCTCCACTACGAAGGCGACTCGCCGGCCGAACGTCGCGCCGCGGCGCGCAGGATCGCGCTGATCAAGGCGAACGAGGAGGCGGCGCGCCTGTACACGGCGATGCTGGCCGAGGGGCGCGAGGCCGAGGAGGCGCGGAAGTACGTCGCCGACCGCGGCATCTCGGCGGAGTCCGTCCAGCGGTTCGGCATCGGGTACGCCCCGGGATACCCGGACTTCCTGCTCAAGCGGATGGCCCGCGAGTTCTCCCCGGAGATCTTGTTGGAGGCGGGCCTCGCGACCCGCGGCGACGAAGGATCCGCCATCCGCGACCGGTTCCGCGGGCGGGTCACGTTCCCCATCCACGATCTCCAAGGCCGCGGGATAGGGTTCGGCGCCCGGATCTTGCCGACCGATCCGCGAGCCGGCGAGCAGGCCAAGTACCTGAACACCGCCGAGACACCGATCTACAAGAAGAACGAGGTGTTGTTCAACCTGGCCGGTGCGCGAACGTCGATCGCGCGAAGCGGTGAGGTGTACGTGGTCGAGGGATACACCGACGTGATCGGTCTCTCGCAGGCCGGCATCGAGAACGCGGTCGCGACGTGCGGCACGGCACTGGGGGAGGCGCACTTCCGGTTGCTCAGCCGGTTCGCGCAACGCGCGATCCTGGCGTTCGACTCGGACGAGGCCGGCGCACGCGCGGCAGAACGCGCGTACGCGTTCCAGGAGACCTATCCGGTACAGGCGGTCGTGATGATCATGCCGCAGGGACTGGATCCGGCGGACTTCGTCGCGAAGCACGGCGCCGACGGTGTGCGAGCGGCCGCGACGCAGTCGCGGCCGCTGGTCGAGTACATGGTCCGCCGGACCGTCGCGCGCCACGACCTGTCCACCGTCGAAGGGCAGTCCGCCGCCGTCGCCGACACGCTCCCCATCCTGGAAGGGCTTTCGGATCCCGTGCGCCGCAGCCAGTACGGGCACATGCTCGCGGACCTGGCAGGCGTGTCGGAGTCGTCGGTGATGCAGGCGCTGGATCAGCGCTTGGGTGGGCGTCCGCAAGAGGTCGCGAAGACGATGAAGCGCGTCTCGGCGCAGGAGAAGGTCGAACGCGAGATGCTGAAGCTCCTGGTCGGCGACGGCGAGACGTACAGGGCGTTCGTCGGCAAGCTGCAGCCGGAGCATTTCCGCGATCCGTCGCACCGACGCCTGTTCCTGGCGATCGAGTCGGCAGATGGGGACGTCGCCGCGATCGCCGGTGGTGAGGACCCGAAGCTCGCGGCCGCGGTGTCGTCGCTCGCGGTCGAACCGCTCAACGGCGAGGGCCCCGACTACGCGCGCAGCGTGTGGGCGCGCCTGCAGGAGTTCTTGCTGAAGAGCAAGAGCGACGCGATACGCATGCGGCTCCAGAAACTGAACCCCATCACCGATACTGACTATGACGACCTGTTCAACGAACTGGTCGGTCTCGATGGCGAGCTCCGTCGTCTGGGCCACGGCGAGCAGGGCATCGACTGAGCGGTGATCGGTAGCGGACGAGGCCGGGTCACCGCGCCGAACGTTTCGTACACTCGGTTCACCGTGGCTCACGTCCTGAGGAGTACCGTTGGCTGAAGCGGCGCGCACCGACGAACCGCCGATGAGTCTGGACGAAGTCAAGGAATCCATCACCGCCAAAGGGCGGGAGCGTGGGTTCGTCACTTCCGAGGACCTTCTCGAGGCCGTCCCCGTCGACGACTTCACCCCCGAGCAGGTCGAAGAGTTCCTGACGCAGATCCAGGAGCACCTGTCCGCAGAGGCCATCGAGGTCATCGAGGTACCCGGCGAGGACTCGGATCCCGCTACCAACGTGCGGATCGAAGTGGACCTGCTGAAGGCTCCCACCAACGATCCGGTCCGGATGTACCTGAAGGAGATCGGCAAGGTCCCGCTGCTGAACGCCGCGCAGGAGGTGGACCTGGCCCGGCAGGATCGAGGCCGGCGAGCTCTCCACCGCGCTCCAGCAGCATTTCGAGGAGGACCCCAAGGCCGACCCCAAGGCGCTCAAGCTGGTCGTGGAGCGGGTCTGGGAGATCCGCGACCATCAGCAGACCGCGTTCGGCAAGGTCGAGGGCATCGGCCGCGAGAAGATCGCGAAGTCCTACCGGCCCAAGACCGAGCAGGAGATGGACGACTGGCTCCGTCGCGTCGAGCGCGACGGCCAGCTCGCCAAGAAGAAGCTCATCGAGGCCAACCTCCGGCTGGTCGTCTCCATCGCCAAGCGCTACGTCGGGCGCGGCATGCTGTTCCTGGACCTGATCCAGGAGGGCAACCTCGGCCTGATCCGCGCGGTGGAGAAGTTCGACCACTCCAAGGGGTTCAAGTTCTCGACGTACGCCACGTGGTGGATCCGCCAGGCCATCACGCGCGCGATCGCCGACCAGGCGCGGACGATCCGGATCCCCGTGCACATGGTCGAGACGATCAACAAGCTGGTCCGCGTGCAGCGTCAGCTGCTGCAGGACCTCGGCCGCGAACCCACGCCCGACGAGATCGGCAAGGTCATGGGCATCAGCGCCGAGAAGGTGCGCGAGATCCAGAAGGTGTCGCAGGAGCCGGTGTCGCTCGAGACGCCGATCGGCGAAGAAGAAGACTCACACCTCGGCGACTTCATCGAAGACTCCGACGCGGTCGTCCCGGTGGACGCGGCGTCGTTCATCCTGCTGCAGGAGCAGTTGGAGTCGGTGCTGCACACGCTGAGCGAGCGGGAGAAGAAGGTCATCCAACTGCGGTTCGGGTTGATCGACGGACATCCGCGGACGCTCGAAGAGGTCGGCCGCGAGTTCGGCGTCACCCGCGAGCGGATCCGGCAGATCGAGTCGAAGACGCTGTCGAAGCTGCGCCACCCGTCGCGTTCGCAGAAGCTCCGCGACTACCTCGAAGAGGCGCTCCGCCGCTTCCTGACGGCGAGCGGTCGCTGTCGGCGTCAAGGTCGGCGAGCCGGTCTGGTTCGACGACGATCGGCGGTCGCCGAGCACGCCGACTTGGTCGGCCTCGTTCGTCCGGCCGAGGATGTCGACGCCATCGCGAAGCGGCTGGAGGAGTTGGGAGGTGAGGACCTCGGCATCCTCGCGAAGATCGAGACCGTCGCCGGGTTCCGCAACCTCCCGGAGATCCTCCTCGAGTTGATGCGATGGCCCTTCTCCGGCGTGATGATCGCGCGAGGCGACCTCGCGGTCGAAGGCGGGTACCGGCGTCTCGCGGAGGTTCAGGAGGAGATCCTCTGGCTGTGCGAGGCGGCCCACCTTCCGGTCGTCTGGGCCACGCAAGTACTCGAAGGCATGGCCAAGACGGGAACCCCATCACGGGCCGAGATTACGGATGCGGCGATGAGCGCCCGCGCCGAGTGCGTGATGCTCAACAAGGGCCCGTTCATCGAGGACGCGATCCGCACGCTCGACGACATCCTGCGTCGGATGCGGGAGCACCAAAGGAAGAAGCAATCGCGACTCCGGCGCCTCCGCTCGTGGTACGGCCAGTGGCCCGACGCGCAGAGCTGATGCCGCCGTAGTCTGAGGTGGACTAGTTCCAGACCGCGTCGTCGTTCTCGTACTCGCCCATGCGGTCGCGGAGCGAACCCCGCGCGCGCTTGATGATGTCGAGGCTCCTGGTCGTCGCTTGCTCGGCGATCCGTTGGGCCTGCGACGAGACCGCGCGTGCGGTCCGGCTCGAGCTGGCCCCCTCCTGCCGGCGCTGCGGTCCCTTGACGACGCTGGGGTCGTCTTCGCGCATCTTGGCGGCCAGCTTGTAGCCGATGAAGATCCCGAGTCCGATCAAGATCAGGTTGCGGAGCTTCATGGTGTTCCTCCCTGGCGTCGTTGGGCCGACAGCGTAGCGCGATGTCCGGAGCGGTGCGGAGGCCACTGCTAGACTCCCTTTCGTTCCTTCCGGGGTAGCTCAATCGGCAGAGCGGCGGACTGTTAATCCGTAGGTTGCGAGTTCAAGTCTCGCCCCCGGAGCCACTCCGGTGACCCTCTCGCTTAGCATGGCGATCATGGAGCGAGTCACCGGGATCGGCGGGGTGTTTCAGCGCGCCGAACAGGCCGCGAGCCTGCCGGACTGATATGCCGAACATCTCGGCATCGACATCTCCGACTGGGGCGGCAAGCCATTCGAGTGGACGCCGGGCGGTTCCACGACCTGGGCCATCTTCGATCGTGACACCGAGTACTTCGGACGGCCGGAGCAGGCGTTCATGGTGAACTTCCGCGTCGGCGATCTGAACGCGATGCTGGCCCAGTTGCGCTCGGCTGGAGTCGAGGTGATCGATGCGCTCGAGGAGTCGGAGCTCGGGCGCTTCGGATGGGCGGTCGATCCTGAAGGCACCCGGTTCGAGCTCTGGGAACCTCCGCCGGGCAGCTGATTCCACCGCGTGCAGTTGCCACTGATCGACGCCACCAGACCGAACGCGTGCGAGGGGGAGTGGCATCACGATGATGCCATTGAGGGTTGACAGTGGCACACTGATGGTGCCATCCTCGCGCCATGGACTTGGGACCGTACGTCGAGAGCATCCATAGCCAACTGGAAGTCGCGGCCGGGGCAGGGGGTGATGAGGCTCGTGCGCTCGCCGAGCGTCTCGTCGCGCCGCTGGACGCGGCGATCCGGCTGGCGTTGCAGGACGCACTGGCGGCGGCGACAGAGGAGATAACCACCGAGCTCGCACCGGGCTCGGTCGAGCTGCGGCTGCGAGGTCGTGATCCCGAGTTCGTGGTGACGCTCCCGCCGGGCGATCCCTCCGGGGAGGAGTCGCTCGAGGGCGAGGAGAGCAGGTCGGGTGCGTGGCCGACCGGTGGCGCCGCCGGTCCGACCGAGGGCGACGAGGGCGCGATGTCCCGGATCAACCTCCGTATGCCCGATCGCCTGAAGGCCCGGATCGAGCAGGCTGCCGACAGCGACGAGCTGTCGGTCAACGCCTGGCTCGTGCGAGCTGCCACCGCGAGACTCGGCCGGAACGATGCCGTCCGTCGAGCCGAACGACGCGCACCGAAGGGCGCTCAGCGCTACTCGGGCTGGGCGCGCTAGTCAGGGAGGGATGTTCGATGCCGACCTTCGATACCCCCGAACCGATCACCGTCACCCTGGAAGTTGGCATGGGTGACATCCAGGTCGTAGCGAGCGACCGCCCCGACACCGTCGTCGATGTTCGCCCGAGCGACCCAGCCAAGAAGTCCGACGTGGCCGCCGCCGAGCAGACCCGCGTGGAGTATGCGAGCGGCAGATTGCTGGTCCAGGGGCCGAAGGGCTGGCGGCATTGGTCCTTCCGCGCGAGCGGGGAGTCGATCGATGTGCAGATCGAGCTTCCGACGGGATCTCATCTGAGCGGTGAGGCGGGGGTGGCCGTGTTGCGCGGCACCGGCCGTATCGGCGGATGCCGCTTCAAGACCGGCGTCGGCGACATCCAGCTCGACCAGGCGGACCTGCTCGACCTCAAAGCCGGCGCCGGCGACATCACGGTGGGCAGGGCCGTCGGAGATGTTCAGGTCTCGACGGGTTCCGGCGCCGTGGCGATGGGCAGCATCGACGGGACGGCGGTGATCAAGAACTCCAACGGCGACACGTGGATCGGCGAGATCACGGGCGACGTGCGCGTGAAGGCGGCCAACGGCAGGATCACCATCGATCGGGCGCAGGCCGCGGCGACCGCGAAGACCGCCAACGGCGACGTGCGCTTGGGTGAGGTCGCACGTGGCGTCGTCGTCGCCGAAAGCGCGGCCGGCAAGATCGACGTCGGGGTTCGCGACGGTGTGGCGGCGTGGCTGGACCTCAAGACCGGGTTCGGCAACGTCCAGAACGACCTGCAGGCTTCCGACCGTCCCACCCCGGACGAGGAGGCGGTCGACGTGCGCGCCCGGACCGCCTACGGCGATATCACCATCCGCCGCAGCCCTGCGGACGACAACGGAAAGGAAGAGGCATGACCACCACGACATCTCGTTCCGCGATCGCGGCCACCGGGTTGCGTAAGTCCTTCGGCGACAACCTCGTGCTCGACGGCATCGACCTGGACGTCGCGGAGGGAACGATCTTCGCGCTCCTCGGCCCCAACGGCGCCGGGAAGACCACCGCCGTGCAGATCCTGTCCACCTTGATCAGCTTCGATGGCGGCCAGGTGCGGGTCGCGGGCCACGACCTCTCGCGCGACCCCGACGAGGTGCGCGCCCTGATCGGTGTCACGGGGCAGTTCTCCGCGGTCGACAACCTCCTCACCGGCGAGGAGAACCTGAACCTCATGGCGGACCTGCGCCACCTCGGAAGATCGGCGGGCAGGCGGCGGACCGCGCAGCTGCTCGAGCAGTTCGACCTGGTGGAGGCGGGGGTGAAGCCGGCCTCCACGTACTCGGGCGGCATGCGTCGCCGGCTCGACCTCGCGATGACCTTGATCGGCGACCCGCGCATCATCTTCCTCGACGAGCCGACCACGGGCCTCGACCCACGCAGCCGCCGCACCATGTGGCAGATCATCCGCGACCTCGTGGCCGATGGGGTCACGATCTTCCTCACGACCCAGAACTTGGACGAGGCAGATCAGCTCGCCGGCCGGATCGCCGTCCTCGACGACGGGAGGCTGATCGCGGAGGGAAGCCCGGGAGAGCTCAAGCGTCGCATCCCGGGCGGCCACATCCGCCTGCAGTTCACAGACCACGAGGGACTCGAAGCGGCCGCCGACGCCCTCGGCGGGTCCGCCCGCGACGATGAGGCGCTCGCCCTGCAGATCCCGGGTGGAGGAGACGTCCGATCGCTCCGAACGCTGCTCGCCCAGCTCGATCGTGCCTCGATCGAGGTCGACAGTCTCTCCCTGCACACACCGGATCTCGACGACGTCTTCATCGCACTGACCGGTCAACCCGAACATGAAAGGGAAGCGGTATGAGCACCCCAGCTTTCGCCCTGACCGATTCGATGACCATGCTTCGGCGCCAGCTCCGGCACATGCAACGCTACGTGAGCCTGACGGTGATGCTCGTCGCTATGCCGGTCGTCTTCCTGCTGCTGTTCGCCTTCGTCTTCGGCGGCACCATGGGCGCGGGCCTCGGTGATGCCTCGGGAGGCCGGGCCGACTACATCAACTACATCGTTCCGGGGATCATCATCATCGCCATCGCCAGCGTCGCCCAGGGAACGGCGATCTCGGTTGCCATGGACATGACCGAAGGCATCATCGCCCGGTTCCGAACGATGGCCATCTTCCGGCCGTCGGTGCTGACCGGTCACGTCTTCGGCAGCATGATCCAGACGGCGCTCAGCCTCGTGGTCGCCGTCGGCGTCGCCCTGGCCATCGGGTTCCGACCTACGGCCGGGCTCCTCGAGTGGATCGCCGTGGCCGGTTTCCTCGCGATGGTCACTTTGGCGATGACGTGGCTGTGCGTCGCCCTCGGCCTGAGGGCGAAGAGCGTTGAGACGGCGAGCAATATCCCCATGCCGTTGCTCATCCTGCCGTTCCTCAGCAGCGGGTTCGTCCCGACCGACACGATGCCGGTTGCACTCCGCTGGTTCGCCGAGTACCAGCCCTTCACGCCCATCATCGAGACCCTGCGGGGACTGCTGATGGGCACGCCGATCGGCAGCAGTGCTGCCGTCGCTCTCGCCTGGTGCGTCGGCATCACCGTGGTGTGCTTCCAGTCGGCGCGTCGCGCGTACAACCGCGACCCCGTTCGCTAGGTTCCACCGGCATGACTGACTGGCCGGGGCTGTCCGACGGCAGCGCGTTCGCTCCTATCAACACGTCGAGCCCCGCCCGGCACGCGTTCGCGGGCGCACTCGCGATCCGAGATGCCCCCATCCATCTCGCGAACTTTCCCGATCAGCGTCTCGTGCTGGGCAAGAGGATCGATCGATTCCCCGCCGTCACGCTGCACCTCGTGGCCGCGGCTGGGGAACTGGTTCCACTCGAGCGTGGTCTCGTTCCCTCGAGCGAGGACCAGAGCTACTGGAGCTTGATCGCCAGCCCCGGCCGGGTGTGGCTCGACAGGCCGGACGGAGGTCGGTCTCGTGCCGGGTTCCCCTTCGCCCTCTGCCATCCGCTCGAGAACGATACGCACAACGGCGTGCTGACATTCACGTTCGACGACCACGACGTTCGTGATGTCCGGTTCCAGATCGTGCAGTTCACGGCGCCATATCTGGTGCCGGGCTCGGTCGTCGGTTGGGGGACCACCGAGGCCGAGCTGACGCCAATGGATGTTCGCCGCTTCACCAACGTGCTCGGAGCTCGGAAGCAGGAGCGCGCAGGGAGACTCGTTCGACGCCCTTGGTCCGACCTCGAGCCGCACGATCCTCGCGCCCTGGATGGTGTCGATGGGACGTTCGGTGAGTCGGCGATCGTGCACGCACTCGTGGTGGACAACGAGCTGTTCTCCCAACCCTGCCGCTCCGAGGCGGGCGACTTCCCGTATCAGGATGACATGGTGTTCGGCGTGTGGTCCGTCACGAAGTCCGCGTTCGCCGCCGTCGCTTCGCTCAGGCTCGCGCAGATGTTCGGAGACGAGTTCGTCGATCGTCGGATCGTCGATCTCCTCGACGTGACAGCGGATCATGATGCCTGGGCAGGAGTGACGATCGCCGACTGCCTGGACATGGCGACGGGGATCGGAGATGCCGCTCCCGAATCAGCACCTGCGAACATCATGGCGGACTACGGGGTCGACCCGACGGACATGTCGTCTTCCGCGCTGAACTATCGAACATGGATAGAGGCTGAGACGAAGCAGCAGAAGCTCGCCGCGTCCTTCGGGTGTGGTCGGTACCCGTGGGGCCCGGGGCGTGTCGCGCGCTACCGAGATCAGGACATCTTCATCGCCGGCGCCGCGATGGATCGGTTCTTGGAAAGGACCACTCGTGCGACCGTGTGGAGCACGATCACCGCGGATGTCTACCGCGAGATCGGGATATCGAGTCTCAACCTCACGCACACACAAGATGTGGAGTCGTCCCGTCCGATCCCGATCTCAGCCTTCGGGCTCTTCGCGACGCTCGACTCCCTGGCGAAGATCGCCGAACTCCTGCAGGCGGGCGGCCGGGCAGGTGGTCGGCAGATCCTCAGCAGCAGCCTCACCTCCGAGCTGCTTGGCCGATCGGGGCCACCCCCGAGACCGACCGGGCAGTTCATCGAGGGCGGGGAATACACCTACAGGCAGACGATGTGGTTCGCTCCGTATCGCTCCCGGAGCGGTCATCTTCATCGCGTGCCGTGCATGTTCGGATACGGCGGCAACCATGTCGTGTTGATGCCCAACGGGATCACGGGCCTGCGACTCGCTCACGACCCGAGCCTCCAGGATGACGCCCACTGGGATCCCACTGCGCTGATGCGGATCGGTGACGAGGTACGACCGTTCTGACGACTGGCCGAGGCACCTATGCGAGTGTCAGCCCTACCACGACAACTGCCGTTATCGCGAGCGCTGCGGCGGCCATCCGGGTGAGATAACGGGGTCGTTCCATGAGCTTCTCGGCCGTGACGACGACGGTCAGCGCCAACATCCACACCAGGTGGTGCGCCGGTACGACAGCCATGACGAGCATCAGACACCAGCACGAACCGAGGCAATCCAGCCCGTTCCGGAGCCCGAAGCGAAGCGCACCGAGCTCGGCCTTCCAGCCTCGGGGTGGCAGCGGCACGCTTCGATGGCAATCGCGGAGCCAACGACGTTTGAGCGGGGTCAGCTGCCACCCTGCAGCGAGCGCGAGGACGATGACGAGCGCGGCAGTGCCCGGGGCACCGGGTAGAGCGGCGACGACCGTGAGTGCCACCGAGCCGAAGATCGCCCACACCGCGAGATAGGCGGCGGCGAACCCAGCCATCGCCCGCCCACGTCGCCAGCGCAGGCTGTTTAACCCCGTGTGCCTGACCCCGGCGAGCGCTCCGGGGCCCATCATCGCCACGGACATCAACACCCACCAGCCGATCGGGTTCGCGATACCTGGCAACCGGGGAGTCTCGGGCGCCATGTCCATCCCCGGCATACCCTGCATCATCGCCATCCCGGCATGACCGCCTGCCGACGCGCCTCGGAGCTCGATCGAGACCAGCCACAGCCACGCGACCCCCACGAGGATGGCTGCGACGGATTCAGGATGTCGAAGCAGCCAACGTCGGACTTCGAGACGCTGGTGTCCCAACTCGCCCTGGACGGTGGCCATCAGGCGAAGTGAACGCTCACGCGGCCGATCGTGATCGGGAAGTCGGGATGTGCCGGCGGCGCGATCTCGAGCTGCGGGTGCGTCGGCCGACGGCTCCACCAGGGAGATGGGTCGGAAGGTGACGTCGAGCCGCTGGCCATCCTGCCAGTTGCCCTCGGCCGCGAGCCGGTCGAGCACGTCGGTGATCTCCATCGAGATGTGGAGCCCATGCGCGTGCTCGTCGCCCCGCGGGTTCCGGGCGCGTTCGACCCCGAACAACGAAACGTTGCCGACGTGGTGCGCAGCGAGATCGTCGGCGGTCGGCTCCTCGGGCAGGTTGACGTAGACCCCGTAGACCGCGCCCGGGTTGCGCTCGGCCTCGATGTCCTCGACGTCGAGGAACGCACGGTGCTGTTGTTGCACGAGGCGGTCGTCGGCCTGGAGCGACTCGGTGACGCGCTGATCGATCGCGACCGGCACGCGCGCGCTCTCCCCGACGAGACGGATCGGTTCCTCCGTCGCACCCACGAGATGCCTCGGAGCCTCGGCGTCCGGCTCGGGCGGCAGCTCCGCGGACCTCGAGGGCTCTCAAGCGATCCGGCCAGGGCGAAGGCCAGCGGACGGGTGGCCGCAAGCTCACGCTGACCGGGGCGGGGACGAGGGGAGCGACATGGTCATAGGTATAGCCAAGCTGATGGACGATGTCCTCGATCTCGGCGTCGGTGAGCGATGCCGGCACGCCCCCGACATCCATGAATCCGAACGACTGCCCGGTCCATGCCGGCTTGGTCGGATCGGTGTGATGTCGTTGCCAGAGCCACCAGAGTCGGTCGACGTTCGCGTGGTGCAGCCAGAAGATCGGATCTTCCGCCGCCGTATCGGGATCTCCCATCAGGCCACCGATGGCGACGTGCACGTCGTTGTGCGGCGTTTGTTCGAGCCTCCCGGTCTGACTCCAGAACTGGCCGAGCGGAGAGGTGACGCCACCACCGAACTCGCTGCCGCCGGTGTACGTCGCCCGGCCTAAGGCGAAGGTGGGCGACGTGATCGACGGCGCCAAGCCTCCACCGGCGTTGATCCCAGCGTGGCGGTGGGCGTAGAGGGGGTTGGCGGTGCCGTTGCCGAGGGTCGGCTTGCGGAACGCCTTCGGGAGGGCGTTGTGACCGCTGCCTCCGTCGTAGTTCCAGTAGGGGAGCGCCCACGTGTTCGGACCACCGTTCGCGATCACCTGGGCTCGAACGATCCGCTCGAAGTAGTACAGGAACATCCGGTGCCAAGCCACGAACCACCACGAGCCGTGCCGGCATTGGTTCCATTGAGGAAGTGGGTGACTCACGTGGGTCCCGTGGATCGCCGCCTGGTACGCCCAGCTGGTTGGGTCCGTGGCCGGCTTCGCCTTCATCGCCGAGACCGCATCCGCGTAGGCCGTCAGGATCGGGTCGGTCGCGGGCAGCGTCCACACGTCGACCCGTACGAACGGTTGTGCCATGTCCAACCCCTTTCCAGGGCGAGCTGCCCGGGCTCACGTTCCGTGTCCTCACGGGTGTATTTCCGGGCGAGCGGATCTCGTTACAGGATCCGTCGGATGATCGAACCCGTGTTCCGCCGCGGATGGCGCGGGTCGTCGGTCCTCGTCAAGAGAGTATTCAAGGTCAACGACCTTTGCGTCGTTGTCCTGGGTACATATCGCCGTTCTAGATCAACGGTTCGGGTTGCGACCGGAGAGGTCGATGAGGCCATGACGTGCAGAGGGTGCGGTGAGCCCGTCCGACAGGAGGACTCCCACGTGATGGGCAAAGCCGCCGACGGCGATCTGTGGTACGTCCATGCCGCCTGCCTGTATGGCCACCCCCCAACGGTCGACCGGTCGCCGCGGCGCCCGCGGCGGCTGCTGCCGAGGATCTAGCGATCGGTTCATCCGCGTGTGTCAACGCGAGCCGCGATCACCCCGAGACCTCAGCCGTCGGGAAGCGGTGCGTGATGGCTCCACCGAGCGGCGACGCGTTGCACGCGGTGTGAGCGGCGGCGCTGGAGCGGTGTGCGGGTCGTGGGACTGAACGCCTTGAAGAAGATGACCTTCCCCAACTCCACGGAGCCCAGGTACGCAACGACGAAGACCACGAGCACCAGGAAGAAGCCGAGCGGCAGCGGGGCGAAGCCGAGCGTGGGCCCGAGGGAAGACCCCGGCAGCAGAGCACCGACCGCGACGACCACGATCATGGAGACGAGCAGCGGCTTCGAGGGACGGCTGCGGATGAAGGGGACCCGTCTGGTCCGGATGACGAACACGACCAGGGTCTGGGTGGCCAGCGATTCGACGAACCATCCGGACCGGAACAGGTGCGGACCTGCGTCGAAGACCCACAGCATCACCGCGAAGGTCGCGAAGTCGAAGATCGAACTGATCGGGCCGACGCGGACCATGAACCGACGGATGAACCCGATATCCCAATGGGAGGGACGAGCGAGCTGCTCCTCATCGACGTTGTCCGTGGGGATCGTCATCTGACTCGCGTCGTAGAGGAGGTTGTTGAGCAGGATCTGCGAGGGGAGCATCGGAAGGAACGGGAGGAAGGCCGCCGCCACCGTCACGCTGAACATGTTGCCGAAGTTGGAAGAGGTTCCCATCAACACGTACTTGATCGTGTTCGCGAAGATGCGTCGGCCTTCCGCGACGCCATCCGCGAGGACATCGAGGTCCCGTTCCAGCAGGATGATGTCGGCGGCGTCCTTCGCCACGTCGGTGGCGGAATCCACCGAGATGCCCACGTCCGCGTGGTGCAGGGCGAGGGCATCGTTCACGCCGTCGCCGAGGAACGCGACGGCCGACCCGGCGGCGCGTTGGGCCCGCAGGATCATCGCCTTCTGTTCCGGGCTGACGCGGGCGAAGATCGTCGTTCGCGTGACCCTCTCAGCAAGCTCAGCTTCGGTCATCGCGTCGAGCTCGTTGCCTGTGAGCGTGCCTTCCGACACCAGCCCGAGGGTCCGGCAGACGGACTCGGCCACTACGGCGTTGTCGCCCGTCACGATCTTGACGGTCACGCCGAGACCCGAGAGGCGGGCGATCGACGCGCCCGCGCTCGGCTTCGGCGCGTCGGAGAACACGAGGAAACCGGCGAGGTGCAGATCGTGCTCATCCGCCGGCGTGACGCTCTCGAGCCCGGTGCCGCTCCGAGAGGCCACGCCGACGACCCGGTTCCCCGCGGCGAACTCGCGATCGAGGACAGCTCTCGCGCTCGCGTCCACGCCGATGCAGTGCGCGAGGAGCGTCTCCGGCGCCCCTTTCGTGACGACCAGTCGCTGCCCGTCGTGATCGACGAGGACCGAGACCAGTCGACGATCGTGGTCGAACGGCGCAAGGCCGACGCGGGCGAACCCCGCTGAGGGGAGGGAACCGGCGTGGGGATCCTCCCAGAGGGCGATGTCGAGCGGGTTGCCACCGACCGGATTGCCCTTCGAGATCATCGCCTCGTTGCAGACGAGACCGAGGAGGAAGACGTGATCGTCGTCTCTGCCGCTCGGGTCGATCGCTCGTTCGAAGCCGACGTGACCGTCCGTGAGGGTCCCCGTCTTGTCGGTGAACAGCACATCGATGTCACCGAGATCCTCGATGCAGACCAACCGCTTCACGAGGACCTTCTTTCGAGCCAGCCTTCGGGAGCCGGTGGCCAGGCTCGTCGAGACGACCGCGGGCAACAGCTGCGGTGTGATCCCAACCGCCACCGCGAGCGAGAACAACACCGAGTCGATGAAGGGGCGACCGAGGATGATGTTCACGACGAAGATCACCACGCTGAGCGCTCCTCCTACGCGCGCGAGGAGGAGCGAGAACCGACTCAGGCCCAGCTGGAATTCGGTCTGCGGCTGCTGCTCCCCCAACCCCATCGCGATCACGCCGAACTGCGTGTGAGACCCGGTCGCGACGACGACGGCATCGCAGGACCCTTGGCCGACGACCGTGCCCATGAACAGGCACGACGACAGCTCGGCGAGCGTCAGGCCGGCCGGGACCGGATCCGGCGATTTGGCCGCCGGGACGGATTCGCCCGTGAGGATCGACTCGTCGCACTCGAGGCCGCTCGCGGCCAGGAGGCGCATGTCGGCAGGAACGATCGAGCCGACGTCCAGATGGACAACGTCGCCGGGAACGAGGTGCGTCACCTCCAGACTCGTCGGTTGTCCATCGCGGAACGCCGTCACCATGTGCCTGATGCTCGAGTGCAGCGCCTCGGCCGCTCGTTCCGCTCGGTACTCGTTCACGAACCCCAGTCCCACAGACGCCGCGATGATGACCCCGATGATTACCGCGTCGGTCCCTTCGCCGACGAACGCGGACACGGCGGCCGCTGCGATCAACAGCAGGAGCAGCGCGCTCCGCAGTTGCCGGATCAGCACCGAAACGGCGCTGGCATGGTGGGTCCTGACGGCGTTCGGGCCGATCGACGCGAGCCGGGCCTCGGCTTCGGCCGCCCCGAGACCGGAGATCCCGGTCCCCAGGAGATCGAGGACCTCCTGACTCGGCATCGCGGCGAGCGCTTGGATCGGCGGAACACCCGTTTCAAGGGTCCGCGCCGTGCCTCGGGTGGCATCTTCAGAGTCGATCCCCATGGACGGCGCCAGTTTGGCACGATGGGCAACGGAGCTGATCCTGGTTCGCGATCATCGGGGGTCGGACCGGCGCTCGCCTCGGGTATCCGGCACGGCTGGCTGCGTCGGTGGGGTGCGCCAGTCGGCCCCGGTCTCATCTCGGAAGGCCTTCGTGGCCGCACGGATCGTGGGGAAGAAGTGGGCGGGATCGATCGTCCTCGTGAGCTCGTAGCGGTTCACCTTGCGACGCACCGGGTCCTTCATCTCTGCGATCACCAGGTTGATGCCGCGGGCGTTGAGCCACTCGTCGAGTTCGTGCAGCATGTCGGCCGCCGTGGTGTCGACGTCGGTGATCGGCTCGGCCGCCACGATGATCCACGTCGGCGTGGGCTCGTCCTCGGCGATCTCCTGCACCTGCTCTCGGAACGTGCGCGTGTTCGCGAAGATCAGCGGTGCATCGAACCGGAAGATGACGGCACCCTCCAACTGCTCCGCCTCCGGGTACGAGCTGACATCGTGGAAGCCCGGGACTCCTTCGACCTGACCCAGGATCGCCTGGTAGGGCCACCATGTGCGGCGGAACACGTTCAGGATCGACAAGGCGACGGCGATCCCGATGCCCGGCAGCACCCCGAGGAACGCCACCGCGAGGAAGGCAGCGATCGACAACGCGAACTCGGTGCGGCGGCGCCGGAACAGATCCATCGTGCCGTGCAGGTCCACGAGCGAGAACGACGCGGCGATCACGACCGCGGCGAGCGTCGGTTGTGGGAGGTTCTTCAGCAAGCCCGGCACGAACAGCAGGATCAGCGTGATGGCCGCCGCGCCGACCACGCCCGCCATCTGCGTCTTCATGCCGGCCTGCTCGGCGACGGCCGTGCGGGAGCCGCTCGTGCTGACGGGGAAGCCCTGGAACAACCCGGCCGCGATGTTCGGCGGCGCCGATCCCGATCATCTCCTGGTTCGCGGAGACCCGCTGGCCGGTGCGCGCGGCGAACGCGGAGGACGTGGAGATCGTGTCAACGAGCGCGACCAGCGCGATGCCGAGGGCTCCCGGGATGAGCTTGACGAGCTCGCTCACCGATACACGCGGGATGTCGAAGGGCGGGAACCCCTGCGGCAGCGTCCCCACGACCGATACGCCGTGCGCCACGAGATCGAGCGCGGTCACGGCGACGATGGACGACACCACGGCGATCAGGACCGCGGGCAACTTCGGCATCCAGCGTTGCAGCACGAGGATCACGATCAAGGACGAGGCACCGACCGCCAGCGCGGCGACGACGGTATCGCCGTTGCTCACTCCACGCACGAACGCCCTCGCCTCACCGATCAAACCGTTCGCGTCCACCGAGAACCCGAAGAGCTTGGGCAGCTGCCCCACCAGGATCGTGAGCGCCAGGCCGTTCATGTAGCCGATCCGGGTAGGTTTCGATAGCAGATCGGCGATGAATCCCAGCCGTGCGACGGCCGCCAGGATCATCACGGCGCCGACGATCAGCGCGAGCATCGAGGCCAGCATCACGGCGCGCGCGGGGTCGCCGTTCGCGAGCATCATCGGCGCGATCGTGACGGCGATCATGGGCCCTAGCGCCGAGTCGGGGCCGAGCACCAGGATCTTCGACGGCCCGAACACCGCGTAGCCGAGCAGGCAGAGGATCGAGGTGTAGAGCCCCGTGATCGCGGGCAGTCCCGCCAGCTCCGCGTAGGCCATCCCTTGGGGAACGAGCAGGGCAGTGAGGATCAGGCCTGCGACGACGTCCTTCGGGAGCCAGCTCGCCCGGTAGGTGCGGAACACCTGCACACCGGGCACGATGGTTGCGAGCCCACGGCGCGGGTTCTCAGGCTCGTCCCTACGCGTGCCCAGTCTGTCCTCCCTCCCGAGAGCTTGAGCGGGCCATCCTATGGAACGCCGGTTGCGCCGACTGGAAACCTGCGGCTAGAGTTCCCGTCGGGAGCGACCCCAGCGAACGGCCGCCCCCACCGTGCCTCCCAGACGAGGAGAACGCGTGCATACCTTCCCCCATAGGTTTCGCCTCCGCCGAAGGTCCCGCAAACGGCTGGGCTCCGGCAACCTCCGTCCATCGTCCGGTAGCGAAGGATGGTATGTGCTTGGAGAGGGAGCCGCGGTGGGCGCCGGGATCGGGGCTGTCTCGGGGCACATGAAGGGCGGCATGAAGGACGTCGATCTCAAGCAGCTCGCCGCCACGCTGGACAAGGGCAAGGCCGGGTTGATCGTGTTGTACGCGACGAACATGGCCGACCAGGTCGCCGCCAGCATCAAGGCGGAGAACCGGTTCATCTCCGCCGAGATCGACGCGAACGCCGACGAGCTCGCCAAGCAGATCAAGGCCGCGGAAGGGAACTGAGTTCTCCCGGTTCGCCCGGTCCCCGAGGTGGGAGGAGGTAGTGGTGGCTGGAACGGTGATCGAGGGTGCGGACGTCCTTGCGAACGTCATCGAACAGCTGTCTGCCGAGTTCGGGGATCGCATCGACCTGACAACCATCCGCGGGATCGCCACACAAGAGGTCGCCCTGTTCGAGAACGCGAAGGTCCGGACGCATGTGCAGGTGATCGCGTGGCGCCTCGCCCGCGCACGGCTGTTGGCTCGTCTGGGATCGCAAGGGCGGGAAGCGCTCGCCGGATAGCGACCATCGCTCTCGCGCGATCAGCCGCCGCCGATCTTCAGGATGAGCAGAACCTCGACGACCGCGAAGAACGCCGACAGCGCGATCAGCGCGATCAGCGCGGGCAGATCACGCAGCCGCCGGCGAGACGGGTCCGAACCCTGAGTGGAGGGAGGCGTCACGGTTCAGCCCTCGTGCGCGCCGGCGGTCTCCGGTAGGTCGATCCGGTGACGGTACGGAGCGCACTCGATCCTGGCAGGGCCGGTCCGCTCGAAACGAGCTCGTGACGCGACGTCGGCGTGTGCGAAGCACAGATGATCGGTGTTGTAGATGGACAGCACCGTGACGCACCCAGGCGCGGAGCATTGCCGTTCGGGGTCTCGTTCCACCGCGCTGTTCATGACGTGTCAACCTAGAGTGAACCGCGGTCGAACCCAAGAGGCCTATCGGCCATTTCGGGGCGACGGAAGTCGCATCGCCATCCGTCGAAGGTCTTGCGCCTTATGTGATCGCTCGGCGGGCAGGTTGATCGTGCACTCGGACTTCGCCGCGACGCAGATCGGATCCGGGGTACTGCTCCCAACCGGATGGAACCATATCTAGGTTCGGGCAAGAGCGGTCGGAGGGGCGGAGCGGTTGCTCCGCCCCTCCATCGCGTCCAGGGCCGTCCTTTCGTCGCTGATGGCTTTCGCCCCAGGGGCTCAGCCTCCCGGCGCTCCGAACGACCGGAACGGCTCGGGCTCGTACGAACCCAGGAACGCCACCCAGTTTGGGAGCGCCGCGCGGACGGCGTCGTCGTCCTTCACCAGCCACGACAGGTGGCGGAACGCGTGCTCGAGCACCTGCGACACGCCGATCTCGGGTGGCGGCCCCATCGCGTCGCCACGCGCGAGATCGGCCCGCGACACCGGCTCATCGGATAGGTTCTCGTTCAGATCGTCGGGTCGTTCGACGACGACGATGTACGTGAGCACGATGCGCCCGGCTTCGAGCCTCCACGACGTGGAGTGCACGAGCAGCGGCCGCAGCTCGTACCGCCGTGCCGCATGGGCAACGATATCGCCCGGCTGCTGATCGGGAGGCCACCCCACCCGCAGGGTCGACGCGTGGATCGGGCGGAGCTGTCGCACTCCGTCCGCGCCGAGGTAGGTGAACAGCGCCTCGAGCGACTGCGAGACGATCTCCTTCGACCAAGCGACGTTGGTCAGCGCGGGAGCGAGCTCGACGACGGGCGTCGGATCAGAGCCCGGAGGCATCGGCGGGACCGATCGGTACAGCGTTGGCGAGGATCTCCTCGCGGGTCTTCCGCACGCCGTGGTCCTCCCACGCATGGAGGGTGAGCTGTTCGACGACTTCGTCGTCGGTGCCGCGTGCCACCCACCCACAGAGACACGTCACTTCCTTCAACATCGGCGCCTCCGGTCCGTCGTCCGATGGGGAAGGTAGCACGGTCCTCCGGCCTACCGCGGATACACCGTTCGCAGCGCGGAATGGCCGATCGGCGGGTTCGATCCGAACCTCCTCGTTCCCTAGAGTTGCTCCATGGACGCGAAGCGGGAACAGCCACTGCCGTCGCCGGCCCACGACACGTACGACCTCGCCGTGACCCTCCGGCGGCGACTCGCCGATACCGTGCGATCGGAATCCTCGTCGGTGGCGTCGCAACTCCAGTCGGCCGCCCGCGAGCGACTCGGGTCGGACAGCTCGGGCGCGGGTCGCGATCGCTCCGCGTTCCGTTCGCGTCGCGCTCGTCGAACGTGACGAGCGGAGCGCCGAGACCTTCGACCTAGGAAGACCCGAGACCTTCGCGACCCGGAATGGCCGACAGGTCGATGTGACCGGACGCGGCGGCCGGTTACGGTGATCCTTGCGACGACGAGAGGACGAACCGTGGAAGACCCCACCGGCACGACGAACCAGATCGCCTCCGCCCTGCTCTGCCGGCTCTCAGAAGCCAAGCATCAGACGCCGGACGACCCGGAAGCCCAGCATCGTCACCTGCTCCTGCAGGGGATCGCGCAGAACGCCGATCTCACGACGATCCCGGTCGCCCGTCGGCGCGTCTTCCGCCGTTCTCGGTAGGCATCGAACAGCGCTACCGTTCGACCCGACCCGGCGATCCGAGCGGCGTACTAGGCTTCGCGCGTGGCGATCTCCGAGCTGCCGCTGCGGGTGACGCGAGGCGCGTGTCCGCACGACTGCCCCGATACCTGCGCGTGGACCGTGACCGTGCGGGACGGCCGGGCGGTGGAGCTGAAGGGCGATCCCGATCACCCGTTCACGCGGGGCGGTCTCTGCACCAAGGTCAATCATTTCCTGGAGGACAGGACGTATCACCCCGAGCGGTTGCTACGTCCGTTGCGCCGCGCCGGGCCGAAGGGATCGGGTGCGTTCGAGCCGGTCGGGTGGGATGAGGCGCTCGACGACATCGCATCCCGCCTGAAGGGGATCGTCGCCGAGAGCGGCCCCCAAGCGGTGATGCCGTACAGCTACCTGGGTACCCAAGGCCTCGTCCAGGCAAGCGCGATGAGCGATGCGTTCTTCGCGCGGCTCGGCGCGACGCATCTGGTGCGCTCGGTCTGTGGGAGCGCCGGGGGGACGGGCATCGCACTCACCATCGGCGACGGGCCGGGGTTCCTCCCGGAGGATCTGGTTCATAGCCGCTACATCATCCTGTGGGGTACCAACACCATCTCGACGAACCTGCATCTATGGTCCTTCATCCGTGAGGCGAAAGCGCAGGGCGCCACAGTCGTCGTGATCGATCCCGCGAAGACCCGCACGGCTGCGGCTGCCGACCGGCACATCCGGCCCATGCCCGGCACCGACGCTGCGCTCGCGCTCGGGATGATGCATGTGATCGTCGAGGAAGGTCTGCACGACGAGGCGTACCTGTCGGCTCACACGGTGGGGTTCGAGCGGCTCCGAGAACGCTTGCCTGAGTACGCGCCGGAACGCGTTGCGTCGATCACGCGGATCGACCCCGACGAGATCCGCGACCTCGCGCGCGCGTACGCCACCACGCGCCCGGCGGCGATACGACTGCTCGTCGGCATGGAGCATCATGCCTACGGCGCGTCGGCGTTCCGCGCGATCAGCTGCCTGCCGGCCGTCGTCGGTGCGTGGCGCGAGCGAGGCGGTGGTCTCTGTCACATGACGTTCCAGCTCTTCGGCGACATCGATTGGTCGTGCGGCATCTCCGTTCCCGAGGATCGCTCCGTCCGGGCCGTCAACATGGTGCAGGTCGGCCGGGCGCTCACCGATCCGTCGATGGAGCCGCCGATCCGCGCGTTGGTCGTCTACAACTCCAACCCGGCCGCCATCGCGCCCAATCAGAACCTGGTGCTCGAGGGTCTACGCCGCGACGACCTGTTCACCGTCGTGCTCGAGCATGCGATGACGGACACGGCGCGACACGCCGACTACGTCCTGCCCGCCACGACGCAGGTCGAGCACCACGACGTGCATTGGTCCTGGGGTCAGACCTACCTCACGATCAACGAACCGGCGATCCCTCCGGTCGGCGAGGCGCTGCCGAACACCGAGATCTTCCGCAGGCTCGCCCAGCGGATGGGGTTCGACGACGCCGAGTTCCGCGTTTCCGACGAGCAGATGGTCGCCGCGGCACTGACGCCGCTGGACGGCGACCGCGCCGCCGAGCTCCGCGAGCGTGGGTGGATCCGCGTCGACACCGAGGATCAGGTCCTGCCCTACGCGGACGGCGGGTTCCTGACCCCGTCGGGCAAGTGCGAACTGTTCTCCGAACGGCTCGAGCGCATCGGAATGGATCCGCTGCCGGGGTTCACACCCGCGCGCGAGAGCCCCGTCGGAGATCCGGCCCTCGCCGCCCGCTACCCGCTCGCGCTGCTGACCGCGAAGGGAGCCCATCACTTCCTGAACTCGAGCTACGCCAACGTCGATCGGGCGCTGAAGGCCGAGAAGGCGCCGATGCTCGACCTTCACCCCGATGACGCCTCGGTTCGAGGCATCCTGGACGGCGACACCGTTCGAGTGTTCAACGATCGGGGTTCGATCGAACTGCCGGCCAGGGTGGGCGACAAGGTGCGCTCGGGCGTCGTCTCGATGCCTTCCGGATGGTGGGCGTCGAAGACGACGTCCGGTTCGTCGGCCAACGCCCTGACCCCGGACGGTATCTCCGACCTGGGGGGCGGCGGCGACTTCCACAGCGCACTCGTCGAGGTCGAGCTGGTTCGCTAATCGATCCGTCCTCAGCCGTCCTGTCGGGTCATGATCCGAAGCTCGGTGATGACGATGCCTCGCGCTGCGGGGTCCCGGTCGAGGTACAGCAGGAACTCGGCCATCTCGTCCGAGTGCACGTCGCTGGAAACGGTCTCGATCGGGAGGTCGACGCCCTCCTCCGTCGATTCCAGGATGCGGAGCAGTTCGGCCCGTTCGTCTCTGCTGAGCGCCTCGAGTCGCAGACGCAGCTCGCGCTCGATCGGGAGACGTCCCTCGGGGTCCACGAAGGGGGACGTTAGCGACGGGATGACTCCGAGCGCAATGGCTTCGATGGGCCATCCCGATGAGACCACCGACCTAGCTCGCGCAGTCAGCCGAACGACCGATGCCGATGCCGTCGACGGGGGTGGCAAGGGGGGATCGCCGGCTCGGCGGGATGCCGGAACCTTCCCGCAAGAGTTCGACAACCCTGGCAAGGAACCGAAGATCCCGGCTTCGTCGACCAAGAGCCACACCTCTCACGGCGGACCCTCCGGCCTTCCGTCCTGTCAGAGGCTCAGGCGCTTGTTCGGCTGGTGAACCAGACGGTCGGTGATCGGGCCGAAGCGGAACGCTTCCTGCTCCCAGTCCTTGCGGCGCCGATACGCAGACGGGCTGACACCGGTGTGTTGTCGGAACGTCGTCGTGAAGTGGCTGAGCGAGTTGAATCCCACGCGATGGCAGATCTGGGTGACCGTCAGCTCCGAACCGCGGAGGAGGTCCTTCGCGCGGTCGATCCGCAGTCCGATCAGATACCGATAGGGGGGAACACCCACGTACGCCGTGAATTGACGGGTGAAGTAGTAGGGGCTGAGTGAGGCCTCGCGGGCGATCGTCCGCAGGTCCACATCTCGATCGAGGTTCTCTTCGAGGAAGACCTGCACCTCGCGGATGCGCCGCTGGAGGTGCGGGCTGGGCGAGATACCATCGGACAGGGTCATGCCACCCCTCTCTCTCTCCACAAAGGGTACGCGCCCGCAGGCGCGGCGGTTTTCGGAATCCTGCGCGATTCACCCTCGATGCTGAACGGCCGTTCAGGTTCCTTCGTGAAGATCGAGCTCCAGCTGAACTTCGCCCGGTCCTAGACCATCGTCTCCGGGCGGACGGCCTCGTCGTACTCCTGCTCGGTGAGCAGGCCGAGCGAGAGTGCCGCCTCCTTGAGCGTCGTTCCCTCGTGGTGCGCTTTCTTCGCGATGGCGGCCGCGTTGTCGTAGCCGAGCTTCGGGCTCAACGCCGTCACGAGCATGAGCGAACCTCGCACCAGCTCGTCGATCCGCTCCCGGTTGGGTTGCAGACCCTCCACGCAGAACTCGCGGAACGTCCGGCACACGTCGGCCAGGATCTTCACGGAGTGCAGCAGGTTGCGGATCATCACCGGCTTGAAAACGTTCAGCTCCAGGTTGCCCTGCGAGCCGGCGAACGTGACGGCCGCGTCGTTGCCGAAGACCTGACACGCGACCATGGTCATTGCCTCGGACTGCGTGGGGTTGACCTTGCCCGGCATGATCGACGACCCGGGCTCGTTCTCGGGCAGGATCAGCTCGCCGATCCCGCTCCGCGGCCCCGACCCCAGCAACCGGATGTCGTTCGCGATCTTCATCAAGGACGCCGCCAGCGTGGCGAGGGCGCCGGACGAGAACACGATGGCGTCGTGAGCCGCGAGCGCTGCGAACTTGTTGGGCGCCGAGACGAACGGGAGCCCGGTGAGCTCGGCGATCTTCGCCGCCGTCGCTTCGGCGAACCCCGGCGGGGCGTTCAGTCCGGTTCCGACCGCGGTGCCGCCGATCGCAAGCTCGTACACACCGGGGAGCGTGAGCTCGATCCGCGCGATGTCGGCGTCGAGCTGCGCGACGTATCCGCCGAACTCCTGGCCGAGCGTGAGCGGCACGGCGTCCTGCAGGTGCGTCCGACCGATCTTCACGATGTCGGCGAACTCCTCGGCCCGGGCCGCGAGCGCGTCTCGCAGCTGCGTGACGCTCGGGAGCAGGCGGCGGACGATCGTCTCGGCGGCCGCGATGTGCATGGCCGTCGGGAAGGTGTCGTTGGACGACTGCGACATGTTCACGTGATCGTTCGGGTGGACGGGCGACTTCGAGCCCATCTGACCGCCGGCCCGCTCGATCGCCCGGTTCGAGACGACCTCGTTGACGTTCATGTTGGTCTGCGTGCCCGAGCCGGTCTGCCAGACGTAGAGCGGGAAATGCTCGTCGAGCGTCCCGTCGATGACCTCGTCGGCCGCGGCGACGATGAGGTCGGCAACAGCGGGATCGAGGCGGCCGTCGGTCCGGTTCACGATGGCCGCCGCCTTCTTCAACACACCCATCGCATGAACGACCTCGAGTGGCATGCGCTCGGAGGCGGGATCGCCGATCGAGAAATGGTGCAGCGACCGCTCGGTCTGCGCGCCCCAGTACCGCGTGGCGTCGACCTGCACTTCGCCCATGCTGTCCGATTCCGTCCGGAACCCCGTCACGACACCGCTTCCTCCGACCGATCCAACGGCGCCATCCTCCCAAATCGCGCGTGTGTGCGCGTGCGAGAGCCTGCCGGGTAGGCTGCTGAGCATGGACGCAACGCTCGCGGCGAAGCTCCGTGCCATCCCCATCTTCGCCGACCTGGACGACGACGCCCTCATCCGGGTCGGTGCCGTGGTCACCGAATTCGAGGCGCCCGCGGGGCACGTCCTCACCCAACCCGGACAAGAGGGGTCGGGCATGTTCATCCTCGAGGAGGGCACCGTCACGGTGGAGCTGCCCGGCGGAGACACCGTCACGCTGGGACCGGGGGAGTTCTTCGGAGAGCTGGCGATCCTGGCGACCGGGGTCAGCCGGACGGCTCGGGTGCAAGCGGCCACGCCGGTGCGATGTCTGGCGGTCGCACGACGCGACTTCGCGGCCATCCTGGAAGCGGAGCCCGATATCGCCGTCGCGATGCTTCCCGTCCTCGCGCAACGCATCGCCCACCTCGAGACCGCCGTCTGACGCCCGTGGAAACGTTCGACGTCGGGGTCGTGGGGGCCGGGGTTCACGGTGCGTCGGCGGCCTTCCATCTGGCCTCGCGAGGACTGAGCGTCGTGATCTTCGAGCGGTGGACGCCGGCGGGGGGTCCCACCGGGCGATCCAGCGCGGTCTGTCGCGCCTACTACACGAACACCTTCCTGGCGGCCGCCGCGCGAGACAGCATCGCGATGCTGGAACGGTTCAAGGAGCTCACGGGCGTCGACGCCGGCTACCGCCGGACGGGGATGTTGTTCCTCCATCCGCTCGACGACGTGAACGACGTCGAGGTGTCGGCGGAGCGGCTGAACCGGTTGGGGATCGTCACGTCGTTGTTCGACCCGGGACGCTTCATCCGAGAGTTCCCGTCGTTCAACCCGGACGGGATCGGGGTCGCCGCGCTCGAGCGCGACGCAGGATATGCCGACCCGTACGCGACCACCGAGGGGCTCTACCGGCGAGCGATCGAGCTGGGAGCGGTCGGGAGGACGGGTGTTCGGGTGACGAAGCTCGAGACCTCGGAACGAGGGGCGGTCGTGACCAGCGACGACGGAACCATGACGTCATGCGGTCGTGTCCTGATCGCCGCTGGGCCTTGGACGAAGCCGCTGGCGGCCCAGGTGGGAGCCGATCTTCCGCTGACGGTCGAGCGACACGTGGTTGCGACGTTCCGGTGGGCGGGCGCCGAACCGACACCCGCGCACGGCGACCTGTTGGGGGGCTACTACTTCCGTCCCGAGGGCGAAGACCTCTATCTGGTCGGACCGGTGCATCCCGCGCCACAGGCGGACCCCGACGACTTCGATCAGCAGATCCGTGAGGACGAGGTCCGCCGACTGGCCGAGGCGGTGGTGCATCGCGTGCCGCAGCTCGAGGGGTCGCAGTTCCACGGCGGCTGGGCCAGCCTGTACGACGTCAGTCCGGATTGGCAGCCGGTCATCGGCGAGATCGCGCCGAACGTGTTCGTGGATGCGGGAACGAGCGGACACGGGTTCAAGCTCGCGCCGGCGCTGGGCAAGCACGTTGCGGACCTGGTGTCACGCTCCCCGGAGCTCGACCCTCGGCTCCATGACTTCGACCCGTTCCGGTTCGCGCATGGGAGCTCGTTGCCGGCCGGCTTTCGGGACGCTCGGATCCTCGGCTGAGGCGATCGACACGATCTCGGCGGTCGGTCCGTACTTGCCCGAGGATCGGAGCGCGTGATCGAGCCGTCGGAGACCGTCCGTGGATCGCTCCCGGAGCTCGGGGAGCGATACGTTGAGCCGCTCGGCGATCTGGCGCCGGGAGAGACCGCGGAAGTACATGAGCTCGATGGGGGCTCGCTCGTCGACGGGAAGCGACATCAACGCATGGAGCACGACGGCCTGGCGTCCGCGTGTGTGCGGATCGACCCGTCGCGCCGGCATGGCTCCGGCATCGACGATGGTGCGGAGCGCCCCTCCGGTGGGCCCGCGTGAGAGTGCCTCGCCGCTGCGGACCATCTCGACGGCGCGTTGATGCGCGGTAGCGAGCAGCCAGTTCTGGACCGAACCTTCATCCGGCTGATGCAGGCGCCGGTTCCACAGGAGGAGGAACGTCTCCTGCACGATGTCCTGCGCCTGGGAGCGCCCGACCACGTGCGCGATCAGGGCGACTGCGAGCGGTGCGTGGCGACTGAAGAGGCGTCGCAGGGACTGCGCGTCACCGGCGTCGATGCGCCGGTAGAGGCGGTCGTCGGAAAGGACGTCGGCCGTCATGGCGAGGGCACCCTGACGGTTGTCCGTCCACTCGTTTGCCTCGGGTATGCGCACGAAATCCGGGCGACGCGGCACCGGATGGATGCCCGTGCGGGCGTCCTCCGCCGTGTGCGATTCGATCAGCTTCATGCGAGCCTGGCGCTCACCCTCGAGACGTCGTTCGGCAACCCCTTCCGCCTGCCGAACCTCGTCGACGATCTGACCGATGCACGCGAGCACGGGTTGGTCGTCGCACTCGATCACGAGGCGCAGGGCGACGATGTCGAGCTGCTCGTCATCGAGTCCACGGATGGGGACGCCTGCCACTTGGGCGAGGAGGGTCAGCGACTCTCCGATGCTCGCCGTCATGCGCTCACCGCACGCATACAGCCGCCTTGGCGACGCTTCCAGATGAGTGGGGGCTTCATCCGCCGGCCTTCCCTGGCGCCATGCCAGCCCTGCTCTGAGCTGGCTCTGATGTCAAGGCCGGGATCTACGACCGGGGGGCCAAAGGCTGAGGCCCGAAATATCAACAGCACCCTATTCTGGAGATGCGTCGGAAGTCAATACCCGCCCCCTCCCGATTCGGCTTCGCGACCCGTCGCGAGATGCTTTCCGCGGTAATACAATCGACGAAGATGAGTATGGAATCGAATCAACGACTCCAGGTCATGATCGCCCACGAGCGGGCCGATCGCCTCGCGCAGGTAACAGCGGTCGTAACGAGAACTCGGCCACGAAGTCATCGAGCGCAAGATCGGGATCATCGACGTAGGGCAGGCGACGATCGAATCACGGCCCGATGTGGCGATCGTGATCGTCGGACACGATTCGGAGCCTCAGGCCTTACGGTCGATCGATCGGATCGTGAAAGAGGCGGCATGCCCCGTCATCGCGATCTTGGACGTGCAGGATCGAGCGTTCATCAACGAAGCTGCGAAGCGGGGCATCTTCGCCTATATCGCGGATGGTCAAGACCCGGACGAACTGCAGAGCTCGATCGACATCGTGCTCAGGCGCTTCGCCGAGTATCACGCCCTGGAGGGCGCGTTCGGTCGACGTGCGGTGACGGAGCGGGCGAAGGGCATCCTGATGGAGCGGCACGGGATCGACGAGCAGGCGGCGTTCAACATGCTCCGGGAGCATGCCCGCAGGCACAACAGAGAAGATGGTCGACGTGGCGGAGGACATCGTCTCCACCCACCAGCTCCTGCCCGGGGCGGCGCAGCCTTCCGAGCCGAGGCGCCCCGAGACCCCTGGCTGATCAGCTGTTCCGCGGGTCGGAGCCGAGCGCGATGCGCGCCGGCTCACCCGGGAGCTTCGACACGATCGAATACCGACCGTGTTCGACGAGGAGCTGGTCGAGCTCCGGATTCTCGTGGTGCGCGGCGATGAAGAAGTGCAACCCGTCCGACCGGACGGCTTCGTACTCGACACGGGTAAGGCTCACGACGTCGGCGCACATGAGGTCACTGCACTCGCAGCGATACTCGTCCATCGGATTCTCGGCACCGAACCGGTCGTTCGCGGCCTCGATCCATTCGTTGGTCTGACGAGACCGCGTCTCGTTGATCGCTTCTTCGCGACGGTAGTCGGTCATGGCGCTCCAGTCGTGATCGTGATGCGTGGCGGTCGCCGCCATCTGACAGGAGGCCGAAGGTTGGGGCCGAACGCGGAACGCCGAATCTTGTTCGGGCGCTCCTGCCTACAGGGTACGCGTATCGGGAGAGCAACACAAAAGCCGGCTATCCGTCGGTGGCGATCTGGTCGATACGGATACCACCCTCACTCGTCCGCGCTGCCGACGCCATGACGCCGGAAAGGTGTCATAAGCTCCACGTCGCCGGTCACTGAAGAGCGTGAGCGCGGATCGGGGCGGTAGCTCAGTTGGTTAGAGCAGCGGACTCATAATCCGTCGGTCGGTGGTTCGAGTCCACCCCGCCCCACCATCCGATGCGATCGGTCGACTCCTTATCTTGAGGAGACCAGGATGGGTCGATGGAGCGACCTCCGACATCGCGGCCGGATATCGCCGGATACGTGGTCGTTCTGCTCCGGGCTGGGTTTGCGCGACGCTGCACGCGGCGTCACACTGCGCTCACGTCTTCGGACAGGCGCACGACCCACGGAGCGAACGGGGGAACGCATGGTCATGAGTGAGGCGAAATGCGAGCACG
The DNA here is from genome assembly GCA_963727185.1 of uncultured Actinomycetes bacterium. GTDB lineage: Bacteria > Actinomycetota > UBA4738 > UBA4738 > HRBIN12 > JBBQVZ01. The sequence goes on along the minus strand of CAVSFP010000012.1, from coordinate 44,521 downwards.
ACGGATGTGACTGCTTGACGACGAACGAATTCTGCAGCGACTTCTGTCTGTCGCACGGTGCAGGCGAGCATGCGCACGAGCACGCGGAAGGCGGCCACGGGTGCGGCTGCGGCCACGCGGAGTGCGGAGGCGCCGGGATCTGACCGCCCGTTCGTCGAACCGGATCGATATCGGCCATCACGAGGCCGGACGCTCGAAGCCCGTCCCGCTGTCGGTAGGCTTCCCCGACGACACGTCTGGTGGGAGGGTCGATGAGGATCGCAGGGGCGAGCGAAGGCGGGTTCGAACGGGGCGACGACGCGCGGTTCGCGGGCGAGGTGTGGCTCCGATCCACACTCGCGGCGGACGACGGCACGAACATCGGCATCGTGCATTTCTCACCCGGTGCGCGGACGCATTGGCATCAGCATCCCGGCGGTCAGTTCCTCTATGGCGTGGCAGGCCGGGGGCGCGTGCGGTCGCGAGGCGAGGCCGGTCGCTTCCTGGAGCCGGGCGACGTGATCCACGTCGGCTCGGGCGAGTGGCATTTCCACGGCGGCTCGAGGGACGCGCCGATGGTGCACGTCGCCGTCAACGGCGGGGGAGCGCCAGAATGGGGCAACCCCGTGACGGATGACGAGTACGACGAGGGCTTCGCGTGACCGCGCGGGTCGCGAGCGCACGGTGAGTCTTCTGTGACGGGCGTTGCCGTTCGGGACCTGTACCGCGGCGCTCCCGAGGGATTCATCGCCGCCCGTGACGCGTTGGCGAAACGCTTCCGCGACGAAGGCCGGGACGGCGACGCGGCGGAAGTGAAGAAGCTGCGCCGGCCCACGGTGGCGGCGTGGGCGCTCGATCGGCTGGCCGATGACGCGCCGGACGCCATCGGGGAGCTGCTCGATTCGGGCGCGGAGCTCGCTCGCGCGCAGCGGGCCACGCTCTCGGGTCGCGATCCGCAAGCGCTCCGTGACGCCACCACGACGCGCCGCGAGCTGGTCGCCCGACTGACGGAGATGGCCGCCGAGGTGTTGCGCGATGCGGACCGATCTCCCGACGCGCACGTGGAGGACATCCGCGGAACGCTCGAGGCGGCGTCGGTCGACGAGGCCGTCGCCGAGCGCCTGCGCGCCGGCACGCTCGACAAGACCGTGCAGCCGTCAGCGGGGTTCGGCGATCTGACGGGGCTCCAGCTCGTCTCGCGCCGCGACGACGAGCCGGAAGAAGCGGTGGCCGTTCGGAAACCCGCCGCGTCCCGGTCGCGAGGCGAGGCCGACGAAGATCGTGCGCGTCAGCTGGATGCCGAGATCCGCCGGCTCCGTCGCGATCGCGACGCGGCCGAGCGCAAGGCCGCTGCCGCCGAGGATGCTCGCGCGCGCCTGGCGGAGCAGGTGGCATCGATGCAGACGCGGCTCGACGCCGTGCGCGAGAAGCTCCGGATCGCCGAGTCGTCCGCGACCGAGCAGCGGATGAATGCGAAACGCGCGGCGAAGGCGTTCGACGCGGCCGAGCGCAAGCGGAAGGGGAGCGGCCACTAGTCCTGGAGCTCGACGGGGTCTCCGACGCGGACTCGACCAGGGTGCAGGACCTCCGCGTACATGCCGAACGGGATGCCCTTCTGATCGGTCATCAGGGGCCGGTAGGACACGATCGTCTTCAGCGTCTCGAAGTCCTTCAGCCCTGTGTGCGGGTTCTGGGTCGTGACGACGCACCGGGGCACCGGTCCGTGGATCCGGAGCAGCGCCTTGCCGACGCTCACCCTGCGACCCGCCCACGTGTCCTCCTCGTGGGGTTCGCACCCTTCGAGCTCGAACGTCATCCGGAACCGAGCGGGGTCGAGGTCGCCGGCATGGCCGCCGTGCCCGGCAAGCGCTGCGACGGAAGCGTTCGACACCATGGTCAGGTGGTACACGTCGATGCCTTCGCCGGGTTGATCGCACCTCGCGAGCCGAAGGGGGACCCCCGCGAACCCGGACAGGGCCTCCGTCCACGGGCCGGGAACGACGTGTGCGCGGACCGGGCGGCGGAAGAAGTCGACGATCAGCCCTTCGCCGAACACGGCAGCGTCGCCTTCGGCGACGCTGCCGTCGGGGAACGCCAACGTCAGGCGCTCCAGATCGGGGTCGTAAACTGGCCGGATGGTCTGCAGTGGACCGTATCTGTCGGCTGCGAACTTCCGACCCTCTTCGTCCACGAGGAAGAACAGCCGGTCCTCGGCGACCCCGACGTCGCCCAGGTCCACCCGATCCGGGTGAGACAGGGCCATCGACTTGACCGGAGTGACATTAATCCGAAGGACCGATGGCATCGCGTGAGCCTAACGGACCATCATGCAACGGTCGCTTGCTGCGGAGTTGCCTCGAACGGCCGACGTGCGTACCATCCGCGCCGACGCGCCGGGGCCGTCTCGAGAACATCCGAGGGGGAGTGGATGGACAGAGATCGAGCCCACGACGAAGTCGTGAGCGACCTGACCGTTTTGCAGGGCCGGCTTCGAGGGGTGGATCCACTCGAGGCGAGCGAGGCGTTCGACACCGTGACCGTGACCGAAGGCGACGTTTCGGTGCGCATGAGCGCCATCGGCGATCGCCTCAGCCGGTTGGAGCAGGACCTCGCGCGCGTGGACGCACGGATCGACCAGGAGATACCCGAGCGGTACACCGTGGTCGAGTGGAGGCACTTCCCCGAGTTCAATTTCGCCCCACAGGTCTTCCAACTCACGCTTGATGATCAGATCGCGTTGTTGCAAGGCACCATCGCCGAGCGTCTGGAGCGCGAAGGCTGATCGCTTCGACGTCCTGATCCGGAAGACCCGCCAGAAGGCCTGCCAGAAAGCCTGCCAGAAAGCCTGATGGTAGCGTCGGTCCATGGGACCGGAGCTGCACGATGACCTGCGACCGCTCGCGTTCCTGCTGGGGACGTGGCGGGGCGAGGGCACGGGGGAGTACCCCACGATCGAGCCGTTCGGCTATGAAGAAGAGATGCGGTTCGAGCACGTCGGCGACACGTTCGTGTTGTATCAACAGGCGAGCTGGTCGCCCGACGACGGAGCACCGATCCACTTCGAGCGCGGCTTCCTGCGACCGGGGGAGCCGGGGCGCGTCGAGTTCACGCTCGCGCACCCCATCGGGCTGACCGAGATCGCGGAAGGGACGCTCGACGGGACCTCGTTCGAGCTGACGTCGACGAGCGTGGGCAGGACCACCACCGGGCTGACGACGACGGCCGTGATCCGTTCGTACCGCGTCGACGGCGATGCGCTGCGCTACCGGACGGACATGGCCACGGACGAGACACCGATGGCGCTGCATCTGGAGGCCGAGCTGCGCCGGGTGGAGCCATGAGCGACGAACCTCGCGGGACCAGGGATCTGACGTACCTGTGGCTGATCGCCTCCGTCGTGGGGATCGTCGCCGGAGGCATCGTCTGGCTGGCGGGATCGCACGATGCTGCCGATGCCGTGTGGGGCGTGACGACCGCGGTCGGGCTGGTGCCGCTCGTCTGGACGACGGTGGTTGGGCTGATCAAGCGCCAGGCCGGCGTCGACCTGATCGCGCTGCTGGCCATGGCCGGTTCGTTGGCGCTCGGCGAATACCTGGCCGGCGCCGTGATCGCGGTCATGCTCGCGAGCGGCCGGGCGCTGGAGACCTACGCGGATCGTCGGGCCCACCGCGAGCTCTCCGCGCTGCTCGACCGGGCGCCGCAGATGGTCACGCGGTACGAGGACGGCGAACTCGTCGTTCGCCCGATCGACGATGTGCGGCCGGGCGACCGATTGTTCGTGAAGACGGGCGAGGTCGTTCCGGTGGACGGTGTCCTGATGTCCGCCGGTGTGTTCGACGAGTCGGCCCTCACCGGCGAGTCCCGCCCATCGGAGCGGCCGGATGGAGACCCGATCCGATCCGGCGCCGTGAACGCGGGATCCGCCGTCGACCTCCGAGCCGTGAGCACCGCGGCGGAGAGCACGTACGCCGGCATCGTGCGTCTGGTCACGGAAGCGGAGAAGCAGAAGGCGCCGTTCGTGCGGGTCGCCGATCGCTATGCGGTGATCTTCATACCCGTCACGCTGGCGATGGCCGGCGCCGCATGGCTGGTGTCCGGCGACCCGGTGCGAGCGCTGAGCGTGCTGGTGGTCGCCACGCCCTGCCCGTTGATCCTGGCGGTCCCGATCGCGGTGGTGGCGGGGATCTCTCGGGCGGCCCGACGAGGGATCATCGTGAAGGGCGGTGGGGCGCTCGAGACGCTCGCGCAGGGGAAGGTGTTGCTGTTCGATAAGACCGGCACGTTGACGGCGGGCATCCCGCAGGTGGCCGACGTCGAGGTGTTCGACGACATGCCCGCGAACGAGTTGCTCCGATTGTCCGCCTCCCTCGACCAGGTATCTCCCCACGTGCTGGCCACCTCGATCGTCCGCGCGGCGCGGGAACACGGCGTGGTCCTCACGTTCCCGACCGACGTGATCGAGCAACACGGGGCCGGCATCGAGGGAACCGTCGACGGTCGGCACGTCGCGTTGGGCAAGGCCTCGTTCGTGTCGGCGGGAGCGCCGATGCCTCGGAGGGCGCGCGACGTCCGTCGGCGGACGGCGCTCGATGGCTCGTCGTGCGTGTTCGTCGCCGTCGACGCCGTCGTAACCGGGGCATTGGTCATCGACGACCCGATCCGGCCGGACTCCCCACGGGTGATCCGGACGCTCCGTCGCGCCGGGATCAACCGAGTGGTCATGGTGACCGGCGATCATCCGGACGTCGCGGAGTCGGTGGGAGCGGCGCTCGGGGTCGACCGCGTCCTGTCCGAGCGCGATCCCGCCGAGAAGGTCAAGGCGGTCGAGGCCGAGCGTGAGGAAGGCGTGACGATCTTCGTCGGCGACGGGTTGAACGACGCCCCGGCGCTCGCGGCCGCGGACGTGGGAGTGGCCATGGGTGCGCGCGGGGCCACCGCGTCGTCGGAGGCGGCCGACGTCGTCCTGATCGTCGACCGGCTGGATCGGATCGCCGACGCCATCTCGATCGCCCGCCGCTCCCGGCGGATCGCGGAGCAGAGCGTCGTGATCGGCATGGGGCTCGCGTTCGGGGGGATGCTCCTGGGCGCCTTCGGGCTGCTCGTTCCGGTCGCGGGCGCCATCGTGCAGGAATGCATCGACGTGTTCGCGATCCTGAACGCGCTCAGGGCGCTCCGCGGCGAGAAGCAGGTTCGGCGTGTCTCACCCTCGAACGACGTCGCGGATCGGTTCCGCTTCGAGCACAAGGAGTTCGCGCCGGAGGTCCTGCGGATCCGGACCGTCGCCGATCGCCTGGGCCAGATGACCCCCGAAGAGACCCGGCAGGAACTCGAAGCCGTTCGCTACTTCCTGCTCGAGCGCCTCCCCGAGCACGAGGAGGAGGAGGAGGCGATCGTCTACCCGGTCGTCGCCGAAGCGATGGGTGGCGAGGATCCGATGTCGAGCATGAACCGAGCCCACCTGGAGATCGCCCACCTCGGGCGGATATTCCAACAGCTCGTCGAGGAGCTGCCGGAAGAAGGACCCAGCCCGGAAGACCTGATGGACCTGCGGCGCGTCCTGTACGGGTTACACGCGATCCTGCGCCTGCACTTCGCGCAGGAAGAGGAGGCCTACGCCTGGCTGGCCTCGGCCGACGACGACCCGTCGGCGTCCGCGCCCGTGTCCGTATCGGGCTGAGCGCCGATCGCTTCGTCTCCCGTTCCTTCTTCGGTGGGCTCGATCATGGGTTCGGGCCGGTAGCCGGCGGGGTGGTTCGGCAGGAAGACGCGGAACGACGCTCCACCGCCGGGACGGTCCTCGACCCACGCACCGCCGTCGTGCAGCTCGGCGAAGCGAGCGACGAGCGCGAGCCCCACGCCGACGCCCGACAGGTGTGGCGACGACGTCTCCCCCTGGAGGAACGCCTCGAAGATCTTCTCGCGCTGATCGGGAGGGACGCCCGGGCCGTCGTCTTCGACGACGATCAGCGCGCCTCCTTCCCACGGCTCGACCCGCACCCAGATACGTGCCGTCGGCGGCGTGTGCTTGGCCGCGTTCCCCAGCAGGTTCTCGACGATCCGCTCGACCTTCGCCCGGTCGCACGCGATCACGATGGACGTCGTCTTCACGTCCACCTTGCGGTCGGCGAGGAGCTCGGAATCAGCGACGAGCTCCCACACCAGTGCGCCGACGTCCGTCGGCCGGAACAGGGGCTCGATGATGCCGCGGGTCAGCCGGTCGAGATCGAGCAGGTCCGTGACGAGTCGGTCGAGCCTCCGGGCGTTCTGCGGCGATCCGGCGCGCCAGGTCTCGCATCTCGTCGTGGTCGAGATGCAGGTCCTCGCGCGCCATCGTCACGGCGAGACCCAGGATCCCGGCGAGCGGCGTCCTGAGGTCGTGAGAGACGGCCTGCAGGAACGTGTTCTTCATCTCGTCGACGGCGCGGAGCCGTTGCGCCGCTTCTCGCTCCACGGTCAGATCCCGTTCCAGCTCCTGGGCGTGCATGTGCTCCGTGATGTCGATCAGCACGCCCTGCCAGTACTTCGGCGCGCCTTCGTCGTCCACGATGAGGCGCGCCTGATCGTGGATCCACACCGTGCGGCCGTCCCTGGCGATCAGCCGGTACGTGGCATCGTGGACCCCCGCCGACTCGGGCGCGTGTGCCGCTCGCTCGACGTCGTCCGGATGCACCAGTTTGTCGAACAGGTCGTCGTCGTCGTACCAATCCTGTGGCGTGTATCCGAGGATCTCGGTCGACTGCGGGCTCATGTACAACGTGTACGGCGGTCCTCCGATCGAGTCGAGGTACGTGACCGTCGGCGTCTGCTCCACCAGGGCGCGATACCGGGCTTCGGCCTCGGCCAGACTCGTCTCCGCCTCCCGCCGGGCGGTGATGTCGGTCATGATGCCCTGCCAATACTTCGGGTTCCCGTGCTCGTCGCGAACCAGGACCGCCTCGTCTCGGATCCAGACCATGCGGTCGTCGGTCGTGAACATCCGGTACTCGAGCGCGAACGGTTCGCCGGTTTGATCGGCCCGTCGGTTCTCCAGCTCCACCTGCTCGCGGTCGTCCGGGTGGATGCGGCCGATCCAGTTGGTGGCCGGATCGGCGAGCCACTCCGTTGGGGTCACGCCGAGGATCTCGCCGACCCGCGAGTTGATGTACGTGATGGCGAGCTCGTCGCCCACCGCCGACTCGGAGTACACGATGACGGGGAGCTGTTCGACGAGCGCGCGGTACCGCGTCTCCGTCTCTCGCGCGAGGGCCTCGCTCTCTCGTTGGCGCGTGACGTCATACATGATGCCCTGCCAGAACACGGGCCGGTCCTCGTCGTCGTGCACGAGCACCGCTTCGTCCCGGAACCACACGGTGCGGCCGTCGCGCCCGAGCATCCGGTACTCGGTGCTGAACGGTTCGCCGGCTGCTTCCGCGCGACGGCGTTCCTGCTGCACGCGTTCCAGATCGTCCGCGACGAACCGGTCGGACCGTGCGGCGGGGTTGGTCAGCCACTCGCCTACCGTGAAGCCCAAGATGGGTTCGAGCTGCGGACTCACGTAGAGCAACGGGCGCGCGGCGTCCGGACCTTCCTCGATCGCCTCCAGGTAGACGATCGCGGGGAGACGCTCGACGACGGCTCGGAACCGCTCCTCGGCGCTCCGTCGCTCGTCCTCGACCAGGCGCTGCTTCGTGACGTCGATCATCAGACCACGGAGGAGCGTGGGACGGCCTTCCGCGTCGCGGACGACGTGTCCCACGTCGCGGAGCCAGACGACCGAGCCGTCCTTGGCCATGAAGCGATACTCGGCGTCGAAGCTCCAGCCCGCCGTCGCCGCCCGGACGAACTGCGCGATCACGCGCTCCCGGTCGTCGGCGTGGATGCGGTCGGCCCAGAACGTGGGGTCCGAGAGCCATTCCTGAGAGGAGTAGCCGAGGATCGGGGCACACCCGCTGCTCACGAACGTGAACAGCAAGGTCCGCGCGTCCGCCTCCCACACGATCCCGTCCAGATCGGCGATGAGGCTTCGCACCCGGCGGAGTTCGCCGCCGGGGTTCGACATCGGGGGGTGATGGGCCATGTGCCTCGGGAGTTTGGCGGTTCGGCCGTCAGAGCGCCAGCGCGCCTCCGTCCGCCCTCGGGTCGCTGCCCACCTCCAGGGTGCCGTCCGGCCGGGCAAGGATGATGTGCGCGTGTCCGACGGCCTCGTCGACGTCGTCCAGCCGGTCGATCCCGAAGCCCGCTTCCGCGAACCGGGAGATGGCGGCGTCCGGCACGGAGCCCTCAACCCGGACGACCCCGTCCCCCCGATCGCCCCAGACCGTCCACCGGGGGGCCGCGATCGTCTCGCCGGCACCCATCCCCAGGTCGAACGCCCGGATCAGGTTCTGCGCGTTGATCTGGGGCTGCGAGGCACCGCCCATGGTGCCGGCGACCGCCGTCAGCCGGCCCTCGCGGTGCGCGAGCACCGGCATCAGCGTGTGGAACGGCCGCTTGCGCGGTGCGATCTCGTTCGGATGATCGGGCTCCAGCGTGAAGCACCCGCCGCGATCGTGGGCCACGATCCCGGTCTCCGGTTCCAAGATCGCGGACCCGAAGCTGTCCCACAGGCTCTGGATGAGCGAGACCGCCCAGCCGTCGGCATCGGCGGTCACCATGGCGATGGTGTCACCCGAGCCATGACGACGGCCGGGCACCGCCGTGGTCGGGACCGCGTCGCGGATGCGGTCCGCCAGGCCCGCGAGGTGCCCGTCGTCGAGCAGCGTGGACGGATGCACGCGCATCGCGTCAGGGTCGGCCAGATGATGATCCCGGTCGCGGTTCGCGGCCGCGAAGACGAGGGCGAGCGTGCCGGCATCCGGACCGAGCGGATCCGGGTCGATCCCCATCCGCTCGGCGAGCGCGAGCATCTCCAACAGCGCGAAGCCTTGGCTGTTCGGCGGGACGACGCGAACGTCGAGGTCCCGGTACCGACCGCTCAGGGGCGGAACGACGTCCGCTCGATGCGCGGCCAGGTCGTCTACGGTGATGGGCGCCCCCGAAGCCCGCAAGCCCGCCGCGTATCGCTCGCCGACGGAACCGCCGTACAGGGAGAGCGGTCCTCCGCTCGCGAGTTCCCGGAGCGTCGCGCCGAGCGCCGGCTGCCGGAACAGTGCGCCGCGCGGGAGCGGGGCGCCGTCGTGGAAGAACACGTCCACCATGCCGGGGTCGGCGCCCAGGAGCACCCGGCGTTCCGTCAGCGCGCGCGAGAGCGATCGGGAGACGGCGACCCCTCCGTGCGCGAGCGCGATCGCCGGGCCGAACGCCTCGGCCCACGGAAGCGTCGCGCCCTCCGCGTGCAGGGCCGCCCATCCGCTGACGGCTCCGGGAACGGTGATCGAATCCGGTCCCTCCTCGGGCATGGCGACGCCGTGTCGCGTCCGCAGCCCCTCGGCGTCGACGCCGGCGCCCGCCCGCCCGCTCGCGTTGATCGCGACCGTGGAGCCGTCGGGCCGCTGCACCAACGCGAACAGGTCTCCGCCCACGCCGCAGTTGTGCGGGTAGCTGACGGCGAGCGTCACGGCCGCGACGAGCGCCGCGTCGAGGGCGTTCCCGCCGCGCTCGAACGCGACCGCGCCCGCCTCGGTGGCGACCGTATGGGGCGTCGCGATGGCCCAACGCGTGCCGGCGGCCTGGAGTTCCACGTCCGGGAGTGTTGCAGGTCGTGCGCGCGGACGCGCGGCTCCCGTCGAGGGGGCCTCAGTCGCCGGTCAGGAACCGGTCGACGGCGCGGGCGAACATCTCGGGTGCGAGGAGCTGAGCCTGGTGCTTCTGCCCCGGGAGTTCCTCGATCCGGACGTCCGGGAGCGCGTGGGCGACGGTCTCGGAGGCCCGCCGCACCCGGGGCGGACTGTCCGAGCCGATCAGCATGAGGGTCGGTGTGCGCATGTCGCCGAGCCGTCGGAGGTCCATGTCGAAGTCGCGCACGATCCGCGCGTCGTACGGGATGGTGTGTACCAGGGCGAGCATCCACGGCCACGCCGCTCCATGCGAACGCATCTCCTGGATATCCGACTCCTCCGCGCGCGGTCCCTCGCGGAGGAACGTCTCCAACGCTCCGTCTTCGTCCCCCGACGCCACGAGCGCGTCGAGCCGTCCCGGGAGGTCGTCCGGGATCGCGTCCTCCGCGTCGAAGAAAAGCGGCGGCTCGTAGAGCACCAAGCGGTGCAGGTCCTCCGGTGCTCGTTCGGCCGCTCTCAGAGCGAGGATCGCGCCCGACGAATGGCCGAGCAGATCGGCGCCGCCGACCGCGGCGAGGACCGCGAGCACGTCCTCGACCTCGCGGTCCGGCTCGTAGGAGGGTGCGTCGCCGCTCGCTCCGCGTCCGCGCCGGTCGATCACCTGCACCCTTCGACCCCGCGCCATCGGAGGCCCACACGACATCCACGCGGTGTGATCGCAAAGCGCACCGGGGACCACTACCAACGATGGGCCCTCGCCGTAGCCCGTCAAGGCGATCCGCGTTCCATCGGCGGAGCGCACGGTCGTGTTCGACATCCCGACGTTCACGTCAGCTCCTGAGCGTGAGCCCGCGGTAGCCATCGGTGAATCCGGCCGCGCGCAGCCTGTCGGCGATCGGCGAGTCGGTTGCGGGACCTCCGTCGATCCGCGTGAGCTCGATCTTGCGCAGGCGCCCGTCCTTGGGGAGCGTCGCCAGGGCGTCGGCCCACGCGGCCGCGTCGACGCCGAACGTCAGGAGGCTTCGCGCCCCTCGCTCCAGGAACGCGGCCAGCTCGCCGTCGACCAGCACCACGAATGCTCCCGCCTGCCTGGCCGGACGCCCGGGCCCCTCGGGCCACGACAGGGCGGCGCCGTACGGTTGGGCGGGATCGGTCGCGGCCAGGAGCACCGCCGTCGGCTCGTCGCCACGGACCGGCTCTCGGAAGGCGCGGATCCGATCGACCGCGCCGGGTACGGCGAACTGAGCCGCACCCAACCCGTCGACGAAGTAGCCGCGCCGGACCTTGCCGGACATCTCCAACGCCTTCAGCACGCCGTAGACACCCGCGAACCCCCCGGGGACGCCCTCGGACAGCACCGCCTCGCGGGTGAGCACGCCGTGGCGGTCGAGCAGTTGCAGGGCGCGTGCGTGCGCCACTTCGGTGGGGCTCGGCGGCGGCTCGAGCAGCGGTGCGACCAGGGACCATCGTCCCGCCCCGGCGGGCGGTCCTGTCCGTCGGAGCGCGCCGGGGCGCGGGCGGGAGCCCCGCCGCGGCGTGGCACGGGAGCGTCTGGCCGTCAGCGCGCGGAGTGGCGCCAGGGTGTCGTTGGTGACCTCGCCCGCCCAGACCAGGTCCCAGAGCGCGGAGAGCACCACGCGTTCGTCGCCGGTCCCGGCCGCCTGCACCAGGTCGGGCCAGAACGATGCGCCGTGCCGTGCGAGGTGCTCGCGGATCGAGACATGGAGGGGACCGCTCGGCGGCTCTTCCGGCGGAGGTGGCGCGAGGAGCCGTACCTGGTCGCGGATGTAGAGCGAGACGCGGCCGTCGTCCGCCCCGAGCGGTCCGGCCCCGATCCACACCAGGTCGCCGCTCGCGCACAGCGCGTCCAGGTCCACGGGACGGAACCCCCGGACACGGGCGGGGAGGACGTCGTGCTCCAGGACCGACGCCGGGACGGCGGCGCCCTGCAGGCGAGCGATCGCGTCCATCAGAGCGTCGGGACCGGTCGACGGAGGCACGAGTCCCTGCCACGCGGGGAGGAACCGTCCGAGCGTCGAGGCGTCGACCGGCTCGACCTCCTTGCGGAGGGCGGCGAGCGATCGCCGACGGAGCCGTCGGAGCACGTCGACGTCGCACCACTCGCGTTCGACGCCCGTGCCGCCGTCCGCGGGGCGGAACTCGCCGTGCGTGACGCGTCCGCTTTCCTCCAGCGCATCGAGCGCGGCGCGCACCCGATCCACGCCCGCCCCGAGTCGCGCAGCCGCCTGGCTGGCGAGGAACGGTGCGTGCGTGCGGGCGTACCGGGAGACGAGCGTCTCGAGCGGACGCTCGGTCGGCTCGGTGAACACCCCCGGCAGGCCGATCGGGAGCGAGACACCGAGCGCGTCGCGCAGCGCCGCCGCATCCTCCACCGCGGCCAGGCGCGCCTCACCCGCCACGCGCACGCGGACCGCGCGCCCCTCCTCGAGGACCCGCTCGATCCACGCCGACGGATCCTGCTCGGTTCGCGCAGCGATCTCGCCGTCGGTGAGGTCGCCGACGCTCACAAGCAGGTCGTGGACGTCGTCGGCGTTCCGTGCGCGCCGGCCCTCGGCGAGGCCCTGCAGCTCGATCTCCAGCTCGTCGAACGCAGACGGATCGAGCAGGTCGCGGAGCTCCTCTTCGCCGAGCAGCTCTCGCAGCAGGTCGCGGTCGAGCGAGAGCGCCGCCGCGCGCCGCTCGGCGAGCGGGGCATCGCCTTCGTACATGTAGATGGCGACCCACCGGAACAGCAGCGACTGCGCGAACGGCGACGCCCGCTCGGTGTCGACCGCCACCAGCTTGGTCTTCCGCGAACGGAGGTCCGCCATGACCTCGCGGAGCGCCGGCACGTCGAACACGTCGCGCAGGCATTCGCGCGTGGTCTCGAGCAGCATCGGGAACGTCGGATGCTTCGCGGCCGCGACCAGCAGGTCCGCCGATCGTTGTCGCTGCTGCCAGAGCGCGGTCCGTTGACCCGGCCGGCGCCGGGGGAGCAGCAGCGCGCGCGCCGAGGCCTCGCGGAACGCGCTCGCGAACAGCGCCGTCCCGGGGAGCACGCGCACGACCTCTTGCTCGATCTCGTCGGGATCGAACAGCAGGTCGTCGAGCGGGATCCGGTCCTCGGCCTCGGGCAGGCGGATCACGATGCCGTCGTCGCTCCACAAGACCTGCGCGCCCGGGCCGACGCGCTCCGCGAGGCGCGCCTCGATCGCCAGGCCCCACGGAGCGTGCACGCGCTGGCCGAACGGCGACAGGATGCACACGCGCCAGTCGCCGAGCTCGTCGCGGAACCGCTCGACGACGATCGTGCGATCGTCGGGGACGGCTCCGGTCGCCTCGCGCTGATCGTCAACGTACTTGACCAAGTTCTCCGCCGCGAGCTCATCGAGCCCGACGTCATCCCGCAAGCGCCTGAGCGAATCGGCACGGCGACCGGTCGCGAGCTCGCGCGTGAAGGCGCCCAGGGCACGGCCGAGCTCCAGCGGCCGGCCGGGCTTGTCGCCCTTCCAGAACGGCATCTTCCCCGGCTCGCCCGGCGCGGGGGAGACCACGACGCGATCGCGCGTGATGTCCTCGATCCGCCAGGAGCTGGCGCCCAGCACGAACACCTCGCCGCGCCGGCTCTCGTACACCATCTCCTCGTCGAGCTCCCCGACGCGGGTCCCGTCCGGGAGGAACACGCCGTAGAGCCCGCGATCCGGGATCGTCCCCGCGTTCGTGATGGCCAGCCGGCCGGCGCCCTCGCGCGCGCGGACGACGCCGTTCTTCCGGTCCCACACCAGACGGGGCCGCAGCTCCGCGAAGTCGTCGCTCGGGTAGCGCCCGGACAGCAGGTCGAGCACCGCGGCGAAGACGTCGTCGGTGAGGTCGGCGAAGTTCGCGACCTGACGGACGACCGAACGGAGCTCGTCGACGTGCCACTCGTCGACCGCGCACATCGCGACGAGCTGCTGCGCGAGGACGTCGAGTGGGTTCCGCGGATAGCGGGTCTCCTCGATCAACCCGTCCCGCATCCGTTGCGTGACGATCGCGGCCTCCAACAGGTCTCCGCGGAACTTCGGGAAGATCTTGCCGCGGCTGGGCTCGCCCACCTGGTGTCCCGCGCGGCCGATCCGTTGGAGGCCGCTCGCGACCGACCCGGGCGACTCCACCTGGATCACCAGGTCGACGGCGCCCATGTCGATGCCGAGCTCGAGCGAGGAAGTCGCGACGATCGCGCGCAGTCGCCCTTCCTTCAACGCGTCCTCGACCTCGGTCCGCTGTTCGCGCGCGAGCGAGCCGTGGTGCGCGCGGACCAGGTCCTCTTCCGCGAGCTCGTTCAGCCGGGCGGCCAGGCGCTCGGCCATGCGGCGCGCGTTCACGAACACGATCGTCGAGCGATGCGCGCGGATCAGCTCGAGCAACTTCGGGTGGATCGCGGGCCAGATCGACGCCGCCGACGGTGAGCGACCGTGCGTCGACGGACCCAGGACGTCGGGCATCGGGCCCGCTCGCTCCACGACGCCCCCGAGCTCGGCCATGTCCTCGACCGGGACGATGACCTCGATGTCCATGGGCTTGCGGTGGCCGGCGTCGACGATGGTCACGGGCCGCGGTCCGTCGGTGGTCTGCCCGCCCAGGAACCGCGCGATCTCCTCGAGCGGTCGCTGCGTCGCGGACAGGCCGATGCGCTGCGGCGGCGTGCCGGTCAGCTGCTCGAGGCGTTCGAGTGAGAGCGCGAGGTGCGCTCCGCGCTTGGTCGCTGCCATCGCATGGATCTCGTCGATGATCACCCAGCGGACGTTGCGGAGCGTCTCGCGCGCCTGGGACGTCAGCATCAGGTACAGAGACTCGGGCGTAGTTATCAGGATGTCGGGCGGCCGCTTGAGCATCTGGCGGCGTTCGTTGGCCGGCGTGTCGCCGGTGCGGATGCCGACCGACGGCTCGTGGGCGAGCGAGACGCCGGCGCGATCGGCGGCGTGCTCGATCCCGGCGAGCGGCGAACGGAGGTTCTTCTCGACGTCCACGGCGAGCGCCCGGAGCGGTGAGATGTAGAGCACCCGGGTCCGCTCCTGCGCGGACGGCGGCGGCTCGGACGCCAGCCGGTCGATCGCCCACAGGAACGCGGCGAGCGTCTTACCCGAACCCGTGGGCGCGAGGATCAGCGTGTGGTCCCCGCGCGCGATGGAACCCCAGCCCTCGCGTTGGGCCGGCGTGGGCTCGTCGAACGTGGCGTCGAACCACGTCCGGACGGCGGGGGAGAAGACGTCGAGCGTCACGGGGACACCGTACCCGCAGTGCCGGACATCGGGGGAGCCCCCGCTAGGATGCGGCAGATGCACGCTCCTTCCCGAACGCGTGGTGCGCGGATCCTCCTCGCCCCGCTCGCGATGATCGTCGTTGCGGTCGTGGGTGCCCTCCCGGCGTTCGCCTCTTCGTCGTCGTCTCCGTCCTCCGAGACCTCGCCCGGTCCGGCGCCGGGGAGCGGCGGCAACCAGGTGGTGCTCGTCGGCCGCGTCCTCGTCCCGCGAGGGCAGTCCGTCGGCGAGGTGATCGTCTTCTCCGGCCGCGTCCTGGTCGAAGGGATCGTGCGAGGCGACGTCGTCGTCCTGGACGGACCGATCACGGTCTCCGGGCAGGTGAGCGGCAGCGTGGTGGCGCTTGGTGGATCCGTCCACCTGCTCGGCACGGCTCAGGTGGGAGGCGACGTCCTCGCGCACGACCAGGTGGTGGCGATGCAGGGGGCGGTCGTGCAGGGCCGGATGACGGAGGGTGCGTCGTTCAACCTGAGCCGGCCGTTGCGGGCCGTCGCGGCGTTCGTGTCGTGGCTCGCGGTGGCCCTATCGACGCTCGTGCTCGGCCTCGTGTTCGCGTGGGTCGCTCCGCGCGCACTCGATCGCACCGCCGTGGCAGGCCGAACGGCGCCGTGGGCCTCGGCGGGATGGGGCGTCGCGCTGGCGCTCGGGCTCCCGGCCGCGGCCGTGCTCGGCGTCGTCGCCGTGCTGGGCATCCCGCTCGGGGTCGGACTCCTGCTCTCGATCCTCCTCCTCTCATTGATCGGCGTGGTGGTGACCGCCCAGACGGTGGGACGAAGCCTGCTCGACCGGGACCGTGGCACCGCGACCGCATTCCTGGCCGGGTGGGCGATCGAGACCGTGATCGGCGTGATCCCGTACGTGAGCGGCGCCGTCTACGCGGCGGCGGCGGTCTTCGGCCTGGGCGCGACGACGGTAGCCGTCTGGCGGGCGCGCGGTCCACGCCGCGGCGCGAAACCCGGGGGAAAGCACCGGGCGGGCGCCGCCGCGGCGATCCGAACGGACACGCCGGCCGAGCCGACCACCACCGCTACGAATGAGACCGGGAGCCGTGAGGCTCCCGGTCTCTAGGGAACGATCCCGCGGCGGTGCCGGGCGCGGCCTACCGGCCGCGCCCGAACGTTCCGCCGTTGGTGAAGCGCACGACGGTGTGGAGGTCGCCGTACGCGTAGTGGTTCCACCACTGGAACGACCGGCCGATCGAGGAAACGCACGGAGGACCGGCGTGCGTCCAGCCTCCGCATGCGGGCAGGACGCTCGGCGCACCGGTCGAGTCCGGCTGGAACGAGACCTTGAACTGGCCCCAACCCCAGTCGAGCTCCGACCAGTTGTCCAGGAAGACGCTCGTGATCGGGTTCGCGGCGCCGTAGCCGGCCGGTACGCTCACGTCGACGAGGTTCCCGAAGTTGCTTCCCACCGCGGGGGAGAAGTGTCCCCGTGAACGGAACGACGTCGCGCAGGCGAACGGCGCGGCGCATGCACGCTCGGTGATGACGACCGGACCGCCCGGTCCGCCGCCCGGGATGCCGACGGACGCCACGGTCGGATCCGCCATCGTCGCGACGGCGTCGCCGTGGCTCCACTGCGTCGCGTCGCTCAGCCACGTGATCGACGAGGAGGCCGGGACGTACCCGGCCACGAAGTCGGCACTGGGCGCGCGCACCGTGGTCGACACGTCGGCGGTGCTGTTGTCGGGTGAGTGGTCCTCGGCTGCCGAGACCGTGAACACGTCGTGCATGGTGGCGTCGGCGGAGACCTGCGGGGTCTTCGTCACGATCAGGACCGTGGCGACGTCGCCGCTCGCCAGGTCGTTGAGCGCGCACGTCACGACGCCGGCGTCCGCTGAGCAGGAGGTATCGGAGCCACCGGAGACGAGCGACTCGCCGGCGGCGAGGGTGTCTGTGAGCGAAACGTCGGTGGCGTCGCCGGGACCCAGGTTGGTCACGGTTGCCGTCGATCCCAGGTCGTAACCGCCGGTCACCGGGTTCGGGACGTTCGCCACCGAGGTGAGCTCGAGATCGGCGACGTCCTTGGGGCGGGGGAGCACGGTGCTGCTGACGGTCAGCCCGTTGTTGGTGTCGTCCGGATCCGGCGAGGACGCGGTTACTGACGCATCAACGTCGAAAAGCGTCTCCACATCGACATCCTTCGCGAGGACGACGAAGGTCACGGGAACATCGGCAGGTCCCGGCTTGATGGTCCCGAGGTCACACGTCACCGTGGAATCGGCGATGCTGCATGTACCGGGATCCGCCGACATCGAGGACGGGGTCAGTCCCGGCGGCAGGTGGCCGACCAGGGTCACGCCCTCCGCAGGATCCGGTCCTTCGTTGTGGACGGTGAAGTCGAAGGTTAGCGTCCCGCCTCCCGTGCCCGGATCGGGCGACACGCTCCCACTCACCGATAGGTCGGCAGATGGGGTTGCGGCCACGGCGGACATCGTGGGCAAGAACAGCAGCCCGGAAACCAGTGCGAGACACAGGACGACGCCCCACGCGTTGAGACGCGAAGGCGACCGTCCGGCGGTGGGGCGGCCGGCGGTGGATATCAAGGTCCTCACTCCTTCCGTTCCCCCCATGCGTGTATCGGCCGGGGGAGGCGGATTTCTGGAGGGGCTCCGTACGGGTTTCTGACCGAACGGCGCGCCCCTGTAGGCTCCGCCCCACCATGGACGGGGCACCCGACCTGATCATCACGGACACGTCCCTCTTGACCAGCGGGACCTTCGAGCCACGTCGAGGAGCGGTTGCGGTGAGGGACGGGCGGATCGTCGCCCTCGGGACGCCGGCTGAGCTAGGGGATCTCGCCGACGCCACCACCGACGTGCGGTCGATGCCCGGCCGGCTGGTCGTGGCCGGGTTCCAGGACGCCCACGTCCATCCGGCGTTCGGCGGACGGAACCTCTTACGTGTGCACCTCGACCACCTCGGGACGGTCGACGCCTACCTGGAGACGATCGCCGCGTACGCCGCCGACAACCCCGGCGAGCCGTGGATCACCGGCGGGGGCTGGGCCATGTACCTGTTCCCCGGCGGAGCCCCGCGCAAGGAGGACCTGGACCGCATCGTCGCCGACCGCCCGGTGTTCCTGATGAACAGGGACGTGCACGGCGCCTGGGTGAACAGCCGCGCGCTCGAGCTCGCCGGGATCACTGCTGAAACGCCCGACCCGTGGGACGGTCGCATCGAACGCGACGCCGCGAACGGGGAGCCGACCGGCACCCTGCACGAGGGCGCTGCGTACTCCTTCCGGGATCGGTTCGTCCCGCGGACCGATCCGGCCGAATGGCGTCGAGCCCTGCTCGTGGCCCAGGGGTACCTCCACTCCCTCGGGATCACCGGATGGCAGGACGCGTGGGTGACGCCGGACATCCTCGAGGCGTACGGCGCCCTCGACCAAGCGGGCGAGCTGACCATGCGTGTCACGGCCAGCTTGTGGTGGGACCGGCACCGGGGTCAGGAGCAGATCGACGAACTGGTCGAGCGCGGTCGCGCCGCGACGGAAGGCAACGTCCGTGCGACGACCGTGAAGATCATGACCGACGGAGTGGTCGAGAACTGCTCGTGCGCGTTGCTCCAACCGTACGACGACCCGGGAGCGTACGCCGCTGGGCACCGAGGACTGTCCTACATCGGCGACGAAGAGTTACGGTCGGTGGTCGCGTCGCTCGACGCCCAGGGGTTCCAGGTGCACATGCACGCGATCGGCGATCGAGCGACCCGCGACGCGTTGGACGCCGTCGAGGCGGCGCGCGCGGCCAACGGCCCGAGCGACAATCGCCATCACGTGGCACATCTCCAGTTCGTCCATCCCGACGACGTGCCGCGCTTCGGCACGCTCGGCGTGATCGCGAACATGCAGCCGCTCTGGGCGTGCATGGACCCGCAGATGACGGAGTTGACCTTGCCGCGGGTGGGGAAGGAGCGGATCGGTTGGCAGTACCCGTTCGGTGATCTGGTCCGAACGGGCGCGACGCTCGCCGGAGGGAGCGACTGGCCGGTGTCCACGCCGAACCCCTTGTTGGAGATGGAGGTCGCCGTCACGCGTGTGGATCCGGGGGAGCGTGACGCGGAGCCGTTCCTGCCGGATCAGCGACTGACGATCGCGCAGGCGTTCAGTGCGTTCACGATGGGCTCGGCGATCGTGAACCACGACGAGGTCTTCGCCGGGTCGATCGAGGTCGGGAAACGGGCGGATCTGGCCGTGCTCGACCGAGACGTGTTCGCGGCCGACGCGGGTCCCATCGGTGACGCGCGGGTGGTCATGACGGTAGCCGCCGGCCGCGTCGTGCACGAGGCCGATTGATCAGGGCTGTTGCGGTTGTTTCGCGACCCAGGTCCGGAGGTTCTCGATATGCAGGCGCGCTTCGACCCCGTGCGGACACGTGAGGGGATCCTCGCACGGAGGGTTCCCTTCCATCGTGAAGAAGTTGAAGCGGCAATTCGGGCAGTAGACGTCCAACTCCTCCGGCAGGTAGGGGCAGTCACCCCACGCGCACGATCGCTCTCCCTCGCCGGTCGCGAGATCCATATGACAGCCCGGACATTGGTGGAAGCCTTCCCATCTCTGCATGTACCCACCTCCTTCTTGTATTGATTATCGGCGCTGCCAGTGCGGTGAGAGGGCCGAACGACCCCACGTGGCAGGGTATTTCGCCGGGATGAGGCCCGGCCGGCGGGCGCCCGGGGGCGTATCCTTGCTGGCCGTGAGGCCAACGGACGGGCCGAGCACGCCTGGGTGCGCCCTCTGCGGCCGACCCACCTACGATCCCGACAAGCGCGAACGACCGTGGGTGCGGGCGGTTTCAGGCGGTCGCCAGGTGCTGATCTGCCCGGCGTGCCAGGCGGACCGGCCGGAATGGGCTGCGAGTCTGGACCGGTGCGAGGCGTGCGAAGGGACGCGCCTGTCGGCGATGCTGGGTGAGGTCGTGTGCCGCGCGTGTGGTCACTCACAACCCGCGAACGCGGGCGCTTAGCTCAGTTGGAAGAGCGTCGCCCTTACAAGGCGAAGGTCGGGGGTTCGAGACCCTCAGCGCCCACCGAGAAACCGAAGGTCAGCGGCACTATTGAGCCTCCTCTCGATCCGGGTAGACCGGCTTATCGTCCCCGGTTCCATGCAACACGCGGTTCGAACTACCGCGGCGATCCGAGCCGTCTTTCGCCCGGACCGCCGCGGCGCGCAGCTACCAGCTCGGGACCCAGTCGTCTCCGCTCTGATTCGTGAGCCGGACTTGCGACGATCCGTTGGATGCCATCCGATAGATCTCGAGATTGCCGTTCCGGTCGGTGGAGAACAGGATGCGGCTTCCATCGCGGGACCACGCTGGCGTCGAATCCTTGGACGAGCTATTGGTCAGTCGGACCAGTCCCGTCCCATTGGCGTTCATCGAGTAGATCTCGTAGTTCCCGTTCCGGGTCGTGGCGAACACGATCTTCGTCCCGTCAGGGGACCACTCGGGGGCCGTGTCGATCCCCGAGTCGGTCGTGAGTCTCGTCACGCCCGTGCCGTTGGCATTCATGGAATAGATGTCCCAGTTACCTCCGGTGCGGTTGGAAGTGAAGACGATCTTCGAGCCATCTCGTGACCAATGCGGCAGACCGTCCGATGCTGAGTTGTTGGTCAATCTCGTCACCGCGCTCCCGTCGGCGTTCATCGAGTAGATCTCGATGTTCCCGTCGCGGTTGGTCTGGAACACGATCTTCGTTCCATCGCCTGACCAGCGCGGGACCTCATCGGCCGCCGCGTTGTTGGTCAGCTTCGTCACGTTCGAGCCGTCCAGACTCATCGAGAAGATCTCCGTATTCCCGGAGCGCGTCGACGAGAACACGATCTTCGTCCCGTCGGCGATGCTGAGCGCTGGTGAGGACCTCGCAGATCGTACGTTATCGGACTCCCAGTTCCCGGAGGGGTCCTTGGCCCGAACATTCACCGTGTGCGTCCCAGGCGACAGGTTCGCCGTCAGCGTCGCGCTTATAGTGGACCCAGAGATCAGCATCGGGGTCGCGTTGCCGCGGCCGGGGTCGGCATCGATGTAGTACTCGGCGTAGGCGACCGCGTCGTCGTCCGTCGCCGTCGCCGACAGGGTCGTCGAATCCCCTTGCGCTACGGGCGTTGGGTTCACGCTGAGATGCGTGTTGCCGACGTTCGGCTCGTTTTGGTCAAAGATGTTCAGGCTGATCGTCGCCGTCGCCGACCAGTTCCCATCGTCGTCCCTCACCCGCACCCCCACCGTGTGCGTGCCGGGGAAGAGAGTCCGGGTCGATATGCCGATGTCGTTGCCGACCCACGGGATCCTGGCCCTGACCGGGGTCGGAGTCGATGTGTCTCGCGCACGATACGCCGACGTTGTCGCTCGCGTCCACTGTCAGTAGGGCGCTGTCGCCGAGAGCGACCGGGTTCTCTTCCCACCTGAGGCTGTTGATTCGTGGGCGCGATTGGTCGTCGGGGCTGATGTCTAGGCTCAGCGTCGTGACGGTCGAGTTCCCAACCGCGTCGATCGCTCGGATCGCTATCGTGTGCGTGCCGGCCACCCCAAGTGTGTAATTGTTGCCCGTCAGCGACTTCGTGAACATCGAGCCCGTGAGATCCAGTGGCTGAGCGGTCCCCGGACCGTAGGCCGTATCCCAGTACTCCACGTCGGCCACCTGGATGTTGTCGCTCACGTCAACGGTCAGAACCGTGGTGTCCCCCTGAACCACTGGGTTCACGCTGAAGTTCGCGCTGTTGACCGTCGGCGGGGTCGTGTCGTCGGGGGCGCCGAGGTTCCACATCGTGGCGTGAGAGTAGTTGCTCCGCTTCGCCGCCGAACCTACCGCGAACCCGGAGTCGTTCACGCTATTGATACTGCCGCCGCCCTCGCCGCCCAATACCCCGAGGTCGACAATCGGCCCCGGGTCGGTCCACAGGAACGGGTGGTAGTAGCCGCTCGGCAGTTGCCCCGATCCGACGACTTGATCGTTGTTATTGACCGCGACCGCGAGGGCGTTCGAGCCACCCAGGCTGCCAAGGTCTACCATCGGCCCCGGATCCTTCCATAGGAACCCGTGCATATCGCCACTCGCGGTCGTGCTCGATCCGACGACGGTTCCGACGTCGTTCACCGCATACGCGTAGCTGTAGTTCCCGCCGAAGACTCCGAGGTCAACCATCCCACCTGTTTGCGTCCAGGAGAACGCATGGTAGTCACCGCCCGGGGCGATCTGGATCGAGCCGACGATCTGACCAGTCTCGCTGATCGCGAACGGGTTCCCGTCTGTCCAGCCGGGCGGCGCGATGTTCACCATGCCACCGCCGGAGGTCCACTTGAAGACGGTGAAGTCGCCTGACGGCAGCCGAGCTGACCCGGTCACCTCTCCTGCATCATCGAGGTATTGGGCATAGGCATCTCCGCCGCCCAGGCCTCCCAAACCGACGGTTCCGGTCGAGAGATTCCAGATGAAGGCGTGATTCGGAGAGCTGCAACATGCCAGCGTCCTGCTGTAACCGACCACATCCCCATTGTTGTTGATGTCGATGGCCACACTGAAATCATCGCCGGGGACAGGATCGATGAGGTGTGTCCCTCCCGACAAGCTCCACGTGAATGCCTGCTCACCTTGGCCATTCTTGAAGGTGGAGCCAAAGACTTCGCCAGACTCGTTGACCCCGCGCGCCACGCCCCCATCGAACCCCGGAGGGAGGATGTCGATCATCCCTGTGGACTGGCTCCAGAAGAACGGATGTTCGCCCGGAAACGAGCCTCCGTCCGAGCTGCCGACGACCTCGCCGCTCTCACTGATGTCGTATGCGGTGCTCGACGTACCGCCCGGGAACGTGCCCAAGTCCAGCCGGGTTGAAGCATTCGCTTGTGACGGTGCGATGAATAGGACGCTACTTGTCATCGCAACGACCAGACCCAGCCGTCCCGCTCGGAACGTTGACGCTCGTCGACCGTTAGCCGTAGCTGTTGCCAGGTTCTTCGGCGCGCGACCACGTCCACGACTAACCTTCATGAGGAGCCCCCTCCCTCGCGTTCCGTGCACCAACCCTGCTAAGCCCCAAGGTCGGCGCCGGGGGCCCTTCTCTCGCGCGGACACTAGACGCAGGGCGCCGAGGACGCAATCCGACTTCTGGAGGTGATGCTGAGACGACCCGAAAGGTCTAGTCCCCTCTTTGGGTGACTTCATCGCCCGGCGAGGAGTCGCCGAACACGCGGACGTCGCCATCGCGATGCTCCGGGAGCACGAACTGCGCGGGAGGAACTGAAGCGCCGTCTGCGCCAGGATCGATGACTACGATCTTCTCGGCCATGCCCACGGACTTCCCCTCTGGATCGTCCTCTTAGCTCCTCCGCGCGTGGGCTATCGCTAAGCGTCGCACGCGACTATCACTCACGCGCTTCTCCTCGCCGCCTCCGTCAGCGGATCAGGGCGTGGCGTGCTGACGTCGCGCTCATGCTGAATCGACGCCTTCGACCAAGCGTCCTACAGGCGACCACCTGAAAGTTCATGCTCGAGGGCTCGCAATCTTGGAGATCCTCGTCACCCTCAGCCTCGGGATGGCGCTGGTCACGAAACTGAGGGAGTGCTGAGGACCGTTCTAGGAGTCGCAACCCCCTCCCGATGGCGGTTGCCAACTGTGGCGACCTCCTCCGAGGGATCAGGAGTTCTCCCAGCGTCCTCGATCTCGGGTCCGTGTAGAAGTCGCCGATCCGGCACCGTGGCGCCCGATCCGGTCGAGGGCCATATCAGCTTGTCGACAACGTCCCCGAAGAGGCGCGGCATCAGGGTGCGTTTGGGACGTCGATGGGATGCGCCTCGCTCGCCACGGTTCTCTCGTCTGCGTCACTCCTTGCGTCACAACTGGATGTCACGCCAAGGTAGATCCTCGTACTCCCGCGACATGCGAAATGCCTGCTCAAGCCGCTGACCAGCACTTCCTCTTCGCCCTTACAAGGCGAAGGTCGGGGGTTCGAGCCCCTCAGCGCCCACCGAGAAAAGTCCAGTTCACCGTTCCCCGATATGGTCAGGAACTTCCCTTCTGGCGGCGTGCGGCACCGCATCCGCGAATGGTGGTACCTCCAACGCATCAGGTTGTCTCGCGGCCACTTCCCCCGCGACGACTTCGCCAACGGATCCGAGCGTAGCGCTTCCAACAGCGCGTCGACGAGGAGGCGCGGCGTCGTTTGAGTGAGTGATCTGGATGTTCGACGTGATGGCGCTGGCGGTCGCGTTCATGGTTGTGGTGTTCACGCTTGGCCTTGGGGCAGCGGCCCTGCTCATGAACATCCGGAGGCGTCCTCCGGACGACATGCGCTGACGGCTTCGCGGCCGAGACGGTGCTCGGCGTCAGGAAGAAGTGGTATCGGCAGAGGAGTGCCTGGTCTTCATCGGCGTCTCCTATCGTGACCGTTACGTGACCTCGAGCGTCCAAACGGCACTGAACGTGCCGAAGTTATCGTCCACAGCCTTCGCGCTGATCTCGTGAGTCCCGACGCTCAAGGGGCGCAAGAGGAAGAAGAACCCCTTCGACACCGAGTTGCTCGGCCCCGGTTCCACTCCCCACAGGTTGTTCTCCGGGAAGTCGATGACTTCACCGGGGGTGACGTTGACCCACCGACGGTCGCCGCGCACCAGCTCGCCATCGATGGTGAGGATCAGATTGAACGTGCGCCTGCTGATGTCACGGTAGAAGAGTCCCGTGCACTTCCGGGTAAGTTCATCGAAGGATGAACCCAAGCCTTCTGCCGTTGAGCATTCCCAGGTTGCCAAGAGTCCGGCGAAAGCAACGGGGGTATCGGAAGGGATGGAGCAGGTTATGTCTGCCGGTGTCGACGCCAAAAAGATCACACCGTCATGTAGCGAACAGTTCTGATTGTTGTTGGGATGGTGCGCCGGATTGATGGGCTTCGGGGTCCCATTGATCCAGATCTGCCACGCACCATGCCATTGCGCGAGCGTCAAACCACCGACCTCCTCAGTTGGCGAGAACAGGAGTGCGGCACCGCCTCCCGCTTGAGCCGGTAGCGCCAATGTTGCCGTCATGACCAAGCGCAATGATTGTCGCGAACCGCTTCATGCCTTCCCCTCTCCATGGTTCAAGGCGGGCAGACCTCGTGATCACGGATCGACCGATGCTGCTCTTTCAATCGCCGTGGCGTCAACCCATCAGATTCACCGACTTCATCGCCGCCCTTCAAGCTCCGCTTCGCCCTTCGAGACGAATGCCGGGGTTCGAGCCCTCAGCGCCCACCGGTCCTCGCTGTTGTCTATTGGGACCGAACGGGGCATGATGCGCCGGTGAATCCCGACGTCTCATACGCTCGGAACGGCAAGGTCGCGATCGCGTTCGAGGTGGTCGGCGACGGTCCGGTCGATCTCGTCTACCTCCCCGGGTTCATCAATAACTTGGAGGTTGTCTGGGACAATCCGCTGCTCTCCAAATTCCTCAACCGGCTCTCGACGTTCTCCCGGTTAATCATGATCGACCGGCGTGGCGCCGGACTGTCGGACCGCTTGTCTGCCGACGATCTACCGCCTCTCGAAGATCTCGCCGACGATGTCAACGCGGTGCTCGACAAGCTCGGTTCAGAGCGTGCGGTGGTCTTCGGATCGTCGGACTGCGGCTCCCTTTGCGCGATGTTCGCTGCGACGCACCCAGAGCGAACGTCGGCGCTCATCCTGTACGCGACGTCGGCTCGCGGCTCGCTGGCCTCTGATTATCAGTACACCTGGAACGACGCGGAGTGGGATCGATACCTCGCTGGATTGAGACGGGGATGGGGCACTCTCGAGTACGCACGCGAGTCGCTACCCTTCTTCGATCCTTCCCTTGCGGGTGATGAGCAGATGGCCGCGTGGTATGCGTCGTTCCAACGGCTCGCCGCGAGCCCCACATCCGCAGAGGCCATCGAGCGCATCTACTATGAGTTGGACATCCGTGCGATCCTGCCCACGATCGGTGTTCCCACGCTGGTGTTGCATCGAGCCGACGATCCGATCGAGCACGTGGAGGCGGGCCGAGACGTTGCCGCCCGAGTCCCCGGAGCCAGACTCGTCGAGTTCCCCGGTGTTGACCACCATGTGTGGGCGGGCGATCAAGAAGCCATCTTGGATGAGATCGAGCGCTTCCTCTCAGGCGTCCACGGCGTGGAGTCAGAGTTCGACCGCGTCCTTGCGACCGTGCTCTTCACTGACATCGTTGACTCCACCCGGCGAGCCGTGGAACTTGGTGATCGTGGATGGCGTGATGTCGTGGAAGCGCATCACGCCCGCGTGAGGCCTCTCCTCAAGCACTATCGCGGGATCGAGGTCGACACGGCAGGCGACGGGTTCCTCGCCACCTTCGACGGACCGGCACGAGGAGTGCGCTGCGCCCAGCAGATCGTTGAAGCCATGCGGCCGATCGGGCTCGAAGTGCGTGCGGGTGTTCACACGGGCGAGGCGCAGACGATCAACGGCAAGGTTGGCGGGGTCGCGGTTGCCATCGGAGCGCGGGTTGGTTCGAAAGCTGGTCCATGCGAGGTACTCGTATCCCAGACGGTGAAGGACCTCACTGCAGGCTCGGGCCTCATCTTCGAGGACCGCGGGACGCACGAACTCAAGGGGATCCCGGATCTTTGGCATCTCTACCGGGCAGCGGGTTGATCCGCCTGTCTGGCTCCACAACGAGCCGGTCCCCACGCCAACGGACTACGCGCTAGAGCGCAGGTCCAACGGGCTGAGTCTGGTCCATCACCTGCCGCAGCCCATCGACCCACGTTCAGCCACACGACCTATCAGTACCGCGGGTTCCCCGGAGGCTCTCGCCCCCCGGCCTGCATAACAATTGCGTAACAACTCAGTGTCACGCCAAGGTAGAGCAACGCACTCCTGTGACATGCGAAATGCCTGATCAGGACGCTGACCAGCACTTCCTCTTCGCCCTTACAAGGCGAAGGTCGGGGGTTCGAGACCCTCAGCGCCCACCGAGAAACCCTACTAACACCCTTACTTGCAAATACGGGAAGCAGACGAGCCGAGGTGTGTGGCGAATCGCGGTGGTGGTACCTCCCGAACATCGCGCTGGGAGACACCCTCGTTTGCGGACGCGACGCAGGCTAGGGTGCGTTCGACAACCATCCAGAGGGGGGAAGCATGAAGCGAGTCATCTCGCGAAGCATCGGCACCGCGGTCCTCGCCGTCAGCCTGTCCGTCACGTCGGTTGGGGCTTCGATGAACGCCGCGGACGCCAGCACGCTGGCTCTGCCGACGATCTCGATCGCCATGGACGGTGCGTCGATCGCGGTCGGGGGCACGCTCCAGTCGGGAGCGGTACAGGTCGAGTCGACGGTGACGCAGGTGGCATCCGGTGACCCGATGTTGTTCCGTCTGAACCCGGGCGTCACAGCGGACGATGTCTACGCCGCGCTCGCCACTCCCGAGCTGCAGGACCCGAACAACGCCGCGCACTACGGCTCGATCGTGTTCGACGAGCAGATCGCGAAGGGCACGAGCGACGTGCAGACGACCCTGCAGTCAGGTGAGTACATCGCGTTCGACACGAAGAAGAGCGATCAGACGAGCTGGCCGCACGCGACGTTCTCGATCGCTGAATCCACGCAGCCGGCGAGTTTGCCGGCGGCGAGTGCCACGATCAGCGCGATCGAGTTCGGTTTCCGTGGACCGAACACGTTGCACGACGGCGAGCTCGTGCGCTTCCAGAACGATGGGTTCCTCGTGCACATGATCATCGGGCTTCGGGCTCCCAACGCCGCCGACGCGAGGCGGATCGCTGAATTGCTGCTCGCCGGCAAGGACGCCAAGGCGGGTCACCTCGTCGTTGGCTTCGAGGGGTTCATGTCCCCGGTCTCGACCGGCGCTCTGCAGCAGCAGATGTTGGACGTCAAGCCGGGCAGGTACGTGCTTGCCTGCTTCATGGACACCCAGGACGGGCGCGAGCACACGCAGCTCGGCATGGTGCGCCTCGTGAAGGTCGTCGCCGCGACGTAGCACCCTCATCGGCAACTGAGCGCCTCCGGCGTGGGCACTAGTGCTCGCGCCGGAGGCGCTCGACTCGTACCGTTCTCAGATCCACCGGATGGGGCGCATCTCTCTTCGGGATCTGCGGAGCCCTCTGGGATCTGATCAGCCGGATGCCGCGTTGGTTCCGGGTGTCTGACGGCTCGCTTACGACGCTCAGGCTTCGATAGATAAACTGGGAAGACGATGCTCGAGAACGGCGACGATCTCAGGCCCGATCGTCCTCACGCTTCTGCGAGGCGGGCGAGATTGAAGAGGTTGGCCGGCGTCCTCGTCGTCTCCTTGGTGTTGTGGTCGGCGGCTTCACTGGCCGCGGCAGCACCGACTAGATCCGCTCGGCTCACCGGGCCTACCGGGTTTACAGGACCGACAGGACCGACAGGACCATCGGGGCCCTCGGGACCATCGGGGCCCTCGGGACCATCTGGACCCACCGGCCCCACAGCGCCTGATGTCAGGTTCACCAAGATCCGGTTCAAGGCTTCCGCGTTGAACGGGGAGTGGGCGGTCTTGCAGAACCTCGGAGATGCCCCCGCCGTGATGGGTGGCTGGACGCTCAGCAGCCGAAAGGACACGTACACGTTCAGGGGATTCACGCTGCGGCCGGGTGCGAGGGTGACGATGCGAAGCGGTGATGGCACAGACACTTCGAGGCAGCTCTACCTGAACGCTCATCACTTCATCTGGGGGGACCGGCACGATGTTGGAAGGCTTCGTGACGCAGACGGACTGATCGTCGACAGGTGCAACTACCGTAGCGAAGCAGGTGCGAGCCTCTTCATCTGTTAACGAGCTGAGATCCTCGTCGGACGGATCTCAGAGGCGATCCTGCATAACACTTGAGCAACAACTCGGATGACACGGAACGTACTCAGACGTACCTAGGACGCAACCGAACCCGGAGGTCAAGCCTCTGTGCAGCACTTCTTCTTCGCCCTTGCAAGGCGAAGGTCGCGAGTTCGAGACCCTCTCAACGCCACCAGAAAGGCCCTATTCAGAGGTCGGTGTGTGACGTTCCCCATGAGTAGAGTGGCGTCCACGTGCCGCAATAACTCTTCACAACGCGAGGTCATCTTGGGAACCCAGTTGTATGACTCTATCGGAGCCGCTTACACCGTGACGCGGCGCACCGAACCGCGGATCGCCGCACAGATCTGGGCTGCGCTCGGCGATGCGCGGACGGTATTGAATGTCGGGGCTGGCACCGGCTCCTACGAGCCTCCCGGTCGTGACGTCACCGCGGTGGAACCGTCGGCGCTCATGCGTGCGCAGCGGCCCACAGGCGCAGCGCCCTGCGTGTCTGCTGTCGCGGAGAGCCTTCCGTTCGAGGACCAGTCCTTCGACGCCGCGATGGCTATCGCCACCGTGCATCACTGGCAGGACCCGATCGCGGGCCTGCGCGAGATGCGGCGCGTGGCTCGCCGCGTGGTGGTCTTCACGCACGACAGCAGTGACGCCGGATGGCGTCGTCGGTTCTGGCTCACTCGCGATTACCTGCCTGAGGTTGCCAACCTCGTCGCCGGCCGGCCTTCGCTGACCGAGCAGGCCTGCGCGATCGGAGCCCGCATGGAGCCGGTGCTCATCCCGTGGGACTGCGCTGACGGCTTCTTCGAGGCCCACTGGCGCCGGCCCGAGGCATACCTGGACGATGATGTTCGTCGCGGAGTATCGGTGTGGGCCAGGGTCGGGCCGGATGCCGAGCAGCGGGCAGTGAGCAGCCTCCGTGATGACCTTGTCTCAGGCCGGTGGGCCGAACGCAACCGCGACCTCGTCGCTCTCGATGCAGCGGAGCTTGGCCTTCGCCTGCTCGTTACCTGAACCCCGCCGCAGACGGGGTACACGTTGATGGCCGCGCCGGCGGCGCGTATAGCCTCGCACGCTGGCCCCCGACCAGGTTCGTCGGCGTCGATGTCCGGCCGCAGGTCAAGCAACGGGGGGTCCGACTCGTCAAGGTCGCGGCCCTCGAGTTGAAGGGCATCAAGGACCGAACGGACTCAGACGTACCGATGTTGTATGCCGCCGGAAGCTCCTGGAACGAGATGTCGGGAACCGAAGGAGATCCAGCCTTGTCCAAGCTGCACCCACTCGATCGGAGGATGTCATGACGCGGATCCGGTTCAGCAGGGTCGGCCGGGCGATCAGTCTCACCGTGAGCGTCGCGCTACTGATGCTCGTCTCGGGGGTGACCTCCGCCGAGGCCGCCACGCCCGCCCCGCGCATCATCGCCAGGCCGAACAACGCGATGGTGAACACCACCATCAGCCTCGCGGGAAGAGGCTTCCCGCCCAGCACGCGGCTGAGGATCGCGGAGTGCTCGATGACCACCTGGGTCGTCGTCGCTCAGCACCCGTGCCGAGGGTCGAACACGATCTCGGTCCGCACGAACGGGGGCGGACGCTTCACCAGCTCCTTCACGGTCTCGCTGTGTGGCTCGAGGTCCGGCTCGAACCAGACCCAGCGGACGTGCTACATCGGCAACCCCGATCCTCAGGGCGTGGACACCATCACGCTCGTCGGTGCAGCTCGGATCACCGTTACCTACCCATAGGGTCTGGGGGTCGGGCGCGCGCTCAGGCGGCGTCGAGCGGGCCGAACTCGAGCGCGTCGTGCCGTCCGGGGGTGGCGAGCCCGAGCTTCACGAGCAACCAGAAGGCAAGTTCGACGACGGGTCCGACCAAGAGTGCGAGTGTCAGCGTCCCGACGCCCGCGATCCCGCCGAGCGCGAGACCGCAGAGCAGTACGGTGACCTCCATCGCGCCCCGGACCACTCCGATCCGTTTCCCGGTCCGGCGCGACAACACCATCATCAGTGAATCGCGCGGACCGGCTCCCATCCCCGCGCCGATGTAGAAGGCGGATCCGACGCCGAAGAGCAACACCCCCGCGACGAGGAGCCCGATCCGGACCGGCAGGCCGGATCCCGAAAGGCCATCGATCGCGTCGAACGATCGCAGCCAGTCGATGGTGACGCCGATCACGATGACGTTGGCGATCGTTCCGAAACCGGGCGGTGTGCCCTCGAGCCACGTGACCGCAACGATGATCAACCCGACCACGATGCCCGAGCCGCCGAGGGACAAGGGGGTGTGTTCGGCGATCCCGAAGTGCAGCACGTCCCAGGGCGGTAGCCCGAGGCGAGATTCGAGCATGAACACGATGGCGAAGCCGAACAGCAGCAGCCCACCGAACAGCGCCACCAGGCGAACCGGAAGGCTGCCGCGAAGGCGCGGTGCATCCTTCATGATCGAGCCTCCGGCCACGCGCACGACATCCGCCGAGGGTACCGGCGATGCGTTGAGATGACGGCGCTGATCCTGGTTGGTGAGGAAGGCGGTCGTGCACGCAGCGTGCGCCTCACTCATCCGTTGGAGCATGTCGCTGCCGAGTTCGAGACCTGGACGATCATGTTCGTCGCGGAGTATCGGTGTGGGCCGGGGTCGGGCCGGATGCCGAGCAGCGGGCAGTGCGCAGCCTCCGTGGTGACCTTGTCTCAGGCCGGTGGGCCGAACGCAACCGCGACCTCGTCGCTCTCGATGCAGCGGAGCTTGATCTTCGCCTGCTCGTAACCTGAACGCCGCCGCAGACGGGGTACACGTTGCTGACCGCACCGGCTGGGCAGGCCCACCCCGCATCGGTCAAACGGTCAGCTTCAGACCCGAGGGAGTCTATGAAGACACGATCGAGATACTCGAAGTGCGCGCTCTGTTCCCTCTAGGCTTCAACGTGCATGATGAATGCCTGTCCGCGCCGACCGAACCGTATCCACTTCTCGGGCGCTAACCAGGGCCTCTCTTCGAGGAATTCCCGGAAAGCGCGCCGTTCGCCCATGTGGTCTTGACGTCCGAAACAGTCCCAGTCGTCGAAGAGCACCATGGACCCCTCCTGCAGCAGGTCCTCCAGGAACGCAAGGACTGACAGGGTCGACCCATAGAGGTCACAGTCGATCAGGGTTACTGCCACAGGCGCTGGTTTCAAACGGTCCTTCAGCTCCTGGGTGAGGGAGTCTTTGAACCAACCTTCGACGAGATGGACGCGCGACCAGTCGACCTTGCCATCCAAGTTCGCTCGAACGTCGTTCAGTGCGCACGCGAACTGACCCTGACTGAATTCACCGGTCGTCTTGTCGACGCCTGTAAGTGGCGGTAGCCCTTGGAACGAGTCGAAGCCGAAGAAGCGCATGGGACTGGCCGGGAGATGTCGCCTGGCTACTCGCGCGGCATGGGCGAAGGCAGATCCACGATAGAGACCGAACTCGAAGTAGTCCCCTTCAAGGGTTGCCATGCGTGCACGTCGAAAGCTCCTCTCCAGGGCACCCCGACGATGGAGGGAGTTGGGCACGACGGTTCGTATCGATTCCATCAGCGCGGTCTCAACCCATATGAGTGCTCATGGTTCTGCGTCCTCACGCGCCTGACGAAGTACGCGATCGCCACCGCGACAAGACCTACTACGAGGATCCCGAGAGGGTGTGGGATCACCGATGCGGTGCATCATCGCCTGGGTCTGCGATTGAAGAACCACACGATCGCAGCGATCCCTAGCACGAGGATGCCGAGGATCTCGAGGGCACGCATCTAAGCGTCCTCGCTCCACGTATCTCGAGGGTCCGTCTGATGAGCTTCGCGCATGGTCGCTAGCTCTTGCCCGAGCCACGGACCTTGCGCTCGACCTTCCCGGCAACATCTTGCACGGCGCCCTTGGCTTTCTGTGCTGAGCCTTTCGCCTGGAGGCTCCGATCCTTCGTTGCTTTTCCGACCGACTTCTTAGCCGACCCTGCGACCTTGTTCGCCTTTCCCTTTACCTGTTTCGATGTCGCTGCCATCACGTTCTCCCTTCGTGTCCCTGCCATCGTTCCCGTGTTCTGCACCTTTCAGACCTCGTGCGCGGCGAGGCTCCACCTCACTTGAGATGAAGGTTGACCCCGAACAACACCAGGGGCCATGCAATATCGCGAGGACCGCGGAGGCGATCGGCTTGATCGTGTCGTGTGTCGAACTCCTTGCCGCACACATGGCACACGCCGACCTCTGGATCGCCTCGCTGTTCGTCTTGTTCAGTCATCTGTCGCCTCCTTCGTGGGCATCAGTTGGGCTCAGCCGCAACGTTCGTGTGCCGCACGATCCGTTCGACGATCTCGCCCGGCATGTCCTCCTCCTCATTCTGCTTGGCCTGCCGTGCCTGCTCGACCTCGACGCCGGCGGTCTGCCACGCCGACATGAGGATGGAGATCGGGATCATCACGATCCAGAAGATGGTCAGCCAGCCGTTGACCTTGCGCATGAACACCGGGTCGCCTTGAACGGAGGCCGACAGCGCTCTCACGGCGCCGGTCATGTGCCCAACATGCCCGACGGTATCCTCTTCCAACAGGAACTCGACCTTAGGTGGCGTTGCGTAGGTCGAGGATGATCGTGCGGGCCCCCATGTGAGTGTTCCCCTCAGAGATGGCCAGCGCTTGCATGAGCTGGTCAGCACGAAGACCGAGGGTCGGGGTCCGAATCCGCCGAACCAAAGGTAAGGGTCCGGCCCCCGAAGCCTACTCTTCTGGCTGGCTCATGCGTACGGCGCGTTCGCCAGTAAGAACGAGAGACGGCAATGCAGATCCGGGTTCGAGAGAGTCGACGTGCGTCTTGCCCAGAAGTCAACGGACGGTGGGCGCTCGTCTGCATACATGAGGGCGAAGAAGAAGCGCTGGTCACAGCCTGACCTGCGGATCTGTGCTGGTTTGAGTGACTCTTACTACGTTCGGTGTCATCCGAGTCTTTGGCGGACCCAGTGAACCGAGCGCGATCGATGACCCTGATGCCTGAGATCAACCGGGCATCGGATCCGAGCAACATGATCTGGCAGCTCATCGACAAGGAGACCGGAGCCGAGAACGGAGCGATCACGTGGGACTTCACGCGCCCATCCGAAGCGCGTGTTGGTGGAACTTGATGCCCGTCGAGGAGGGGACGTTCAGCCCTGTCCGTCGAGTTGAGCGCGGCTAGATTCGAGCCGGATCCGGAGCTGAAGGAGGAGCATGAAGTGCGGGTCACGCGGGCGTTGATCGCGATGGCGCTGCTCGCTTCGACCGCCGTAGCGTGTGGGAGCCGTTCAACCCGGGATCTCGCGCCAGCCAAGACCAACCTCCGGCACCTGGTCTTCATCATGCAGGAGAACCGGTCCTTCGATACCTACTTCGGAACCTACCCGGGGGCGAACGGGATCCCGATGCAGAACGGGGTCCCGACGGATTGCGTGCCCGACCCCTTGATCCACCAGTGCGTCAAGCCGTACCACAACCCGTCGCTCGTGAACGCCGGGGGACCGCACGGCGAGATCAACGCGACCAACGACACCGCAGCCGGCCAGATGAACGGCTTCATCCGGAGCATCCGGTTCGGGAACGTCGCATTCTGCAAGCGCTACCCCTACGACCCGGCGTGTACGAATGCGACCACGGTGCAGCGGATCCCGGACGTGATGGGGTGGCACGACGCGCGGGAGATCCCGAACTATTGGGCCTACGCCGAGCACTTCGTGCTGCAGGACCAGATGTTCGAGTCGGCTTTCTCGTGGAGCCTCCCGTCGCATCTGTTCACGGTCTCCGCCTGGTCGGCGAACTGCAACGTCACTGGCGATCCGCTCAGCTGCCGCTCCAGCTTGAACCGGCCTGGCAACGAATCGAGCAAGAACAACCACGCATCCAGCCCGTTCGCGTGGACCGATATCACCTACCTGCTCCACCAACACCACGTCAGCTGGGGATACTTCGTCGCCAACGACAGCGACCTGAAGTGCACGACCGACCGGATCGCCTGTGACGAGAAGGCCATCCTCGACACGGGGAGGGAGCATGGAACCCCCGCGATCTGGAATCCGTTGCCCAACTTCAGCACGGTGCAACAGGACGGCGAGATCGGGAACATCCAGACGGTCGCGCACTTCCTCCAGGCAGCCAAGGCCGGTTCGCTACCCGCCGTCTCGTGGATCGTGCCCGATGGACCGCACAGTGACCACCCGCCCGCGAATATCGCCGACGGCCAGGCCTACGTGACGCAACTCGTGAACGCGGTCATGCAAGGTCCGGAGTGGAGCTCGACCGCGATCTTCGTGTCGTGGGACGACTGGGGCGGCTTCTACGACCACGTCGTCCCGCCAAAGGTCGACGAGAACGGCTACGGGCTCCGAGTGCCCGGGCTGCTGGTCAGTCCGTGGGCTAAGCGAGGGATGATCGACCATCAGACGCTCTCGTTCGACGCCTACCTGAAGCTTATCGAGGACCTGTTCCTGAACGGACAGCGCCTGGATCCGTCGAACGACGGCCGACCCGATCGCCGGCCGGTGGTACGTGAGAACGTGGCGATCCTCGGCGATCTCCTCGACGAGTTCGACTTCTCGCAGAGCCCGCTCCCGCCGTTGGTGCTCCCCGAACGACCCGCGCCCGGGCCGGCGTCGATCCCCGGCACCTGAGCGAGCGAGCCGTCGGGCGAACGTCGGGCTACAGCGGGACGTGCACTCTTGCGCGCGATCGATCGCCAACGGTCCAACACCCGCACGATCCTGAACGAGATCGACCCTTCCCGGATGACCGGGCGGTTAGTCCTCGGCGCCGTCTCCGCGCCATGGGCCCTGACCGTAGATCTTCTCGATCTGGACGTGGACGACTACCCCCGCAGGAACATCGCGCATCGGGAAGGTTGCGCCGGGCCCCATGTAGGCACCGGCGAGCCGATCCATGACCTCCAAGGCTCCACCTTCGGTGATCGTTGCACGACCACGGATCACGACGTAGGGATGCAGCCCCTCGCCGGTGTGTTCCTTCGCTTCGAACGAAACGCTCACACGGGGGTCGCGTCGGAGGTTCCGGAGCTTGTGCTGGTCCGTGTCGTAGAACGTGGCGAAGATGAGTTCGTCACCGTCGAATCCGGCCCACGCCAGTGAGATGTGCGGCGTGCCATCGGGCGCCAGCGTCACCACATGCGCGAGGCGGCCGGTAGCGACGAGCTCGCGGACGGGCTGAGGGATCTCGACCATCGGAACAGAGTGTATGGGGGATTCGGCTGGTCTTCCGTCGAGCTGGCTCCATGGCGGCCTACCCCTAGAATCAGGAGCTTGACCGGCAGGGCGTGTCGCCCGGTGCAGCCGTAGCGGCGAAGGAGGAGTGCGGGCATGAAGCGTTTCGAGGATCGGATCTCCATCCATGCACCGGCCAGCCGCGTCTTCGGATACGTATCCGATTTCACGCGACACGGCGAATGGGCCGGACACGGCCTCGAAGTGACGAAGTCGGGCGACGGTGCAGTGGCGGTCGGAACGACGTTCTCGACGACGGCGAAGCAGTTCGGGACGCAGCGAGAGCAGAGCACCACCACCGAGCTCACGCCGGACACGATGTTCGCGTGGGATTCAACCGGTGCACTCGGCCGTGTCCGCCATTGGTTCTCGCTCTCCGAAGAGGGTGACTCGACGACGCTCTCGAAGGGCGCAGAGATGGTCGACCCGACGTTGACGTTCCTCGCGAAGGTCACGAGCTGGAAGCTGTCGAAAGACATCCCGAAGGGCATCCACAGCGACCTCGCGAACATCAAGGCCCACCTCGAAGGGCCGGCTGCCCTGACCATCCGCTCCCTGCCGTCGGGGAGCGCTTGTCAGCTTCGAGGGGTCGTGACAGGGTGATGGTTCGGGAGTACACGACCCAGTTGTTCGAAGGCGGTGAGTCGCGCTGGTTCAGCAAGACACCACACCACGTGCCCAGCGCGGGAGACCGAGTTGGGCGCTGATCGGGATCGTCATCGCGAGCGCGTCGATCGTCGGCGTGCTCGGCGGAGCCGACGTTGCCCGGGCGTTCCCGCCCTCGTTGATGCCGGCGCAAGGCGTGTACTTCGGCTCACGGGTGGACACGCGAGGTAGTGAGTCTCAACGCCAGGCCATCCAGCGGGTCGAGGGCCAGATCGGCAGGAAGTTCGATATCGACCACGAGTACTACCGGTGGAACGATGCGATCCCGACGTCCCAGCAGCGATGGGATACCTCCACCGGTCGCTTGCCGTTCGTGAACTGGCTGTCGGCCAACTCCGACGGAAGCGTCGTCCCGTGGTCCTCTATCGCCGACGGGTCGCAGGATCCGTGGATCATCCGACGAGCGGATGCATTCAAGGCGTTCGGGAGCCCGATCTATCTCGCGTTCCACCACGAGCCGGAGAACGACCTCAGCCGGTTCGGAAGTCCGCAGGACTACGCCGCCGCGTTCCGTCACATCGTGGACGTGTTCCGCGCCGAGGGCGTCACGAACGTCGCGTTCGTCTGGAACATGATGGGGTGGTCGTTCGACAGCCGATCGGGCGTCGACGTCAACGCGTTCTATCCCGGCGACGACTACGTCGATTTCGTAGCCGGGGACGGCTACAACCACTACCCGCTGTCCGGCAACTGGATCCCGTTCCAACAGATCTTCCAGCCGATCTACGATTTCGCCGTGGCGCACGCGAAGCCACTGATGGTGGCCGAGTACGGCGTCATGGAGGACCCGAGCGACCCGGGCCGCAAGGGGCAATGGTTCCGAGACGCGCTCCTCACGCTCCAGTCGTGGCCTCAGCTCAAAGCGATGGTGTACTTCGACGTCTACAAGGATGGGCAGCCGTGGGTCACGGACAGCTCATCGGCGTCGATGGACGGGTACCGAGACCTGGTCAACGGCATCGTCACCGCCCCCGCGCCGTCCCCGTCTCCTCCACCGCCGCCACCCGTTCAGGACGGGCTCCTGACGAACAACCTCAACATGGGTCCGCAGGGGGCACCCGTCGTGGCGGGTGCGAGCATGGGGCACGATGCGGCTTTCAGCTCCGTCACGGCGAGCGAAGGTGCGGGTCTCACCTACGACGGGACCCATGCTCGTGGCGCCTTCGCGGTGGAGCATCGGCTCCTCCCTCACAGCGATTCGTACTACGAGTGGGACGGAACGAGGACCCTCTGGTTCGGGCGCGTCTATGTCTGGCTCGTCGCCCGGCCGCCGAGCAACCTCCGCCTGATCCGCGCCGTTTCCGACGGGACGCTGTCCTGCTCGATCGACGTGATGCCGAATGGCATCTTGCGGTTCAACGACTCGCTCAATCAGCCAGCCGTCGCTACGCACTCGAAGGTGAAAGCGGGCCGATGGGTCCGGATCGAGTGGAAGGTCAACAACATCCGCGGGACGGTCGTGATGAAGCTCTTCAACCGCGCGAATGCGCGAAAGCCGACCGACGTCGTACGAGCGGGTCCGGGACTCTCGATCGGAGCGAGCGCGAACCAGTTCCAATTCGGACGGTCCGGACATCAGCCGTTCGCGGTGACGTTCTGGACCGACGATCCGGGTCTGTCATCGATCCGGTTCCTGGGTAGCGGTCGTCGGTAACTCCATCCTTCTCCGACCACATCCTGGCCGCTCGGAACCACGTCTTCGCTATCGTGCTCATGATCTGCGGGTTCGCCCTTTTGAAGACCTGCAGGCGACGCTACGATGCTCCGGGATGAAGCGCTTCTTCGCAGAGGTGTTTGGCAAAGTCCACGCGAGGCTCGAGACCCGTCGGAAGCGTGCCCTTCACCGGGCCGTCAGGGAGATGGAGCGCCGTGATCCGCACGGCGGGAGCATCTGGAGATCCGGCAAGGGCGGCTCCCACCCCGGGTGACAGCGGACCGGTGACACTCTTGCGTCGTCGCCTGCACGACCCGTGTTCCACGGATCAGTCTCGGATGATCCCGGCCTTCATGCCGCCGTCCACGAGGAGAACGGACCCGGTGCAGAAGGATGATTCCACGCTCGCGAAGAAGACCGCGGCATCGGCGATATCCGTGGCTCGCCCGATCCTTCCGATCGGCGGCGTCTGCCAGTGCGAGGAGTCGTACGGCCAGCCCTCGTCGCCCCCCGGCGGCGCGAAGTGGCGCATCCCCGGCTCGATGTCGCCGGGGCAGATGCAGTTCGAGCGCACGCCGTCGGGCCCTCCGTCGAGCGCCCACATCTTCGAGAGCATGATCACCGCGGCCTTGGAGATCGAGTAGGCGCCGATCTCCGGCTCACCGGTCACGCCGGCGTCGGAGGCGATGTGGATCATGCAGCCTGCGCGCGCGGCCAGATGCGCGTGGCACGCCCGTGCATAGAGGAATGGCCCGCGCAGGTTGACCGCCATCACGTGATCGAAGTCGGCGACTGGCGTGTCGACGAGCCGCGCCTCCACGCCGATGCCCGCGTTGTTGACCAGGATGTCGAGTCCTCCGAGATGTTCGATCGCGAACCCGACCGACGTATCGACGTCTCCTTCATCTGCGGCGTCGGCCCGAACGAACCATGCCTCAACGTCATCGGATCCCCGCAACCGCTCGAGCGACCGCGCTCCCAGTGCCTCGTCGCGGCCGGTCACGACGACCGAGGCACCTTCCGCGAGGAATCGCTCCGCGATCGCGAACCCGATCCCCGAGGTTCCTCCGGTCACGAGCGCAGCCTTGCCATCGAGACGCCGCATCCGGCGGAGCTTACCGTCGGTCGACACTGAGCGGCGGACGCGGTCCCGTCCGGATGGCCCCGTACACTGAGGCATCAACCCGAGGAGACCGCATGTATCGACACGTCGGCAAGAAGACCCGGTATCAGATGCGCGAGAAGCTGGCTTCGATCGGAGACGACTCCTGGATCGAGGACGACGACGGCAACAAGGTCTTCAAAGTGAACGGCAAAGCGATGCACCTCCGCGACACGTTCGTCCCCGAGGATGCCGACGGGAACGAGGTCGCGAAGATCCAGGAGCGCAAGCTCCACGTTCGCAACACCATGGCGATCGAGCGCGATGGGAAGGAGGTCGCGACCGTCCATCGCCGCATCGTCGGGCTTCGGGACCACCTGCGGGTGGAGATCGAGGACGGTCCCGATATGAAGGTGCACGGGAACCTGGTCGACCACGAGTACGAGATCGAGGGCGAGCACGGGAAGGTCGCCGAGATCTCGAAGAAGTGGTTCCGGCTGCGTGACACGTACGGTGTCGACATCGAGGCCGATCAGGACCACGCGCTGATCCTCGCGATCACCGTGGCGGTCGAGGACCTGACCCACGGCGAGCACTGAAGAAGGCGCACGACCTCGGCCTTCCGTCCGGTCCTCTCGGTGTCAGCTCACGCTTCCAACACCTCCTTCAACACCGCGACCCGCTCGCGCCAGTAGGCCCTCATCCGCTCGGCCTCTTCGGCGTCCGGGAGTCGCTCATGCTGGATCGCCGCGGTGCTCCGCGCTTCGCCCTTCGCCGTGAAGAACACGTTGACCCGGGTCTCACCGTCGCCCCAATCGAAACGGACCGACTTGGGCTTCAAGGCGGTACGCTCGCTGAGCCCGCCTTCGGGTAGCCATCGGTCGCGCTTCGACCCGTCGGCGAACGCCTCATAGAGTTGATCGACGGGCACCGCCACGGTCTTCGACGCGCTGATCGTGAAGCCATCGGCGTGCTGACCGACGGCCCGCCGACCCGTCGCGCGCTCGTAGCTGACGGTTACCGCCTGTGCATCCCATCCGTCGATCGCGTGCTCCTTCGCGACCCAGCGAGCGATCTCCGTGTGCGTTCGATCGGCGGCACCCCAGGCGTCGAGGAGGTCGAACCACTCCTCCCACCCT
This sequence comes from uncultured Actinomycetes bacterium, assembly GCA_963727185.1. Lineage (GTDB taxonomy): Bacteria > Actinomycetota > UBA4738 > UBA4738 > HRBIN12 > JBBQVZ01. The sequence continues at coordinate 3,933 of CAVSFP010000012.1, read as the reverse complement.
CGTCCGGTCCGGCGCCGGATCGCCTCTTCTGACATCGAGAGCGCCGGCCCGTCGGTGGCCTTCGGCTCCTGAGCGGCCAGCAATGCCTTTCGAGCTGCCGTGTAGCTCTCGCCGGTCTTCGTCATGCGCGCGCGGACGAGGCGCTTGAAGGACTTCTGCCTGGTCATCGTCGCTCCTCTCGGGGCGGCGGCACCGGGACTCACGCTCGCGGCGCCCCCGCCGGAAAGGGCAGCAACTGACCGGCGTCCCGAGGGCTCGAGGTCCCCTTTGCCCCCGCGAGGCCGGTGGCGTGAGCGCCGGGATCGAGGGTTCGGCGCAGGACGGCGCCGAACAGGAAGATAGCGGCGACCGCCGCCGCACGCAAGAAGGAGCGGTGCTCAGGCCCCGCTAGCGTGCGGGTCCGCGGGTTCGTCCGCGCACCGCGCCCCAGATCGCGAGCACGATGACGGCGCCGACGATGGTCCCAACGATGCCGCTCGCTCGGAGCTTGACCCCGTCGCCCGCGATAAGGCTCGCGAGCAGTCCGCCCACGAAGGAGCCGATGAGGCCGGCGGCGAGCGCCTCACCCCAGTTGCCGGAGCCACGGCCGAGGATCAACTGGGCGATCCAACCCGCCCCCATGCCGAACACGATGATCCCGAGAATCAACATCGGGCGAAGGGTAGCAGCGTCGAGGGCGTCTTCGAGCGGCTCCGCACCACGACGGGGCCGCCTCGAGGGCGATCAGGGCGCGACCGCTCCCCCCGGGATGAGGGGAGGCGACGGCGCCAGTCGTACTGAACCGCGGTTCCCACGAGGAGATCGTGGACCGCCCCCACCCAGGGTGTCCGAAGGGCAGATACTGGATCGGCGTGATCGTCAGACGTGGTCGAGGGTGAGCGTGGCGATCGCGGCTTGTGTTCTATTCGATACGCCGAGCTTCAGATACGCCGATGTCAGATGGGACTTCACCGTGCTCTCAGCGAGATGGAGCTCGCTCGCGATCTCGCCATTCCTCATCCCACTCGCGACGCAGGCCAGGATCTCTAGTTCTCGACGGGTCAGGTCGTACCGACCGCTCCCATTGCTACCCATTCGGTGCCTCCAGGGTCGAGAAGGTGTCGTTCGTCGCGAGTCGGTGCAAGGGTGCGGGAGATCGGCGAACGGGCCGCGGGCGGTCCCCTTTGTCCCAAGCGGTCAGGGCTCGGCGGCGCTCGGGGTGGTCGAGCATCTGTCCCTCGGTGAAGACCCGGTCCCCACGGAGGGCTGCCACCTCCATCGCTGCCGGGTAGCTCGGGCACTCAGCGAAGATGTAATGGTCCATACGACCCTCGTCCTCCAAGGATCGGATCACGAAGAATCGGCGGCGGAAGGTGGTGGCCGATCGACGCCAGAAGTGGCGTTTCTCGGATTCCGGGTATCGCCACGGATAGCGGCGCCTATCGCGCCAAAGAGCGAAGCGGTGGCGGATCCCGCGGGAGGGGAAGTTCCTACCCATGGCCTACGCAACCTAGTTCCAAAGGACTGGGCCGCGCAACCTGACCATTGGTCCTAGTTCATTCGTTGTAGTCCTGGCGACGACGCTTGGGCCAGCCGAGGAGCGAACGGAACGCGTCGATCCCGCTCCCTTCTCCCGAGTCGCCGGCTTCGGCGACCGGCACGACGCTGATCGAAGGGAAGTAGGGTCGGGCAACCGTCGACGACCGCGCGAACAGCGACCGAACGGCTTCTTCCGGCAAGAGGTCGACGGCGTACGTCTCGACGAGTCGGGATTGGAGCGCCCTTGGGTCCAGTCCCGTGGGTCGCGTCCTTCTCCCGTCGGGCACTTGGATGCCACCTCGATGGCTCGCGCAGAGCGTGTACAGACGGGTCCCGAAGGCGTGCACGACCTGCGGCACGCCGGTGCCCGGCTCGAACCACGCACACATGGCGCAGACGAGCCTGAGCCTCGAGGGGTACGCGAATCGGCCCCGCCACCCCCGTTCATGTTCGATGACCGTGCCCCAGAGCGAGACCGTGCCGACGACGGGGGTCGGCGGCCATGCGGGCCGCGGTCGTTCGAAGAGATCGAGCGATCGGCTCGCGTAGATGCCGCACTGACACCGGATGTCCGGCGCGGCGTGCGTTCCGATGCTCGCTCGGAGGAGACGGGGAACGGCGCATCGCGCTTCGCTCGCTCGACGCGGTCGCCAATGGTCGACGCCCGATCCGGCCGGCAACAGGCGCGGGCCTGACCGACCCTCGCTGAGGTTCCAGACACGCCAGCCCTCGATCGGCTCATCGAGATGCGATCGCGATGGGGGAGGGGTGTCTCGCATGCAGGTCCATGGTGTTCCCGGTGGACACATCGAGCAAGGCACATCGGTCACTCGGGCCGGCGTATCCTGCGGCTCCAGAGCGAGACATCGTGAGGAGGTCAGTCGATGCAGTTCGTCGTCATCGCATGGGATGGAACGGATCCCGAAGCCCCCGGTCGGCGTGCAGCCGTCCGCCCGACCCATCTCGAGGAGATCCGCCCGCTCATCGATGCGGGGAACATCGCCGTGGGCGGGGCGATCCTCGACCCCTCGGACGCCATGATCGGCTCGATCCTGATCGTCGACTTCCCGTCGCGCGACGCATCGGACGGATGGCTCTCCGCCGACCCCTACATGACGTCGGGCGTATGGCGCGATGTCGAGGTGCATCCGTTCCGGGCGGCGGTGGGGACGTGGTTACCCGATCCGTGAACCGCTCCACGCCGCGCGTCGACGGCTGGCCAGTCAGCGATCTACCCCGGCGAACGGGAGGTTCGCGTAGGATGCGGGTGTGCCAGACACTCCTGGGAAGCGACAGCGCCGCGAGGTGAAGGCGAAACGACGCCAAGCCAAGGACGAACGCCGCACGTCACGCACCCAGAGGCGGGACGATCCGAACGCCCCCGCTCAATTGCTCGATGAGAACGGATTCCCCGTGTACGACGAAGACGGCTACCCCGTCTACGTCGAGTCCGAGCTCGGCGCCGAACCAACCGAGGCGACCGAGTTGGGCGAGGCGCTCGAGGGTGAGACCGCGGCTCCCGAACAGACGGCGTAGCACAGCGTTCGCCAGGCTCAACCGGGACGGTTCGGCTACCGCACGACTACTGAGGAAGCGACTGGATCTGTCGTTCGGTCAGCTTCGTCGTGGTGGGAGCGACACGCAATCCGGCCATCCCGATCGGCCCCTGAACCCACAGGCTCGTCTGGAGCAATTCCACCGAGAGGCGGCCTTCATCGTCTTCTTTGAGGCGGAAGATGGTTCCACGCTCAGTCTTGTAGAAGCTCGACTCACTCACTCTGCTCACACTACGCTTGTTTCCCGCTCGGCGCATCTCCCGAAGGTCTCCGATAGAGGCGGCACAAGGTGACCCGCGGTCACGGCGTCATCCGCGATCAACTGGCCATCCACGCGTCGATCCGTTGTTCGACCTCGCGGAGACGATCCACGATCGCTTGGAGCATCGACAAAGCCACCGCGGGGTGCGAGAGCAAGAACGACTGGAACCCTTCGGCGGGGATCTTGAGAGCCTCGACCGTCTCGACGGCCTTCACGGTTGCCATGCGCTTGCCCGTGGTGAACAGCGCCATCTCGCCGAAGAAGTTGCCGGCTGTCCAGCTTGTGGAAGCGACCGCCGTCATCGACCTCAGCTGTCCGCTGACGACGATGTACATCCCGTCTCCGGCGTCGCCCTGCTCCACCATGGCCTGCCCGGCCCGAACGTCACCGGTTGCCCGACCTTGGCGACCCCGCCGATGTCCTCCGGGCTCAGTCCCGCGAAGAACGGGGCGGCCTGCAACGCCTTGGTCTCGACCGACATGTCATCCATCCGATTCCCTTTCGAACTCGAACCGCCCCACTGATAAACCACCCGGCACGGCCGGGTTATCGTAGCCACCTCTATGGAGGAACGATGATGTCCGAGGACGATGGTGG
>CAVSFP010000011.1:0-324536 GCA_963727185.1 uncultured Actinomycetes bacterium | reverse complement strand
CGTTCGCCGCGGCCGATGTTGAACGCGCGACCCCACGCCGGCTCCGGCGTGTCGGCCGCCAGGAGGTTGGCCTGCACGACATCGTCGACGAACACGAAGTCGCGCGCCTGCTCGCCGTCCCCGAAGATCGTCGCCGCCTCTCCGCCGAGCGCGCACGAGATGAACCGCGGGATGGCCGCCGCGTACTCGGAGCGAGGGTTCTGGCGCGGACCGAACACGTTGAGGTAGCGCAACGCGACGGTCGGCAACCCGTACGTCCGCGTGAACGCTTCGAGGTAGCGCTCCCCCGCAAGCTTGGAGACCCCGTAGGGCGACGCGGGCCGGGTCGGCATCCCTTCATGGAGGGGCAGCGTGTCGGCGTTCCCGTACACGGCGGCGGAGGATGCGTAGACGATGCGCTCCACCGCGGCATCGCGCGCCGCGACGAGCACGTTGAGCGTGCCACCGACGTTGACGGCGTTCGACGACCCGGGGTCCACGACGCTCCGCGCCACCGACGGGATCGCGGCCTGATGGAACACGACGGCGGCGCCTTCGATAGCGCGCACGACGGCATCCGCGTCGCGCACGTCGCCGTGCATCAGTTCGACATCCGCTCCCACGTCGCCGAGGTTGACGACACGACCGGTGGAGAGATCGTCGAACACCCGGACCCGGTCGCCGCGGGCGAGCAGCGCACGCACCAGGTTCGAACCGATGAATCCGGCGCCCCCGGTCACGACACTGGTCCGCGTCACATTAGGTCCGTCCGTCTTCGAGGTCGGCGAGCGACCGAACCTCGCCCGGAGCCAGCGGACCGCTGCCGCTCACGGCGAGGACCAGATTGCCGATGCGCCACACATAGATCTGCACACGGGCTCCGTCGGATGTCTTCCCCCGCAACCCGAAGGACGTTTCCCCGAGGCCGTCTGCCGGGATGTCCCGGGCGTTCGGGAGCTGGCGGGAGCGCAGATCCTGTTCGTACCGCTCGAGCGACCTCTCGGCGCCGGCCGGGTCGCGGAACAGCCCGGTGATGCCCTGCACGATCGCGCTGCGGTTCGTCAGCGGCTCGGGCGCGCCGCCGTTCGCGTGACCAGCCGGGAAGAACAACGCCAGGTGCCCGACCTGGAACCCGTCATCCACCAGGTGCGCGCGCTCGGTGGCATCGCGTGCGAACGCCTGGAGGTCCTGGAAGCCGGACACGCCGTCGACGTACGCGGTGCCGTCCGGAGCGTCGTTCGGTCCGAGCACGATGGCGTCGACATCGGCGCGCGTGTACGGACCGGGCGCGCTCGGCGTCGCGGGTTCGCCCCCCGAGTGACATCCGGCCGCGAACAGCGCCACGAGCGCCGCCGCCGCGACCGACCGGCGAACGATCGTCGGAACCTCCTACGGCTTCTCGGTGATCGTCACCGAGTCGATGTAGACGGCCTGCTTCGGCGCCTGGCCTGTGATGTCTCCCTGCGAGGCTGCGGTCGGGTCCTTGATCGGCAGCTTCTGGATCCGCTGCGCGACCTTGAGGCCGCTGGTGATGTTCCCGAAGATCGTGTAGTTCGGGTTGGCGTCGAGCTTGTGACCGTTCGGGCCTGTGATGATGAAGAACTGGCTACCGCCCGTGTTGGCTCCCGCGTTAGCCATGGCGAACACGCCCGGCGCGTACTGCTCGCCGCCTCGCAGCTCGTCGGGGATCGAGTACCCCGGACCACCGCTGCCGGTGCCCGTGGGATCGCCGCCCTGCAGGACGTCGATCGATGTATCGATACGCGTGAAGTACTGGCCGTCGAAGAAGTGGTGGTTCGCCAAGAACACGAAGCTGTTCACGGTCTGCGGCGCGGTCTTCGCATCGAGCTCGATGACGATGGTGCCGCACGAGGTCTCCATGGTCGCGATGTAGGTCTTGGACGTGTCGATCTTCATGGGCGGCGGGCCGGAGAACTGCGGCTTGGGCTTGCCCGCGCCCTTCGGGGCCTGCGCGCCGCACGCGACCGCGGTCGGCGCCGGTTGCGGGTTGACCGTGCCGGTCTGCGTTCCCGGCTTGCCTTGCGGCGAGGGGCTCGCGCTCGGACTTCCGCTCGGGCTCACGGTCGGCGACGGGCTCGCCTGCGATGAGCCACCACCGTTGACGATCAACAACCCTGCCGTCACCAACACGATGGCTCCGGCCACACCGCCGACGATCCGGAGAGTCCGTTGCCGGCGGCGCCGTTGCGCGTCTCGCTCCGCTTGCCTTCGGGCAGAGAGCTTCGCCAGGTGTCGATCTCGGGAGCGTTTGGACATCCGAGCGACGAGCCTATCCGATGTCCAACGATTCGTAGGCCAGGCCGTCCAGGATGTCGGTCTCGCTGACGAGCGCCCGTTCGAACCCGAACCGCCGCATCACGGTCACGAGGATCACACCGCCCGCGACGATCACGTCGCCACGGCCGGGAGCCATGATCGGAAGCGCGGCACGTTCCGGCGCCGACATCCGGATGAGGTCGTCGAGGACGCCTTGCGCGGTGGCGAGCCGGAGCCAGGTCCGGTGGATCGCCTCGGGGTCGTAACGATCGAGGCCGAGCGCGATCGCCTGGAGCGTCGTCGCTGTCCCGGCGACGGCGATCAACGTCCGCGCGTCTCGGACCGGCACGTGCGCCTCGGCGTCGTCCAGCACCTCGTCGACCGCGATCCCGAGCTGCGCGAGCTCGTCGGGCAACGGCGGGTCGTGATGCACGAATCGCTCGGTCAGACGAACGCTGCCAATGCGCGTCGAGATCGCATGTTCCGCGCGGCCCGGCTCGGCGCCGACGACCAGCTCGGTGGACCCTCCACCGATGTCCAGCACCAGGTACGGAGGTGGCGCAGTCAGACGGTCGAGCCGGTGCGTGCCCCCGAGGAACGACAAGCCCGCCTCCCGTTCGCCGCTGATCACCTCGAGCTCGCTCCCGGTGAGATCGAGGACGGCGGCGGCGAACTCCTCGCGGTTCTCCGCGTCGCGAACGGCGCTCGTGGCCGCGACGCGGATGTGCTCTGCGTGCAGGGCGCGAGCGCGTCGCGCGAAACGAGCGAGCACCTCGGCCGTGCGCCGGAGCGCCTCGGGGTCGATCCGGCCGGTCCGGTCGACGCCCTGGCCGAGTCGCGTGATGACCATGTCGCGCGCGAGCTCGGTCGGGTCGTCGCCGTCGCGCAACGCGGGCTCGACCACGAGCAGCCGGATCGAGTTCGTCCCCTGATCGATCGCGGCGACGCGACCGGGCAGCTCGTCCGGATGGATGGGCTCGACATGCTCGGCGACCCAGGGGCCGATCGGATCGACGCCGCCCGCCAGGTGGAAGGCGTAGTGGGCGTGCAGGCACTTCACACCCTTCCGGGTGCCGCCGACGCCGCCGTCGTCGACCGCCTCGGGCAGGTCGCCGGCCCGATCTTCGGCGTACGCGTGATGGGCAGCGACCAGCGCGTCGGAGAACGACGGATCAGTACGTTCGCGCTCGTTGAAACGGGCGATCCACCCCTCGGCCTCGAGACGCGCGACGGCCTTCACGGCATCGGGACACGTTAGCCAGTACGTGGTCGGGAACGGCGCGCCCGACGCGTCGCGAGGCGCGTTGCGGATCACGAGCGGATGCCCTCCGGTGCAGCGCACCACGACCGTGAACGGCGTCGTCGGCTCGCGCCCGAGCTGCTCGCGCACCGCCGCCAGGTCGGACGCGCGGAGCTCGCGGTTGGTCGTTCCCGGGACGGCGCTCATCGGATGCTCATCTTGGCAGGACGCGGACGGGGCCCGGACCGTCACGCCGACATACTGTCGCGATGCCGGCCGATCCTGGGTTCGCCGACCTTCGCACGGACCGTCTGGTGATCCGCCGGTTCCGTCCCGAGGACGCGGCCGCGTTCGCCGGGTATCGGGCAGATCCCGACGTCGCTCGCTACCAGAGCTGGGACGCATATACGCGCGCGATGGCGGAGACGTTCGTCGCCGAGGTGGCAGCGCTCCACCCCGGCATGCCCGGAGAGTGGTATCAGTTCGCGGTTGCGGGTCCCTCGACCGACGAGCTCCTCGGCGACGTCGCGCTCCGTGTGGACACCGACGACGTGTCGCGCGCGGAGCTCGGGTTCACGATGTCGTCGGCCCATCAGGGGCAGGGATACGCGACCGAAGCCGTCGCGCGCGTGGTCGCCTACGCGTTCGAACGACTGGGTGTCGAGACGGTGTTCGCGGTCGCCGACGCGCGGAACGATGCGTCGATCGCGCTCCTGGAACGGATCGGGATGCGACGCACGACGACGGAGCACGTGCGGTTCAAGGGCGAGTGGTGTGACGAACACACCTATGAGCTCCGGAGTGAGGAAGGGTGAGCGGCGGGCGCGTTACTTGCGCTTGTGCTCGACGGCGCGCTTGTAGTCGACCAGGTTCTCTTCGCTCGACTTCATGAACTTCTTGAGCATCTGCTCGAACTGCGGATCCGAGCCCCGGCGCTGACGCACGGGTGCGGGATCTTGCAGTGCCTTGATCGAGAGGTCGATCTTGCCGTCTTCCTTGATGGCCTGGACCTTCGCCTGGACGACGTCGCCCTCCCGCAGGTGGTCGTGGACGTCCTTGACGTAGTTCCGGTCGATCTCGGAGATGTGGATGAGGCCGAGCCGGCCGTCCTCGAGCTTGAGGAACGCTCCGTACGGCGTGATGCGTTCGACGGTGCCGTCGATCACCGCCCCTACTTCGATCTCAGCGATGCGAGAACCCCTTTCGTTGCAGGTCGCCCGGCCAACCCGAGCGGCAGGCGGTCAGTGTGCGGGAATCGTTCCAGCCCGTCAATGCCACCGATGACGTCGGTCAGGCGCGGGACACCGGGCCAGGACATCGGAAGATGTGAACCGTGAACCGCTCGCAGACGTTCGGCCAAAGGCTCGGTGAGGAGGGAGACGCCCTGCAAACCTTGACCGACGCTCAGATCATCTCCACGTCGGAGTCCGATCCGTCACGGTTCGGCGAGATCTTCGACCGTCATTTCCCCGCGATCCACCGCTACGTGAACCGGCGGGTAGGACGGGAGCTGGCCGACGACCTGGCCGCGGAGACGTTCTCGGTCGCATTCAGGAACCGGGAGCGGTTCGACCCGACCCGGGAGGACGCCGGTCCGTGGCTCTACGGGATCGCCGCGAACCTGTTGCGGGACCATCAGCGCAGCGAACGACGACGGCTCTTGGCGTACGCCAGGAGCGGAGTGGATCCCGTCCAGGACGGCGGCTTCGATGCCGCGGATGCGCGGCTCGATGCACGCTCCGCCGGGCCGGCTGTGGCCCGGGCGCTGGCTCGGTTGAAGCCCGGCGATCGCGAGACCCTGCTCCTGTACGCGTGGGCCGACCTGTCGTATCAGGAGATCGGCGACGCGCTCGCGATCCCGATCGGCACGGTGCGCTCACGCCTCCACCGCGCGCGGCGACAGGTCCACGAGATCCTTGCCGCGAGCGGCTCGCTCCTCCCGCAACACATCCGGACACACGAACGTGAAAGGGGCACCGATGGACGACCTCGATCTGGTGAAGCGGTTCCGTGATGGCGTCCCGCCGCCGGGACCGGACGTGCTCCGGGCGGCGCGGATGTCGATGACGGCCGATGACGTGGACGGTCGGGAAGCCCCGGCACCGCGCCGGGTCCGGCCGCATCGCAACGCCTGGCGCGTCGCCGTCGGCGTCGCCGCGGCTGCCGTCGCGATCGCGGTCGTGGTGCCGGCGATACGCCCCGGGAACGGTCCGGGCGGGGCAGACGCGGCGGCGGCGGCGGCGCTCCATCGATTCGCAGCGATCGCCGCGACGCAGCCGGTGACAGCTCCCCCGGAGCCCGGGCAGTTCGTCTACACCAAGTCCCAATCGTTGAACGAGAGCACGTGGGTGCTGGGGAGCGGCGACGCCACCACGTCGTTCACCCGGCTCCAGCCGGTCACCCGCGAGGCCTGGATCGGCGTCGACGGCTCCGGCCGCTTGCGCGAGACGACCGGTCACGGTTCGTTCCCGACGCCCGCGGATGAAGCCGCGTGGAAGGCGGCGGGCTCACCCGATCTCGGGGAAGGGAAGACCAGCGACGAGACGTTCGCCGCAGGCCCACAGGGACTGTCGTACCTCGACCTCTCCGGCCTCCCGACCGATCCCGACGCGCTCCGCGCAGCGATCGAGTCGCGACAGATCGAGGGAGGACCGCCGGGGGACGCCGAGACGTTCACGATCGTGGGCGACCTGCTCCGCGAGACATACGCCTCGCCGGCGCTGCGCGCAGCGTTGTACGAGGTCGCCGCCTCGCTCCCCGAAGTGCAACTGGTCGGTGACACGACCGACGCGTCCGGTCGCCATGGGATCGCCGTTGCCTACCCGAACGGCTCGGCGCGCAACGAGTTGATCTTCGATCCCGCGACGGCCGCGCTGCTCGGAGAGAGCAGCATCGCGACCGGTGCAGACCCGGGCGTCCCGGCGGGCACGATCCTTTCGAGCTCGGTGTACCTGGCGTCGGGCGTCGTGGACTCCACCAGCGAGACGCCGTAACGGTGCATCCGGTCCCGCCCGGCGGCTGACGCCGCCGGGCGGGACCGTGCGGTAGGGTCGCGCCCCATGGACTTCAAAGACGTCGTCCGCCGCCGGCGCATGGTCCGACGGTTCGATCAGCGGCCGGTGCCCGCCGACGTCATGGATCGGATCCTCGAGGCCGGGCGGCGTGCGCCGTCCGCGGGTTTCTCGCAGGGCCTGGAGCTCCTCGTGCTGGACACGCCGGACACGATCGCCGAGTTCTGGGCGATCACGCGCGATCCCGAGTTCCCGTGGGAGGACGACGAGATCGCGGTCGGTCCAACCGTGCTGGTGCTACCGCTCCCGGACGAGGCGCGATACATCGAGCGCTACTCGCAACCGGACAAGATCGCGTTCGGCATGGACGACGAGACGCACTGGCCCGTCCGCTTCTGGGACATCGACGCGGCGATGTCGTCGATGCTGATGCTGCTGGCCGCCGTCGACGAAGGCCTGGGCGGCTGGTACTTCGGCATCGTCCACGGCGAACGCGAGCTGCTCGATCGGTTCGGCGTGCCGGCGGAGCTGCGACCGATCGGCATCATCGGGTTCGGCTATCGCGCCGACGATGAGGAGCCGCAGGGCTCGTGGACCAAGCGGCGTCGCCGCCCGTTCGAGGAGCAGATCCACCGCAACGGCTGGTGATGGATCACGCCGCGGCTGCGGCATCTCCCCTGCCCCACACGAACGCGCCGAGCCCGGCGGCGAATGCTCCGCCGACGAGCGCCACGACCCACGCGATACCGGCGATCAACAAGGTGTTCGTCTCGCGTTCCTCGACCGCGCGGAGCGAGCGGCCCACCAGGACCGTCCCTCGGGCGGTCCCTCCTCCATAGGGGACGACCACGATCGCCGCGCGGACGCCGTCCCGCGGCTGCCAGGAGATGACGTCGGTTCCGTTCGCCGCAGCGCTGTCCAACACGCCCTGCGGCGGGACCGGCGTCTGCCCGTCGAGCTGGGCGGTCGACGCCAGCACGCCACCGCTTCCGTCGAAGACGATGACGAACGGCGCCAGGCTCCGCGCGATGTCCACGGTGGCCCCGGTCGCCACGTCTCCCGGAGACGTGCCCGTCGACAGCTGCGCGGCGGCATCCTCGGCCATCTGGAGCTGGGGATCGTTCGCCGACGAGCGGAGCGACTGTTGCACCGCTCCGTACACGACGCCGGCGAACACGGTCGAGATGGCCGCGATCGGCAACCACAACACGATCGAACGTCGCACGAACAGATGCATCGCAACCCCTCTCGCCGTACTGACTGCCTGAGCTCTAGCGTGACAGGGCGACGTTGCGGAGTTGTGCGCAGGGCGTGGCGTATCGGTGCTTTCGGCGTCAGCAGTCGGGTGGATCGGGCTTGCCGTGTGCGGGAACGACCACGAACGCGGTCTCTCCCGGCTTGACCATGCCCAGGCACTCACGCGCGATCCGTTCGAGGAACGTGGCGTCGCTCAGCTGGTTGACCTGCGTCTGGAGCGCCTGGTTCTGGCGCTCCAGGGCGGTCGCCTGATCCTGCAGGGTCTTGAGCGAACCCCGTTCATCCATGTAGCCCCGGAGCGGCGCGATCGCGAGCAACATCACGGCCAACGCGATGAGCAGCAACGCCACGGCGCGCGCGTTCAACCGCGTCGACGGCCGCTCGGCGCGCCGGGCGTCGACGGGCTGCGCCGGAGCCTGCGCGCTCACGTGCCGATCCCCACGATGGGGTCGGCGCCCGCGTAGCTCGCGTTCTCCCCGAGCTCCTCTTCGATGCGGAGGAGCTGGTTGTACTTCGCGGTGCGCTCCCCACGACTGGGGGCACCGCTCTTGATCTGTCCGGCGTTCGTCGCCACGACGAGGTCGGCGATCACCGGATCTTCGGTCTCGCCGCTGCGATGCGACACGACGATGCCGTACGCGTTCCATGCTGCGAGCTGGATCACGTCGAGCGTCTCGGTCAGCGAGCCGATCTGGTTCAGCTTGATCAGGATCGCGTTCGCGGAGTCCTCGCGGAACCCGCGCTCGAGCCGCTCGGGGTTCGTGACGAACAGATCGTCACCCACCAGCTGCACCCGGTCGCCGAGCGCGGCGGTCAGCCGCGCCCAGCCATCCCAGTCGTCTTGCGCCAAACCGTCTTCCAGCGAGACGATCGGGAAGCGGCCGAGCAGGTCGGTCCAGAACGCGATCATGTCGTCGGCCGAGCGGTCCGAGCCCTCCAAGCGGTACGTGCCGTCGCCGGATTGGAGCTCCGACATGGCCGGGTCCATCGCGAGCGCCACCTCGCCGCCGGGCTCGAGCCCGGCCGCCGTGATCGCGCTCACCAGGAGCTGCAAGGCATCGGCGGTGGTGTCGATCGCGGGCGCGAACCCGCCTTCGTCGCCGACGGCCGTCGAGAGCCCGCGCTCGTGCAGGATCGCCTTCAGCGCGTGGTAGCACTCGGCTCCCCACCGCACCGCCTCGGAGAACGAGGCCGCGCCGACGGGCATCAGCATGAACTCCTGCGGCTCGAGCGCGTTGTCGGCGTGCACGCCACCGTTGATCACGTTGAACATCGGCGTCGGAAGGATGTGGGCGTTCGGTCCGCCGAGGTACCGGTAGAGCGGCAGCCCGCTCGAGTCGGCGGCGGCGCGCGCCACCGCGAGCGAGACGCCGAGCACGGCGTTCGCGCCGAGCGCCGACTTATCCGCGGTGCCGTCCAGGTCGATCATCGCTCGGTCCACGCCGCGTTGATCGAACGCGTCGAGCCCGGCGACCTGTTCGGCGATGGGACCGAGGACGTTCGAGACCGCACCGAGCACACCCTTGCCCCCGAAGCGCGCGTCGTCGCCGTCGCGGAGCTCCAGCGCCTCGTGCTCGCCGGTGGAGGCACCCGACGGGACCGCCGCACGACCGAACGCGCCGTCGTCGAGCGTGACGTCGACCTCGATGGTGGGGTTGCCGCGCGAATCGAGGATCTCGCGAGCGTGAACGCGTTCGATCAGGGACATGGGGGCTCGATGGTACCGGACACGCTCGTCAGGCTGGGGATTTGCACCGCGACGGGCCGCGACCCTCGCCTGAGGATCACGTCGATGCGTGCTTCGGGACCTTCACCGTCTCCGGCGGGCATATTCGCGGCTGCAGGATGAGCGGAGGGTTCGGCTGCTGCGTGAAGTCGAACGCGCCCATCATGTCGCTGGCGGCCGCGTCTCGCGCGGTGAGCGTCGACAGACCGAACACGGTCTCGATGAGCCGCAACACGGAATCGAATGAGAGCGTCTCCGAGTCGATGGATCCAGGTTTCGCCCACGGCGAGATGATCAACGCCGGAACACGCGGGCCGAAACCGTAGATGTCCGGGCGAGGAGGGGCGACGTGATCGTAGAAACCGCCGAAGTCATCCCACGTCACCACGATGGCGGTGCTGTCCCAGTACTTGCTCTGCATGATCGCGTCGATCGCCTTCACGGTCCAGTTCTCGCCCGCACAGATGCTCTGCGGCGGATGCTCGGAGGCGTCCCACGGAGGCGTGAGCCAGGAGACTCCCGCCATCCGGCCCTTCGTGATGTCCGAGATGAATCTGCCGGACGAGATGATGTGGGAAGAAAGGGAGGAATCCCGGACGTGGCGCACCATCTCCAGCGGCTGAACGAACGAATTGTCCCCGCGATACTCCTCCCAGGAGACGTGCTTGGCGGCAAGCTCGTCCGGCAGCACCGGGACGTCGACGCACGGCCATCGGAGGTCCCAGTAGTCCTTGATCTGGGGCGCCGTCGCCGCGGATCCCTCGAGCTCGAGCACCGTCGCGCGCTGGGCCGGGGAGAGGCGCTTGAACGCCCAGGCGACCTCCTGTCGATCCCCGCAGTACTGCCGCGGCTTCCCGACCCCGTACTGTCCCGGTCCTTCGTGGCCGACGAACCCCGCTGACTGCGCGGCGAACGACCACAGATGCTCGATCCCACTCGGCCCGAACGCCGAGCTGAAGAAATGATCGGCCAGGGCGAACGTCTGAGCGTAGCGCCAGTAGTTCGGTATCTGGTTCTGCGTGTACTCGACGTAGCCGCCCAGCTCCGGTGGCCTCCCGCCGTTCAGGCGGTCGAAACAGTCCATCTTCCCGCCGTCGACCGCAACGACGCCGGCCATGAACGAGTGATCGATGTTCGCGGCCTGGTCGGCGCCCCGCTTGAGCGGGACGGTGCCGCCATCACACGTCTTCCCACTCGTCGCGCCGTCCGCCCCGGGGAACAGACCGAAGAGAGAGTCGAACGTCCGATTCTCCTTGATCAGGAACACGATGTGTTTGATCTTCTGCTGTGCGAGCTGCACATCTGTGGCGTGCGCCGCACCACGGGTCCCATCGGCGACGAGCCCCTCCGATCGTGATGGGGATGCGATGGTGGCGGTCGCGCCGAGCGCGCACACGAGTCCCATCCCAAGCACGAAGAGGCGGAAGAGCTTGCGCCGGCGCCCCACGAACCGACCAAGACCGCGCACGGGAGTCAGAGTCTCACAACCCTGCAGATCGGGTCCCGGCGTAGGGTGAAGCCATGATCTCGTCACGAGGTCGGCTGATCGAGAGAGCGCGGCTCGCCCTGGTCGTCGTGATCGCGGTATCGCCCGGCTCGTGTGTCGGCGGAAGCGGGCGAGGGGCCATCATCTCTCCGACTCCGGCAACCCCGAGCCGGACGTCGGTTCCGTCGCCCTCGCGGCCGCCGTCGACGTCGCCATCTCGGTCTCGGCCCAACGTCCTCGTGATCGTCGCCGACGATCAACGATGGGACACACTCGGCGTCATGCCGAAGACCAGGCGCCTCATCCAGGACGCCGGGGTCTCGTTCCCCCACGCGATGGTCACGACCCCGTTGTGTTGCCCGTCCCGGTCGTCGATATTCATCGGTGACTACGCGCACAACACCGGTGTGCACAACAACGGGGACACCGCCTGGCAGGTGATCCCGCAGTCGCACACCATCCAAGACGAACTGCACGGCGAGGGCTACCAGACGGGCATCGTCGGGAAGTACTTCAACACGTGGCCGCTCGCGAACCGCCCACCCTTCTTCGACCATTGGGCCGTCTTCACCCCCGGCGAAGAGGGTGGGACGGGCTATTTCGGGACCGTCTGGAACGTCGACGGCACGATCACGCACCCCAGCGCGTACTCGACGGACTTCGTTGGGGGCCAGGGGATCCGACTCCTGAACACGTTCGAGCGACATGACGCGAAGCCGTGGTTCCTCTATCTCGCTCCGTTCGCTCCCCATGGGCCTGCGACCCCGGCGCTTGCCTACGCCTCCTCTCCTGTTCCGCCGTTCCACGCGAACCCGGCGGTCCTCGAGCAGGATCGATCGGACAAGCCGCCGTGGAACGTCATCCCCACGGACCCGCTCGCGGAATCGCTGATCCTCCGTCAGAACCAGCTCCGCGCCCTGCGCTCGGTCGACGACATGGTCGGTCGTGTCATGCACTGGCTCTTCGACCACCACGAAGCGCGCAACACGCTCGTCATCTACATCGGCGACAACGGGGTGCTCTGGGGAGAACACGGCCTCGGCCGTAAGGGGTATCCCTACCTCCCGGATCTCCGGGTGCCGCTCCTGATGCGCTGGCCCGGTCATGTCGCCGCCGGCTCGGTCGACGAGCGGCTCGCCGCCAACATCGACCTCGCGCCGACCATCCTCGACGCAACGGACGCCGCCCGGCACCACCCGATCGACGGGCGCTCGCTGCTCCGAACATGGACACGCTCAGCCTTCCTCGCCGAGTATTGGCACAACCCGAACCCTTCGTTCCCCGCACCGACGTGGGGATCCTCGTGACCCGCCGGTACCAGTACGTCGAGTACGACCGGAATGGAGCGCTGGTCTACCGCGAGTACTACGACCTCGTGCACGATCCGTGGGAGCTGACGAACCTCTTGGCCGACGGGATCAAGGGTGACGAGCCGAACGTCAAGCTGCTCCACGCTCGCCTCGAGGCACTGCGCCACTGCATCGGGATCGCGTGTCGGTGAGGAACCATCAGCGAGCGGTCGGCCGCACGAACGACCAGACGTGGCCGATAGGATCGAATCCCAGCTTGGCGTACAGCTCCTTCGGCCAGTCGTCGTCGAGCGCGTGCAGGAACACCAGGTCGGCTCCGCCGGCGAGGGCCTGATCCGCCGCGTACCGCACCACCGCCCGGGCCAGACCGCGGTTGCGGAACTCTTGGAGCGTGTTCACGTCCTCGATCTGCGCGATCGAACCCCGGACGTACAGCTCGCACATCGCAGCGATCTCGCCATCCACCCGCGCGCAGAAGAAGCGAGCGCCGACGTGCCGTTGCAGCTCGCCTCGGAAATCGGCCAACGACCGCACCACCTCCTCGGTCGTGGCCCACGGCTCGCGTCGCAAGACGATCTCCAGCGCCGGACGGAGCGTCGCCAGGTCGACCTCTTCGGCAACGACGGACCTTGCGGGTCGATCCTCCGGCCGTCGGAGCGCCATGGCCACCAACCGGTCGCCCCCGTAGCCGGCTCGGGCGAGACCGACAGCGACCGACCTGCCGTAGCCGTCCTCGTCGATACGGATCTCGCGATGCGTCAGACCCGCGTCCCCGAGGACGCGGTCCGCCTCGGCGGCCAGCGCGGCGGCGTCGGGGATCGGTTCGTCGAGGGTCGGGTCCACCCAGAGGAAGTTGCTGTCCCAGCGCTCGCGGTACCCGTCGTTCAGGTACGCCGCGCCCCACGTGAACGGGACGAGCCGCGTGCTGACGCTGGCCACCACCTCTCGCTCGAACGCCAGGGTGCGAACGAGGACGTCGTGATCGCGTTCCACCTGCATGAGACGCCAAGCCTACCGGAGCGGGTGACTAGTCTGCCTCAGACTACGGTCGCCGGATCCGTGTTCGCCCCGCACACCAGGACCACGACCCGCTCGCCGGCCGACGGCCGGTACGCGCCGGCGATGACCGCCGCGAGGCACGCCGCGCCCCCCGGCTCCGCGATCACGTGGACGTCGCGCCACAGCCGGCGCTGCGCATCGCGGATCGCGTCGTCGGACACCAGCACGACCTGATCGACCCAGCGCGCGGCCGCGTCGAACGCGATCTGGCCGACGCGGCGAGGGCCGAGCGCGTCGGCGGCGATCCCGCCCACCTCCACGTCGACCGGCTCGCCGGCCGCCAGCGCCGCGTGCAAGCTGGGACAACCCTCCGGCTCCACACCGACGACGCGGACCGCCCCCCGGAACCACGAGGCGATCCCCCCGATCAGCCCGCCGCCCCCGACGGCGACCAGGATCGTGTCGGCATCCGGGACCTGTTCGGTCAGCTCCATCCCGACCGTGCCGCCGCCCGCCACGACCTCCGGCTGATCGAACGGGTGCATCGCCAGCGCGCCGGTCTCCGCCTGACGCGCGGACGCGACGACGGACGCCTCGTGGTAGTAGCCGGGAACCACATGGACGTCGGCCCCTAGCTCGCGGATCCGATCGATCTTGGCGGCGGGTGACGTGTCGGGGACGATGATCTCGGCGCGGTGACCGAGTGAAGCGCGCGGCGTCGGCCACCGCCAACCCGAAGTTGCCGCCGGAGGCGGCGATCACGCCGGCGTCCGGCACGTCGGACGCGAGCATCTTGTTGAACGCTCCCCGCGGCTTGAACGACCCGGTGTGTTGCAGGAGCTCGAGCTTCAACGTGAGCGGCGTGTCGATCCCGAACGACCCCGCACCCGTCCGGACGACCGGGGTCGTGCGGATATGTCCGCGGATGCGGTCGCGCGCGATCACGATGTCGGCGCGCTCGACGCTGGTCTCGGTCGCGCGATCCGTCGTCATCGGACCTCCCGGAACAACGCCCGCACGTCGGCCTCGGACATGCCATCCACATCCAACCCTCGCTCGGCAACGACGGCGGCGAAGCGTTCGTAGCGCTGCGGCGAACCCGCGGATCGTCCGGCGGAGCGCGCTCTCACCGTCGACGCCGAGCTTGCGCGCGACGGCCACCACCGAGAACAGCACGTCGCCGATCTCCTCCTCCGCGTTGGCTCGATCGTCCGCTTCGATCGCCGCCGCGAGCTCCTCGACCTCCTCGCGGAGCGCGGCCAACGCGCTCTCGGGCGAGCGCCACTCGAAGCCCCATCCGGCCGCTCGACGCTGCACCTTGCTCGCGCGCGCCAGCGCCGGAAGCGTCGCGCGGGATGTCGTCCTCGATGGGCCCGGCGCCGCCCTTCTCCTCGGCCTTGAGCTTCTCCCAGTTCACGAGCACCTCGTCGGATCCGCTCACCTCGACCCCGCCGAACACGTGCGGGTGGCGGTGGATCAGCTTCTCGACCAGGCCCTGCGCGACGTCATCGACATCCCATCGCCCCTCGTCGGCGGCGATCTGAGCGTGGAACGTGACCTGCAGCAGCAGGTCGCCCAACTCGTCGCGGATCGCGTCGGAGTCGTCGGCGTCGATCGCCTCGAGCAGCTCGTGGGTCTCCTCGAGCAGATGCCGGGCGAGCGTCCGATGCGTCTGCTCGGCATCCCACGGACAACCGCCGGGCGCGCGGAGGCGCGCCTGGACCCGGATCAGATCGAGGAGCCGCTGCCCGCCCTGGCTGGAAGGAACCGGGTCGTCGGGAACGTCGGCGAGGCCCTCGCTCACGCGGAGGGGCTCGCGGAGGGCGTCGCCGCCGACGGGGTGCCGGTCTCGGTGCTGGAGATGTGCATGACCGCCAGCGTGTCCTTGTCGAACCGACCGTACTTCGGATCGATCACCACGATGCCGTTGGTGATCTGGTCGTGCAGCCAGCTGTTGAAGATGGTCGAGGAGCCACTGTCGAGCAGCTGCTGCTTCACCGCCTTGTACGACTGGACGTCCTTCGTGTTCATGAGGATCACGTGCCAGCCGAACGAGGAATGGACGGGCTTCGAGATGTCGCCCGGCTGCATCTGCATGACCGCATCCGCGAACGGAGGCGTGTAGGTGGACGCCACGGCGGACCCGAGGCTACCGCCGTTCTGCTTGACGCTCGGATCGATCGAGACCTTCTTCGCCAGGTCGAGGAAGTCCTGCTCCGTCGCGCCCGGCGCGGTGACCTGCGCGTAGCACGTTCTCGGCCTCCGCCTTGGTCTTGACCAAGATGTGGTCGACCTGCACGGTGGTGTAGTTCGCGAGCCCGGCCTCGTACTGCTGGCGCAGCGCGGCGTCGGTGAGCTTGTCCGCCGCGACGGCGCGCTGCACGTCACCGAACAGCAGGATCCGCTTGGCCAGGTCGTTCAGATCGGTTCGCGTCAGGTGATGCGCGGCAAGCTGCGTGTCCACCGCCTTCTTACCCAGGCTGGTATCGAGCTGCGAGATGGTCTGCGACACTTGAGCGTCCGTCACCGTGATGTTGTTCGCAGCCGCGTACACGGCGACGAAATGTTCCTGGATCAGGTTCGTGAGCGCGAACCGGGCGCACGCGGCGTCCGCGGTCTCGTTGCCGTCGACGGTTCCGCACGGTTGCTGGTTCAGGCCCGCCAGGAACCCGAAGACGTTCATCTCATGGGCGAGCTGAGCGTCCGTGACGTCGGTCGTGCCCAACGTGGCCGCAGGCGTCTCGGCGCTGCCGCACGAGGCGAGCACGAACAGGGACACGCAGAGCGCGAGCGCGATGAGCAGGCCGGAGCGGAGGCGGGTTCGGGGAGTCACGAACGACGAGTCTAACCGAGAGTTCGCCGAACACCGGGTGACCGCCTCAGACCGGCTGGACGCCGGCCTCGAGCCCGCCGAGCTCGGGGCGCTCGAAGCCCGCGGCCTCCAGGAGGTACCGCTCCACCGAGCGAACCAGGTCCACGCCGAACACGCGCTCGGGGACCAGGTTCAGCGTCTGCTTCGCCTCGTGGTACGTGGCGCCGTAGACCCGTTCGGTCAGATCGGAGACGAGCGCGTCGTCGAGCGCCACAGGACGGATACGGACCTGCTCGCGGAACGTGGCGATCTCCTCGACGCCGAGCGCGGCGGCGGTGACGCGGAGCGACGCGACCGCGAACAACGTCTCGACCTCGGGCGGCAGCGCGCCGTAGCGATCGACGGTCTCGTCGCGGACGTGCGTGAGCGCATCGTGGTCGACCCGCGGTCGAGATCCGGCGGTACAGGTCCAGGCGGAGCGCTTCCTGGGCCACCCACCCCGGCGGGATGAACGCCTTCACCGGCAGGTCGATCCGGAGCTCTTTCTCCTCCGGGAGCGGCTCGCCCTTCATCTCGGCGACCGACTCGGCCAGGATCCGGCAGTACGTGTCGAACCCGACGGACGCGATGTGTCCGTGCTGCTCCGCGCCCAGCAGGTTCCCGGCGCCGCGGATCTCCAGGTCGCGCAGCGCGATCTGGAACCCGCTGCCGAGCGACTGGTGCTTGCTGATCGTCGCGAGCCGCTCGTGCGCCTCCTCGGTCAGCTCGCGCGTCGGCGGGAAGAAGAAGTACCCGAACGCCCGCTCGGTGGAACGCCCGACGCGGCCTCGCAGCTGATACATCTGCGCGAGTCCGAGCAGGTGCGCGGAGTCCACGACGAGCGTGTTCGCGTTCGGCACGTCGAGACCGCTCTCGATGATCACGCTGCAGACCAGGACGTCGGCCTCGCGATCCCAGAACTTCATCATCTGCTTCTCGAGGTCGGCTTCGTCCATCTGACCGTGCGCGACGACGACTCGGGCATCGGGGAGCTGCTCCTGCAACCAACCGGCCTGCCGGTCGATCGTCGCGACGCGGTTGTGGACCCAGAAGACCTGGCCCTCACGGAGCAGCTCGCGACGGACCGCGCCCAGAGCCAGTCCCTCGTCGTAGGGACCGACGTAGGTGAGCACCGGCCGGCGGTCCTCGGGCGGCGTGTCGATCGTGGACATGTCGCGGATGCCGGTGAGTGCCATCTCGAGCGTCCGCGGGATCGGTGTCGCCGTCATGGTCAGCACGTCCACGTACGCGCGCATCTTCTTCAGCCGCTCCTTGTGCGCGACGCCGAACCGCTGCTCCTCATCGACGATCACCAGACCGAGGTCCTTGAACGTGACGTCGGAGCTCAGGATCCGGTGGGTGCCGATCACCACGTCGACGGCCCCTTTCGCGGCGTCGGCGATGACCTTCTTCTGATCGGCCGCGGACACGAACCGCGAGAGCATGGCCACCTTCACCGGGAACGGCGCGTACCGCTCGCTGAACGAGATGAAGTGCTGCTCGGCCAGGAGCGTGGTCGGGACGAGAACCGCGACCTGCTTGCCCTCCATCACCGCCTTGAACGCCGCGCGGATCGCGACCTCCGTCTTGCCGAACCCCACGTCCCCGCAGATCAGGCGATCCATCGGCTTGGGCAGCTCCATGTCGCGCTTGACGTCCTCGATCGCGGTCAGCTGATCGCCCGTCTCGTCGTGCGGGAACGCGTCCTCCAGCTCGTGCTGCCACGGCGTGTCGGGCCCGAACGTGTGGCCTTGCACGGACATCCGCACGCTGTAGAGGCGGACGAGCTCGCCGGCCATGTCCTTCACGGCGCGCTTGACCTTGGTGGTGGCCTTGACCCAGTCGGAGCCGCCGAGGCGGTGCAGTCGCGGCGCGTCGCCGCCCAGGTAGCGCGCGACCATCCCCACCTGGTCACTCGGCACGAACAGCCTGTCGCCTTGGGCGTACTCAAGGATCAGGTAGTCGCGCTCCGCGCCGGCGAGCGCACGGTGCGTGATACCGGTGTACCGGCCCACGCCGTGGATCCGATGGACCGCGAAGTCGCCGGGCTCGAGCTCGTCGGCGATCGAGTCGGTGCGTCGGCGCGTGAACCGCGGCGCTGTCCGCGTATGACGCCGCGAGCCGAAGAAGTCCTCCTCGGTGGCGACGGCCACCTTGGCGGCCGCCGAGACGAAGCCGTTCGCGAGCGGCGCCTCGACGGCATCGACCTCGACCGCCGCACCCACGAACTCCCGCACGCGTTCCAGCGAGCCGTGACCGCGCGAAGAGACGAACAGGCGGTAGTCGCGGGCGGACAGATCGGCGAGGCGTGCGGCGAGCTCGGCCGGGTTCCCCTGGGCGCTCCCCCAGTCGGTGAGCCCCAGGTCGAGCCCCTGCGTGAACTCCGACAGGTGGACCTGGACGTGCTCCCCGAGCGCGTCGGGCAGCGTGTGAAGGATGTGAGGTCCCGGCCAGCCGATCGCCTCGGCGAGCGCCTCGCCTTCCTCGAAGGCCTGGCGCGCCCTGTCCTGCGTCCGTTGCGCCTGAGCCAACACCACCCACGCCCCGTGCGGCAGCAGCTCCGCGATCGTGGGCATCCGATCGAAGATGAACGGGGCGAGCGTCTCGGCACCCTCGACGAACAAGCCGTCCGCCATGCGCTGCAAGCCGTCACGGAAGCGCTCCGTCTGCAGCTGCGCGCGGCGCCCGGCGAGCGCGCGGATCTCGTCGTCCGGGATCAGCTCGCGGACGGCCGGCACGAGCACGCTCGCGACCTTCGCCGTGGAGAGCTGCGTGGACGATGCGAACTCGCGGAGCGACTCGACCTCCTCGCCCCAGTACTCCAGGCGGACCGGTCGTCGCGCGTCTCCGGGGAACACGTCGACCACGCCGCCCCGCACCGCGAACTCGCCTCGATGCTCGACCAGATCCGCGCGCGCGTACCCCAGGTCGACCAACCGATCGGCGAGCGTGTCGGGCGCAAGACTCAGGCCGGCCACCAGCTCCAGTGGCGGGATGGCGCCGAGCGTGGGGATCAGTCCCTGCATCGCCGCGAGCGCGGGGGCGACGACGACGAACGCACCGCTCGCCGCGTGGAGCCGGTGGACGGCGTCGGCGCGCCGGGCGGAGACCTCAGGCGTGGGCCCGATGCCTTCGTACGGGAGCGCCTCCCACGCCGGGAGGAAGGCGACCCGGTCGTCGCCCAGGTAGGAGGCCGCTTCTGCAGCGAGCGCCTCGGCCTCGTGCGGACCGGGGGCAACGGCCAGGACCGGCACGTCCAGCGCGCGCGCCAGTCCGGCGATGACGGCGTCCTCCCCCGCCCCCGCGTGCGCGGCGATGGGCCGGGCGCGCTCGAGCAGGAGCCGCTCGAACGGCTCCGAGGCGATCAGCGCCCCCAACGCCTCTTCCAGACTCATCCCACGCTCCATCCGATCGCGTCACGAACCGATCCGGACAACACGAACAGGCCTCGCCGCTCCGCGACGGGGCCATCCGCGGCAGAGTCTACCGAGGTCCCGAGCTTCGTGGGTATCGTTCGGACCGTGCACGCCCAACGTGGACCGATCGTCGCCCCGCCGGGCGGAGGCGTCTCCCGCCGGCAGGTCCTGGTCGCGGCGGCCGTCGGGCTCACGGCGCCCGCGTGGAGAGGCGTCCGGTGGGCGGGAGCCGCGCCGCGCTCCGCGCGGCGCGGCGGTCTGGACGACGACATCCGGGCGCTGATGCGGGCCGCACGCGTCCCCGGGGTCGCCGCATGCATCGTCACCCGCGACGGCGTCACGTGGGCGGGGGCGTACGGTTACGAGAACATCGCGCACCGCCGGCCGACGACGCCCGACACGATCTTCATGCTCGCGTCGATCTCGAAGACGGTGATGTCCGTCGCCGTGATGCAGGCGGTCGAGGACGGACTGCTCGACCTCGACGCGGACGTGAACGACGTGGTGCCGTTCACCGTGCGCAACCCGCGGCACCCGCGGGATCCGATCACGCTCCGCATGCTGCTCACGCACACGTCGAGCATCCGAGACGACTGGCCGACGATCATCCCGTTCTACTCACACGGGGACTCGACGATCCCCCTCGGCGGCTACCTCCGCCGGTACCTCGCCCCGGGCGGCGACCTCTACCGCGCGCATCGGAGCTATTCGGAGTGGCGGCCCGGCGCCCACTACGACTACTGCAACCTCGCAGCGGCGCTGGCGGGATTCATGGTCGAGGCTGCGTCGGGCACGCCGTTCGACCAGTGGTGCGACGACCGGATCTTCGCGCCGCTCGGTATGGATCGCACCGACTGGCACCTCGCGGGGCTCGACCGGACGCAGATCGCGATGCCGTACCACAGGAATGACGGGACGTTCGTCGCGTACGGGCAGTACGGCTACCCCGACTACCCGGATGGAGAGCTCCGGACGAGCGCTCCGGGACTCGCGAAGCACCTTCAGGCGTTCATGGCCTTCGGCGAGCTCGACGGCGTCCGGATCCTGGAGGCCGATACCGTCCGCGAGATGCGCCGCGCGCAGTTCCCCGACGTCGCGCACGGGCAGGGCCTGATCTGGTACCGGTTCGCGCTGCGCGGGATGCCGCTCATGGGACACAACGGCGGCGACAGCGGCGTCGCCACGCAGATGTACTTCCGGCCGAGCGACGACGTCGGCGTGATCGTCCTGGCGAACGGCAACTGGTACTGGGACGGGCGCACCTGGCCGCTGCAGCGGATCGCGGTTCGACTGTTCGAGGAAGCCGATCGCGGCTGATCAGTCGACGAGCCCGATGGCGATCAGGTTCCGTCGCTCGATGACACGCCCGATCAGATCGGGCTCCCGGTCGGTCAAACGCGCCAGGTGCGTCAGCAGGAACCCGAGGACGGCGGCCGCGTCAACCGCATGCTTGAACGCCGACGGATCCACCGGGATCGTCCGAGCAGCGAGGTACGCGCCGAGCGCGCCCTCGGGGCTCGCCGAACCCGGAGCCCACGGCGAGCCGTAGAGCCAAACCGCCAGGTCGAACGCGGCCGGTCCCGCGCCGGACCCCGTCCAATCGAGCCACACGAAGTCCGTGGCTCCTCGGAGCACGTTGCCGGGCCATGCGTCGCCGTGCACGAGCGTCCGCGGCTGCGCGGCGACGACGTCGATGAGGGGCGACGGATCGGCGAGCAGCGAGGCCATCGGTTCGGGGAGAGCCGCGGCGTTGGCCGAGATGCGCGCCTCGGCCAAGAGGTCATCGCGTTCGCGTCCGACGATGTCGCGGAAGCGTTCGTGATCGATGCCGGTCGCACCTTGGAAGAGCTCGTGCATCCGGGCGAGGCCCTCGAGCGGCGACACGTCCGCGGGGTCGATCGGTTCCCCGCCGACGTCCTCCATGAGGATCCAACCTGGCCCGGCCTCCACGAGCGTGGGGAGGCCGAGCGGCATCAGCGCGACCGCCTCTCCGAACAGGAACGCCTCCCGCGCGATCCCTTCGGTCGACCCGGCCTTCGCGACGAGACCGTTGCCGCGCAGGACGCGAGAGGAGCCGAACCGCGTGAGGTCCTGCGGCGACGGACCCAACCGCATCAGCACCTCGGGGGGCAGCTCGATCATCGGCACAGGGTACGCGGCGGGCGGTCGGCGCTCCTCGCGGAGTCAGCCCGCCAGGAACCGAGCGATCCGTTCGCGGATGCCGTTCGTGTCGAGCCCGCGCGCTCGATCGTGGTCCTGCGTCGTGCCGTACTCGCGGAGCACGTCGTGCCCGATGCCGATCGAGCAGAACCGCGACGGCCGGTGCGCGAGCGCCGGAGTGACCAGCGGCGCCATCGTGCCCTCCAGGAACGGCGTCACCGTGATGACGTTGGATGCCTCGGCCGCCTCGCGCGCGAGCCCGTCTGCGTCGAACGGCGACACGGTCGTCACGTAGAGGACCGTGACATCAAGATCCTCCGTCGCGGCGAGCGTTCGATCGAGCATCGGCCCGACGGCGATCACCGTGGCGTCGGCGCCGCGCCGGATCACGTCGAGTCGTCCGAACTCCACGGGACGGCTCTGCGCGTTCGCGGCGACGCTGGTCCGCAGGTACGTCGGGTGACCGTCGGCGTACGCGGCGCGGAACAAACGGTCCAACTCGTCCGGCGTCCCCGGCGCGAGCACCTCCATCCCCGGAACGGTGAGCATCACCTGCACGTCGCCGGGCGAATGATGCGTGAACCCCTCGCTCGTGTAGTCGTAGGAGCCGCCTACCGACACGAACGTCCCCTGCAGCCCCTGGTACCCGAAGTCGAGCTTGATCTGCTCGAGCGGGCGTTCGACGAGGAACGGCGTGATCGTGTGGACGACGGGCAGGAACCCTTCCATCGCGAACCCCGCCGCGACGCCGACCATCGTCTGCTCCATGATCCCGACGTTGACCGCCCGCTCCGGGTGGTCCCGGAGGGCTCGGTCGAACTGACCGGTGCTGATCTCGGCGAGCACGACGGCGACGCGGGGATCCTGGTCCAGGAGATCGGCGGCGGTCTCCCCGGCCCGCTCGCGCATCGAGAGGCCGCTCACCACTCGCCCTCCGGGATGTCGGCGACGACGGCCGTGGGCCGGACGTCGTCGCGAGCGGTGAGCGCCGCTTCCAGCGCGGCGTGATCGTGTCCGTCGACGACGCGCGCCGACCAGCCGAACGACTCGAGCTTGGCGTCCCACGGCCCCATGGGAAGGCTGCTGCTGTGGTTGTCGATCACCAGGAGCGTGAGGTTGTGCAGCTTCAGCGCCGGCGCCAGCAGGATGGCCTCCCAGTTCGAGCCCTCGTTGAGCTCCGCGTCCCCTGTGAGCACCACCACGCGCTGTTCCACGAGCCCGCGCGCCCGCAGCGCGAGCGCGACGCCGACGGACATCGGCAGGCCGTGGCCGAGCGAACCCGTGGAGGCCTCGACGCCCGGCACCAGCGCTCGGTCGGGATGGCTCCCGAGCTTGCCGCCCCAGTCCATGAAGTCGTCGAGCCACTCGGCTGGGAAGAAGCCGAGGTGCGCGAGGATCGCGTAGTAGGCAGCCGGTCCGTGGCCCTTGCTCAAGATGAAGCGGTCGCGCTCGGACCACGCGGGGTTCGACGGGTCGATGCGAAGGACCCGCCCGTACAACACGGTGAGCGCATCGAGTGTCGACGTGCTGCTCTCGTCGTGCTTCTCGTCGCCCGTGGCGCGGGCCATGAGGCGGCGGACCTCGTCGAGGTCGATCGCTCTGGTGGACACCTGCTTCTTCACATCCATCGTCGTTCTCCTATATAGACATCCTCCGATAGAGCATCTATCCTGTCAAGCGAGATGTCTCGAGATGTTGCCGCCGATGCGAACCGATTGAAAGCGCTGGGCCACCCGGTCCGCCTGGGCATCGCGCTCGCGCTCGCCAAGGAGCCGGGCACGTGCGCGTGCGACTTCGCCGACATCTTCGACGTCAGCCAACCAACGGTCAGCGAGCATCTGCGGGTCCTGCGGAAGGCCGGCATCGTCACGACGAAACGGCGCGGCACCCAGATCTGCTACTCGCTCGACCGCTCGGCGGTCCGTCAGATCCGTTCGATGCTCGCGGCGCTGGAACCGGCGAACGGTCGACGCTCCGCGTAGCGGGTCAGTCGCCCTCGTTCACCCCGAACAGGAGGGGGCGGCCCGACGTCTCCCACGACCAATGCCGGAACACGTCGCCGGCCGTCGAGTCGAGCGCATCGAGGAGTTCAGGCGCAGTCAGCATGAACTCCTCGGCGTGGCCTCCGCTCATGGCGGCACCGGCGCAACTCGAGATCCACGCGACGACGTATCCGTGCAGGATCGCGAGGACGGTCGGCTCCGGGCGTTCGACGAGCCGCCGGAACCCGCGCTCGACCGTCTCGAAGTAGTCGCGTTCGGTCCGGACGAGACCGGGGATCGGGACATCCGGGCCGTTCACCTCGCGCCATCGTGCGAGCTCCGTGTACGGGCGCTGCTCCAGGTCGCCGGCTGGGGGATCGTTCAGTTCCGGCACGATCGCGCGCGGCACGTCCCGACCCTCGAGCGCGAGGTCTGCGGTCTCCCGTGTCCGCTCGAACTCCGTCGTCACGCAGAGGTCGACGCGCTCGCCGTCCAGTCGCTCGCCCAGCCGGCGCGCCTGGGCGCGACCCTCCTCGGTGAGCCCGCCGGGGATCGACGGATCGCCGTTCAGCACCCCGCGGACGTTGAAGACGCTCTCGGCGTGCCGAGCCAGGATGACGCGCTCCATCAGTCGCGGGCGCCGGAGCGGTTGTGCTTGTCCTGCGTCGCCGCGAGCCCGTCGAGGATGAGCGAGCGCACCGCGTCGGCGGCCGCGTCGATCAGGATCGCCACGTCGGCCTCCTCGCGCTTGGCGAACGGCTGCAGGACGTAGTCGGCGGGATCCTGCCGGCCCGGCGGCCGCCCGACGCCGACCCGCACCCGGAGGAAGTCCGGCGTCCGCAGCGACTGCTGCAGCGACTTCAGCCCGTTGTGTCCGGCCGTCGAGCCGCCGATCTTCACCTTCAACGCGCCGAACGGCAGGTCGATCTCGTCGTGTACGGCGATCACGTGATCGGGCGTGACGTCGTGCTTCTTGGCGATCGAGGCGTACGACGGTCCGGATTCGTTCATGAACCGCAGCGACTTGGCCAGCCACGCCTTCCGGCCGTCGATCGCGGATCTCGGCGCTCTCCACGGGGACGAACCGCGCCTTGCGGAACCGCTCTCCCGCCTCGCTCGCCAAGAGGTCGGCCACCATGGCGCCGGCGTTGTGACGGGTCCTGGCGTATCGATCGCCGGGGTTTCCCAGGCCGGCGACGAGCCACTGATCCATGGACTAGCTCTCGCCGCCCTCCTCGGCAGCGGGTTCGCCCTCGCCCTCGGCGCCGGGTGCTTCCTCGCCCTCGGCGAGCGGCACCTCCACGGCCTCGGGGACCTCTTCGCCGGGGAGCCCGAGCTCGGCCTCGACACGGAGCGCCGCGGGCGTGATGACGGATAGCACCGCGTCGTCGGGATTGGTGAGGATCGTGACGCCCTCGGGGACCACGACGTCGCGCACGTGGATCATGTCGCCGATGTTGAGCGTCCGTGATGTCGACCTCGATGTGCTCGGGCACGTCCTGCGGCAGCGACTCGATGTGGAGGTCGCGCAGGTGGTGCTCGACCACGCCGCCCTCCTTGACGCCGGCCGCGTCGCCGACCTCGACGACCGGGACGTCCACGGCGATCTTCTGCGTCCGGGACACCGCCAGGAAGTCCACGTGGATCAGCGTGTTGTGGATGTGGTCGCGCTGGATCTCGCGAGGCATGGCGAGGTGCGGCTTGCCGTCGACCATCAGGTCCAGCAAGACGTTCGACCCGCCGGCGGACGTGCAACAGGTGGAACATCTCGCGCGCGTCGACCGAGAGCGCGACCGTCTCCTGCTCGTGGCCGTAGAAGACCGCGGGCACGCGGCCGGCCGCGCGGAGCTTGCGGGCCACGCCTTTCCCGTTGTCGTCGCGGCGTTCGGCTTCCAGCTTGGCTTCCATGATCGTGTCCTCGAAGGAGAGTCGGGGTTCGGCCGCCTATCGTACCGGCTGACCGGCAGGAACGACCTCCGCGCAGTCGGGAACGCCTAGACCTGGTTGTCGCCGCGGAAGATCTCGCTGACGGAGCTGTCGTCGAACACGGCGCGGAGCGCCATGCCGATCAGCGGGGCGATCGACAGCACCGTCAGCTTGTCGAACTGCCGTTCCAAGGGGATCGGGACGGTGTTCGTCACCACCACCTCCTGGATCGGCGATTCCTCGAGCGACTGACGGGCCTTGCCGGAGAAGATCGCGTGCGTCGCCGCCGCGTAGATCGGGCCGGCGCCCTGCGCCTGCAGCGCCTCCGCGCCCTTGGCCACGGTGCCGGCGGTGTCGATCATGTCGTCGACGAGCACGCACGGCCGCCCGTCGACCTCACCGACCACCGCCATCTCCTCGATCTTGTGCGCCTCGGTGCTTCGAACGACGCTTGTACAGGAAGGCCAGGTCCGCGTGCAGGTACTTGCGCAGCACCTCGGCGGTCTTGATGCGGCCGGCGTCGGGCGCCACGATCACCAGGTCGTCGCCCGAGAGCCCGAGCGTGTTCTCGAGGTAGTCCGACAGGATCGGCAGCGCGGTCAGGTGGTCGAACGGCGCGTCGAAGTACCCCTGGATCTGTCCGGAGTGCAGGTCGACGGAGACGATCCGATCGGCGCCGGCCACGGTCAGCATGTCGGCGACGAGCTTCGCGCTGATCGGCTCGCGCGAGAGCGCCTTGTGGTCCTGGCGCGAGTAGCCGTAGTACGGGATCACCGCGGTGATGCGCTTGGCCGACGCGCGCTTCATCGCGTCGATCATGATCAGCTGCTCCATGATCGCTTCGTTCACCGGCTCGTAGTGCGTCTGGACGACGAAGCAGTCGGCGCCGCGCACGCTCTCCTTCGCGCGGAAGTAGATCTCGCCTGATCGCGAACCGCCGGATCTGCGCCTCGCTGACCGGGATCCCCAGGCAGTCCGCGATCTCGTGGCCGAGCGCCGGATGGATGGTGCCGGTGAACAGCATCATCCGCTTCTTCGTGATGATCTCCACCGCGCCCCCCCTAGCGTCTCGCCTCTTCGCGGTCGCGGTGCTCCGCGTCCTTGCGTTCGCGGTACCCATCGACGTTCCGCTGCTCGCCCGCTCCACCGCGAGCGCGCCCGTCGGGAACGTCCTTCGTGATCACCGACCCGGCGCCCGTGACCGCGCCCTTCCCGACGCGAACCGGTGCCACCAACATGGTATCCGAACCGATGCGCGCCCCGTCCCGATCACCGTCCGGTGCTTGCGGTAGCCGTCGTAGTTGACGGTCACCGTGCCCGCCCCGATGTTCACGTCCGCGCCCCGATCTCGGCGTCCCCCACGTAGGACAGGTGCGGGACCTTGGAGCCGTCGCCCACCGTGACGTTCTTCAGGTCGACGAACGCCCCCACCATGGACCCCGTCGGCCAGGACCGTCCCGGGTCGCATCCGGACGAACGGGCCCACGTCGGACGTCCCTGCCGAGCGTCGCCCCGAGGACCACCGCGAACGTGACCTCGCTCCGGTCGCCGACCGTGGATGTCGACGATCCGCGTCGACGGGCCGATCGACGCAGCCGGTTCCCGACGCGCGTCGCGCCCTCCAGGAACGTCATCGGTCGGATCACCGTGTCCCGGCCGATCGGACGTCGACGTCGATGTACGTGGTGTCGGGGTCGACCATCGTGACGCCGTT
Source organism: uncultured Actinomycetes bacterium (assembly GCA_963727185.1). Classification (GTDB taxonomy): domain Bacteria; phylum Actinomycetota; class UBA4738; order UBA4738; family HRBIN12; genus JBBQVZ01. Next base: position 297,202 of record CAVSFP010000011.1, on the reverse strand, counting down.
CGCCAGATGGCCGGCGTTGATCCGCCCGCGGACCACGCGCTCGACCGCGGCCAGCCCGTCGCGCGAATTCAGCGCCGAACGTCCGCCGGTGTCGACGGGCACCACCGAGACGCTGCTCGCCCTTGTCCATGAGGATCGGGAGCACCTCGTTCAGGTAGTACTCGCGCTGGCGGTTCTTGCGATCCACCGCGGCAGCGCGCGGAACAGGTCGGCGCGACGGAACACCATGATGAGCGCGAGACCTCGTTGCTGCGCGCGGAGCGCCGGCGGTCGCGTCGATGTCCTCCACGATCTCGACCAGCCTGCCGCGTTCGTGCACCACGCGGCGTAGCCGCCGGGATCGTCGAGCTCGGTGGCACGAAGATGGTGGCGGCGCCGCTTCGACCGTCGATGCGCGGCGAGCAGTCGCTTCAGATCGTCCGCCGGTCACCGGGTCGAAGTCGCCGCCCACCACCAGCACGTCGTCGACGCGGCCCACCGCCTGCTCCGCGGCCAGCACCGCATCGCCGGTGCCCAGCTGCTCGGTCTGCTCGACGAAGACGGGCGCGGGCGTCAGAGCCCCACGAGCGCACCGCCTCGCGAACCTCGTCGGCGCCGTGGCCCGACGACCACGACGATCTTGTTCGGACGGGTCGCGACGACGCCCTGGAGGACGTGCCACAGCGCCGGCCGGCCGCAGATGGGATGCAGGACCTTGGGCGTCGAGGACTTCAGCCGTTTGCCCTTGCCTGCCGCGAGCACCACCGCGGCGAGCGTTCGGGCGTTCTTCGTGTTCTCGGCCAACCGCGCGTCCAGAGGTCGAAGGGTCTCCATGTTCCGAGATGCCGGCGACGGTGGCAAACCGGCCACGGCGGATACGTGGCGGGTCGAGTTCCGGGGGGAGGAATCGGACCTCCATTTCAGGCTCCAAAGGCCCGCGTCTTGCCGTTAGACGACCCCGGACTGCTCGGCGATTATCCCGCCGGCGGCCCCGACACGACGAAGGACCCCGGAACGGCCGCCGCCAGCCGGTCGGCGTGGCCCATGTGGCTCGCCAACGCCACGACCGTCGGACCGCTGCCGCTCATGATCGCTCCGAGCGCCCCCGCGTCCAGGAACGCGCGCTTCGCCTCCGCGATCTCCGGATGTCGTCGGGAGACCGGACCCTCGAGGTCGTTGAAGAGCGCGTGCCCCAGCAGCTCGTCGTTCCCACTCTCGGCGGCGGCGACGAGCGCGCCGGGATCCGGCCCGACCGATGCCTCCGTCCTCGTCCCACCACCGGTAGGCGTCGGGCGAGCGCGTCGGGAACCCGAACGGCTTCACGGCCCACCACGTCGTCACCAGATGGACGGGGGCGATGCGCTCGCCCCGCCCTCGCATCATCACCGCGCCTCCCGCGAGCATCGCCGGCACATCGGACCCGATGCGCTCGGCGATCGACACCAACGTGTCTCGGTCGAGGCCGCACGCCCACAGGTCGTTCAACGCGAGCAGCGTCGCGGCGGCGTCCGCGCTGCCCCCGCCGAGCCCGGCCGCGACGGGGATGCGCTTCGCGATCCGGATCTCCGCCCCGCGGATCGGACCATCGCATGCTTCGGCCATCGCCAAGGCGGCGACGAGCGACAGGTTCATGCCGCCGGCGTCCAGGCCCTCGGACAGCTCGATCTCCGCGTCGACGATCACGTCGAGCGTCTGCGCGTCCGTGACGGTCAGCTCATCGGCGAGCGACAGCGGGAGCACCAGGCTCTCCAGGTCGTGGTACCCGTCGTCGCGGGCGCCGAGCACCCGGAGGAAGACGTTCAACTTGGCCGGGGCCGCCCGGACGACCGATCGGGGAACCGCCGTCACGGCAGCGCCTCGGCGATCCGCGCGAACTCGGCGAGCGAGAGCCGCTCGGCGCGGGCGCGCGGGTCGATGGCTTGCTCCCTGAGGAGGTCGTCCGCGCGCCCGGGGTCCACGCCCAGCCGGACGACCGCGCTCCGCATGGTCTTGCGTCGCTCGGCGAACCCGGCGTCGACGACCCGCCAGAGGCGCGTGGGTTCGACGTCGACCGGCGGCGACGCCGAGCCGCTCCAGTCGCACGACGACCGATGCCACCTTCGGCCGCGGCCAGAACACGGACGGCGGCACGCGGCGGGTCAGCTCGCCGGTCGCTCGATACGCGACGCGGACGCTCACCGGTCCGTAATGCTCGTCGCCGGAACCCGCCACCAATCGCTCGCCCACCTCGCGCTGCACCAGGATCACCAGCCGTTCGACGGCGGGCGCCTCCTCGAGCACCGCCATGACGACGGGCACGGCGACGTTGTACGGGAGGTTCGCGCAGAGGATCCACGGTTCGCCGTCGAGCTCGTTCGCCCAGTCGATGCGCGTCGCGTCGGCGGCCACGACGTCGACGTTGCCGACGCCGGCCGTCACCTCGCGGAGCGCGGGGAGCAACGCCCGGTCGAACTCGATCGCGCGGACGCGCGCTCCCGTCTCCGCGAGCGCCAGCGTGAGCGAGCCCATCCCGGCGCCGACCTCGACGACGCGGTCGCCGGGACCGGCACCCGATTCGGCGGCGATCGCCCGGGCGAGGTTCGGATCGATCAGGAAGTGCTGACCGAGCGCCTTGGACGGCTCGATGCCGTGGCGCTCCGCCAGCTCGCGGACGGCGCCGGCCCCGAGGCCGCGCCACCCCTCGCCGCTGGCGGATCGCTACCAGCTGAGGCGGACGTTGAGGACGCCGCGGCCGAGCGGCGAGAGGACGGAGAACGCCTCGGGCGAGAGGTCGATGATGCGGCCGGGCGAGAAGGGTCCACGGTCATCGATCGTGACGATAACCGTCCGTCCCGACGCGAGGTCGGTGACCGTCACCCGCGTGCCGAACGGGATCCAGGGGCTCGCGGCCGTGAGCCCCGACCACGGCGGGTCGTACCACGTCGCCTGTCCGCCGGCCTCGTGACCGCCGGGGACGCCGAGCGGGGTCGTGGGGCTCACCGGGCCGGCGCGACGCACCACGTCGACCGGAGGCCGGACGACCCGCTCGCCCGTGACCGTCGTCGACTCGACCCGACCGTTCACCACGACGACCCGTTCCGTGACGAACGCGATTCCCGCCATGCCCGACGAGACGAGGTCGACCCGACCGACCGGGAGCGCGTTCGTCCAGAGGGTGCGCGTGGCGTACGGGATGGATCGACGGAGGTCTCGCGTCAGGATCTGGACGCGATCGACGACGACGGTCGAGCCAACGTGAAGGGGGGTGCTGGACGATGGTCGGACGCGGTCATGAACACCGGGAGTGATCCCCATGGCCGAGAGGAGCTCCCCGGTGGTGCGAGCGTTGGTGAGCACGTCGTGGACCTTCCCAGCCACGACGACTCGGGCGCTCACCACCGGAGAAGTTCCGATGTCGACCGCGGAGGCCGAAGCCTCGGCGAGCTCCGCCGCGATCCTCGCGGCGGGTCCGCTGCTCGCACCTTCCACCGTCCAGACCCCCACATCTGTGGGCACCTGGTTGACCGCGGTGTTCTGCAACCCGAACGTCGAACCCGAGCCGGAGCTCGAGCCCGGCGCGCCGGGCGCGGGACTCACCACCACGGTCATGCCGTCGGCGATCGCCGTCGCCAACGGCGGTACCACCCGGTCGCTCCCGTCGAGGGTGATGCCCTCGTTCAGAAGGAGCTCCCGGACGTTCGCCGAGTTCGTGCTGACCGATTCGGCGTGTCCGCCGACGACCAACGTGACATGCGTGCGCGAGGCGACGAACCATGTCGCGCCGATGAGCGTGATGCTCACGGCAAACGTCGTCGCCTGGATCGCCCGATGGATCCGCAACCTGCGGACCCGGGTGGGTCGTACGGCCAACCTTCCTCCACTCGTTCGAGGAAGGCTTCGGGGGGAAGCGACGTGGCCGGACCGAAGCCATCACGTGCACGGACCGCGACCCTAGCAAACCCTCAACCCTCACTGCAATCTTGAGACCGAACACCCGTTCGGTGGATAACTCGGCCGTTCTCGCGCGATCCCGTCCGTTTCCGCGCGTTCGTTACGGCAATCCGACGAACGCAACGCGCGCGTTCTTCGCCGTCGCTTGCACGATGTCGTCGACGCGCGCGTCGCGAACACGCGCGATCTCGGTGATCGTCGTCATCACGTTCGCCGGTTCGTTGTCGCGACCGCGCATCGTCTGCGGCGCGAGGAACGGACTATCGGTTTCGACCAGGATGCGATCGATATCGAGTGCTTGCGCCGCCTGACGGAAATGCTCGTTCTTCGGATACGTGATGTTGCCCGCGAAGCTGACCCAGTAGCCGCGCGCCGCGCACTCGCGCGCGATGATCGCGTCGCCGCTGAAGCAGTGGATCACCACACGCTCCGCCGATCCCTCATCCAATACTCGAAGGACGTCGGGCCACGCGTCGCGGACGTGAACCACGAGGGGCTTGCCGGTGTCGTTCGACAGAGCGATCTGCGCCTTGAACGCGCGCTCCTGGTCCTCCCTCGGCGAGTGCATCCGGAAGAAGTCGAGACCGCACTCCCCTACCGCCAGCACGCGGGGGTCGTGCAGCAGCTCCTCGATGCGGGCGCCGGCGTCCCGATCGAACGCGCTCGCGTCGTGGGGGTGCATGCCTGCGGTGGCGAACACACCCTCGATCGAATCGGCCAGCTCGAGCGACCGGCGGCTCGTTTCGGGGTCCACGCCGACGCAGATCAGCCGATCGACGCCCGCGGCCTTCGCGGCCTCGACCACACCTGAAGGTTCGCTGTCGATGAGGAACAGGTGGCAGTGGGTGTCCACCGCCCCGCTCTGACCCGGCACTTCAGGGTTCTTGTCGCTCATCGAGCGGCCACGATACCGAGTCTCACCTTGGGGTGAATCGGGGGAGCTTCACGTGAAACACGAAGTTGAGAAGTCTTACCTCTGAGTGGAGCGGGAATGGTTGTTCGGCGGGCGGTCGGGATCGTCCCGTTGGGCCTCCGCTTCCGGTGCTCGCCGCTGCGCGGCTCCGCTCCTCAGAGTCGCCCGCTCCGGGACGACCCTCCCCGCCTGACTTCCTTACTCGGTCTCCAGCCTTGGGAAGAGGCTTTCGCCTTTCGTGGTCACTGTTCCCGCCGCCAGTCGGCCCCATCCGGCGGCTTGGGGGAGGCGTTGTTCGTCGATCTCTTCTGCGATGCCGAGTTGGGACCACAGCACGGTGGCGGCTCTCGGCATGATCGGGTAGATGAGGACCGCGAGGATCCGGAGGGTTTCGGCTGAGGCGTAGAGGATGCTCGCCAGCTCGTCGCGGCGCGCCTCGTCCTTGATCTTCCAGGGTTCTTTCTCGACCAGGTAGTGGTTGGCTCTCGCCACGATCTCCCACGTTGCCGCGAGGGCCGGGGAGAGCTCGACGTTCTGCATGTGGGTTTGGTAGCGGGCGGCGGCTTCGGCCGTGACCGCGGGGAGATCAGACTCCGCGCCTGCGGTGGTGAAAGCCGGGACCACGCCGTCGAACTGGCTGGCGAGCATCGCCAGGACTCGGCTGGCGAGGTTGCCGAGGCCGTTGGCGAGGTCGGCGTTGTGGCGGTCGACCATCGCCTCGAAGGAGAAGCTGCCGTCCTGACCGAACTGCGATCTCGCGCATGAAGTAGTAGCGGTACGAGTCCACGCCGAACGCGTCGAGGAGCTCGAACGGATGGATGCCGGTGGCGTTGGTCTTGGACATCTTCTTGCCGCCGACCGTCAGGAAGCCGTGCGCCCAGACCTGGTTCGGCGGCTCGACGTCGCCGGCCATGAGCATGGCCGGCCAATAGATCGCGTGGAAGCGAAGGATGTCCTTGCCGATCGAGTGGATGTTCGCGGGCCACATCCGCGCGAACCGCTCGGGAGCGTCGGCGTACCCCGCGGCGGTGATGTAGTTCGTGAGCGCGTCGAACCAGACGTAGCAGACATGCTTCGGGTCCCACGGGAGCGGGACGCCCCAGTCGAACGTCGTCCGGCTGATCGAGAAGTCCTGGAGACCGCCTCGGATCAGTCGACAGGACCTCGTTGCGTCGGGTCTCCGGCTCGATCGCCTCGGGGTGCGCCTCGTAGTGCGCGAGGAGCCGGTCCGCGTAGGCGGAGAGTCGGAAGAAGTAGTTCTCCTCGATCATCTGCTCGACCGGGCGCTCGTGGATCGGGCAGAGCCGCCGTCGATGAGCTCCTCCTCCGTGTAGTAGGCCTCGCACGAGACGCAGTAGAGCCCCTCGTAGGTCCCGAGGTAGATGTCGTCGCGGCCGTTGTCGTGGACGGCCTTCAGGAGCTTGCTGACCGCGGCCGTGTGGCGAGGTTCGGTCGTCCGGATGTAGTCGTCGTAGGCGATGTCCAGGCGGGCCCAGACCTCGCTCCAGCGCGGCTCCATGGCGTCGACCCACTCCTGCGCCGACATACCCTGCTGCCTCGGCGGCCCGCTGGAGCTTGAGGCCGTGCTCGTCGGTCCCGGTGAGGTGGAAGACCTCCTCGCCGCGCAGGCGGTGGATACCGGGCGACGAAGTCCGTCGCCACGGCGTTGTACGCGTGCCCGATATGGGGCACGTCGTTGGGGTAGTAGATCGGCGTGGTGATGTAGAAGACGTCGCGGCCCATGGTCGGGTCATCGTACCGGTCGGAACCGCAGGTCGTACCGACCGAGGGCCACTAGTCTGTCCCAGACTAGTTTCGGGAGGCTCTCCGACCAGGCCGCGGTCAGAGCCGTTGGTACAGATCGTTCGCCGTGGCGCTTCGCGACCGCCTTGGCCGCGTCGCGGTCGCGGATCCCCTCGGCCATCAACGTGCGTGCCTCCTCACCACGTCGCGCCCGCGTCGGGGGCTCCGGCCGCATCCGCTCCGCCGATCACGACGACATCTCGCCCTTCAGCGTCGCGGCGTCGAGCAACTCAGGGAGCTCGGACAGCCGGCCGCGCAGGACCTCCTCGTGGAGCTTGGTCAGCTCGCGCGCGACCGCGGCGGGGCGATCGCCGAGCACATCGAGCGCCTCCACGAGCGTCGCCCGAACGCGCCTCGGCGACTCGAAGAACACGATCGTCCGCGGGTCGGGTGCCGAGCGCCTCCAAGCCGTTCCCGCGCGCTCCCCGGCCTTCCGCGGCAGGAACCCCTCGAACACGAACCGATCGGTCGGCAGACCACGGAGCGCGAGCGCGGCGATCGCCGCCGACGGCCCGGGCACCACGCGCACGTCGATGCCTTCCGCGGCGCGGCCCGCACCAGCCGGAAGCCGGGATCGGAGACGTCGGCATGCCCCCGTCCGTCACGAGCGCCACCGTGCGCGCCGTCGCGAAGCCGCCGCAGCACCTCCTCGGTCGCTCTCTCGTTCGTTGCCCTCGAAGAACGACAACAGCGGCCGGTCCACCAGTTGGAGGTGCGCCAGGAGTCGGCCCGTCCGCCGGGTGTCCTCGGCCGCGATCAGGTCGACGGCCGCGAGCGTCTCGACCGCGCGCGGCGCCAGGTCGCCCAGGTTGCCGATCGGCGTGCCCACCAGATAGAGCGTGCCCGTCACGACCCGATGGTGGCAGGATGTGCCGTCGCCGGCCACGAGCGAACAGCCGCACGCAGGAGCGTCCATTGGCGAACGATCACAAGGACTACTCGGGGACGCCGCTCCCGAAGAAGCTCGGCATCCGAGACGACTCGCGCGTGCTCCTGGTGAACGCGCCCGACGGCTTCGATCGGGTTCTGACCCCGATGCCCGAACGCACGGAACTCTTGACGAAGATCTCGAAGCCGCTCCACGTCGGGGTCCTGTTCGCCGTCGAGCAGGCCGAGCTGATCCGATGGTTCGACCGGATGGCTGCGGCGCTCGACACGAGCGGCCGGCTCTGGGTGGCCTGGCCCAAGAAGGCGTCGAAGGTGCCGACCGACATCGACTTCGGCTTCGCACAGGGGATCGGCCTGGACGCCGGCCTGGTCGACAACAAGGGCGCGTCCATCACCGACGTGTTCCAGGGCTTGCAGTTCGTCTACCGCTTGAAGGATCGCCCCAAGCGCTAGCAGTCGATCAGGCCGCGGGCTTGCGAGCGATCACCCAGTGGAACGTGGCCTCGCCGTGCCCGAGCTCGAACTCGCTCCTCGTCTCCGACAGCTCGAGCTCGAACCCCGCGTCGAGCAACGCCTGTTCGTTCGCCTCGGGTTCGAACCCGGCGAAGAACATCGGGACGCCGAGCCAGTCCTCTTGGACCTCGTCCTCCGTGTCGCCGGCGCCGAGCGAGAGCATGAAGCGACCGCGTGGACGGAGCCACGAGAACACTCGCCCGAACGTCGGCGCGTGCTCGGCGCGCGGGACGTGGTTGAAGACGAAGAACGCGACGACCGCGTCGAACGACGACGCGGGCCGTTCCATCGTCGTGAGGTCTGCCTGGATGAACGCGGCGTCCGGCAGACGGTCGCGGGCGATCGAGAGCTGCGCCGCGGACAGGTCGACGCCCGTGTAGTGCCGGCCGTCGGCGAGCCTCGGCGACACCGTCGCGGGCCCGCACCCGAGCTCCAGGACGTCGGCGCCCGCGGGGAGCCGTTGGAGCACCTCGTCGAGGAACCATTCGCGGACGCCGGGCTCGTGCGAAGCGGTCCAGTCCAGGTACCGCGAGCCGAGTCGGTCGTAGCCCTCTTCGACGATCCGCTTGGGTTCCAGTTCCTGTCCCCCCTCACGAGGCCGGCGCTTGTAGCCTGACCCGGTGTCCACGGCGCTGCAACGGCTGAACCGTCCGGTGATCGCGATCCTCGCCGTGACCGCGATCGCGGGAGCTCTCCGCTTCACGCACCTCTCACGACCGCCCGAGCTCTTCTTCGACGAGAATTACTACGCGAAGGCCGGTTGCATCCTGATCGGCGGCTCCGACCATGTGTGCCGGGTCGACAGCAGCGATGAGCACTACTGGCGCGAGCACAAGTGGGACGTGGGCTCGTGGGTCCATCCGCCGCTCGGCAAGTGGACGATCGGCATGGGCGAGAAGCTGTTCGGCGTCACACCCTTCGGATGGCGGTTCTCGTCCGCACTCGCCGGCACGCTCATCGTGACGTTCGTCGCCGTCATCGCGCAGCTGTTGTTCGGCAGCGCGCTCTGGACGTTCGTGGCGGGACTGTTGCTCGCCGTCGAGAACCTGAACGTCGTGCTGTCGCGATCGGCGCTGCTCGACATCCATCTGGAGTTCTGGGTGGTCGTGGGGTTCCTGTTCCTCCTGTTGGACCGGCGATGGATCGACCGGCGCACGCCGCCGGAGCCCGAGCCGGAGCCGGAACGCGTCTCGGTCGGCGCGTCGGGAGAGGCCCCGGAACTCGAGCTGATGGGGGTCGTTCGCTCGCGCTCGACGATCCCGTTCCCGCTCTGGCGACCGTGGCGCTTCGCCGCCGGCATCGCGCTCGGCGCCTCGTTCTCGGTGAAGTGGTCGGGAGGCATGGCGATCGTGGGAGCGTTGATCTTGTCCGTGGCGTGGGAGACGACCCGGCGCCATCGGGGCGACGCCTCGCTCGGACGGGCGCTGGCGCGGGCCATCCGCCAGGAGAGCCTCGGCCTCTTCGTCGCGTTCGTGATCGCGCCCATCACTGTCTACATGATCGTGTACCTGCCGTGGTTCAACCATTTCGGATGGAGCCTGAAGGACTGGTGGGAGAACCAGACGGCGATGCTCGCGTACCACCGGAGCCTGAGGACCACGGCGCTCGACGTCGCGACCAACACGTACACCCCGACGCACCCGTACTACTCGCGCGCGTGGACGTGGCTGTTCATGTTGCGACCGGTCAACTTCTACTCGCGCGACGTCGGCTCGGACATCGCGCAGGTGCTCGCCATCGGGAACCCGGCGATCTTCTGGGCCAGCCTGTGGGCCATCCCGTTCGTCGCCGTGATGTGGAGGCGCCGCGGCGACTGGCGCGCCGGATACATCGTGACGCCGCTGCTCGCGCAGTACCTCCCGTGGTTCCTGGTCACCCGCCCCCAGTTCTTCTTCTACGTCGCGCCGATCACCCCGTTCATGGTGCTGGCGATCACCTACGTGTTGCGCGATCTCGCGAGCGCGCACGATCGTCGCTCCGTGAGCCGGACGGAGGGACGGTCGAGTCCTCGCGCCACCCGTACCTGCCGTTCGTGTGGGGCTACGTGCTCGTGGCGGTCGGCCTCTTCCTGTGGTTCTGGCCCGTGCTGACGGGCAATCCCATCTCGCGGACCGCGTGGCAGGCGCGGGTGTGGTTCCGCGGGTGGATCTGATGTGACCGAGGTCCCTCCGAACCCCTCACTTGCCGGTAGCCTTGCCCGTCGACATGGTCACGAGACAAGACGAGTTCATCGCGATGAGCGACGGCGTCCGGCTGGCCGCCACGCTCTACGTCCCGGACGGCGACGGGCCGTGGCCCGCCGTCCTGGAGGCGCTCCCCTACCGCAAGGACGACGTCACCGCAGGCTACCGGCCGGAGTACGAGCGGCTGGCCGCCGCCGGCTACGTGGTGTGTCGCGTCGACCTCCGAGGCACCGGCTCCTCGGAGGGCATCGCGGAGGACGAGTACCCGGCCGTCGAGCGCACCGACATGCTGACCGTGATCGACTGGCTCGCGACGCAGACCTGGTCGACCGGGCAACGTCGGCATGTACGGCACGAGCTACTCCGGCTTCAACTCGATCCAGCTCGCCATGGAGCGTCCGCCGGCGCTGAAGGCGATCATCCCGATCTTCGCGACCGACGATCGCTACGCGGACGACGTCCACTACTTCGGCGGCGCGCTGAAGCAGCTCGACCTGGTCGACTACCCGACGTACATGATCGCGATGAACGCGCTTGCCCGCCGGTGCCGTCGATCTACGGAGACGGCTGGCGCGACGAGTGGGAGCGCCGCGTGCGCGGGACCGAGCCGTGGGTGCTCACATGGCTCGAGCACCAGCGCTTCGACGACTACTGGCGCTTCGGGTCGCTGCGGCCCGACTACGACGCGATCGAGGCGGCGACCATGATCGTCGCCGGATGGGCCGACGGCTATCGCAACAACACGTTGCGGACGTTCGAGCAGCTCCGGTGCCCGACGCGATTGCTCGATCGGGCCCTGGGCCCACGCGTCGACCGACACTCTCGTTGCCCGGGCCCAACCTCGACCTGATCCCCGAGATGCTCCGCTGGTGGGACCGGTGGCTGAAGGACGACGACAACGGCATCGACCGCGAGCCGCCGATCGTGCTGTTCGCGCAACGCTCCACACGCCCGGGCGCGACCGTCCGGAGATGCGTGGCGCGTGGCGGTACGAGCCGACGTGGCCGGCCGGAGCGGCTGCGACCGACGACGCTCGCACTGGCCGACGCCTCCACCGACGCGCCGACGGGCGACGGCGGAGACGTCCTCGACGTTCGCGGCGACGTCGGCTGGACCGCATGGATCTCCTGCGCGGGCCAGTTGCCGTGGGGCCAGCCCGACGACCAACGCCCGGACGAGGCGTTCTCGCTCACCTACACATGGCCGGCCCTGGAAGAGGAGCTCGAGATCCTGGGTCACGCGCGCCTCGCGGTGACGCTCACGTCGACCGCGCCGATCGCCTACCTCTCCGCGAAGCTCTGCGACGTCTTCCCCGACGGTGCATCGTCGCTCGTCACCCGCACCATGTTGAACCTCGCGCATCGGGACTCGCGCGAGGAACCGTCGCCCCTCGAACCCGGGCGGCGGTACGAGGTCACGCTCGACCTCGAGGTCGCCTCGTGGACGTTCGACACGGGGCACCGGGTCCGGCTCGACCTGGCCGGCACGGACTGGCCGAACGCGTGGACGCCCCCCGAGCCGGTGACGCTCACGATCGACCGGGCCGCGACGACTCTCGTGCTCCCCGTGCTGAACGGCTCCTCTCCCGCGGAGGGCACGCCGTCGTTCCGCCGCCCCGTCGAGGAGGGAACGGTCGCCGACGCCGTGCCCAACCGCGGACACGGTGGATACGACTGGTCGGATCGAGCACGACGTGCCGAGCGGGAGACGCGCGCCGTCGTCGGCAGCCACGGCGACTACGACGAGAAGGACGACATTCCCTCGTTCGTGGAGCTGTACGACGGCGTCGTGACGGTCCGGCCGACGACCCCGGGAAGGCGTCGGCGCACGGCGAGGCCACGTTCGAGATGCGATGGCCGGAAGCGACGTGTGGCGCGATCGTGAGGCTCGACGTCGAGAGCGATCGCGATGCGTACCGGGTCCACGTGGATCTCCGCGTGAGCGAAGACGGCGACGAGCGCTGGCACCGGACCTGGGATCGAACGATCCCTCGAGACCACCAGTAGCTCGGATCCGAGGTCGGGAACCGGCCCCAGACACGCGAAACCCCGGCGCGCTGGCCGGGGTAACGGTCTTGATGGGATATCCCGCGTACGAGTCTACCAGCGCGGTCGCATCCTCACGAGAAGCCCGGCAGATGGTGCTGGAACAGGATGAACCCGATGCCCGCGGCGGCGTCCAGGAAGAAGTGCGCGAAGACGAACGGCCACGTCCGGCGGAGCCGGAGGAAGGCGACGCCGAACAGGATCCCCATGGCCAGGTTGCCCGCGAACCCTCCCCAACCCTGATACAGGTGGTACGAGCCGCGGAGGATGGCGCTGGCCGCCACCGCCGCGAACGGGCTCCACGCCAGTTGCCGGAGACGCGTGATGAGGTATCCGAGGACGATGACCTCCTCGAGCAGCGCGGCCGCCGCGGCGTTCAGCAACAGCACCGGCACGGTCCACCAGTGGCCGAGCGGCGGCACCGGCACCACGAACCGGTTCACGCCGAGCGCGACCGCCCCGAGGTAGAACGCCAGCCCTCCGAGCCCCACGACGGCGAAGAACGCGGCGCCGAGCTTCAGGTCGTGCGCCGGGCGATCCCACGCGAGCCCGATCGCCTGCACCCCTTCGCCGCTCCGCTTGAGCAGGTGCACGACCAGCCACACCGGCGCCAGGCTGAACGCGATCCCGACGAGCTGCCGCGCCAGTTCGTTGCTCTGGTTCACCGAGGCGACGTGGACGCCTTTGAGCGGAGCCGACAGGAGGCTGAGCACCGCGTAGACGGCGCTCGCCAAGAGCGACAGCGCGAGCACGACCAGGATCTCCTCGCGGATCGTCCGCCGGTCGAGGCCGGGAGGTGCCGCCGGAGTCTGCATACGCGTCACTGTACGTTCGACCCGCCACGCGTCGCTGCCATACAGTGGGTTCGTCATGGACGCAGGCGCGGACGGCACCCGGCTGGGGATCGACATCTCCGCGCTCGAGGCCGGCAAGCGCTACCGCGTCGACTGGAGACACGAGGGCCTCCGCCGGTCGTTCCGTGCCACCGGCACGTTCCTGGCGATCGAGACGACTCCGGCGACGACACCCGGTGGCGAGCCCACGCGATGGGTGACGCTGGAAGTGAAACCCCGGTTCGGCAAGGCCACGGTGCAACGCGTCGACGTCTTGACGCTCCGATCCATCCAACCGCTCTGACGTGCTCGGGCACTAGACTCACGCCCCCACTCGCGGGCGGAGGTTCAGGGATGGCGAAGGCGGAGACGGCGGACCTGGTGGTGGTCGGCGCCGGGATGGTCGGCGGGTGGGCGTCGTGGTTCGCCGCCGGCGCTGGTGCGGACCGCGTCGTCGTCCTGGAGAAGGACCTGGCCGGCCAGGGGGCGTCCAGTCGGGCGGCCGGCGTCGTCCGCGCGCAGGGCGGCACGCCGACCACGGTGGCGCTCGGCCGCTTCTCGATCGACTTCTACCGCTCGCAGGCAGCGCGCATCGGGACCGATTCCGGGTTCCGCGAGCTCGGGTACCTCATCCTCGCGGTGACACAGCGCGATGTGCGCGATGGGAAGGCGCGCGTGGAGATGCAACGCGCGGCCGGGCTCGACGTGCGGTGGGTCGACGCGGCCGAGGCGTGCACGCTCAACCCGACGCTCGCCGTCGAGGGACACCGCGGAGGGAGCTACTGCGCGACGGATGGGGCGATCGACCCTCCGCGGAACGTGCGCGCGTACTCGCTCGCGATGCAGCAGGCGGGTGTGGAGCTTCGCGAGCGGACGCCGTTCCTCGGTCTGCGCACCGCGGCCGCGCGCGGCGGCCGGCGCCGCGTCACGGGTGTGGAGACGCCCGGCGGCGTGATCAAGACAGAGCGCGTGATCCTGACGGGTGGACCGAGCCTTCGCGCGGTCGGCGCGCTCGCGGGGGCGCGGATCTTCGCCGGCGGCGCGCGCCATCAGGTGGTCGTCACCGAGCCGCATCCGGCGTTCGACGTCGAGTGCCAGCCGATGGTCTTCGACGTCGGCGCAGGGATCTACTGGCGTCTGGAGGAGGGCGGGCTGCTCTGGGGCATGTCGAACCCGAAGGAGACGCCCGGGCCGGCACGGGAGGTCGACTGGCCGTACCTGCGACGGATGCAGCGGCGACTGAACACGCTCGTTCCGACGACCAGGGATCTCGGCATCCGCAAGGCGTGGTGCGGGACGATCGACTACACGCCAGACCACCTGCCGATCCTGGGGCCAGTGATCACCACGGACGGCACGACGATCGAAGGAGCCACGGTCGCATCGCCGGGAGGGCACGGCATGATGTGGGGACCGGGTGTCGCGCGCGTGGCGGCCGACCTGGCGCTCGAGGGACGGACCGACCTGATCGATGTCTCGGACCTGGGGATGGACCGGTTCGACGAGCACGGCCGGAGCCCGTTCTACGATCCGATCGCACTGCCGTTCCCGACGAGCGCCGAGGACGACTGACGGCGTCGAACGCTCAATGAACCAGCGTGGCTAGGTAGCGGAACGGCATCCCGTCCGCGCGCGAGCGCCCGTTGCACGAGTAGCCCGCGCCCGTCCAGCACCGGAAGTCCATGCTCGCGTTCGCGACGACGAGGACGACCCTGCTCACCTGGGCGGATGAGAACGGAACGGTTATGTCGGCGTCGCCTGCTGCGTCGAGCGTCACCGGCACCAAGCGGATGGCTCCCGACCGCAGGAAGATCGCGATCCGCGCGGCGGCACCGATCCCGCTCGGGGGAGCGTCGAGGGACAGGCGCAACGACGCATCGCCCGTCGATCCGGGCTCGAACGAGACCGAGCTCGTCGTCAGATGGTTCAGCGACACCGTCGACCAACCCGCCGTGGGCTGTCCGACGCTCATCCGGTGGATCCCGAAGATCGGCGCGCGCGGATACGCGGCGCCCTCCTGGTAGAACGCCGCGGGATCCAGGTTCCAGACACCGAAGGTGGCGAGCGCCCCGGCGAGCGAGCGGTGGTACGCACCGAGCACCTGCTGGAGGGCTTGCGCGGAGAAGAGGTTGGGATCACCGGGCCCGTCGGCGGCGAGCTCCCACACGCGGCGGATCAACGTGGAGGCGTCCCCCTGTCCGCCTGCGCTCTCCGTCAGGAAGCGCCAGAAGATCCATGCGCCGTACTCGTTCATCCCGCGGCTGCTGTCGACCGGAACCCATGGGTGCTCGAGCGCGCTCGAACGGAGCCATCGGCGGTTCGCGTCGACGTCGTCGGCGACCTCGTCCTCCATCCAGACGGCGGTGCCTTCGGTCAGCCACGCGTCCTCACTCGAATCGTAGGCGTACTGCACCGCGTGGAAGAACTCGTGCGCCGCCGTCGCACGCAGACCGTCGAGACCGCCGCTCGACCCGAGCTGCGCCGTCGAGAAGTCGTCGTCCACGACGATGTATGCGGAGTAGTTGCGGTACGGGTACGCGTCGTCGTTCGCGTGTGGATCATCGGTGGCCGTGTAGCCGGCCAACCCGGACGCGCCCACATCTGCCAGGTAGACGTCGAGCAGATCGTTCGGACCGTGATCGGCCGAGCTCGCGTCCGACATCGGAGCGCGGAACCCCATGCGGGTGACCTCGACCCGCCACGCGGTCTCGAACGCGCCGAGCGTCCGGTCTACCTGGTCGGGCAACAGGTTGCGGTTCAGGTCGGTGAGCGGCGGGGCGTCGGACGTCGTGTTCACCCAATGCACGCAGACGTGCGGACCGCAGACATGCTGGCTCGGTACCGAGTAGCCATGACCCCTCGGATCGGCGTTCCCGTCGGTAGGACGCAGCGCGACCGGAGAACCCGGGATGCGCCCCGTCCCGGAGAGCCGGGAGGGACCGCTCGAGACGTCCCAGACCGCCCGCGAACCGGCGGGCACGGTGACGGACAGGAACAGCAGCAGCGCGACGGGCAGCCGGCGACCGGCGGCGATGCCGAACGAACGGTCCACCGGTCTTCCTCCCGAGGTGGCTGGCGGCGCGCCCGGGCATGGTCAGGGGGGTCCCGGGCGTCACCGCGGCCATCGTCGGGCTGCGCGTCGGGCTACGTCAATCGGTCGGAAGACCAGCCGTTCGGCGTAGGACGCAGACCGGATGGAGGGGAAGCTCGGGGCGGCAGCTCAGAGCTGCACGTCGACCAGGATGATCTCGGCCTCTGCCGACGGGGCCGCTTCGATGGTGACCCGCGGCTCGTCCCAGATCTCGGCCGCGTCGCCCGTGGTCATCCGTTCGCGGTTGACGATCGCGTCGCCCTCGATCACATAGAGGTAGACCCCCCGCCCGTCCCCGATCGGGTGCGCGACCGCGGCGCCGGGGTTGAGGTGCGAGACGAGCACGTGCGCGTCCTGATGCACGAGCACGGCGTCGCCTCCGTCGCCACTGATCGCTCGAAGCAGCCGATCGGTGCGGTCTGCCTCGGTGAAGACCTTCTGCTCCACACCCGGCGCGAGGCCCGGCTCCGCGGGCAGGATCCAGATCTGGATGAATCGCATACCCTCGGTCTCGCTCGCGTTCTGCTCGGAGTGCCAGGCGCCCGACCCAAGCGTCATCCGCTGGACGGAGCCCGCAGGCAGCGGCCCGGGGGCACCGCCGACATCGTCCTGGTGGCGGAAGCTCCCCTCCACGACGTACGTGAGCCCTTCGATGTCTCGGTGCGGATGCATCGGCCAGACGGCGCCCGGGATCAGGCGATCGTCGTTGAACACGCGGAGCGTCCCGAAGCTCGTGTTCTCGGCGTCGTGGTAGCTGTCGAACGAGAAGTGCCAACGCGCACGGAACCATTCCCCGTCGACGTCGGAGATCTCGTCGTCGCGCCGGATCTTGATCGTCATCGCGCCCGACAGCGTCGTGCTACAGGGACAGCACGGGGCAGGTGAGCGTTCGCGTGATGCCCTCGATCTCCTGCATGGGCATGACGATCTTCTTCGCCAGTCCGTCGAGATCGTCGGCCTCCACGCGCGCGATCACGTCATACGGACCCGTGACGCCGTCCGCGTTCACCACGCCGCCAAGCGCCTTGATCTGGTCGGTCACCTGCGACGCCTTACCGACCTCTGTCTGCACGAGGATGTATGCGCTGACCATCTGTGGGGCCCCCCTCCGCTCGTCGGATCAGGCGTCCGACCCGTCGCCGGCACCCGACGAGGCGCCACCGTCGTTCGTATCCGTCACGAGCTTTTCCTTCGCCTTGTCGAGCAGCGTTCCCGCGACCGCACCGGCCTTGTCCACCAACGGCTTGGTCTTCTCGACCACGGTCCCCGTCACGCCCTTCGCCTTGTCGAGCGCTGAGATGGTGGCGTCGCCGGCCTTGTCCACGAGGGGCTTGGTCTTCTCGACCGCGCTGCCCGTGACGCCCTTCGCCTTGTCGACCGCACCGCTGGCCGCGATCTTGGCCTTATCGACCACACCTTTGCTCTGTTCTGCCATCGCACGTCCTCCTTCGTTCCGCGATCCTCGACATCCATGGTGGCAGCCCGAGCGATGAACGTCGAACCGCGGTCACCCGAGCCGCTCACGGACGCCGACCAAGCCGCTCTCGACGAACGCGGGCTGCCCGGACGCCGACCCGTACTCCACCTCGTGCCAGGGCATCAACATGAACGCGAACCGGCTGCGCGCGAGGAACCGGTCATCGGGCGGGCCGCCGTACGCACCGAGCACCCGCTCCCCCGCCTCGGGCATCGCGTTGATGGCCCACGCCAGATCGGAAACCGGGTCGCCCACGTCCAGATCACCCCAATCGATGACACCGGCCAGGTCGCCGGCGTCGGTGATCAGGACGTGCTCCGGGCCGATGTCGCCGTGGGTCAGGCCGGTCGCGAACCGGAAGTTGTCGTCATCGTCCAGGAACGCCGCCAGCGTCCGCGCCGCCGTCGCGCGCTCGCCCGGGTCGAGCAGCGGGAGCACGTGCGCGCTCAGGACGTCGACCTTCCGGCGAAGCCCCTCGCGAACGGCCTCGGCGGTCGACGAGCGGAGACCCACGAACTCGGGCGGTGTGAGGTGCAGGTCGTACAGGAAGCGTCCGAGACGCTCAGGCCAGATGCCGTCGACCTCCGCCGACATCGGCCGGCCGTCGATGCGCGCGTAGCCCATGCAGGCCGGATCGGTCGACGTGTACTCGGGCGACGGGATGGCCGACGACACCTCGCGCGCCAGTTCGGGCAGCACGGCGATCTGGGTCGTGAGGCGCTCGGCCGCTCCGGGCAACCGAGGGAACTGGAACACCCAATCGCCGTTCACCACGTAGGTGAAGCAGTCCCAGCCCTCACCGACGGGTTCGAACGTTCGCACGCCGAGCTCCGGCCAGCGGTGCTCGACGAACGCGCGATGTTCGTCTGCTTCGGTCACGTGACGACGGGTTCGATCTCCTGACCCGGCACACCGGGTTCGGACAGCGCGGGTGTGGACAACGCGAACCATGCCACGACCGCGCCCGCGAGCGCCAGGGCGGACGCCCCCGTGTAGAGGACGCCCGTCCCCGCGTGCTGGTACACGAACCCGCCGATGCCGGCCCCCAAGATCGGGGCGATACCCAGCATGACCATCTCCCGCATGGAGTTCGCGGTCGAGTAGAGCGTCGGCGGCATGAGGCGACCGACCACCACGACGCTCGTCGTGAAGATCAACCCGAACGCGACGCCCTCCAACATCGTGAGCAACGACACGATCGTCGGGTTGTCGATCAACCCCCACAGGAGGAATCCCGCGGCGTAGATGCAGCACCCGAGCACGTAGACCAGACGGAGCCCCCTCCGTACCTGCAGGCGAGATGAGATCCGCATCACCGGCACCTCGAGCAATCCCCCGAGCGCCGTGCCGATCCCGATCAGGAACGGGCCGCCGCCTTCGCTCACGATCTTCAGCGCGATGAAGTTCCATGCCGCGTTGAAGCCCACCCAGGTGAGGAGCGCCGCCGCGAGGAACCCCCAGTAGCGCGGCGCCTCTCGGAAGACGGAGCCGACGGTCCCGAGACGACCGTGGGCCCCGACGTCCTTCGGCCGGTCCCGGACGATCGTCGTGCTCCACGCGAGGACGACCAGGCTCGCGAGGGCGTAGATAGGCATCGCCCAGTCGACGCCGGCCAGCTGGAGGATCGCGCCGAACACGAGACACCCCAGCGCGTAGGACGCGCTCATCCATCCGCGGAGCCGGCCGTAGTCGGCCATGGCCTCGTCCCCCAGGTGCACGAGCGCGATCGAGTCGATGTTCGGGCCGGTCGCCACCCAGAACGCGGCCATGATCACCGCGACGATCGTGATCGCCGCGAGCCCGTCCACCTGGTTCATCGCGGCGGCCGCCACGCCGGCGCCGATCGTGCCGATCTGGAACGCCGTGAGACGGCCGATTCGCGTGTCGGCGTAGTGGCCCCAGATCGGGTTCCCGATGATGCGGGCGAGCGCGGTCGCCGCGATCACGACGCCGATCTCGTCGGCCGACAGTCCCCGTCCCTGCAGGTAGATCGAGAAGAACGGGAAGAACGCCGCGACCACGAACCCGAAGACGACGAAGAGGCCGTGGACCGCGACCTCGGGTCGAACGATCGGGCGTGCGCGCGATCGCTCGTTCACGGGGCGGGCCCACGCTGATGGCGGACGCCCTTGCTGACGCGTGCCACGTCTGCCACCATCCCGCGCATGTCCGGCATGGTAGCGACGTGGCACGGGCGCGCGACGGCTCCGATGGAGGTGGCGCGGTGCGCGGTCTGACGGACAAGGCGGTGCTCGTTTCCGGTGGGAGCAGCGGCATCGGGAAGGCGACCGTCCGCCGCTTCCTGGAGGAGGGGAGCCGCGTCGTCTTCTGCGGACACGACGAGGGCGATGTCCGAGCGACGGCGGCCGAGCTCTCGCCGCTCGGGTCGGTCGACGGCGTGACGTGCGACGTCGGCCGCGAGGACGACGTCGCACGGCTGGTCGAGGCGGCCGAGTCCGCGCTCGGACCGATCGACGTCCTCATCAACAACGCGGGGATCGCGCGCAAGGACCCGTTCCTTGAGATCGACGTTGCGGAGTGGGATCGGATCCTCCGGGTGAACCTGACCGGGATGTTCCTGGTGGCGCAGGCGGTGGCACGACACATGGTCCCGCGCAAGGCCGGCGTGATCGTGAACATGGCGTCCACCAACGCGCTCGCCGGCGAGGAGGACTTCGCGCACTACAACGCATCGAAGGGCGGCGTCCTTCAGCTCACCAGGACGATGGCGGTGGAGCTCGGGCGCCACGGCATCCGCGTGAACTGCCTCTGCCCCGGCTTCATCCGGACGCCCCTGAACGACGCGCTCGGGGACGAGGCGTTCGTCGAGGCCTACGAGCGGGAGCGGATCCCTCTTGGCCGGGCGGGGACCGCCGAGGAGGTTGCCGCGGCGTACGCGTTCCTCGCGTCGGACGACGCGTCCTTCATCCACGGCGAGGCGCTCGTGATCGACGGGGGTCAGCTCGCCGTCATGTAACGAACGCCGAGACGATCAGCGGCACGGATGGTACGGCGTCGCGAACAACGAGAAGTTGGGACTCTTCTTGATCGCGTTGATCCCGAGCGTGTCGGCGTCCGCGCAGAACTCGTCACGGGTCAGCCGGTATTCCACCTCGAAGACGGCCTTCCCCGCCTGGACGAACGCGACCTCACCGGGTGCCGGGTCGCCCGAGCAGAAGTGGTACTGGAAGCACTGCTCGACGAGAGCGAAGTCGAAGTAGGGCAGCAGGTCCTTCACCTGCGACGGGTCGTTCTTCATCGCGACCGACATTTCGTAGTGATGCGCCATGTTCGCGAGACGCGAGTTGAACATCAGCTGCGACCGGTAGCTGATGTGGAACCCGGAGTGCGGGTCCTCGTAGGTATCGATGATGTCCCACTCCACCGCGTCGAACCCCGCCGCGGCGCACTTCTGCACGCGGTCCCGGTTCACCTTCAGGATGAACGCGCGCTGGCCCTGGTCGTTGTTGACGTTCAGGAAGAACTCGTCGGGGAAGACCTGGCTGAACGGGTTGCCGATCAGACATCCGCCGCAGTGTCTGTCGAAGTCGACGAAGCGTTGGTAATCCGGCCGGAACGTCTCGGCGTCGCCGGCGTCCAGGTAGCAGATCGCATGTCCACCGGCAGCGTGGATCGCATCGACCGCGGCGGTGTCCACCACGAAGTTGCCCACGCCCGAAACCTTCGTGTCGACATACAGGTCGATGTCGAACACGTTCGGCGTGACGCAGTCGCCACCCGCGGCCGGGGCCGCGCAGATGTCGACGTCGATGCCGCCGGTGTCGTCGGCCACGCCGGGCTTGGCCTGGAGTTGGTACTGCCATCGGGCATCGAGCGGCGGCTGCCAGCAACCGAGACACGGAGTGGGGGCGGGGCAGTTCGGGCACGCCGGGTCGGCGGAGGTTGCCGACATCGGTTGCGCGGCTTCCGCGCTCGCGACCTCCGCCGGTTGCACGAACGCACCGACCACGAAGACGATGGCGATGACCGCCCTGGCCAGGCGCTTCATGCGCGCACGCTAGCACCGCGTCGTCCGGCGTGTATCGAACTTGTTGCTTTGAGAGCCCGATGGAACAATGTCGAGCATGCCGAAGGTCACGATCATCGGGGCAGGGAGCGTCGAGTTCACGATCGACGTGCTCTCGAACATCCTGTCGTTCGACGATCTCGCGGACGTATCGGTCGTGCTCCACGACATCGACGAGGCACGGCTTGAGACCGCCGGCAGGATCGGCGCCCGGATCAACGAGGCGAAGGGCGGGCGCGCCACGATCGAGACGCAGCTCGATCGCCGGAAGGCGCTCGACGGCGCGGACTACGCGATCAACGAGATCCAGGTCGGGGGACGCGACGCGTTCCTGATCGACTTCGCGATCCCCAGTCGGTACGGCGTGCGACAGACGATCGCCGACACGCTGGGGATCGGCGGCATCTCGCGAGGCTTGCGCACGCTGCCGGTGATGATCGACATCGCCAACGACATGGCCGACGTGTGCCCCGACGGGACGCTCCTGAACTTCACGAACCCGATGGCGATGGTCCCGTGGGCGGTCTACGAGGGGTCACGGTTCGATCGGGTCGTCGGCCTGTGCCACTCGGTGTTCTACACGCACGAGTTCATGGCAGAGACGGTCGGCGTCCCCATGGACGAGATCGCGTTCCAGACGTCGGGCTTCAACCATCAGGCGTTCGTCACGCGGTTCGAGCGCGACGGCGTGGATCTCTACCCCGCGCTCGACGCCGCGATCGAGGCTGATCCCGAAGGGCTCGGCCGTCGCGTTCGCGTCCAGCTGTACAAGGAGTTGGGCTACTTCCCGACCGAGTCGAGCGAGCACTCGGCGGAATACGTGTCCTGGTTCATGCGGCACGACGACCAGATCGAGCGGTTCCGTATCCCGGTGGATGACTACATCGGACGCACCGAGGAGGCGTTGGCGGACTACCGAGAGATCGTTCGCAAGCTGGAGGCGGGCGAACCCGTTGCCGCGGAGCCGGGCAGCGAGCTCGCCTCCGACATCATCCACTCGATCGAGACCGGCACGCCCCGGGCCCTCTACGCGAACGTGAAGAACACGGGCCTGATCCCCGACCTGCCCGACGGTTGCTGCGTCGAGGTGCCGTGTCTGGTGGACCGCGCCGGCGTGCAGCCCACGGCGGTACCGGCGCGTCCCGCGCACCTGACGGCGATGAACCGGACGTTCCTGAACGTGGTCGAGCTCACCGTTCGCGCGGTGCTCGACGGCGACCGGCAGCAGGTCTATCGAGCGGCGATGCTCGACCCGAACGTGGCCGCGACGCTCACGCTCGACCAGGTCCACGACATGGTCGACGAGCTGATCGACGCGCACGGCGACATGATCCCCGAGGCGATCCGCCGCGGGTCGACGCGCCGCCGCAGCTAACGACGGGATCTCACGGCGTCACACGGTGGTGACGGCGACACCGACGGCGGCGATCTCCGCCAGGGCGTCGGCTGGTGCGCCGGTGTCGGTGATCAGGTCATGGATGCGCTCGATGCCGCAGATCCGCGCGAACGCCGCGTTCCCGATCTTCGATCCGTCGGTGACCACGATCACCCGCCGCGCGCGCTCGATCAACGAAAGGTTCGTGTGGGCTTCGACCTCGTGATGGGTGGTGAGGCCGGCCACGGCGGAGATACCGTCGACGCCCAGGATCGCCAGGTCCAGGTTGATCTCCTGCAGGCTCGCCTCGGCGAGCGGCCCCACCAGCTCGTACGACGCGCTGCGCGCCACGCCGCCCGTCACGACCAGCCGGAGGTTCGGCCGGACGGCGAGCTCGGACGCGATGTTCAAGGCGTTCGTCACGATCGTGAGGTGCTCACGAGCGACGAGCGCCCGCGCCACCTCGGTCGTCGTCGTTCCGCCCGTGAGACCGATCGAGGCGCCGTCGGCGACCAGTTCAGCGACCGCGTTGGCGATGCGCCGCTTCTCCTCCTGGTGGCGGCCGCTCTTGTAGCGGAGCGGCAACTCGTACAGGAGCCCCTGCGACACGGCGCCGCCGTGGGTCCGCTTGAGCAGGTGGTTCTCCTCCAGCAGCCCGAGATCGCGCCGGATCGTGGCGGCGGACACCCCGAGGTGCCGACAGAGCTCGGTGACGCTGACCGACCCTCCATCGGAGAGCTCCTCAAGGATCACGCTGAACCGATCCGCCTGCCGCATCGGCCAGGAGTATAGGAAGGAGGCAAGCCCCTTGGATTGCTCAAATGATCGTTCAT
Source organism: uncultured Actinomycetes bacterium (assembly GCA_963727185.1). GTDB lineage: Bacteria > Actinomycetota > UBA4738 > UBA4738 > HRBIN12 > JBBQVZ01. The sequence continues at coordinate 273,312 of CAVSFP010000011.1, read as the reverse complement.
GCAATAAAGTCCGCTCGAATGAACGAAATCGTGCGTGAGCTGACGAGCCAGCCGGATACATGGCGCCGCGCCGCCGCCGAAGCTCCCGCCGTCGCGGCGACCCTCCCCCGATCCGGCGACCGTGTCGCAGCGGTCGGCTGCGGGACCTCGCTCTTCGTGTCCCAGGCCTACGCCGCGCTCCGGGAAGCGGCCGGGGAGGGCGAGACCGACGCGTTCCCCGCCTCGGAGGCCCCCGCCGGACGTATCTACGACGTGGTGATGGCGATCTCGCGGAGCGGCACGACGACCGAGGTGGCACGGCTGCTCGAACGGCCGTGGGAAGGCGCCCGCTCCGTGGCGATCTGCGGCGTCGACGACACGCCGATCGCCAACGCCGCAGACGAACGCGTCATCCTCGGCTTCGCCGACGAACGCTCGGTCGTCCAGACGCGGTTCGCGACCGGAGCGCTCGCGCTGCTCCGGGCGGGCCTCAGCGAGGACCTCGAGCCGGTCGCCCAGGACGGCGAGCGGGCGCTCGAGGCCGACCTGCCGCTCGACGTCGGCGCGTTCGATCACTTCGTGTTCCTGGGCCGGGGATGGACGGTGGGCCTGGCGAACGAGGCCGCGCTCAAGATGCGCGAGGCGAGCGGCGCTTGGGCCGAGTCGTACCCGGCCATGGAGTACCGCCACGGCCCCATCAGCGTGGCGGGCACGCGCTCGGCGGTCTGGCCGCTCGGCGACGTCGAGCCCGATCTCCTGGACGACGTCGCCGCGACCGGCGCGACGATCGTCGATCACGGCCTGGGTGCGATCGATCCCATGGCCGAGCTCATCCTGGTCCAACGGACGGCGGTGGCCCTGGCCGAGGCGCGAGGGATGGATCCGGATCGTCCGCGGCACCTGACCCGTTCGGTGGTGCTCTCGTGAACGTTGAGAAGGGGGAGTCATGAAGCGCAGCTGGCGAGTGTCCGTGGTCGTGCTCGTGTTCGCGGTCGTCGCGGCGGCGTGCACCGGCGGGAACGACCAGAACAACGGCAACAGCAACGGGAGCAGCGGGCCGATCAAGCTCACCATGTGGCTCGGCTACACGCCGCCCCCGCCCGTGAACCAGTCGTACGAATACCTGTCGATCGACCGGATGGTCAAGGCGTTCGAGGCGGACAATCCGGGCATCACGATCGAGCTCCAGTACGTGAACAGCGACAACGCGCTGCAGAAGGCGACGGTCGCGATCCAGGGCAACCAGCAGCCCGACATCTCGTACCAGTACGGAACGAACATGGCGCAGCTCGCCCAGAGCCCGAAGATCGTGGACCTGACGGACCGTGTGAATGCCGCGAGCTACAACTGGAGCGACTTCTATCCGGGCGAGCAGGCGGTCGCGACGGTCGACAACCGCGTCCTCGGCGTCCCGGCGCTCGTCGACAACCTGGCCGTCGTCTACAACAAGGACCTGTTCGCGAAGGCCGGCATCCCCGAACCCACCGGCGACTGGACCTGGGACGACCTGCGGGCGGCCGCGAAGGCGATCACCGACCCGGCGCACAAGGTGTTCGGCCTGGTGTTCCCCGTCGACGGCAGCGAGACCACGGTGTGGGAGTACGAGGCCATGCTGTGGGCGGCCGGCGGCGAGATCCTGAACAGCGACAACACGAAGGCGGCCTTCAACTCCGCGGAAGGCGTCCGTGCCCTCACGACGCTCACCGATATCAATCAGGACGGCTCGATGTACCTGGACTTCCAGCCGGATTCCGGCAAGTCCGGCCAGCTGTTCAACTCGGGCAACATCGGGATGATCATCACGGGACCCTGGGACCTCTCCGGATTCCCCGACGTGAACTACGGGGTCCAGGTCATGCCGTCGTTCGACCCGGGAGGCAGCCACCAGACGATCGCCGGGCCGGACAACTGGGTGATCTTCGACAACGGGCAGGCCCGCGTCGACGCGGCCTGGAAGTTCCTGAGCTTCATGACGTCGCCCGACCAGGTGCTCCAGGACTCGTTGGACACGAGCCACCTGCCCATCCGCGCGTCGGTCGCCGACATGTCGGCGTTCCAGGCGTTCTACACGAAGTACCCCGGGACCCAAGTGTTCGTGGACAACTTGAAGAACGTGCTGCAGGCGCGTCCGTCGATCTCGCAGTACCCGCGCGTCTCGACGGCGCTCGGCCAGGCGATCGTGTCCGCGTTGCAGGGGCAAGCGTCGCCGCAGGACGCGCTCAACCAAGCGGCGGACCAGGCGAACGGCTTCCTGGCCATCCCCGGATAGCCATGAGGAGCGACGGAAGCCACTGGGCGTGAACGTCCGCCGGATCATGCGGTCCGACCACGTGGTCGGCTGGGCGTTCGCGTTCCCCGCGGTGGCACTGCTCGTCGCGTTCGGCGTCGTGCCGATCGTGTGGTCGGCCCTGATGTCGTTCCAGAAGACGAACCTGCTGTCGACGCCGGAGTGGATCGGGCTCGCCAACTATCGTGCCCTCCCGAAGGATCCGCTGTTCAAGACGTCGATGGTCCACGCCGTGATCTATGCGGCGCTGTTCGTGCCCTTGTCGGTGGGCGGCGGGCTGTTCGCGGCCGTCGCCCTGAACCGAAGGATCCGCGGGATGAACCTGTACCGACTCGCGGTGTTCGTGCCGGTGGTCGTGTCCACCATCGCGACGTCGATCATGTTCCTCTGGCTCTTCGACCCGAACTTCGGGCTCGCCAACTGGCTCCTCGGCAAGGTCGGCCTGGGCCCGTTCGGGTTCTTCACGAGTTCGAACGGCGCGCTCTACTCGATCATCGTGATGACCGTGTGGGGGTGGGTTGGGTTCGACGCCATCATCTACCTTGCCGCCCTGCAGGGAGTGCCGCAGGAGCTCCTCGAAGCGGCCTCGATCGACGGAGCTCGGACCTGGAGCATCTTCCGGAACGTCACGCTGCCGCTGCTCGGGCCCGCGACGCTCTTCCTCGTGGTGTTCTCGTCGATCAACGCGCTCCAGGTGTTCGACGAGGTGTTCTTCCTCACGAAGGGCGGACCCGGCACGGCGACGTACGTGCCCGTGCTCTACCTGTACAAGCTCGCGTTCGAGCAGGGCATCGCGGGATACGCGGCGGCGATCGCGTACGTCCTGCTCATCGCGATCCTGATCCTCACGGTGATCCAACTCTGGGTGGGCAGGCGGATGGTGTATTACGCGTCATGAGCGCATCCGCCGAACTCCGCGACGACGCGCTCCTGGAGCCCATCGAGGACGTGTCGACCGGCGACCCGGAGCGACGCCGGTTCCTGTTCAGCCCGTGGCATCTGGTGCTGTTCCCGCTGGCGATCGTCATGCTCATCCCGATGATCTGGATGGTCATCACGTCGTTCGAAACGCTGAGCGAGACCCGGCACTTCCCGCCGATCCTGATCCCGGGCAGCCTCCAGTGGCAGAACTACACCGCGGTCCTGCAACAGGCGCCGTTCGCGCGGTGGTTCATGAACACGCTCATCGTCACGGTGGTCGTCGTGGCGGGGAACCTGCTGTTCTGCAGCCTGGCGGGATACGCGTTCGCCCGGATCAAGTTCTTCGGACGGGACGTGGTCTTCATCCTGGTGCTCGCCACGTTGATGATCCCGTTCCAGGTCATCATCATCCCGACGTTCATCATCGTGCGGAAGCTCGGTCTGATCGACACGCTCGGAGCGTTGATCGTCCCCAACCTCGCGGGAGCGTTCGGCATCTTCCTGCTGCGGCAGTTCTTCCGCTCCCTGCCCATCGAACTCGAAGAGGCCGCGCGCATCGACGGCGCGTCGCGCCTGGGTGTGCTGTTCAAGATCGTGCTCCCGCTGTCGGGTCCCGTGCTCGCGACGGTGGCCGTCGTCACGTTCCTCTGGACGTGGAACGACTTCCTTTGGCCGCTCGTGACGCTCTACAGTCCGAACAACATGACGTTGCAGCTCGGGCTCACGACGTTCCAGGGCGCCCATTCGACCAACACGCATCTGCTGATGGCGGCGAACGTGATGAGCGTCCTGCCGGTCCTGTTCCTGTTCGTATTCGCGCAGCGGTTCTTCATCCGCGGCATCGCCACCTCTGGACTGAAAGGCTGACATGCCCGGACTGACGCTCGACCACGTGTTCAAGGAGTTCCCCGGCGGGACGGTCGCGGTGAACGACCTGTCGCTCGACATCGCCGACGGCGAGTTCATGATCTTCGTCGGACCGTCGGGATGCGGGAAGACGACGGCCCTGCGCATGATCGCCGGCCTGGAGAAGATCACATCCGGCACGATCCGCATCGGCGACCACGTGATCAACGACGACTCGCCGCGCGACCGCGACATCGCGATGGTCTTCCAGAACTACGCGCTCTACCCGCACATGACCGTGTACAAGAACCTCGCGTTCGGCCTCGAAGGAACGGAAGATGCCGAAGGACGAGATCGCGATCCGCGTGAACGGCGTGAGCGCCATGCTGGGGATCGACGATCTGCTCACGCGGCGTCCGGCCCAGCTCTCGGGAGGTCAGCGGCAGCGGGTCGCCATGGGACGGGCCCTGGTCCGCGAGCCGAAGGCGTTCCTGATGGACGAGCCGCTGTCGAACCTGGACGCGAAGCTCCGCGTGCAGGTGCGCGGCGACCTGAAGCGCCTGCATCAACGCCTGGGCATCACGACCATCTACGTCACGCACGACCAGGTCGAGGCGATGACGCTCGGCGAGCGCGTCGCCGTCCTGTCGAACGGCGTGCTCCAGCAGCTCGGCGCCCCGCAAGACGTGTACGACCATCCCGCGAACCTCTTCGTCGCCGGCTTCATCGGCAGCCCGCCTATGAACCTGCTCCGTGCGACCGCGCTCGGGGGCGTCGCGACCGCGGGCGACCTGGTACTACCCATACCCGGCGTGCCCGACGGCGACGTCGTCTTGGGGTTGCGACCGGAGCACCTGCGGCCCGCGGTCGACGGGCAGCCGGGCATGGAGTTCGAGGTGGACGTGGTGGAACCGCTCGGCGACGGCGTGATCGTGCACGGGACGGTGAGCGGCCAGGTCGCGACGAAGCCGTCCGGGATCGAAGATGCGCTCGCGCGGCTGCCCGGCGATCGCGCCGAGATCACGGCGAAGTTCGAGCCGTCGCTCACCCCATCCCCCGGCGACCGGATCCGCCTGGGCCTCGGCGCCCAGCGCGTCCACGTCTTCGACGGCCCGACCGGCGACGCGATCGTCCCGGCCACCGCGTGACAGGATCCCGGTGACATGAGCGAGACCTCGATCGAGCGCCTGACGAACGTCGGGCTCAGCGACGGCGAGGCCGCGCTCTCCTGGTTCGGCCAGGCGAGCTTCGCGGCGCGAGGCGGCGGGCTCACCGTGCTCCTCGATCCGTTCCTCTCCCCGTACAACGGACGTCTCCACGATTCCCCGCTCGCACCCGACGAGTGCGTCGGGATCGACGTGGTGCTCTGCTCCCACGAGCACGTCGACCACCTTGACGTCCCCAGCATCGACGCCATCGCGACCGCCTCCCCCGGCGCGGTGTTCGTCGTCCCGTCGCCGATCGTCGACATGGTCACCGAGGCGGGAGCTCCCTCCGACCGCGTGGTCGGGATGCAGCCCGGCGGCTCTTTGGAGATCGGCGGCCTAACCGTGCAGGCGGTGCCGGCATGCCACGGCGTGACCATGGACGACGCATACGGGTTCGGCGAGAACCTGTCCGGAGGACTCGTGCGGTTCCTCGGGTTCGTGATCGACCTGGGCGGCGTGCGCGTCTACCACGCCGGCGACACGATCCACTTCGACGGCATGGAGGAGACGCTCGCCCCGCTCGGGATCGACGTCGCGCTGCTCCCGATCAACGGAAGGGATGCGGAGCGCGAGCGGCGCGGCATCGTGGGCAACCTCGATCATCGCGAGGCCGCGTGGCTCGGATCGCGGATCGACGCCGGGCTCCTGGTCCCGATGCACTACGACCTGTTCGCGCGCAACCTCGGGTTCCCCGGTGCACTCGTCGAAACGGTCGGCCGCGAGTTCCCCGACGTTCCCGTCCTGGTGCCGGCGCGCGACCGGCCGTTCGTCTGCACGACGAAGGGAGGACGCGCGTGAAGGCGCTCGTGTACATGGGCCCGGGCCGGATGGAGCTCCAGGAGGCCCCGGATCCGACGCCGGGGCCCGGCGAGGTCGTGATCGCGTCGCGCGCATCGTCGATCTGCGGGTCGGACCTGCACGGGTTCCGCGAGGCGAGCCCGCGGCGCATCCCGCCGCTCATCATGGGCCACGAGACGGTGGGGGAGATCGCCGACGTGGGCAAGGGTGTTCCCGCGGCCCGGCTCGGCGAGCGCGTGGTGCTCAAGCCGATCGTGTCCTGCGGCGCCTGCCGCTGGTGCCGGGAGGGAGCGATCAATCATTGCGCGACCGGACGGCTGGTGGGACGCGACATGGCGGGCGGCTTCGCCGAGCGGTTCGCCGTTCCGGCGGCCGCCGCCGTTCGGCTCGACGCGAACCTCTCGGACGAGGTGGCCACGCTCACGGAGCCACTGGCGAACGCGGTGCATGTGGCGTCCCGGTCCGTCGTGGGAGGCGACCGCGTCTTCGTGATCGGCGCCGGCCCGATCGGCGTGCTCATGGTGAAGGCCGCGTTCCTGTACGGGGCCGGCCGCGTTCTGATCACGGACCCCGTGTCCGACCGGCTGCGACTGGCCGCCGCCCAGGGCGCCGAGATCGTCACCGGAGACGACCCGGCGCAGGCCGTGATCGACGCGACCGACGGCGAGGGTGCGGACGTCGTCATCGACGCCGCCGGGTACGAGGCAACGTGGGCGCTGGCGCTCCGCGCGGTTCGAACCGGAGGAAGGATCCAAGAGGTCGGGCTTGGCTCCCCGTCCGGTACGGTCGACTATTTCGCCGTCCTCGGCAAGGAGGCGACCATCACCGGCTCCTACGCGTGGGGCGACGTCGACTTCGAGCGCGCGGCCGAACTGATGCGGGATGGGGCGATCGACGTGTCCGGATGGATCACGACGATGCCGCTCGCCGACGGTCAACGCGCGTTCCAGGAGTTGGTCGGCGGCGCCGGACTCTTCAAGGTCGTGCTGACGTTCTAGAGATCCATCGTCATGATCATCGTCACCACGTCCGAGCCTTCGCGCAACGGCACACGACTCCCTTCGTCCGAGAACCCGCTCCGCGCGTAGAGCCGCACCGCTGCGTCGTTCGACTCGGTGACCTGGAGCCGAACCACGGGGAACGCGGTCGAGCGCGCCCAACCGACGACCGCGTCCACGAGGGCGCGACCCGTGCCGGCGCCGCGGGCGAGCGGCTCCACCCACATCGCGAACAGCCCCGCCTCGCCCGGATGATCGCGATGCGGGGCTCCGACCGCCATCCCGATCCATCGAGCGTCGTCGACGGCCGCCACGCCGAACGACGGGCCGCCATCCGCCAGCTCCGTCACCCACTCGATCCACTGCTCGTCCGAACGCGTGGATTCCTCTGCGTACGTCGAACCGAACGCGTCCGGCTCGCCCTGCAACGCTCGCAACCGCAAGTCACGGAACGCGGGCCAGTCGTCCGTGCGGATCCGTCTGATGTCCACAGCTACCTAGATAAGTCGGACCGTCGCCTGTTCGGCGAGCGCCTCGGCGCGGGACCGATCCAGGCGGCCGGCGCCCGGCAGCTCCGCGTTCGCGGTCGCAGCACCGAGGGCCAGCCGCAACGCCTCTCCCCACCCGGTGCCGCGATCCAGCGCCACGACCAACCCGGCCAGGAACGCGTCGCCGCTGCCCACCGGATAGCGGCCACGCACGTACAGGACACCTTCGTAGAGCGCGCCATCGGGCGCGGCCACGACCACGCCGTCCGCCCCGCGCGTCACGATCCCCACGTGCCCGTCGCCACCCGCGAGCTCCCGGAGCTTCTGCGCGGCGGCCATCGCTTCATCGCGACGCGCGGTCGGCACGCCCAACAGCTCCGACGCCTCCGACGCGTTCACCTTGACGACGTCGGGGTGCGCCTCCAACGCCAGACGCAACCGGTCGCCCTCGGCATCCAAGGCCACGCGAACGCCGGCATCGCGTGCTTCGGCCACCAGTTCTCGATAGGCGGAGTCGTCGATGCCGGCCGGGAGCGACCCGGAGATGGTGAGCCAGGTGGCGTCGCCGAAGAGGGCGGCGGTCGCGTGCGCGAGCTCCGGCCACGCCGACGACGGCACCTCGGAGCCGTGCTCGTAGAACTCCGTGAGCCCGCCGGTCTCGCGGTCGGCGACCGAGAGCGAGGACCGGTTCTCGCCGTGCGTCCAGACGTAGGAGCCGCGGACGCCTTCCGATGAAAGCGTTTCCTCGAGCCACTTGCCCGTGTGACCGCGGAACAGCGCCACGGCGCGGACGTCGCCGCCGAGCGCCCCCGCCGCGCGCGCCACGTTCAGCCCCTTGCCTCCGGCCGTCTGTTCGAAGCCGATCGGTCGATGGATATCGCCCCGCACCAGCCGATCCACCTCGAAGAGCTTGTCGATCGACGGGTTCGCGACCAGACACACGATCACGGCACGGAGCCCCGTTCGATCGTCTCGAGCGCCTCGACCATCGTGGGCTGTGTCGACGCGCCGCCGATGCCGCGCGTGGACAGCGCGCCGCACGCGTTCCCGATCTCCAGACACCGACGCAGCGACTGCCCGCCGAGGAAGCCTGCGAGGAAGCCCGCGTCGAACGAATCGCCCGCGCCGGTGGAGTCGACGACCTGGGTCGGGATCCCCGGGACGGCGACCGCATCGCCCGCCTGCGCGGCCACCGCGCCCTGCCCGGCGGTCTTGACGACGACCGTGCCGGCGCCGGACGAGCGCAGCCGCGCGATCGCGTCCTCGACCACCGAGATGCGAGCCATGCTGAGCGCCTCGACCTCGTTCGGAAGGAACACATCGACCTCGGGAAGCAGGGCCATCAGCCCGTTGTCCCACTGTCCGGATGGATCCCAGTTCGGATCGAGCGACGTCGTCGCCTCTCCGTCCCGTGCCTCCCGGAACAGCGCCGGCAACTCCGGAGCGAGCGCACGCTGCAGGAAGTACGAGCTCACGTGGATGTGTCTCGTGCGGCTCAACACGTCCGTGCCGATCACGGACCGGCGCAGATCGCCGATCGTGCCGGCGAACGTCAGCATCGCGCGATCGTCGCGGCCGGACAGGACCACCGTGACGCCGGTCGATCGCTCCGGGAGCACGGCCACCGCCGATGTGTCGATCCCGTGCTCCCGCAGTTGATCGCACATGAAGTGCCCGAACATGTCGTCGCCCACGACCCCGGCGAACGCCACGCGAAGACCGAGCTTGGCTGCGCCGCACGCGAAGATGGCTCCCGAGCCGCCGATCACCAGGCGTGCCTCGTCGACCAACCGCTCCGCCTGCCCGAAGGCGGGCACCAGGTCCCCGCCGCTGAGGACCAGGTCGGGATTGGCATCACCGAGCACCAGGATGTCGAGATCCGACATGGGCCGCAGCGTACCGGGCGAGCGGACCGGCTGTCGTTCCGAGGAGCAACTACGATGTCGACGTGCCACGGATCGTGCTCGTGCAGGCCGATATCACTTCCAGGACGTCGATGCCGTCGTGAACGCGGCGAACACCGCCCTGCGGCCGGGAGGCGGTGTCGACGGCGCGATCACCAGGGCCGCCGGCCCCGATGCGCTGGCCGACCGGGAACGCGTGATCCGCGAGCGCGGCAACCCTCCGCTCCCCACGGGCCATGCGGTCGCGACGATCGGTGGCGCGCTGGCGGCGCGGTGGATCATCCACACGGCGGGCCCCATCTACTCCGGCTCGCCGGACGATGCGCGGCTGCTCGCGAGCTGTCACTCGGAATGCCTGCGGATCGCCGATGAGCTGGGCGCCAAGACGATCGCCTTCCCCGCCATCTCGACCGGGGTGTACGGGTACCCGATCGACCTGGCCGCCGAGGTCGCGGTCGAGGCGATCCGCACCGCCGACACCGCCGTCGACGAGGTTCGATTCGTCCTGTTCGACGACGACGCCCTGGCGGCGTTCGAACGGGCGCTCGGCTGAAGTCGGGGAATATCGACCTCGCTGATAGGATTCGCACCTGCTGATGACGGCCGATCTCTCCACCCCACGCGGAACGTTCGAGCGCCTCAACGAGGTGCAGCTCGTCGACTGCCGCGAGCAGTACGAATGGGACGCGGGCCGCGTCGAGGGCGCGATCCATCTGCCCCTGAACGCGATCATGGCCGGGGCGGGAGCCGATCTGGACGCGTCCAAACCGGTGGTGGTGATCTGTCGGAGCGGCAATCGCAGCGAGCTCGCCACCATGATGTTGCAGGCTCGCGGGTTCGAGGCTTACAACCTCGAAGGCGGGATCGAGGCATGGGCGCGCGAGGGCCTGCCCTACTCCGCGCCAAACGGCTCCCCCGGCCGCGTCGCGTGAGGTGCGCGCGTTGACCACTATCTCCCCGTGGCTCTCCGTGGGGGACGCGACGGCGGCCGTCGAGTACTACAAGGCCGCGTTCGGCGCGAACGAGTCCGACCGGCTCGAGGACGACGGAGCCGACTTCTGGGTGCAGTGCAACCCCGCTTCGAGCCCGGACGCGATCAACGGCATGTCGGTTCGGATGATCCTGACGGTTGAGGATCCGGACGAGGTCTTCGCACGTGCGCTCGGCGCGGGGGCAACCGAGATCGTGCCCGTCTCCGAGGACCACGGCTGGCGGGTCGAGCGGGTCGCCGACCCCAGCGGGCATCACTAGGAGATCGGCACGCGGCTGTCCTGAGCTCGCCGAGCTTCACCCGGACCGGGGGTGAGCCGATAGCCGACAAGAAGACAAGGTCATACGCGGCCACGGCGCTCTCGAACCTCTCGTCCGAGCGCGGCGATGTGACCTTGCCTTCCAGACAGAACAGAGGAGGATCGATGCAGCGCTCCAAGCTGCTCATCACCGCTCTCACGGTCGCCGCAACGATGGCGATCACGGCACTCCCGGCGTCGGCATGGTCGAACGCGTACACGCTCTGGCACTGCGATCAGTGGTACACACAGATGGGCAACCACGGCCAAGCCTCCACCCAGGCCATGCATCAGGTGCAACTGCTGTCGACCAACGTTCTGACGAAGCCCAACGTGAAGGCTCGCGCCACCTCGTTGTACGCAGCCCCCGGAAGCACGTTCGCGCTGCAAGGACTCGACAACGCGTGCTGGACCGTCCCCGGCATGGGGCCATAGCTCACTCTTACTGCCCGGCCCGCCACCGCCGACGCTCGGTCGTCTCATCGTCCGGGTAGGTCGTCGCCACCACCTCATCCACCTGGAGCTCCAACAGCACCAAGGGTCGCCCGCTCCCGAGCTCGCCGACCGCGGCGAAGGCGGCAGACATCGTGTCGGGATCCTCGACGCTGTTCGCCCGCCCGGTGAGCGCGAACTCGCCACCCACCCCGTCGTCGTTGTCCATCATCGAATGCAGCGCGAACCGCGGGTCTCGCTCCAGGTCGGCGACCTTGGGCGAGGTCGTGTACATCCGGACGTAGAGGTGGCCGTCCGCGATCCACGGCGTCACGGGGTGCACGCGGGGGGCGCCGTCGCCGCGGACGGTCGCCATGAACGACACCTGCCGGTCGGTCCGCTCCCGGCCGAACGACGCCAGCTCCGGCGCCTCCGTCTCGAACACGTGCCACGTCACCATCGCCCGAGGCCTACCCTACCGTCATGACCGACATCGACGCCGCGCGCCGCGCGCTCGAGGACGCACTCGGGCCCGCGGAGGTGCTCTCAGATCCCCTCACGCTCAAGCTCTACGCCCGCGACGCCTCCATGGTCGAGGGTGGATGCGCGCTCGTCGCGTTCCCCCGATCGACGAAGGACATCGTCGCCTGTGTCACGATCGCGGCCGCGCACGGCTTGCCGGTCGTCCCGCGCGGGAGCGGGACCGGTCTCGCCGGCGCCGCCACGCCGATCGGCGACGCGCTCGTGGTCGTCACCGCCAAGATGCACGCGATCCTCGAGGTGCGGACCGAGGATCGACTGGCATGGGTCGAGCCGGGGCTGTTCAACCTGGATCTGTCGACCGCGCTCCGTCCGACCGGCTTCTTCTACGCGCCCGACCCCTCGTCGCAACAGACGTCGTCCATCGGGGGGAACGCGAACACGAACGCCGGCGGCCCGCACTGCCTGGCGTACGGCGTCACGTCCGCACACGTGCTGGCGCTGGACGTCGTCATGCCGGACGGATCGGTCGAACGCTTGGGCAGCGAGGGACCCGAGACTCCCGGCTACGACCTTCGCGGCGTCGTGGTGGGTTCCGAGGGGACGCTCGGGATCGTCGCACGTGTCTGCGTGCGGCTGACGCCGGTCCCGCCCTCGGTCCGAACGATGTTGCTGGACTTCATGGACGTGGGCGATTGCGCGGCGACGGTCTCGGACATCATCGCCCGCGGCGTCGTCCCCGCGGCCATCGAGATGATGGACCACGGCATCATCGTGGCCGCGGAGAGCTTCGCGCATGCCGGCTATCCCACCGACGCCGCGGCGATCCTGATCGTCGAGGTCGACGGGCTGCCGTCGGGCGTCGAGGCGCAGACGCGGGAGGTGGAGGCCGCCGCACACGCGAACCACGTGCGCACGATCCGCGTGGCGGCCGACGACACCGAGCGGGCCCTGCTGTGGAAGGGGCGCAAGTCCGCCTTCGGCGCCGTCGCGCAGATCGCGCCCCACTATCACCTGCACGATTGCGTCGTGCCGCGCACCAAGCTCGTGGAGGTGCTGACGGGTGTCTACGCGATCGCGAAGCACCACGACCTGATCGTGACGAACGTCTTCCACGCCGGCGACGGCAACCTCCACCCGCTGCTCTCGTTCGACCGGCGCGTGCCGGGAACGCTCGAACGCGTGCTGGAGGCGAGCGACCAGATCGTGCGGCTCTGCGTCGATGCAGGCGGTGCGTTGAGCGGCGAGCACGGCATCGGCCTGGAGAAGCGCGACTTCATGCCGCTCGTGTTCACGGCCGAGGACCTGGCCGCGCAGGCGTGCGTCCGCGACGCGTTCGATCCGGATCACCGGATGAACCCTCAGAAGGTGTTGCCTGCCGGCGCCCGGTGCGGCGACTTCGCGATGATGCGCGGCTCCGACGCCGCGGAGGCGGCGGCCAACCTGCCGGAGGGTTCGTGGATCTGATCCACCCGCACGCGAAGCAGGACGTGGAGGACGCCGTACGGGATGCCGCGGCGTCGCACTCCCGGTTGCTCGTGATCGGGGGCCGCACCCACATGGATCGCGGGAACCCGTCCGAGGTCGACGCGGAGCTCTGGACCACGATGTTGGACGAGGTCGTCACGTACGAGCCGGCGGAGATGCTCGCGGTCGTCCACGCGGGGATGCGCGTCGGCGATCTCCAGGCGGTGCTTGCGGAAGGCGGGCAGGAGTGGCCGGTGGACGCGCACCCCGATGCGACCGTCGGCGGCGTGATCGCCGTGGGCGTCTCGTCGTTCCGACGGCTGCGACTCGGTCACGTCCGAGACACCGTGGTCGAGCTCGAGCTCGTGAGAGGCGACGGCCGGCTCGTGAAGAGCGGGGCGCGAACGGTGAAGAACGTCACGGGCTACGACCTGCATCGCCTGGCCACCGGCTCGCTCGGCACGTTGGGTGTGATCGTGCAGGTCGCGTTGAAGCTCCGACCGTTGCCACAGGTGCGACGCACGCTCACCCTCGAGGGAGACGGCCTCGCGCTCGGCCGCCGGCTGCTCGCGACCGTGCCGCTCCCCTCGGCCGTCATCGCGGAGCCTGGTCGCGCACGCGTGTGGCTCGAGGGCTGGGCCGACGAGGTCGAGGAGCAGACGCTCGCCGCGCGAACGATCGACCCCGCCCTTTCCGTCGACCATCAGCCGGCTCCGTTCGACCCGATGGCGATCGAGGGCGCGACCGTCGTGGAGGCGGCGGTGGTCCCTTCACGGATCGAGGCGCTGGTCGCCGGCCGCGACGATTGGACGGCGCTCCTGGGCGTCGGGCTGGTGTGGTTCGGGCTCCCCGACGGCGCGGAGCCGCTCGACCAGCTCCGGGTGCGCGTCGCCGAGGCCGCGGGCGTGGCGCCGGTCATCCGGGGCGCCGGCGGCCTCGGCGACGGAACCATCGCCGCGCCGACGATCCATCGCCGGCTGAAGGAGTCCTTCGACCCAGCCGGCATCATGGCCCCCGGCCGATTCTGGGGCGGGATCTAGTCCGTCTCAGACCAGTAGACGAAGGCGCTCGCCGGCGGCTTCGAGCGTCTCGAGCTTCTTGCAGAACGCGAACCGCAGCAGGTGCCGGCCGTTCGCGGGGTCGGAGAAGAACGACGAACCGGGGACGGTGGCGACGCCGATCTGTCTCGACCAGTGCTCGTCGCGGTCGCGACGTCGTCGCTCGAACCCGAGGTGCGAGATGTCCGCCATCACGTAGTACGCCCCGGCGGGCGGCTCGCGCGACGAATCCCGTCTCGTCCAGGATGCGCATCATCGTGTCGCGGCGCTCGTCGTACTCGGCCAGGCGTCGTCGAGTAGTAGTCGTCGGGAAGGCCGAGCGCCGTGATGCCGGCGATCTGCAGCGGCGCCGCCGCCGCCACCGTCAGGAAGTCGTGCACCGGGCGGATGCCGTCCATCAGCGCGGCGCGGCGCCACGCGCCCAGCCGACGCGCCAGCCCGTCACGGAGTAGGTCTTGGACAACGCGCTGATCGTGACCGTCCGATCCTCCATGCCGGGGATCGTCGCGATCGGGACGTGGCGGCGTGCCGTCGTACGTGATGTGCTCGTAGATCTCGTCGGTGATCGCGATGACGTCGTAGCGCTGCGCACAGCTCCGCGATCAGCGGACAGCTCCTCCGCGCGAGAACACCTTGCCGGTCGGGTTGTTCGGCGAGTTGACGACGATCGCGCGCGTGCGGTCGTTGAACGCGGCGCGCAGCTCGCCTTCGTCGAACGTCCAGTCGGGCGGGCGGAGCGTGACCATCCGCGGCACGGCGCCCGACAGGATCGCGTCGGGCCCGTAGTTCTCGTAGAACGGCTCGAAGACGACGACCTCATCGCCGGGATCGAGCAAGCCGAGCATCGCGGCGATCATCGCCTCGGTCGACCCGCACGTGACGCAGATCTCCGTGTCCGGATCGACCGACATGCCGTAGAGCCGCGCCGTACGACGACGCGATCGCCTCGCGGAACGCCGGCACCCCCCACGTCACCGGGTACTGGTTGTGGTCCTCGGCGATCGCGCGCGACGCGCGGCCTCCTTCACCTCCGTCGGCGCCGGGAAGTCGGGGAACCCCTGCCCCAGGTTGATCGCGCCGTGCACGTCGGACAGCCGCGTCAAATCGCGGATCACCGACTCCGTGAACGAAGCGGCCTTGATCGAACGGCGGGTGCTCAGGGCATCCATGGCGCGACAGCCTAGCGGCAGGCGGCCTTCTACGCGCGGAGCTCGTCGTGCAGCGAGCGGATGAGGAGCAACGCGGAGGCCCGGTTCGTGGCGAGCGGGACGTCGTGGACGTCGCAGACCTTCAGCACCGCCTGGATGTCCGGCTCGTGCGGATGCGCCGTGAGCGGGTCGCGGAAGAAGATGACCCCGTCGATCCTGCCCTCCACGATCCGCGCACCGATCTGCAGATCCCCGCCCTGCGGCCCGCTCGCCATCGTCTGAACATCCAGGCCGAGCTCGCTCTTCAGCAGCGAACCGGTGGTGGCGGTCGCGATCAGATAGAGCGGGCGGAGCTCATCCAGATGTTCGCGCGCGAACCGAAGCATGTCGTCCTTCTTGCCGTCGTGTGCGATCAGCGCGAGCGTGAACGGATGCGTGGCCACCATCACGGAAGGGTAGTCGGCCGGTGTGAACGGCGTGCGACGAGCCCGTTACGGTTGCCGAGCGGAGCCGCAACCCACGAGCGAGGCGTGCGACCATAGGGCCGTGGTGATCGACGGCGACCGCGACGGGTCCCGCCCCTCGGCACGGAGCTCCCCGAAGGGGTGCGGTTCATCGGAGCCGAGCCAGGCGCGATCCCCGGGTGGGGTATCGGACGACGCTCCCTCCGACGCCGACCTGTCCTCGTGCGTCGCGTGCGGTCTCTGTCTCCCCCACTGCCCGACCTACCGGCTGACCGGCGAGGAGTCGGCGTCGCCGCGCGGGCGGATCACCGCGATGCGCTCGGTCGCGGAAGGGACCGTCGGTGGTCGACGACACGTTCGCCGGCTTCATGGATCTGTGCCTGGTGTGCCGGGCCTGCGAGGACGTCTGCCCGTCGCACGTGCCGTTCGGCCGGATGATGGAACGGGCGCGCGTCCAGGTGGAACCGCTCCGGAGCCGGCGTGCGCGGTTCGTCCGTTGGCTCGGCCTCGACGTCACCCTGCCGCATCCCGCCATCTTGCGGATCGCCACGTTCTTCCAACCGGTCGCGCGACCGTTCCTGCCGCGCCGGATGCGCGCGCTGGCGCCGCGACACACCTCGCCGTTCGCGCGGCTCCCCCGCGTAACCGAACCGCCGGCGGGCGTGGACGTCCGAGGGACGGTGGCGCTCCTGTCCGGGTGCGTGCAGGACCGCTGGTTCCACCAGGTGAACGTGGCGACGATCCGCGTGCTCGCCCGCAACGGCTGGCGCGTGACGGTCCCCCGGGCGCAGCGATGCTGCGGCGCGCTGGCGGCGCACAACGGCCGGCTGGCCTCGGCCCGGAAGCTCGCCCGACGCAACGCCGTCGGCGTTCGCGGGAGTGGATCACGTCATCGTGAACGCCTCAGGATGCAGCGCGCACATGACGACGTACGGCGAGCTCGTCGAAGGCACCGCGCTCCCCGTCCACGACCTGATGGAGTTCCTAGCCGACTACGGGCTGGTCGACGTCCCAACGAACCCGCTCGCCGACGGACGCGTGGCCTATCACGACGCGTGCCACGCGCTGCGGGCGCAGGGCATCAAGCAGCAACCGCGCGACGTGCTGCGGCAGATCCCCGGTGTCGAGATCGTCGAGATCGCCAACGGCGACCGATGCTGCGGCGCGGCCGGCCTCTACAACGTGCTCGAGCCCGAGATGTCGGGGAACCTCATGCGGGAGAAGGCCGGCGCGGTGCGCGACACCGGGGTCCGTGTGGTCGCGGGCGCGAACCCCGGCTGCACGATGCAGATCGCCGCCGGGCTGCGCGAACTGGGCGCGGACGTCGAGGTCGTCCACCCCGTCGAGCTCCTCGACCGCGCGTACCGGACCGGCTCCACGTTGATCCACCCATCTGCTGGTACCTTCGCGGCATGACGTACGTCGGCGTGGGGCGGCGGTTCGTGGCGATCTTCGTGGACAGCGTCTTGCTGCTCATCATGTCGGGGCCGTTCGCCGAGATCCAGCACGGCGCGGGCTATTGGCGCATCGGGTGGTCCGGACGGCATCTGTTCTGGCCCGGCCTGATCACGATCATCTACTTCGTGCTCCTCGAAGGACTGGCCGGGGCCACGATCGGCAAGTTCGCGACGGGGATCCGGGTCGTCAACCAGGACGGCACCAAGCTCGATTGGCCGGCCGCCATCGTCCGAAACGTGGCGCGCATCGTGGACGCGTTCCCGTACGTCGTTCCCGTACCTCGTCGGAGCCATCTCGGTATGGGCATCGCCGAACCAGCAACGGCTCGGCGACCGGTGGGCCAACACCGTCGTCGTGACGAAGGAGTCGATCGCGGTTCCGAGCGGCGGTGTCTCGGGTCCGGCCGCGGCCGGCGGCTGGCAACATATCCCGCCCCGCCTCCGGTGGACGTCTCCTCGAACGTCGAGAGCCCTCCGCTCCCGCCTCCTCCGCCGAACTGCCCCCGGGGGCGACGACCTAGGACGACGGAACGCCGGCTACCACTGGCGTCTGGTCGGCGGCGAGCGCCTCCGTGCCCGTACAGTCGCCGTCCGCCACCAGGTAGAGCGTGTCCTGCCCGGCCACCTGCTTCACGTAGAAGCACGTGCCCTGCGCGGTGGGCGAGGCCGCCGCCCACGTCTGTCCCGAGGCGTAGACGCTGACCGTTCCCGGTGAGGACGCCGGCCGATCGGCATCGACGTAGGTCCGCCCGTCGCCGACGGCGCCGAGTCGCCGCGGCGTCCGCGGGCGTGAACGATCCGCCGTCCGCGTAGATGCGCTCGGCCGCCGCGAGCGAGGTCCTCAGGTCGTTCTCGGTCCGCGAGATCGCGTTGACCATGGGGCGGTTCGCGAAGATCTCGACCATCAGGACGACCGCGCCGAGCCCGATCGTCCCGGCCACCATCCAGAACCCGCGGTTCGACCGGCGCGGCAGCGGCGCGATCGGCTCGAGCGTCGAGCTCTCGCTCGTACGCCTCCAGGATGTCGTCGTCGTCCGGCACGGCCCCAGCCTACCGGTGCCCCGCGGTAACGGGGTCCTCACCCACCGAGCACGCGGCCGAGATGCTCCAGGCTCTCCAGGTTGTGCCCCGAGAGGAACTCGTCGACCGACGGCATGGCCGCGGCCATCCCCCGCGCGAGGGGCTCGTACCGCGGCGAGCCCTTCAGCGGGTTCACCCACACGACCCGATGGGCGAGGCGGCGGAGACGAGCCATCTGCGCCCGCAGGAGCTCGGGGTCGCCGCGCTCCAGACCGTCGGAGCACAGCACGACCACGGCGCCGCGGAGCGCCGCACGCTGACTCCACCCGTCGAGCAGCGTCTTCAGCGACTCGCCGATCCGGGTTCCCCCTTCCCAGTCGGCGACCTGCGTGCCGATCTCGTGCATCGCGCGATCGGGGTCCTTCGTCCGGAGCGTCCGCGTCACGCGGGTGAGCCGCGTCCCGAAGACGAACACCTCCACCCGGCGTCCCGCCGCCATGGCCGCGTAGCCGAACTGCATCAGCGCGCGGGCGTACGGCGCCATGGATCCGCTGATGTCCAGGATCAGCACGAGCGGACGCGTCCGGGATTTCCGCGCGCGCATCGCTCGCTCGAACGGCTCGCCCTGCGTCCGCAGCGATCGCCGGAGCGTCCGCCGGATGTCGAACGTGGAGCCCTTGGACGCGGGCTTCGTCCGCCGGGTTCGCTCGACCGGAACGGTCACCGCCAGCCGCCTGATCATCGCCGCGACGCGGGCCCGCTCGTCCTCGGTGAGATCGGGGAACGACTTCTCGCGCAGCACCTCGACGGCGCTCGCCACGATCCGGATCGACGTCTCCTCGTCGTCCTCCGGCTCGTCGTCGCCTGCCGAGCGCCACTGCGCCGCGACCCCGCTGACCGTGACCTCGAGGTCGTCCGGCATCTCGCCCCAGTCGACCTGGCGTTTGGACCCCGGCGTCGGGAGGTTGAGCTCGATCTGCAGCTCACCCTGCGTCGAGAGGCCCCGGTACCAATCGGCGAACGCCTCGTCGTAGGCCGCGAAGTCCTCCTTGCGGCCGATCATGGTCGTGCGCCCCGCCCAGTAGAGCGACTCGCGATCGGTGAGGCCCAGCGCCGCGATCGCGCGCGCGAACGTCAGGATGCGGCCGGTCCCGACGGGGAGACCGGCGTCGCGGAGCTTCCGCCCGAACGCGACGAGCGGCGGGAGCGGCCCGGGGGCGGAGGCTGACATGCATCCATCCAACAGTGGGCTGACGAGACGCGTCAACGATGATTAGGCCGGGTCAAGGCAGCCGGTCGAGGATCGGCATCATGCGGGTGAGCGCGTTCGGCTCTGCCGTGACGTCGACGCGTCCCCGCTCGATCCTCAGCTCCTCTCTCGGAGGATCACTCCATTCGCCCCTTCACGCGGTGGCCTCAGCCAGGTCGCGATCCGTTTCCGCTGGCTGCGCGACCCACATCAGGTCGGGATGGAAGTCGTAGCCCCAAGGAAGCCCGGCGTTCTTCCAACCGTTCCGCATGTGCTTGCCGTGGAAGACGCTCCCGGGATCGTCGACCCTGTCCCCTTCGAACCCGTTGACGATGTTGTACACGTGCGTGAAGCCCGCCTTGGCGAGCGCGTTGACCCCCATCGCGCCACGGCCGCCGGTCGCACACATGACCAGGATCGTGTCGTCGGGAGCGAACGCCTCCTTCACCTTGGTGACGAAGTCGGGGTTGGCCTGCCCAGAGCAGCCGGGCGGCCTGCCCGGCATGGAAGGACCCTCGGGGTCGAACCTGGGGAACACCAGGGGAACGTTCTTGCCATCTCCACATGACCACCGAACACGTACTCCTCGAACGTCCGGACGTCGAGGAACCTGACCTCGTTCGGGTCGGCCCTCCACATCTCGTACGCCTCTTGGGGCGTCGCGTAGAGTCCCAGACTCGTTCGATTCGCTTCTGGCACTTCCGGTGAGGTCTTCATGCTCAACCTCCTTCTTGACGGTGCGCCGTCCTTCGTCGCACCTCCGGCGCGGCGCGGGCGGACTCGACCGTCCCGCGCCGCTCGCCCTCGATAGCGCATCCTCTCCCGACTACCCGAGCCGCGTGCCTTCTACTTCGAGTCCGCCGCCCTGGGGGAGCTTGCTCCAGCTCCTTCTCTCCCATTCCTCCTTGAGGACTTCAGTGAACGCCTGCTCCAAGAAGTTGGGGCGCACCCACTCGTCCACGTCGAAGTCGCGCTTGATGTAACCGTGGCTGAACATGAAGTCCTTGCCGATCTTGATGGACTCGATGTTCTGCGCATCCAGGCTCGGCACCATGTCGACGTCCTTGATGCCCTGGTAGGTGTGCTCGGCGTCGAGGTAGAAGGTCTGCCGGTCGAGGATGTACGCAGCGGCGCGCTTGTTCTCGTTCGCCCAGCGCCCGACCTTGATCATCGCCTTCATGTAGGCGACGACGAGCTCGGGGTGCTCGTCGGCCATCACGTCGGTGCACGTGATGACGGCGGGGCAGTTGGCCATCTGGATCGTCCAATCCGGGTACTTGGACAGATCGAAGATGGACTTGACCTTGCCCGTGGCCTCGGAGAGTTGCTGCAGGGGCCCGCTCTGGTTGTAGATGGCATCCACCGTGCCAGCGACGAGCGCCTTCTCGAGCGGGCGGAAGGCATAGTCGTGCTTGTGGTCACGGCGCATCCACAGCTCGGACGGGTTGTTCAACGGCGCAAGCATCTCCGGCTTGTCGTACCAGTCGTCCGGGTACGGGAACTCGACGAGCTCGACGTCGTCCATCGTCATGTCGTTGAGCTTCAGCATGAGCTCGATGCCGGCATGCTCCTGGATCCGCCACCAGTCGTTCTTGATCGTGTTCAGGCTCTTCGTGATACCGATCTTCTTGCCCTTGAGATCCTGCATCCGGAAGATCTGGTCGCGGGCGCGGACCATCATCACGCCGCCCTCATGCACCTGCGTCGCGCCGAGCAGCACGGTGCGGCGGATGTCGGCGTTGACGGCGATCGGCGGGTAGAGACCGCCGAACCGGATGAGGTTGTCGAGGTTGTGGATGTAGTGCGGGTACCAGTTGTTCTCGGGGGCGTGACGGAAGTAGGCGTACTCGACGCCGATCTTCTTGTACTCCTCGCGACACCACCCGAGCTCCTGGTCGACGTTGTTCGCCGACACCATCGGACAGTTGGTGAACCACACCTCTTTCCAATCCAACGGTACGGTCGTGCTGACCCTCTTCACTTCCTGAACCGCCGTAGCCATGGTCCTCTCCTTCCTCAGAGACCGACCGATGCCGGTGTACGCCAAAGGAGCTCCGGGTCGCAGTCGTAGGTCCAGGGCGATCCGGAGTTCTTCCATCCGTTCTTCATCCGCTTGCCGAGGTAGACGCTTCCTGGCTCGTCGACCTTGTCTCCCTCCATCCCGTCGATGATGTTGTAGACATGCTCGAAGCCGGCCTCCGCGAGCGCGTTGACCGCGAGAGCGCTGCGGCCCCCGGACCGGCACATGACCAAGAGCGTGTCAGTGGGTTCGATACAGCCCCTGCACACGTGAGACGAGATCGGGATTGGGATGGACAACCGGCTCGTTTTTCTCCGTCGTCCCAGCCGTAGTCCATGAACACGAGAGGGATGTTCAACGCCATCTCCGCGTGGCCGACGAACACGTACTCCTCTGGAGTGCGAACGTCGATGATGTGGATCCGCTCTGGCTCCTCTTTCCACATCGCGTACGCCTCTCGCGAAGTCACGTAGAGCCCCAAGCCCGTTCGCTTCCGTTCGAACACTTCGGTTCCCGGCTCGCCCACGGGTCGTACTGACGCTTCTGTCGCTTGCTGCGACATGGACCCTCCCCTCTGTCAGCCGGATGCCAGCCGAACCGACCGGCGCCCATACGGACAGTCCTCGTTTCGTCAGCGTGTCGCTGCACCCGTGTAGTTGCACAGGCCGCCCGGCCCAGTACTTCAGGGACCATTCCGCGAGCGCAGGGTGAGGACCGGGCTACGCGTTCGGGTTCGAGCGGCCCCGTCTCGGCGCGCTCGTGGCCGATGTCACGGACAGGTCGTGCGGACCGACCTCGATCTGTTCTCGCCCGATCGACCGGCGATGCAAACGGGCCGGACGCGCGTCACCGTCGACACCGATCTCGCCTAGAGGTCAGCCGTCACCTTCGGCCACGATATCGGCGAGACGCGCGGAAACGAGCTGCTGGTCCTCGTGGTCCTTCACGACCGCCCCGAGCGTGTCGGCGGCGATCGACGTATCGAGCCGCTCCGCACCCAGGAACGCGAGCGCGTTCGCCCAGTCGATCGTCTCGGCGACGCCCGGGAGCTTCGCCAGATCCATCTCCCGCAGGCGCAGGACGGCAGCCGCGACGTCGCGCGCCAAGGCGTCGCCCACGTGCGGCGCGCGCACCTTGACGATCTGGATCTCGCGCTCCAGATCCGGGTGATCGATCCAGTGGTAGAGGCAGCGACGCTTGAGCGCGTCGTGGAGCTCGCGGGTGCGGTTGGACGTGACGACGACGGCGGGAGGCGTCTCGGCCGCGATCCGGCCGACCTCCGGGATGGTCACCGCGAACTCCGAGAGCACCTCCAACAGGAACGCCTCGAACTCATCGTCGGCGCGGTCTAGCTCGTCGACGAGCAGCACAGCGCCGGAGCCCTCGCGGATCGCGGCGAGCAACGGGCGCTCCACCAGGAAATCGGGCCCGAATAGATCCTGAACGTGCGCCTCCGCGTCCGTCGCGTCCATCGCCCGCACGGCGATCAGCTGTCGGGAGTAGTTCCACTCGTAGAGAGCCTGCGAGGCGTCGATCCCCTCGTAGCACTGGAGCCGGATAAGCCTGCGGCCCAACAGAGATGAGAGCACCTTGGCCACTTCGGTCTTGCCGACGCCGGCCTCGCCCTCCAGCAGGAGCGGCTTGTCGAGCGAGAGCGAGAGGTGGATCGAGGTCGCGAGCCCGCGGTCGGCCAGGTACGACTGCGTCCCGAGCGCGGCTTGGAGCTCGTCAACCGAGGCGTATGGAGTCTCACCCATGGGCAGAAGCGTATCGGCCGCGGCCCGA
Organism: uncultured Actinomycetes bacterium; assembly: GCA_963727185.1. Lineage (GTDB taxonomy): Bacteria > Actinomycetota > UBA4738 > UBA4738 > HRBIN12 > JBBQVZ01. Next base: position 250,014 of record CAVSFP010000011.1, on the reverse strand, counting down.
TCTGATCACACCTCGAAGCCGGTGGTCGGAGGGGGTGCGTCACCGGTGGGCGGAGGAGGCGCGCCGCCCGCCGCCTCACGGAGCGCACCCAGGGCCGCATCCAATCCCGCGAGCGATCGCAAGAACCGCGACTCGATGTCTGACCCGCTCGCGTGAGTCGCGCCGGCGCTCGCGGCGCGCAGCGCGAGCACCTCGCGGGCGTCGGCGAGCGCGGTCAGCGCGTGGTCCACGGCCGCGCGTTGCGTCTGATCGCCCGCGGCGATCTGCGCCGCGCGTAGCTTCTGGTCGGCTTGGTCGATCAACGCTTCGGCCGCCTCGGAGGTCGGAGATGGCGCTGAGGCCTCCTGAGCCAACCGGTCGCGTGCGGCGGCGGTCGCGACATACGCCTCCTGCATCGTGGCCGAAGGCCGACGGCGGCGCAGGATCAACCACGCGGCGATCGCCACGATGATCGCGAGCCCGAGCAGCCACCACCAGGCCGTCGACGTGCCGCTGGAGGCCGAGCCCCCGGGCGCGGCCACCGCGCTCGGCGTCGGTGACTCCGTCAAGGTGGGTGCCTCGGTCAAGGTCGGCTCCGTGGTGGGAGCTTCCGTGGGCTCCTGCGTGGGCTCCTGGGTAGGGGTTTCCGTGGGCTTCTGCGTTGGAGCCTCGGTCGGGGCTTTGGTCGGCTCCTGCGTGGGTGCTTCGGTCGGGGCCTCGGTAGGTGCTTCGGTCGGGGCCTCCGATGGCTGTTCGCTGGGGGTCCCCACCACGTCGCTCCGCGTCGGCAACGCGATCGAGCGACTGGGGGAAGGCAACGACGGTACGGAGGCCCCGGACGAGAGACTCGAGATCGCATCGCCGACTTGGCCGTTGCAGGCGGTCGCGAAGACGAGCATGATCAGCGTGGCCGCGAAGGGAGCCGATCTCCTCATGGCATCGACCTTACCCTCCCGCCGGGTGGGGCGCTATCAGGGGGATGGGCGGAGCCGCCACCCCGCGTTGCGTGAGCCGGTTCGTCATCTGCTCGCGGAGGAGGCGCTCGATCTCCCAGCGCTTCGACGGGATCGTCTGGGCGACCACGCGAAGGATCTCGGCCGCGTCGGTCAGCTGGACGATCCCTAACACGTCGGGGCCGTCGTGGAGCGCTCCTTGGAACGGCGGAACATCGCGGATCTCATCGAAGAGCTCGTTGAGGATGTCGCGCACCTCATCGACGTCCTGGTCGTACGGCAGACGCAGATCGACGATCGCGCGTCCCCATCCCCGCGTCTTGTTGCTCGTCACGAGGATGTTCCCGTTCGGCACGATGTTCAGCGTACCGTCGAACGCACGGACCATCGTGATCCGCAACGTCAGCGCCTCGACGGTGCCGGCGACCGGGTTCGCCGTCGTCTGCAGCTCGACGGTGTCTCCCACGTCGTACTGGTTCTCCGCGAGGATGAAGAACCCCGACAGCGTGTCCCGCACGATCGTCTGCGCCCCGAATCCCAGCGCGACACCGGCGATCCCCGCGGTGGCGAGCAGTGGTCCGAGGTTCACACCGATCGAGGAGAGGATGATCAGGATCACCACGCTCCAGACCACGATCTGGAACGTGCTCAAGAGCAGGTTGGCCACCGTCGCCCGCCTTCGCGCCTGCCGGAGCTTGTCGCGCTCGGTTCCCTCGGCGAGCTCTGCGGCGCGCTCTTCGAGCCGGCGGACGTAGTGCCGGGCGATCAGGTTCACGATGAGGGCGGCGAGGAAGATCACCCCCAGCGTGACGCCGACGGTCAGCCACCACTCCGAGCTGAACCGGGCAGGGTCCGACTGTTGCGCCAGAACGAGGAACATGGGCCCATCCAACTAGGAGTGACGGGGTCCGTCAAAGAATGCTGGGGAGAGTAGAAGAGCCGATCGAAACGCCGATGAGCCGGACGCAACCACGGTCTCATCCAAACTAGTCGCCAGATCGCCCCTCAAAAAGAGCAAGGCGAGGGGAGAAAGGGGAGGGCACCGGGCGGCCGCGAAACCGGGACAAGGATCCAACACGGTCCCCGGTTGCGGCGTGGACGCTCGCAGGGAAAGATGCGGGCGTGGATATCCCCCCGGTGCGGTTCGCGACTAGCACGGATGGTTCCCACATCGCGTACAGGGTCGTGGGGGAAGGCTCCGTGGATCTTGTCTTCGTCCCTGGCTGGAGCTCGCGCCTGGACCTGTCCTGGCAACAACCGCTGGATGCGAGATTCCTTCGATCACTGGCCTCGTTCTCGCGCCTGATCATGCTCGATCGACGCGGGAGCGGCCTCTCGGACTCCGTGACGCACGCTACACCACCTCCTCTGGAGGTCCTCGCTGACGACGTCAGATCCGTGCTCGATGCGGTCGGCTCGACCTCTGCGGCTATGTTCGGCGAGTTCGAAGGCGGACCCGTGTGCGCACTGTTCGCCGCGACGTACCCGGCGAGGACCCGTGCGCTCATCCTCTACGCGACCTACGCGCGGGGCGCATGGGCACCCGATTATCCGTGGGCTTGGACGGATGAGCAGATGGAGGAGGACATCGCGAGGGGAGAGAGATCCCTCCAATCAGGCGGGGACGAGGACTTCTTCATGGAGTGGGCTGAGGAGACGGCCCCCAGTTTGGCGAACGACGTGGCGTTCCGACCGTGGGCGGAGAAGCTTTGGGGGATCTATGGGAACCCCGGAGCGATCACCGCGCTCGTGCGCTGGGAACACGCTCTGGACATCCGGGCGGTCCTGCCGACCATCCGGGTGCCGGCCCTCGTCATGAATCGTGTGGGGGATCGCATCGCGGAACTCGACGAAGGTCGCTGGCTCGCGACGCAGATACCGAACGCCACATTCGTCGCACTCCCGGGCATCGACCATCCTCCTTGGGCTGGCGACCAGGGTTCGGTCCTCCAGGCGATCAGCTCGTTCCTCGGCGTGAGCCAACCGCCGGCCGAGGTCGATCGCGTCCTCGCGACCGTCCTCTTCACGGACATCGTCGATTCGACGAGGAAGGCGGTCGAGCTCGGAGACGAGGCGTGGAAACACCTCCTCGTTTCCCACGATGAACGCGCAAGGGAAGTCATCGGATCTCATCGAGGCACCTACGTCGATTCGACCGGCGACGGGCTCCTCGCCAGGTTCGACGGTCCTGCGCGCGCGGTGCGATGCGCACTTTCGCTCGGTGAGGCGATGCGACCGCTCGGGCTCCAGATCCGAGCCGGTTGCCATACGGGCGAAGTAGAGATCGATGGTGATCGGATCAGCGGGATCACAGTGCATATCGGAGCACGCGTGGGTGCGCTCGCCGGAACCTCCCAAGTCTGGGTTTCCTCGACCGTGAAGGACCTCGTCGCAGGCTCCGGCCTCACGTTCGAAGACGCAGGCGAGCACGAACTGAAGGGCGTCCCCGACCGCTGGCACCTCTACCGGGTGGTGGGTTGACCGTGCAGACCCCCGAGATCCGGTACGCGAAGACGGTCGACGGGGTCCACATCGCGTACCAGGTCGTCGGCGATGGTCCGGTCGACATCGTCCTCGTCGGGTGGCTCACGGGGCTCGACAACATCTGGCGATGGCCGCGCGCCGCCGGGTTCTTCCGAGGGATCGCGACGCACGGCCGGCTGATCCTGCTCGATCGCCGGGGGACGGGACAGTCCGATCACGGGAGCGAGGCGGCTCGGGCGAAAGAGCTCGACGCCCGCATGGACGACATCCGGGCAGTCATGGACGCGGCCGGCACCGAGCGGGCCGTCCTGCTCGGCATCGAGGACGGGTTCGCGTTGACCGCATTGTTCGCGGCGACCTACCCCGAGCGCACGATCGCGCTGATCGCCTTCGGCGCCACCGCGCGGACGGCATGGGCGCCCGACTACCCGTTCGGGATGACGCCGGAGGACTTCGCCTCCGACCTCGTTGATGTCGAGCGGAGCTGGGGCACGAGGGAACTCGTGAAGAAGTGGATGCCCTACGTGTTCCCCGATGACGTGGACGATGAGGAGACGATCGAGTCTTTCAGCTCCTGGATGCGCAGCGGCGGCGGACCCGGCGATGCGGTGGCCTGGTACGAGGTCGACTGGGAGCTGGACGTTCGGGAGATCCTTCCGGCGATCCGAGTCCCCACACTCGTACTGCATCGCATCGGCGACCGTGCCGTCACGATCGAGAACGGGCGCTACCTCGCCGAACACATCGCCGGTGCGACGCTGATCGAGTTGCCGGGCGCAGCGCACGGTTGGTTGGGGGGTGACGTTCCTGACGCGGTGGGCGACTTCGTCGGCCAGCTCCGCCGCGAGGAGGCGGAGTTCGACCGCGTCCTCGCCTCGGTGCTCTTCACCGACATCGTTGGATCCACCACGAAAGCCTCGGATCTGGGCGATCACGACTGGCGGGCGTTGCTCGAACGACACCACGCGGTGACTCGCGGACTTCTCGGCCGCTACCGAGGCACGGAGATGGACACGGCCGGTGACGGCTTCTTTGCCACGTTCGACGGGCCGGCGCGCGCGGTCCGGTGTGCGCAGGCGATCGTCGAGGCGGTAAGACCGCTCGGGATCGAGGTCCGAGCCGGTGTGCACACGGGCGAGGTCGAGACGATCGATACCAAGGTCGGCGGGATCGCGGTCGCGATCGGCGCTCGGGTCGCAGCAAACGCCGCACCCTCGGAAGTACTTGTCTCCCAGACCGTGAAGGATCTCGTCGCGGGAAGCGGCTTGGTTTTCGAGGACGCCGGGGAGCACGAGCTGAAGGGCGTGCCTGATCGCTGGCACCTCTACCGGGTAGTGGCGTGAATCCCGACCTGATCACACCAAGGAGGCCGCTGTCATCCTGAACGTCTCCTGGCAGCGGGTGCAGCAAGCACTCATCCGCCATGGCCTCGTGAAGACGGTCGGCACATGGGATGGAGGCGCGGCGGTAATCGCCATCTCAGAGTTCGGGGAGAAGTTGCTCGACTACGTCCGCGAGTGAAACGCAGCTAACGGCCTAGCTCACCACTCGGTAGAGGTTGCCAGCGGTCGGGGACGCCCTTCAGCTCGTGCTCGTCCGCATGGCGATTCGACTTGCGGGTGACATGCCGGGATGCGAGTCTCGATCCTCAGCAGCGAGTGAGGAGGAAGGCATGCCAGAGCACCCTAACGCGACCGCGTTCCGCGCCGGACTGGACTCCTTCACGAGAGGGGATCCGGAGACGCTTGCCGACCTCCTCGCCGAGGACATCGTGTGGCACGCTCCGGGAGACAATCCGTATTCGGGGACCTTCGTCGGCAAGCAGGCGACGATGGAGCGGATGAGACGCATGGCCAAGGAAGGCATCGTGTGGGACTTCGCCATCCATGACGTGGTGGCCAACGACGATCATGTCGTCGTCTTGATCGAGGCGACGCTCGCGAAAGGTGTCGCGACCACCCACGAGCGCCAAGTCCAGGTCATGCACATCCGCGACGGGAAGATGACGGAGTTCTGGGCCATGAACGAGGATCAGGGCGCAAACGACGCCGTCCTGGGAGGCTGAAGCAGGCAGAGGTGTCGTCGGGCCGACCACCGAGGTTCCTTCTAGGCGGGTTCGCGTGCGCGAATGTCACTCGCTGGCAGAGCGACATAACCACCTAGTCGGAGCCGTATCCTCAGGTGCGCTCGCCCACCACCCGGTAGAGGTGCCAGCGGTCGGGGACGCCCTTCAGCTCGTGCTCGCCGGCGTCCTCGAAGGTGAGACCCGAACGAGTGGCAGGCGTGCGGTGCGTGTCCCATCGCGGTGCTATCCGTCGAGCTGCTGCTTCTGCCAGGGCTCGATGTCGCTGAAGCGATGGAATCGTGGGAACACCCACCTGAACAAGCTCAGTCCGGGCTTCTTGCACCAGCAATCGGGGTCGCACCGCACGTTCGGAGCCCAGCGGCTTCCGCGAGCCTGCCGAGGAGAGCGAGCATCAGGTACCCGACAGCTAGAGCGAGGACGACCCGCTTCATCGGGCCAAGGTAGCACCGCTCTGAAGGGGGGACAGTCTCCGGTTGTCCGCCGGGGAGCCCCGGCTGAGACCGGTCGGGTCTTGTAAATGGATGCTAGGTCTGATGCGTATATGGGGTGTGGGACCGGAACAGCAAGACTTCGCGGAGTTCTACCAGGGGAGTCGGGACGCCTGCCTGAGGGCCGTCACGGCAATCGTTGGCGATCAACAGCTGGCAGAGGAACTGGTCGCGGAAGCGTTCGCCAGAGCGTGGGCGGCTTGGCCGAAGGTGAGCCGTCATCCGGCCCCGGGTGCGTGGGTGGTGCGGACAGCCTTGAACACCGGGGTGTCGCGATGGCGTAAGCACCGCCGGGAACTGCCGCTCGCCGAACAGGACTTTGCGGGCCAGGCCGACGTGGCCGCCGGCGTGGACACCACCGTGTTGGCAGCGTTGCGGCGTCTACCCATGCGCGAGCGCGAGGTCGTAGTGCTGCGGGTCTTCCTGGATCTGGACGGCAAGACCACCGCCAAGGTCCTAGGGATCTCGACCGGAACGGTCGGGACGCACCTGTCCCGGGCCGTGGCATCGATGCGGGTCTGGCTCCCGTCTACCAACGTGGTCGAGGTCGAGCACCGAGGACAGGGAGGTTGAGCAGATGAACGACAACGACGTACTCGAATGGGTCAAAGACACGATGTCCCAGATCCACATGGACACGCCGATCGAGGCCATCTTCACCCGAGGTCGCTCACGCCGTCGCCGCCGGCTCTCTGGGCTGGCAGGCGCGGGGGTCGCGATCGGACTTGGGTTGGCGCTCGCCGTCTCTATCAACGGCGGATCAGGAACCGTGCCGCCACGGCACGTCGTCAGCCCTGCGAAGCTGATGGCGTTCACGCTGGTCAGTCGTCCCGACGGAACCGCGACGCTGACCCTGACCAAGGGACAACTCCCCGACCCCAACGATCTCCGCCAGCAACTGGCAGAAGCCGGCGTGCCCGCTGTGGTCATGGTTGGCAGCCGATGCGACAGCCAAGGGGGCGACCCATCAGGACTGGATCAGGTCGTCTCCTCAAAGCGGTTGACGGACGGCACCGTCATCCTGGTGATCACTCCCTCGGCGATGCCCGAAGGGTCGGAGCTCGCGATCGGCTTCTTCTCCAACGGTCAGACGTGGAATCTCGTGAGGGTCGATGCTCCCTTGACGTGTACGAGTGCGCTGCCATCGCCCGGTCCCTCCGGTCTCAACCCGGTGGGGCACCCGTAGCTGAGGAAAGTCCTCCGCCGGCCCCTGTCCCGGTTGCGCGACTGTCGGGTGCCTCTTCCCCTTCGCTACCATCACGCTTCCGAGGAGGCACCGTTTGAAGCACCCCGAGAAGACTCCGCTGAAGAAGGCGCTCGCGATCTTCCTAATCGTCGGGTTCCTGCTCGTGGACTTCCTGTTCTTCCACGACCTCCTGAAGCCGGGCGAGACGATCACGTTCGCGCAGTACCTGACCGGCGCATTGAGCGTACCCGTCATAGTGCTGGCCGCCCTATACCTGGCAGGGGGCAACAAGGACACGCCGGTCATCCCCCGGTAGCCGCGGATCGAGCGTTCGGCCGCTCACCCGCGGGCACCGGTCGGCTAGAGGTTTCCTCGTCTCATTGTTGTGCTCGCCCCTGTCCCGGTTTCGCGGCCGTCCCGGCCCCCCTCTCTTCTCCCTTCGCGTCAAGAGCGCCGAGCGAAGGGGCAGGGGCAGGGACGGCCGCGAAACTGGGACAAGGGGTCGGCGCCGACGATGGAAACCTGGAGGGTGGGATCGCTGGAGTCGCGCCCTGATCGCAGCCGGCCAGGCCGCGATCGGCGACGCCGAGTCTGCCTCGAAGTAGGCTCGCGCGATGGAGGAGATCTCGCTCGAGCCGGTAAGCGGCGTCCGGATCACCACGTTGATCGACAACGCGATCGACGTCTTGATGCCTGATCAGGGGTTCATCAAGCGCTGGGGTCCGGTCGGGACCTCTGCGCCCATCCCGGTCATCCCGGCCGAGGTCGCCGAGGGCGGGAAGACAGTGGACTTCCTCCGCGCCGAACACGGCTATTCGGCGTTGATCGAGATCGAGAAGGCCGGCCGCACTCATCGGGTCCTGTTCGACGCCGGGGTGACGCCGGACGGGCTGATCGGCAACCTCGACCGTCTGAGCATCTCGCCCGAGACCTTCGAGGCGATCGTGCTGTCGCACGGCCACTTCGACCACACGATGGGGATGGATGGGCTGATCAGGCGTCTGGGCCGTTCGAACCTGCCGGTCCTGATCCACCCGGAGTTCTGGACCCGCCGGCGCACGGTGAGTCCGGGCGGTGGAGCGTTCGAGCTGCCAGTCACCAGCCGTTCCGCGCTGGAGGACGTGGGGTTCGACATAGTGGAGGACGTGCGGCCTTCCTTCCTGCTGGACGGGTCGCTCCTGATCACCGGTGAGGTCGACCGGACCACCGAGTTCGAAAAGGGGATGCCGATCCACCAGGCGCTACGTGGCGGCGACTGGGAACCGGACCCACTGATCCTGGACGATCAGGCCGCGGTGCTGCATGTGCAGGACAAGGGACTAGTGGTCCTGACGGGCTGCGGTCATGCGGGGATCGTGAACATCGTGCGCTACGCCAAGAAGCTCACCGGGATAGACGAGGTGTACGCCGTGATCGGCGGGTTCCACCTGACGGGCGGGTTGTTCGAGCCGATCATCCCCCAGACCATCGCGGCGCTCGTCGCCGAGTCGCCGGCGATCGTGGTTCCCGCGCATTGCACCGGCTGGAAGGCCGTGCACCGGTTGGCATCCGAGCTTCCGGACGCGTTCGTCCCGAACAGCGTAGGCACCCGCTACGAGCTCTAGGCCGGTGACGAGGGTCACCCGGAATCCACCACGCCGTTACGGTTAGCCTGGAGCGGGCCACCGGACGACGAGGCCCTTGTAGACACCATGCTTGCCGTTGGCGTTGGTCCAGTGGTACAGGAGTCTCCCCGACCCTGATCCCTCGAGGACGAAGACGGCGACGGCGGCGTTGTTCCATGATGGGAACCGAACCGGCCGGAGCCGGGTGCCGTTGCGCATGCGGATCTCCGCCCACGTGTCGCTGCCGATGGCCACCGAGAGGAACGACGCGGGGACCGGCTGACTGAACGTCTGGACGGACACCCCTCCGCCCAGCGGTCGATCGCACGGCTGGGACGTGGGAGCCGACGCGGGTTCCACGCACGCCTCGGCGTGCCACCCGTTGGCGCTCTGTGAGTCCTTGACCAGCCACCGGGCACCGAAGGCACGCAGGGAACCGACCCGCAGCGACTGGACCAGCGGCGAGACGGTTGACCCGAGGATGGTGCCGTCATGTCCAACCGCCACCGTCTCTCCGGACCAGTTCTGCCCGAGCTGGGGCTCGAACCACCAGGCATCGAACGGGAAGGGAAGGCCCGGCGGCAGATCGAGCACCCGTCCCTCGATCGGAGCTCCGCCCCGTTCGCGATAGAACTCGACCTTGGCAACGTCCTGGGCGACCACACCGGCCCGGTCCTCATTCTCGGCATAGATGGCACTCTCGGAGGGGAGGCCGGAGTAGACGTACGCGCTCGCTCCGCTTCCGGTCGAGCTGAGATCGTTCTCCGAGAGCTCCACACCTCCTCGCAGAGGCCGCGCCTCCAGGAGCCACCAGTCGACCCCATCCTGGAAACCATCGAGGACGTACCGTGGCGGCGCCGGCGTCCGCGCATACGGGCTTAGGGATGTGATCCACGTGAGCGACCGCCAGATCTGTTCGGCGTCCGTCCGATCACGCTCGGTGACGTTCGGACCCATCGCGAGGACGAAGCGATACGGCACCGGACCGCCGAAGCTGATCGTCCCGCTCGCGGACGCGGCGATGTCGCGGCCGCAGGAGTCGTCGACGTTCCCGCCCCCGTTGCCGACCACCGCGAGGATCGCGACACCGTCGTCGGGCAACCGTGTCGACCCGCCGGGTGCGCTGTCGCAGACCGGCGTCGAGAGCCCTGGGTCGAAGTTCGTCAGCTCCAGCACGGGGACCGCCGTGTTGTCCAAGGGGACAGCATCCGCGTTCCACAGACCCAGGTAATCGACCAGGATCCAGTCGCTCGGGCTCGTGATCGAGAGACCGCCGATCGTCACGGAGCGCTGGAACACCGGTCGGGTGTTCGCCGGGGGCAACGGGACCGGCTGCCACGTGAGTCCCCACCATGCAGGGTGCACGCCCCAGCCTGAGTAGATCCGTGCACCGTGCCCATCCGCCTTCACCACGAAGACCGCGGTGGGGCGGTGGACATGAGGACTGACCTTGCAAAGGCCCTCGCTCGACCACCGCTGCGAGTCTCGAACCGTCGGGGGACCACTCGAGACCGAACGCCCCGCATCTCTTGTAACCCTGCCCAAGGGTCGCGAGATCGACGAGGCTGGAGTCGTGATGTCCGGCGGGTGTCGTTACCCGGATATCGCATCCCCTCGGGCTCTTGAGGTTTTCGCCGCCCACGTAGGCGACCGTGTTGCCGTCGGGTGACCAAGCGGGGTTGAAGCCCTTCACGAGGGGCGACGGTGCCGAACCGTCCAAACCCACGACGTAGAGGCGACCCCCGGCCGAGTACACGATGTGCGACCCGTCCGGGGACCACGAGGGCGGCGAGGGGTAGGCGTTCCCGTCCATCGTGACGACCGCGGTTCGCTCGGAGCCGTCCTCGTTCGCAACGAAGATCTGCTGGAGGTTCACGTACGCGATGCGCGTCCCGTCGGGAGACCATGCCGGCGAATAGACCTCTTCGCCGGGCACGACCAGCCGGTCGGTACCGCGAACCGGATCCACCACGTGGATACCGTCATACGTACTGCCGCGAGGGTGGTCGGCGGCGAAGGCCAGAAGGGTGCCGTCCGGAGACCAATCAGCCCCGCCGACCTCACGGCACGAACCCCTGCAGTCGAAGATGAGCTTCCCATTGCCGTGGGGGGTGAGAACACGTACGCCGTCCATGGCACCGAAGACATCGATGTGGCCGTTCCGCATAGGAGGTATCGACGGATGCGCACTCTCAGAGGACGGACGGGAGACTTCGCCCCTTAGTGATCCGGCCTCCGTGAGCGAATTCCTGCCGACGCATCCTCCGGCAACGATCGCCACAACGCCGACGACGACCGCCACCAAGACGGAACGATGGCGGGGAGCACCGCTCGACCGCGACATGATTCCCTAGCCGCCCGGTCCCACGATCAGCGTGTGGTCGTTGAACCACTCGGCGGTGCCACCCTTGGCGACCTTCCTGATCTTGTCGGTCGAGACGTTCAGCACGTAGATCGATCCCTGGTTCGGGTAGGAGATCCGCTTGCCGCCCGGGGACCATCTCATCCACGGCGATCTCCTGCCCGTACGAAGATCGACCATCGATGCTCCGATCCCTGGCGCGATCGGGCTCGACGTCGCCGTCGGCGTCGAAGCCGGTGCCGGTGTCGGTGTCGGTGTCGGTGTCGACGATCGCTCAGCCGCGGTCCGCGAGCAGGAGGCCGCGACGAACAGCGACGCCGACATCGCCAGCCATCGAGCGTCCGTCCGTCGGTTCGCGGACCTCGTCATCTCGATCCTCCTCGATAGTTGTTCCCAGGTGCTCCATGGACGCTTGAGGCCCCGCTTTCGTTGAGGGGCCCGCGGGATCAGCACCCGTAATATTCGGAAGTATCTCGTTGGTGAAGACCGTCGAATCCTGCGCGGGGTGCATACGGTCCCAAGCCGCACGGTCGCGGTTCTTCGGCCTCCTTCCGGATGCGGATCCGGACACGGGCATCCATGCTGGTAAAGGTGGAATCCGTCAGGCAGGCTGGGGACGATGCCACGACGCGGCCGAGTCGTTGAAGAACTCGTCGCGAGATGTCGGCCATCCCCATGTAAGCACGGGGTAAGGTTGGACGCCCCGTCCGGCGGGTGGAATCGTTCGTTCGACGAAGTCTTGCCTTCGGTGAGGGAGCCGCCCTAGCATCTGCTGGTGCCCAACGCCCGACGATCGAGTCGGGCCAGCATCGAAACGTTGAATGAACTCTGAGCGACGAGCGAGGGCTTGCGCAGACTGCTCAAGCTGTCGCGCGCCATCCGGTTGCTGTCTGCTCTGCAGTACTGGTTAGGATGGCGTCGTAACTCCAACGAACGTGCCGCCGAGCGAGCGAAAGGTCGTGCACATGAGCGATGTCCCCCTGGATGAACTCGGACCCGTCGACTACATGGTCGTCGAGTTCCCGGCAGGAGCGAGCAACTTCACGGGCGAGATGGCGAAAGAACTGCTCGCCCTCGTTGACGCCGGAACGATCCGCGTGATCGACGTGCTGATCCTGACCAAGAGCGAAGACGGATCGGTCGAGGCGATGGAGCTTTCCGACGTAGGCGAGCTCGGAGAGCTACAAGCGCTTGAGGCGCAGCTGGCGGAGCTATTGGCCGAGGACGACGTTGCGCATCTCGCAGCTGCGATGGACCCCGGAAGCACCGCGGGAGTCCTGATATGGGAGAACCTCTGGGCAGCCCCGTTCGCGGCAGCGGTGCGGCGTTCGGGTGGCCAGTTGATCGCGAACGGACGGATCCCGATCCAGGCGATCATCGCCTCGATCGAGGCCGATGAAGCAGCAACGACCGAAGGAGCATGAAGATGCCGCTCAGGCCAGGACGTGTCGGACGAGTCGGAGTCATCGGGCACCCCGTCGCGAAGACCGCGGTCGTGGCGAAAGCAGTGACGCCGGGTCCCGCCCCCGTAGCGAAGACCGCGGTCGTGGCCGCGGCCGTCACACCGGGGCGGGGTCGTCGCAGGCGTATCTAGAGTTTCGCTTCGCTAGGGATAGAACCGAAGGGCGACTCACTTCAACCCGCACGTCGGCGCAGCCCGGCTTGATGTGCACGGGTTGCGGCGTTTCATCTATCCGCTTGAGCGCAACCGGATCCCGAGTGCTCAGGCGTCCTTCGCAGCGTCGGTGGCCTTCGTGGCGGCGTCCTTCGCAGCGTCGGTGGCCGTCGTGGCAAGCGAGTCCCATCCATCGACGCCCGAACCCGACCGTCTCCTCGAGACGATGGCGATGGCGGCAACCACACCACCCAGGATCAGCAACCCGATCAGGAGCTTTCTCATCGTTCACCTCCTGCCTGCGGCCCGATCAGCCTAACTTCAACGGGGGTCCGAAAGCCACTCGGTCCTCGCTGCCCCGCGTCGGGCGCGAGAGGCCTCCATCCGAGCGTTGCCCCCGACGTTCGCCTGCGCGATCCGCCTCGAAGGCCGCTATGCGTACCGAACAGGCGTGGATCGTGTCAAGATCAGCTCATGGCGCATGGCGGGCCCGAGCCTTCGGAGTCCCAACTGGGAGATGCCGTCCTCGACGCCATGCGTGGGGGTCTGCGCATCCTCGGCGGGATGGTGCAGGTGGCAGCCGGCATGACGAGGTTGCTGGCCGTTGCCTTGCTCAAGGCTGCGGCGGCGGCCGAGAAGGTTGTCGAGGCGTCGGAAGACGATGAAGACATGCCGGAGCCAAAGCCTCGTCAACGGGCGTCCCAGAAGCGAGAGTCGTCTAAGCACCAACCTGCTTCCGCAGAAAGCTCGTGACTCTTCGGGACTACTCGTCCTCCATGTCGGCGAGTTCGATCGCGAACCCGAGCGCACGCGCGATGTTGCCCGTAGCCGAGACCACGCGCGTCGTGCCCACGATCGGTGCGACAGCTGCGAGGACGCTGCGGACCTGTTCTTCGTCGATCCCCAGCTCGCTCGCGGCGCCGAGGTTCAACAGATATGAGGCCGGCGGTGCGTCGACCGCGACGAGTGCCGCGAGCCGGACCAGCATGAACGACTGCTGGTCGAGCCCCGTCGCTGCGTCGATCGACGCAGCCGTCATGGTCGCCAGCAGGTCCAAGATCGGGGTCTCGCTCGTCTTCTCTGCCATGGGTTCCTCCTCCACTCGGTCTCGTTCCTCACCCTACCTGCCGAAGCGGGTTGCAGCATCAGAAACCCGCGGCGACCCGGATAACGATCTGCGTCGACGAAGTGAACAACTGGCCGAGGGCATCCTCGAGCAGCTTCGGGAGGGCCGATGTCGGACGATTGACCGACAACTCAGCGGTGGTGATGTCGCCTAGGTTGACGGTACGGATGCCGTGCGTCGGAGCACATACCGACGCGGGAAGGGAGAGCCATGCTGGCGACCGAGTGGAGTTTCGGCAACGTGCTCTGGGCCATGATCGTCTTCTTCTTCTGGTTCATGTTCATCTGGATGTTCATCGCTATCTTCGCGGACATCTTCCGGCGCAATGACATCTCCGGTGGAGTGAAAGCCGGGTGGATCATCCTGATCGTGATCCTGCCGTTCATCGGGATCCTGATCTACATGATCGCTCGGCCGAAGATGACCGAGCAGGACCGACAGATGCTGGCCGAGGTTCAGGAACACCAACGTCGAGCAGCGGGATACTCGGCCGCCGACGAGGTGGCGAAGCTCGCGGCGCTGCGGGACGAGGGCAAGATCACCGCCGAGGAGTACGAGACGCAGAAGGCGAGAGCACTCATGTGATGGGCGTGATATCGCGACCGAGTCTCGAGGAAGGAGCGAATGACCATGGCCAGGCTCTCTCAGAGGCCTTCGAACCGTCCCGTCGCCCGCGTGTGCGTGATCGCGATGGCCACCATTGGCGCGGTCGTCTTCTCGGCGTGCAGCCGAACGAGCAATCAGGACTTAGAGAGACAGATCACGTCCCTCGAACGTCAGCTCTCCGACTCTCAGGCGCAGCTGCATTCCACGCAGGCGGAGCTCGACTCGGCGAACGCGGATCTCGCGAAAGCCCAGGAGAAACAGAAGTCGACGCAGACGGAACTCGAGACGACCCAGGCGGCGTTGCTCGATGCGCAGGCGCAGCTCGCGAAGGTCGGGGAGCTCCGGCTCAAGGACGGTGTCTACCAAGGGCCAGTGCTTGCGGCGAAGGTCACGCCGTACCGGGTGATCCTGTTCGATTCCACAGGAGCGTGGCGCATCGCGGAGGTCGCCACCGATGCGACGATCACGTCCGGCGGAAAGACCCTCACGCTGAGCCAGTTCGCCAAGCTGCTCCAAAGCACCGACCCGGCAGATATCAATCTCGTGAACGGTTTCTACAAGGTGACGGTCAAGAAAGGCGTCGTCACGACGCTGAAGAAGTCGACCAAGTAGATCCATATGAGGTGTCACTCGCCGCCTCGCACGATCGACTGCTCGGATCGGCGTTGCGCGGCGTTGCGTTGGCGAGGATCAACGAACCCCTCTGCCCTGCATCCATCGTGGTTCACCCGTGGTTCACCTCTGGTTCATCTCTGTCGCGTGCAATGTGGCCACCACCGAGTCGACCTCGACGGAGGGACAGCGGATCGAAATCGTGGGGATGCAAAGGCTGTCGATGTTGAGATCGGGAGGGGATGGACTTCGAAGAACGTGATCTTCGGGCAAGCGCCGATCTCCTCGACGGGGTGGAGCTCACCGGTAGCGGAAGCGTCGGTTCCCGCTTGTGGTCGCAACCCAGTATCAACGCCATCGGCATCTATACCGTGTCGATCGCCGAGTCATCCAACGTGTTGCATCCGGGAGCCAGCGCCAAACTGTCGATGCGCATCGTGCCGTGGACCGCCCCCGTCAAGAAGCTCGACGCGCTCGTCAGACACCTGGAGGAGCACGTGCCCTGGGGCGCAAAGATCGAGATCGAGCGGACGAAGGAGGCTCCACCGTTCCGGGCCGAGACCGACGGTCCGGGATACGCGTCGGCGCGGCGAGCGCTGACGGCCGCATACGGCATCGAGCCGGGTGAGGCGGTTCGGGCGGATCCATCCCGCTGCTGCACACCCTCGCGGATGCCGCGCCGAACGCCGAGTTCATCCTCTGGGGCACCGAAGATGTCGCGAAGAGCCGCATCCATTCATCCGACGAGCCTGGACCCGGCAGAGATCGAGGCGCTTATCGTCGCGCAGGTCTTACTGATCGCGTACCTGGCCGAGAGTCGCGGGTAGCGAGGTCACAGCGACGCTCCGCCCATCCGCCTCCTCCGCGTTGACGCGATCGGTGGGCTCTCAGCTCATGCTCACCGCGGTCTATGGTGGACGGATGCAGGAGCGCGAAGTCCTCACGTTGGCGCCGATGGCGGATGCTCCGGAGGTCGGCCGGTGGCTGTCCGCGATGGAGGACGGACGCCGCGACACGCTGCACGAGCTCGAGGGCGTTCCGGAGAACATGATCGACGTCCGGCCTCTCCACGGCGAGAACAGCATCGGCTCCACGCTGTACCACGTCGCGTTGATCGAGGCGGACTGGCTGTTCGACGACATCTTCGGGATCCGACTCGGCGACTCGGAGCTCGCGGTGCGATTCCCGTTCACGGATCGCGACCCCGAGGGCCAGCTCACCCACGTCGAAGGCGAGTCGCTCGCTGCCCACCTCCGGCGTCTGGCGATCGTACGAGAGGTTCTGATCGATCGCCTCCGTCCGATGTCGGTCGAGGACTACCACACGCCGCGAGCACGCGAGCGCTACGACGTCTCCCCGGCATGGGTCGTCCACCACCTCCTCCAGCATGAATCTGAGCATCGCGCGGAGATCGGGTGGGTGAAGCGGCAACTGGCGTCGTCCAAGAGCGCCTAGCTCGAAGGGTCGCCGACCGGGTCGGTGTGTGGCAGATCAGAGGGGGCTGGGCCGACGACGTCTCTGCGCTGAACATCCCTGCCGGTGACCGAGAGGTACGCAACGAAGCTGACGATCACGATCGCCAACACCAAGCTGACCGGTCCGTACCCCAGCCCGAGACCGCCTCTGGCCGGCGATACGGCCAACCAGTCGGCGAACGACGCGCCGAGCGGACGAGTCACGATGTAGGCGAACCAGAACGCGAACACACCGTTCAGACCGAACCGCCAGTAGCCCACCGCCGGGACGGCGAACAAGGCGGCGAACAGCACCCCCGAGGACAGGTACCCCAGATGCAAGCTGATCGCCGTCATGTCGCCGGTGGCGGTACCGAGCGCGAACGTGGTCAAGACGACCAACCAGTAGAACGCCTCGCGCTTGCGCGTGTAGATGCTGTGGATCGACAAGGTCTTCTCGCTTGCGTTCCAGGCGACGAAGAGCGCGGCCAGGACGACGGCGAAGAACACGCTCGAGACGATGTAGGGGACGCCGATCTCGATGTGCACGGCGTCGGCAGCCATCGTGCCGAAGACGCTCACCATCACGACGGCGAACCAATAGATCCAGGGCACGTAGCGTCGTTCCACGAGCTGCACCGTGAGTGAGATCGCGAGGATGAGACCGGTGGCGATCCCGATCCCCGCGAGTGCCACCGTGTTGTGCACCCCGACACGGTGGATGAAGAAGTCGGAGGTGGTCTCGCCCATCCCCGTGGTCAATACCTTGATGATCCAGAAGTACACGGTGAGCTCCGGGACCTTCATCGCGGTTCTGCGCTCGAGCACCATAGGGCGCAATTCTCTTCGTGGCGAGCGTTCTCCAACAGGCCGTTCGATGGAGATTCTGCGATCTCTCCCGCGTCCGGATCGCCGTGCACTCGTCCCGGGAACAGAGGTCCGAACGGCCCCGGTTGGCCGCGTCGCTCACCGTCACCCTGGATGTGCGAGGCACTCGCTCCGTTTCGTGTCGACGCGGAAGGAGGGCAGCATGAAGATCGAGTACGTCCACGCATCGAAGTACGGCAACGGGGCCAAGGTCGCCGAGGAGTTCAAGAACGGCATGGCGACCAGGGGCGTCGCGGTCACGGTCCATCACATACAGGACGTGAAGCCGAAGGCTTTGCCGTCGGCCGACCTGTATCTCTTCAGCTCGCCCGGACGCTTCGGCAAGCCCATCCGTGGCATGCAACGTTTCCTGAGGGATCTGCAGCTTCCCGCCGGGACGCGGTACGCGATCCTGACGACCGAGATGGCGCCGAAACCGGACAGGAAGACCGGGCGGATGCCCACGGAAGAGGAGATCTGCAAGTACCAGAGGGTCCGTCCCGTCATGAACGAGCTGCTGGAGGGCAAGGGCTTGGTCAGCGTGGCCGAGGACAAGGTCCACGTGACCGCGATCCACGGGCCGTTGGAAGACGGATGGCAGCGAACGGTAGAAGCCTTCGCGGCCAGGATCCCATCCACCGAGGCAGCGAGCAGCACGACGTCGGGTACGTCGTAGTTCCCGGCCTCTTCCTAACCGGCGACGCCCGCGGCGACCACCTGATGGATGTCGTGGACGTGCAGGACCTTCTCCTCCCCATGGGTGGCCGGCTTCAGGTCGAAGACCACCTTCTTGACCGTGCCGGTGAACGCGTACGGCGCTTTGTCCTCGTAGTCCAGGTCGACGACCCCTCCGTTGTCCCGGCCGATGTCCATGCCTGCGTAACTGGTGAACGTGATCGGGACCGTCTGTGGCATGTCGCCCTCACCGACCGACTCGTCGTTGACGAACAGCGTGACGTGTCCGCCGCTCCCGGGCTTGTTCTTGGTGGACTCGAACAGCATCTTCACGTTGCACATCGCCCGCGGGCAGCTTCGACGTCGCGGCCTGCTTGTACGTGTCGACACCCAGCATCGAGTACGTATGGCGCAGGATGCCGTCGCCGTCGACCCACAGCCCGAACCCGCCGATGAAGTCTGCGAAGGCGACGATCACCCCCTCGGCGCCCGACTCGGGCACCACGAGGTCGGCCTCGATCGAGTACGAACGACCGAATATCCGAGGGATCATGCCCCACATCACGTTCTGCACATCACCCGCGAACGTGTACGTGGTCTGCGTCGGCAGCGGCGGCAGGATCCCGTAGATCACCGAGAATCCGGCCATCAACGGCAGCACCCGGTTGCGTTCCGCCTCCGACCACCACAGCTCCTGGAGCTCTTTGATCTTGTCGGGATGGTCGCGCCGCGATGTCCTTCGCCTGCGAGAAGTCGTCGGGCAGGTAGTAGAGCTCCCAGCCGACGTCTCGATCGGGGTCGAAGTCGGCCTCGGGCCCGAACTTCGCGAGCGTCTCCGGCGAGAGGTCCCACGGGAGCCGGTCGGGTCGGACGCCGCCCACCAGCCGTCCTTGTACATCCCTCGGGTGGCGAACATCTCGAAGTACTGCGTCGTGTGTCGTTCCGGCGCCTTCGCGTCGTCGAACGTGTACAGGAAGCTGGTGCCGTCCATCGGCTCCTGCGCGATGCCGTCGACCGACTTCGGCTCCGGGATGCCGGCGGCCTCCAGGATCGTCGGACCGACGTCGATCACGTGCGTGAACTGCGAACGCATCACGTCGTCCGCCTTCAATCGCGACGGCCACGCGACCACCATCGGGTCGCGCGTGCCGCCGAGGTGGCTCGCCGTCTGCTTGCCCCACTGGAACGGGGCGTTGCAGGCGTGCGCCCACGCCGCGGCGATGTGCGGCGCCGTGTGGTCGCCACCCAGTCGCCTCGAGCCCGCCGTACTTCTCGATCAGCGCGGTCTGCTGCGCGGGATCGAGGACCAGTCCGTTGAGGAACGTCAGCTCGTTGAACGAGCCGGTGATCGTGCCCTCGAGGCTCGCACCGTTGTCGCCCCAGATGAAGATGATCAGGGTGTTCTCGAGGTCGCCCATCTCCTCGATCGCATCTAGCAGCCGGCCGATGTTCCAGTCGGCGTTCTCCTGGTAGCCCGCGTAGACCTCCATCTGCCGCGCGTACAGCTTCTTAGACATGTCGTCGAGCGAGTCCCACGCCGGGAACGCATCGGGCCGCTCGGTCAGCTCGGTGTCCTGCGGGACGATCCCGAGCTCCTTCTGCCGCTCGAGCGTCCGCTTCCGGAGCTCGTCCCAGCCATCGTCGAACTTGCCCTTGTACCTGTCCGCCCACTCCTTCGGGACGTGATGCGGCGCATGCGCGCAGCCTGTCGAATAGAACATGAACCACGGCTTCTGGGCGTCCTGCGCGCGGACGCCGTGGAGCCATTCGACGGCCTTGTCCGTGATGTCGTCCGGGAAGTAGTACTGCCCGCCGTCCTTGCTCTCCGTCGGCACGCCGAGGACCGCGTCATCCTCGTGATGATCGGGTCGTACTGACCGGCAGCGCCCGACAGGAACCCCCACCAGTGATCGAAGCCCCACGACTTCGGCCAGTGATCGAACGGCCCGGCCGCGCCCTGGACGTTGTTCGGCGTCAGGTGCCACTTGCCGAACCCACCGGTCACGTAGCCGTTCTCCTTGAGGATGCGCGGCAGCCCCGCGCAGCTCCTCGGCTTCGCGGCCGTGTAGCCCGGGAAGGGTCCTGGGTACTCGGCGATCGATCCGAAGCCAACGCGATGCTGGTTCCGCCCGGTGAGGAGCGCGGCGCGCGTCGGGGAACAGACGGCGGTCACGTGGAAGCTGTTGTACGTCACGCCCATCTGCTGCACTCGGGAGAACGCCGGCGAGCTGATCGGCCCGCCGAACGTGTCGATCGCGCCGAACCCCGCGTCGTCGATGATGGCGAGCAGCACATTGGGCGCGCCCTCGGGCGCCTTCGGCCCGGGGATCATCGACCAGTCCGCGACCGAGTCCTTGAGCGTGCGCCCCGCGGTCCCGCCGAACGTCCGGTCCGGGATGGGCAGCGCGCTGCGGTCCTGCTGGAACTTGCCCATCGCCGTGGCGAGCTCTGCCTTGAGCGCGCGGACGACCCTCCTTGTCGGTCTGCGCGACCGACTTCGCGGGCGATCCCGGCAAGCGCCTGCTCGATCGCGAGCCGATGCTCGTCGTCGAACACGGTGATGACGCCCGCGGTGCCGGGCGGCAGCTTCTCGGCGAGCCCTTCCATGCCGGCTTTGACCTTGTGATCGGTGAACTTCCCGATCAGTCCGCCAACGGCGCCGCCGACCGCGACCGCTCCCAACAACGGCGGCGCGAAGAGCCCCACCACGAGGCCCGCGCCGGCGCCCCAGCCGAGACCCTTGCGACCCAGGTGATCGCCGTGCTGAACGACCGTGACGTCGCCGCCGGCGTCGTGCGCGACGAGGATCGCCCCCTCGATCTCGGCCCGCTTGTCCGCCACGATCCGCATCAGACCGTCGAAGTCCTTGGTGGCCACATCGACGTCCTGGTACACGGCGACGAGAACGTCGGTCAGTGTGTCTGCCATCTCTTGCTCCTTCCGATCCCTGCGATCGGCTGATCGCAACGGGGAGCGACGAGGATCTCCCCATCCCCTTCCTGAAGAGGTTGCGGGAATCCCCGCTCATCGAGCTAGGTCGTTCGGCCCTCATCGTCCAGGTCGGTCGGCTCGGCCCTTGCGACCTGGCGACGTCGTCACGGAATGCTGGTCCCGAACTCGACGGGACGAAGGGCCTGCTCGCTCCATCGGATCGAGCATCAGGATGGGATCGAGGACAGAAGCAGTCCGGGTCGGCGTGCCGGTCCGGCAGATGCTGGAGGGAGGCATCCCATGTCGCAACAAGAGACACAGTCCTCGAGACCAGTCGTCGTGCCAGATGCCCGCGTGACGCAGGACATCGGCCCCGCGCCGACCAGAACGGTTGGCCTCGGGTGGGCGACGTTCGCAGGCGTCCTGTTCATGGTCGCCGGATTCTGGAACTTCTTCGCGGGATGGGCGGCGCTGGTGCGCAAGGAGTACTTCTCCGAAGCCTCGCTGCTATATCACAACCTGCAGGTCGTGGGTTGGGTATGGCTCGGCCTCGGAGTGATCCAGGTGCTGGCGAGCTACCTGATCTTCGCCCGCAAGGTGAGCGGACAGGTGCTGGGCGTCGTGTTGGCGTCCCTGTCGATGCTCGTGTGGTTCTTCACGATCGGCGCCTACCCGGTTTGGGCCATGATGATCGTGGCGCTCAACGCGCTCATCATCTATGGCCTGACCGCGCACAGCGAGGTCTACAGCTAGGGCGTTCGGTCGATGCGTCTTCCCCGACCCTTGCGGGTCGGGGAAGACATGCTCGTTCATCCCAAGAGGTCGTCGAGCGAGCGCTTGGGCTTCTCGGGTTTGGACAACAGATCGTCGATCGACTGAGCCGGTCCTTGCTGCGATCCCTCGAGTACATCGTCGAGCGTCGGCCCTTCGAGGTCCCCGGCGGCAGCCATGAGCTCGTCGAGGTTCCCGCCCGGGTCGCCCTTCAGACGGATCCGGAGCGCGGCCAAGACCGCGGCGTGCGGCTCGGATAGCCCCGTCGAAACCTTGATCTCGGTCAGGGCCTCTTCGGCGCGCGACAAGAGCCGCTCGTCATCCCCGCGTTGGCCGTCGTCCGCCTTGTTCATCGCATCGCGATTCCTCGTCCGTTCGACCGCCTGTTGGCCCTCGCTACCTCTCCTGAACTGGCGGAACGCTAACGCATCCTGCGTGACGCTGTGAAGGTCGGCCTCACCTTCAGCGGGTCACGGCGGAGCCGGTAGGCTCCCCGAGATGGCCGACTGGACGACGATCGCGTCGCTGGCGACGGCGGGAGGCACGCTCGTGCTGGCGGTCGCCACGTTCGCGGCCGTACGCTCTTCGAACCGCTCGGCCCGACTCGCCGAGTACTCGATGAAGATCGGGATCCGGCCGTTGCTGATGCCGTCCCGGCTTGAGGATGTCCAACAGAAGATCATGTGGGGCGACGAGCACTGGGCACTGCTCGAGGGGTCCGGCGCGCACGTCCAGATCTCAGACGGCAACGTGTACCTGGCGATGTCGGTCCGCAACGCGGGCTCCGGCATCGGCGTGATCCAGGGATGGCACCTGGGGCTCCACGCGCTGGGCGAGGATCATCCGCACGCCGAGCCCGACGAGTTCCGCCCGCAGTTGCGCGACCTGTACGTGCCGGGTGGAGACGTCGGCTTCTGGCAGGCGGCGATCCGCGACCGGGACGATCCCGAGTACTCCGCCCTCGTCGAGACCGTGATGGCGCGACGCGTCTTCGGGGTCGAGTTGCTGTACACCGACCACGAAGGCGACCAGCGCACGATCACGAACTTCGTCCTGGCACCCCGAGGCGACGACAAGTGGATGTGCTCCGCCGTCCGGCACTGGAACCTGGATCGGCCGGACCCGCGGTGACCCGCCTGGGCAGCGCGCGAGGGTCGGCTACTCGATGACCGTGATGTAGGCGCCGACGAGCGAGGCCGTCTGTTGATCGACGCCGCCCTCGCGACGATCGGCGTGACCCTCCTGGAAGTGCGCGAAGGAGGCGGTCGAGGCGATCGGGTTCACCTCGTCGTCCCCGTGGTCGTGGAATGACACGTGCACGAATGAGTCGTCTGCCAGACGAAGGACGATGTAGCTGACGTTGTTGGGCTTGGCGGAAGCCAGCTCGTCGAAGACGGCTTCGACGCGCCGCTGGTTCTCATCGGCCGCCTCAGCCGACGTCGTCGAGTACCGGGTGACCAACCGCTTCTCCATGAACGACCCTCTCTCCTCTACCGTGGACATCCAGATCGCGACTGTAGCGCGCTCCGGCGAACGATCACGGCCTGACATCACCTGGTGAACGGTCGCGCCCGAAGACCGAGCTCTCGATCACCCAGAACAACGCGAAGAGGATGAACGCGATCGCGCCCACGGCCGGATCGACCGCCGCGAGCACGGTGGCCCCCAGGTAGATCCACGGCCCTAGCACGAACGTCTTGGATATCCCTCGGACGGTGCGTTCGTCGGCGTCTTCGCGGAGCAACCGGCGGCGCTTGGCCGCGTAGAACCAGATCGCGTTGAACATCACGGCCGTGAGGGTGAGCGTGATCCCGTAGGTGACGGTCGCGGCGCGGGCCCCGGGGCCGTTGATGTTCTCGGCGACGAGCCCGGTGGGGAACGGGATGAAGGCCACCACCATCAGGAAGCCGACCGTGAGCATGAGGAACGTGCGGTCGGCGCGCGCGATCTGGTTCATCACCGTGTGATGGTTAGCCCAGATGATCCCGATCGTGAGGAAACTCACGATGTACGCGATGTAAGAGGGCCATCCACACAGGAGATGGTGTCGCGAGGGCGACATCTGCGCCGGTGCATGAGCGCACGTATGTGTCGACGTTCAGGATGAGCAGCGTCGCGGCGATCGCGAACACGCCGTCCGAGAACGTCTCGAGCCGCCCGGTCTCCACGGTCCACGAGGCTACCGCGAACCGTCACGATCCATGTTCTTGGCCGACCGGCGCACTCCTCCGGACTACGCTACGCGCGATCGATTCGACCACCTCTGGAACGAGAAGGAGGGCACACCGCCATGTCCACCCAGCCCGACGCGGCTCCGAAGAAGAGCAACGCCTACGACATGTTCATCCTCATGCTCACGATCCTCTCGCTGCTGGTCATGGTGTCGTTGCTCCTGCCGCTCAACGACGCGACCATCCGTCTGCTGACCGTCTACGACAACATGATCTGCGTCGTCTTCCTGGGCGACTTCGCGATGAACCTGGCGAGGTCGAGCCCGAAACGGAACTACTTCATCGGTCGGCGCGGCTGGCTGGACCTGCTCGGTTCGATCCCGGCCCTCGGTTTCTTCAAGTTCACGGCTCTCCTACGGCTGGCGCGACTGAGCCGTCTGGCGCGCATCACGCGACTATTGCGTGGTGAGAACAAGAAGGCGCTGGTGCAGGACGTCGTTACGCATCGCGGTCAATACGCGGCCTTCATCACCGTCCTGGCCGCCTTCATCGTGCTCACCGTCTCCAGCGTGCTCGTGCTGCAGTTCGAGAGCACGTCGCCGAACGCGAACATCAAGACGGGCGGCGGTGCGTTGTGGTGGGGCGTCGTCACGATCACCACGGTCGGGTACGGAGACGAGTACCCGGTGACGCTGCTCGGCCGGCTCACCGCCGTGCTGGTCATGTTCGCCGGCGTGGGGATCATCGGAGCGCTCGCGAGCATCCTGGCGAGCATCCTCGTCCCGCCCCCTCAGACCCAGCAGGAACGAGACGACGATGCGTCCGCCGCCCGCTCGTTGCAGAACGAGCTCGTCGAGATCAAACAGGAATTGGCAGCTCTGCGGATGTCGTTGGCCACGGGCGGCACGGATCCACCCCCGTCGTAACCACTAGGCTCGGAAGCCCATGGACCAGGAGCAGCCGATCACGCGACCCGTGCTGACGACGCCCCGGGCGGCGGCGGTGGCCGGGATCGTCTTCTCGCTGCTCCTGGGGCTGGCGCTGGTGCTGATCCGGCTATCGACACCCGCAGACGTGGCGCAGAGCGTCGGATGGCTGAGCGATCCGGAGAAGCGGAACGCCGTCAACGTCGCGATCAACGTCGTCCCGTTCGCCGGCATCGCGTTCCTCTGGTTCATCGGGGTGATCCGCGATCGCATCGGCGTGCATGAAGACCGGTTCTTCGCGACCGTGTTCCTGGGCAGCGGCCTGCTCTTCGTCGCCATGTTGTTCGTTGCCTGCGCGGACGCGGGCGGCCTGATCCAGGCGTCGACCCGTCCGGCGATGCTGCAACAGCCACAGGCCTGGCTGGTCAACGCGCGGATCTCGGCGCTGCTGCTGAACGTCTATGCCATGCGGATGGCCGGCGTGTTCACGATCTCCGTTGCGACGATCTCACTCCGCACGCACGTCATGCCCCGATGGCTCGCGGTCGGTGGATACGCGTGCGCCGTGGTGCTCCTGATCAGCGTCGGTCTCACCCCGTGGGTTCAGCTGCTGTTCCCCGTCTGGATCGCGCTGCTCAGCATCCACATCCTGTGGCGGCCGTGGACGGCGGGCGGGCGAGTTGCTTCCGGAGCCACGTCCTAGACTCGACCGACCAGCCGATGGAAGGAGCGATCGATATGGCGAACGACGATCCGAAGCTGCTGTACATCGCGGCGTACGAGGATGCTGACGGCGCGCAGCTCGATTTCGACGCGCTGAAGAAGCTCGTGCGCGACGGCGTGATCTTCGTCGATGTCGCGGTGCTCGTGAGTCGCGACGACGACGGGAAGATCTCAGTGAAGGAGAACGCGCACGAGGTTGCGGGCGGCTCCATGATCGGGGCGACGGCCGGATTCGTGATCGGCCTGCTCTTCCCTCCCGGTCTGATCGCGGCGACCGTGGTCGGCGGCGGAGCCGGCGCCGGCGTCGGCAAGCTCATCTCCCACCACCGCGGGAACGAGATCGTGAAGGACGTGGAGAAGGTGCTCCCGTCCGGCTCATCGGGTGTCATCGCCGTCTTCGACGTGACGGTGAAGTCCAAAGTCGAAGAGGCACTGTCCAAGGCCACGACGGTCGATGAGGAAGAGGTCGACGCGAAGAGCGTCGAGCAGGCGAAGGAAGCCGCCGCCAAAGCCTGAGCGCCGATCCCTCGACCGGAGGTCCCCCTGGAGTGAGTCGTTCGACCCGGCCCGAACCGGAGCCGTCGGACGACCATGCCCGTAAGGGGTGATGGTGATGCAGACAGACCTCAAAGGCATGGTGCGAGCCGCCGACACGACCCGGCTCGAGCCGCACGCAGAACCGAAGGGATCGCGCTACCTGTTCGCAGGCATCGTCGTCGCGAGCATCTGGATCGCGGTGGCGGTCGCGAGCATCTGGTCGCCCGACATGATCACCGGTTCGCAGCACGAGCATCTCCCGATCGCCGCGTTCGGCGATTGGCTGTATGCGGCGATCGCGACGGGACTGGTGCTCATGTCCTTCAGCCGAAGGACGCCGGACACCGGCCGGTCGTTGTGGATGGGCTTCACCATCGCGATCGCTAGCATCTGGGCGGTCGTGGCGCTCGCGAGCATCTTCGCGCCGAGCATGGTGACGGGCGCCGATCCGACGACGATCCCGATCGCGGCGTTCGCGGCTCCGATCGCGGGCGTCGTGGCGACGGCCTTCGCGTCGGTGTTCGTCGCGGGGAGCCCCGGCCGATAGGGCGCGTCCGCGTCTATGCCACCGTGCTCGTCGGCGGCCGACCGGCCGCCACGGCCATCATCAGCCGACGCCCGACCCCACCTCCTGCTGGATCCCCGCGGGGAGCGTCGGCACGAACCCGAGGAGCGGCGTGCGCGCGGCGGCCACATCCACGCCCGTGACGAGCGGGACCGCAGCCTGTCGGGTGACGTCCACCGAGACGAGGTTCGACGCCTGGTGCATCCGTCCGTCGCGACGAGCACCGTGTGTCCGTCCAACCAGCCGACGACCCTCGACGGCGCGTCCGCCAACGCCTGTGGCGGATCGCCGCGTCGGAACACCATGGCTCGCGAGTCTTCGCACGCCGCCCCGACGGTCATCGCGATCAGCTGACCGTCACGTCGGGGCTGGGTTTCGATCGACAAGATCCGGTCCCCCGCATCCCCGTGCCACCATCCCTGGTTGATCGTCGGGTTGCGGAGGTCAAGGGCGTGGAGGAGGGGTGCCTCGTCGGCGTGCACCGCCGCGTACAGGAGCGTGCCGCCGTCGGCGGTGAAGGCGAGCGCGCCGAACGTCGTGCCGCCGACCGCATGGACGAGCCGCACCGGATCCTTGCCCACGTTCGACGAGAGCCAGATCTCCTGCCGCTCGCCGGTGTCGACGACGAACGCGATCGCGAGCCCCGACGGGGGGTAGATGACGTTCAGGTAGTGGACGCCGTGTATCGGCGTGATGTCGTCGTGCCGCTGCGTGCCGGGGTAGATCTTGCGCAGGCGGGTTCCGCTGGGAGAGACGTAGACGACGGCCTCGCCGATCGGATGCCCCCACGACGTCACGGCGGGCGAGGGCGACGTTCCGGCTCGCAGCTGCTCGCCGTCGATCGACGCGATCTCCAGGTCGCTCAGGAGCGCGCGATCTCCTCTCGGGTTCCACGTGAACGGTCCGGGGGTCGGTGCGGGGAAGAGACAGGTCGCGTCGCCGCTCTGCGGGTCGAGTGCCCACGCGTTCCCACCAGCGACGAAGGCCACCGTGTGTGCTCGAACGTCGGCTCCGGTCGGACATCCGGCGGGGAGCGCCGTGCCATCGGCGAGCGTGGTTGAGATCGTCGAGGGAGACCGATGGTGGGAGCCGGGGGTCGACGGGGTCGCTCGTTGCGACGACGATCCCGTGCACGCTGCGAGAACGACCAGCACGCCTGCGGTGAGCCGCGCGGTCGTCGCGCGCGCGTTCCTGGCACTCCTGGACAAGGGCCGCCTCCCTTGCCCACCAGCCTACCGGGACCGCTACAGGGCTGGTTCGATGGGCTTGAGCAGGCGGAACGTGATGAAGGCGGGTTCTCGACTCAGCTTGGCGAAGTCCTCGGGGAACTCCTCGGCCATGCTCGGTGCGGGAAGAGGTTCCACGATCCGCTCGATCAGGAACCCCGCGTCGGCGAACTCGTCGCAGGTCTTCGAGAGCGGCTGACGCCAGTAGCGCACGTGCCAGCTCCCCCGCCACACCTCCTCGATGCGCTCCTTCGCGAAGTAGCTTCCGCCCAGCCTGAGCCAGTCGGTCGTCGGGTGATGGGTCGAGACGACGAGCCAACCTCCCGGACGGAGCACGCGATGCAGCTCCCGCAGCGCGGCGGTGCGATCGAGGACGTGATGGATGACGAGGGCCGACAACGCCGCGTTGAAGCTCTCGTCGGCGAGGCCATCGAGCGGTGTCGCGAGATCCTGCACGTGGAGGTCGACGTCGGCGCCCAGGCGCTCGCGCGCGAGGCGAACCATCTCCGGGCTCTCGTCGATCCCGACGACCGCGGCGCCGCGCGCCAGGAGCTCCTCCGCGTACAGGCCGGGGCCGCACCCGGCATCGAGCACCCGCTTGCCCTGAACATCCCCGAGCAGATCCAAGACCGCGGGACGGTCGTAGAGCGCGTTGTAGGCGCTGCCGGCCGCATGGCGCTCGTAGTCCTCAGCGAACGCGTCGTACAGGGGCGGATCGACGGGTGGCTCCACGCTCGCATTATGAAGGAGCAGCGTCGGCAGGAGCTCCTGGATCGGTTGACCCACCCTCGAGGTCGTACTCGAACATCACGTGAGGTGTGCCATCCAAGCGGCCGCCGGTCGTGCGGTACAGACCCATCGCGGCCTCGTTGTCATCATCCGTCAGGACCCACATGACCGCGCAGCCCCGGTCCCGTCCGATCCGCTTCAGCTCTTGGATGAGAGCGCGAGCCACACCCCGCCGGCGCGCGTCTTCCACGACGCCGATCTCGTTCAGGAAGAGCTCGGGCCGCTTGTCGGGGTGGAAGACCTCGACCGCCGAGACGAACCCCGCCGGCCGGTCGTCGACGTACCCGAGCAGCAGGTGGTGCCGCTCATCGAGCAAGAATCGACGCGTCTCGTCGGAAAGGACGTCGTGGTCGAACGCAGCCTCGAATCGATCGACCTCGTCTTCGTCGCCCGGCGTCGTCCGTCGGACCCGGACTCCTTCATCGGTTGCCACCGTGCGAGCCTAACGAAGAGCGACCCCGGCGCATCCGTTCAACGGTGATCGCTACTCCATGTTCGTGACGATGGTGCCGTCGTCGAGGACGAGCGTCGCCGGGATGCGGTGGAGTATCGGTCGTCCGGCGAGCAGCGCCCACGTCGACATGATCTCGGCGTCCCGGCAACTCGGCGCCCACGCCGTGGCCTGCACCACGCCGGTCCGTGACGGTTGACCGGTGCGCGGATCGATCAGGTGATGGAGGTCCGGACCCCACGCGCGCCGCGTCACGGATGACGTCGCGAGCGATCCGTGGAGGAGCCGGAACCGCAAGAGCTCCGCGGTGGGATCGTGCGGATCCTCGAGGGCGATCTCCAGACCCGGCTCATCGACCTCGCCCGCGACACGCAGATCGCCCCCCGCCTCCACGAGCACCCACGGCACCGCTTTCGACACCAACTCGGCGGCGACGTCGACGGTCCATCCTTTCGCGATCCCCCCGAAGTCGAGCGCCACGTCTGGCGGGAGGCGGAGCATGTTCCCGTCGAGTTCGACGTCCGCCCAACGACCGCACGGCGCCACGGTTCGGAGCACGTCGCGCGCACCGGCGATCACATCGTCGAAGTCACGGTCGTACCCGGCGGCGACGAGCGCGGGCAGGACGGTCGGATCGAACAGTCCGTCGGTCCGACGGGCTCCGTCGAGGGCCGCTGCCAACATCGACGAGAACTCGTCCGATACCCGCGTCCACGAACCGGATCGCCTGTTCACTTCCGAGAGCTCGCTCGCCTCGAGGAACCTGCTGAACCGCTCCTCGTACACCCGGAACGTCGACTCGACGATGCGGATCGCTTCGACCGTCGTGTCTCCGCCGACACGAGCGCTGGTCACGACACCGACGGTCGTGCCCATGGCCCTGAAGATGTGCCGTTGGATCGACACCGCTTCGTCGACGAGCACGGTGTTGGCCCTGTCTTCCGTCACACGCCCGGCGGTGGTGGGGCCGAACCGCCGGTGGTCGCTACGGCGGGAGTGCCCGCCGGAGCGGTGGTCGTGCCGCCCTTGCCCGTCGTCACGACGACGGCCCCCGAGCCCCCCGCTGCGCCTTGCTTGATCACGACGTTACTGCCTGTGGGTACGACCACGAGCTGCGGACCTGCGGACACTGCCGGCCTCGGGACCGCCTGGATGACCGCCCAAGGCAGCGCGAACGCGATCGCGCCGCCGACCCAGGCGATGACCTTCACGGTTCGCTTGCTCAGCTTCCGCTTCCTAGGGGTAACGGCCGGTGCGTCCCGTGGAGGGCGTTCATTAGCCACCGGGCTCACCTCCGCCTTGGGCCGGGGCGGCAGGAGCGGGCACCGTCGAGGTCTGCACGATCTGGATCGGCCCCGGCGCCGGATGGGACAGCGACACTTCACGGGCGACGACGCCTGACATCAGGGCCACCACGAGGGTGCCCGCGATTAACATCGCCGATCGCTTATCCATGTGGGATCTCCTCGCAACGAGGGTATGCAGGCCGGGTCGCCGCTTCGACCGGCACCCGGCCCCCTATCACCGGGTCCTTCGGCGCCCGACCACGACCGGTTCCGGCGTATACCTGACAGAGGACGACGATCGGAGATCGCGGTGACTCGACGAACGCGCCCGCGGCCGGCGGGTGTGGTGCTGCTGGTGGCCCTCGTGGCTGCTTCATGCTCGAAAGCGAGCCCTGGCTCGTCGCTGTCTCCTTCCACCGGTTCTCAAGACGTGGCAGCCGTGACCGCCACCGTCAACCGGTACTTCGGTTCGGCGATCCCTTCGAGTGATTGGGCGGAGGTCGCGCGGACCTCGACGGGCCAGCTGCAGGTACAGGCCAAGTGGCTCGCCGCGCAAGACATAGCCCCCTCAGCCGGGGCCGTGGGACTCGACATCCAGACGCTCCGCGTGACCTCGATCACCGGGAACGAAGCGCTCGTGGCTTTCGACGCGACGCGAACGGTCGGCGACCGACGCGTCACCTACGGAGGTCCGGTGAAGCTCATCAAGCAGAACGGACGTTGGAGCGTCGCCGACTACACGCGAGACGGCAGGAGCGTCGCCGCCTCGGTGTTCACACATGCGACGGGCTCGGCCCGACAGGGCGGGGTCGGCGTTCAGGTCGTGGGCGTGCAACTCGAAGCCGGCCACGTGGACGTCTGGGTACGGATCCACAACACAAGCTCGGCGCCACTCGTGTGGGATCGCCCGATCGTGATCGTCAACGCGAACGGCATGCAGTTGGGTCGCGGTGCCTTGTTCGTGTCGTCCGCCGACACGTCGGAGGGGTTCGAGCTGATGCCGGGGGTTTCGGTGTTCGGCGACTTCGTCGTGGACAACGTGACGCTCCCGCTGTCGACCACGTCGTTCACGCTGTTGGCCGGAGCGACGAATACCGACACGCATCAGACGACCGATCTCAGCGTGCCGGTGCACCTGTGAAACCGAGGACGCGATGACGACGTGGCTGATCCTTCGGGCCGCGGGGATCGGCGCGTATCTGGTGTTGTTCCTGTCGGTCGTATGGGGATTGGTCGGGACCACCTCGGTCGTGGGGAAGCGCGTTTCCAAGGTCACGGCGACCAACGTCCACCACTACCTCGGGATCGCGATGCTTCCCCTGCTGGCGCTCCATCTCGGCGGCCTCCTGATCGACAAGTTCCGGCCGTTCGGCGTGCTCGACATCGTCGCGCCGCTCCACAGCACGTTCCGTCCGGTGGCGGTGGCGTTCGGCATCGTCGCGATGTATCTGTGCCTCGTCGTCCTGCTCACCACGTGGGCGAAGAAGCGCCTGGGGACCACATGGTGGCGTCGGTTCCACCTCGCCTCCGTCCCCGCGTTCACGGTCGCGATGGTGCACGGGGTCTGGACGGGAACCGATTCCGTCCAGCCGTTGGTGTGGTGGATGTACATGGTCACCGGCGCGCTCGTGCTGTTCCTGGTCCTGGTGCGCGGGCTCACCGCGAGGGAACGCCCGGCGAAGCGCGTTCCGAAGGAACGAACGGTCCCGGCGGTTCCCAACGCGGACGGACCGGTGGAGCACACACCCGGCAAGGTTCCGGCCGCGGTCTGATCGCACCTTCCGGGGGTTAGGTCACTTCCGCCGAACGGCTTCGAGCCGGAGCGCGAGCGCCGGGCACGCCGTGATCGCGCGCCGGATGTCCGGGTCGTACCTCGGGTCGACGGGGACGTCCTCGATGATCGGGTATCCCCAATCGTCCAGTCGGATCATGTCGGGAAGCAGTTCGGCACAGATGCCGTGACCGGTGCATGCGATCGGGTCGACGCGGATGACAGACGGGCCGGTCATGCCGCCCGCCGGATGTCGGGGAGCGGCAGGACCGTGGGCCTCGAAGCGCCGGCGCACCGACGACCGAGTCCGTGCGCGTGCGCGTCGGTCTCGAATGTCTTGAGGGCGCTGCGCATGAACCGGACGGCCCCGTCGGGGTACCGGCAGGCTCCTCGGCCCTCCACATCTCCCGCCCAACGCGTCAGCCGGGCGAGGACATCGCCTTCCACCCGGCCCAGCCGAAGTCCCTCGGTCGCGCCGGCGATGGCGGCCAGACCATGCACGCACGGGCCGCACTGCCCGGCCGTCTGGTCGGCGAGCCACCGCATCACGGCGGCCGTCTCGTGGATCCCGCACGCCGACGCCGGCAGGACGACCACCGCGGCGCACCCGACGATGCCGCCGATCGCGGCCATCCCCTGGCGGTCGAGGGTCGCACGCTCCACCTGATCGGGCGTGAGCCACGTTCCCGCATACCCGCCGACGAGCACCGCACCGATCTCCTCGGTCCCGCCGCCGGCGGCACGGAGCACATCGGCCAGCCGGTGGCCGGTCGGCACCTCGTAGATGCCTGGCCGGGACACCGTGCCGCCCAACGACACCAGCATGGTGCCCGGCGAGTCGGGGTGTCCGAGCTCGCGGAACCACTCCGGCCCGTTCTGACGGATCAGCGCCAGGTGCGCGAGCGTCTCGACGTTCTGGACGAGCGTCGGTCTGCCGCCGACGCCGCGCTCGAACGGCCGCGCGCTGCCGGAAGGGGGTATCGCCATGCCGTGGTCGATCAGGTTGATGAGCGCGCGCTCCTCTCCCGCCAGGTAACGCGGCGGCACGTCGACCACGCGGACGCGTGGTGTCCAGGGCTCCGTCTCGTAGCGCTCCTGGAGGGCGCGCGCGATGGCTTCCCTCGCGTGGCCGGCACCGACCTTCACGCCCACGATCACTTGGTCCGCTCCTACCGCAGAGGCCGCGAGGAACGCGCCGTCCAGCACCAGATGCGGCGCCCTCGACATCAGCAGTGCATCCTTGGAACTGGCAGGCTCGCCCTCGCTCCCGTTGGCGAGCACGATCGGCGTGCGGCGGCCCGATGCGACCGCGTGCATCTTGACGGCGGTGGGGAAAACGGCGCCTCCACGCCCATGCAGCCCCGCCGCCTCGACGACATCCATCAGCTTCTCGTCCTTGCCTCGCCCTGCGGGCGGAGGTGCCGCGAACCGGGACCGGTGCGCGGCGAGGGTGCCCCAGCCGGTCGAGGGAGCGAGCTGAGCGGACAAGCGATCGCTGCGGATCGCACCGGCGGGAGGAGGTGGAGGAAGGGTCTTCATGATCACTCCCCCGTCGAGACGGCTTGGATCAGGATCTGCGCCGTGGTCGAGCCACCCGACGAGATCTGCAGGGCCAGCGTGAGCGCGATCCGATCGCCGTGACCGTCCGACAGCGACGCGGAGATATTGCCGCCGTCCAGGCCGGTCACGGTTCCCTGGTACGGTGCGGCCCCCTTGGGCGGCGTCAGCACCACGGAACCGTCGGTCATCGAGATGCCTTGGCCTTCCTGCCGACCGTTCAGGACGACGCGGATGTCGATGGGTTGCGCATCCTGCGTTTGGATCTGGATCACGACCCGGGCGAGACCGTTCGCCAACGGATGCAGTTGGGTGGTGCCTTGCCCCGACGTCGTGGACGGCAAGACGATCGGCGCGGGCGCGGCCGCAACCGGGGGCGCCTCCGCGACGACGGTCGCGGTATGCGGGAGCAACGACTTCGGCGTGCCGGCTCGTACCGCCCATCCGGGCTGCAGTGGACCGGCCACGAACCAGACGCCGAGGACCACCGGGACGGAAAGGGCGCCGAACGCCATCGTGATGCGTGTCGGCGTCCAGCTGGGCCACCCGACGGCGACGCGCCAGATCGTGGCGATCGCGACAGCGCCGACCGAGACCACGACGAGGGCGAGCATCCACAGCTGCTTCGAGTCACTCCCGATGCCCAGCCCGTGGAACACGGCGACCGCCCACAACCCGTAGGCCATCCAGTGGACCGCGCGCCACGTGCGGTAGCTGAGGCGGCCCCGCAGCAGGCTAGTCACGATCACCGCGATCAACAGGTCGAACGCGACGGCGCCGAGACCCAGCCAGATCGGACGGTACGCCGAACGGAACGGCACGATGGTGTCGATCCATCGGATCGGCGCGAACCCGTCGACCACCACCGTGACGATGTGGATCACGATGAACACGACCGCGAGCAGGGAGACGTTGCGATGGATCCGCTGCAGCACGAAGCGTTGCGTCGCGGGCGGCGACCAACGCACGACGTTCAGGATGCCGAGGACCGTGACGGCCGTCAGCAACAGGAGCGAAACGGCTCCGGTCCCACGCGCCAAGTACCAGATCGCTTGCGAGGAGGTCACGGCGATCACGCAACCGCCCGTTCCGGCCAGCCGCCGACCCTCGTGATGTCACCATCGGGTCGAACCAAGCGTGCGGGAAGGGATCGGGCGCCGAGCCAGGCGGGTGCGTCCTCACCGAGCACGATCGCAGCGGTCGACGCCGTGTTCGCATCGACGCAGGAACCCGCCGTTACGGAGACCGTCCGCCACACCTCGCGAGCGGGGAGGCCGGTTCGCGGGTCGACGATGTGATGCACCGGGCGACCACCGCGCGCCCACCGCCGAACCGTCGTGCTCGACGTCGCCAGTCCGCCGGAGAAGATGCCGACGGTTTCGCCCGGCTCCGGGTCTCCGTGGTGGTCATCGGCGATCCCGACCAGCCAACCGCCCTCCGGCACACCGCCGGCCACGGCGATGTCTCCGCCCAAGCTCACGAGCACCCCGCTGCCTACGACGTCGGCGGCGCGTGAGGCGGCCCGATCGGCGGCGAGCGCCTTCGCGGTCGCCCCGAGGTCCAGCCTGACGCCATGCGATGCCCGGATCTGCGAGCGCCCGTGGCGGATCTCGACGAGGCGCCACGCGGGTGCGACCAGCCACGAAGCCTCGGTGGGCAGAGCGGGACCGTCTGACGGGATCTCCTCGAAGTCCCGGTCGTAGCCGATCCGGAGCATCGATTCGCCGACGGTGGGGTCGACCAAGCCCCCGGTGATCGAGGCGGCTCGGAGCGCGACCTCGACCGCCTCTACGAGCAGCTGGTCGACCGTCGTCCATGCGCCACCGGCCTCGTTCACACGAGAGACGTCCGAATCTGCCCGGAAGCGGCTGCACGTGCGATCGATGTCGTCGAGCTCGGAGCCGACGGCGAGCACCGCGGCGTCGAGATCGTCCGGGTCGGCGACGACCACGGCCGTGGTCCCGAGGGCGGGGAACGACGTCGAGGCGGGACCGGACATCAGGAACCGCCGGACGTGACCGGTGCCGGCGCTTGGACGGGCTGCGAGATCGGCGGGGCGACCGGCACCAGAGCCCCGCCATCTCCGGTCGGAGGCAGCGCTACGCGTTGACCGGTTGACGACCCGCGAGCCGATGTGGTCCCGGACGATGATCCGGTTCCGGCTGCGCTGGCGTGGCCCGCGAAGCCGATGGCCGCCACGGCCGACAGGGCCGCAGTCAACGCAAGCGATATCGCAACGGTGACCCGCGTCACCCTCGACACGGATCGCATCCCGCGGTCCCGCATCTGCACCCTCCGCCGTGTCGACGAGGACCCCTTCCGGCTCGTGCGCATATCACTCATGCGTCACAGAGTAGGGAGAGGACCTTTGGGTCTGATTGGAAACGCCTTAGAGGACGATTAGAAAGCACGATCGAGGGACGGATCCTCGGATATCGGGCTCCGACGGCTCGATCCGACGAAACCCTACGCTCGGAGGGGTATCATTCGGAGGCAACCTCTAGAAGACAGCGCACATCATGCGAGCTCCCGCGGCCGGCCTCACACTGAGCACAGCGGGACAGCCATCTCCGCTTCGCGTCCTGCTCCTCGACGATCAGTCACTCACGCGCGAAGGCGTGGGAGCGTTGCTGGGACGAGAAACAGACATGGAGGTCCTCGGCGGCGCCACGACCCTGGCAGAGGCCCTCGCGAGCCCGTTCGACCCCGACGTCATCGTCGCCGAGGTGGTTCTTCCGGGGTGTCAACGCCACGAGATCATCGGAACCCTCCGCGCACGATTCCCCTCCGCCGCGCTGCTGATGCTGACGACCGCATGCACGCCCGAGAACATCTACGGCGCTCTCGCTGAGGGCGCGGACGGCTACATCTTGAACGAGGTCGACGCGACCGAGCTCGTGGCGGCGGTACGTCACGTCGCGAGAGGCGAGCAGCATCTGGGACCGAAGATGATCGCGCTCCTCGATCCTGCGAGATATGCCCATGGGGATCTCACCCCTCGCGAGAACATGGTCGTCGACCTCCTCGTCGCCGGCCATCTCAATCACGAGATCGCGGCCATCCTGCATCTGTCTGTACGAACCGTGGAACATCATCGTTCGAACGTGCTTCGCAAGCTGGAGATCCGCTCCCGGGCGGACCTGGTCCAGTGGGTCACGGACCGAGCCAACGACGTCTCAGCGACCGTGACGGGCTTCCGTCCGAGCCCGTTCTGACCACGGCACCTGGCTCCATCACGCGCTCCATTGGGTGATTACCGCCCATGTCCTCGCCTCGATCCGGCCGGATACTGATGCTCGTCGTCACGGAAAGCGTCGCGAGCGGACCACTCCCCTGGCGCTCGGGCACCTCCGCGCGACGGGAAGTGTGAACGTGGCCCGCGCCCGGGCCGCGTCGGACCGGTTTGGCACCACCACTGAACGACGGTCACCTCACGAGGGCTGCATCGCTTTCGTCATGAGCGCTTGGGAGGCGCGACAGAGGAGGTAGCCGCTCGAGAGCTCCAAACCGTCACACATCGTCGCGATCGGGAACCGGCGCACCGTGGCGGCGGACCATGGCGTGGACGCGCACCCGGCGATCGCCTGCGCGATCACGTGCGGGGCGGGAGTGGCCCCACCGAACCGCGACGCTCGCCCGTACGAGAGCTCGCCGCCCGAACGCTGGAGGCAGTATCCGTTCGTGCTCTCGGAAACGGCTACGAGGCGCGCCTCCGTGTCGGTCGCCGACACGATCATCACTTCGGGGACCGGACTTCCGGTCCCGCCCTCCGTCGGTAACCCGTGGATCCAGTGGATGGACGGATCGGCGGCAGCTCCCTTCGAGGCGTCGAACCCGCGGTACGTTCCGTGGGTCGCTCGATACGCATCCACCACGCGCATCGCTCGGCGGAGGTCGAGCTTGGTCCGAAGATCTTCGACGACGATCCGCGCGCCGAGATATGTCGGGATCGATGAGCTCATCTGGGCGGGCAACGGATCGCCTCGGAAGATCACGAGCGACACGGCGAGCAGGCCCACGCCGATCGCGTTGCGCACCACCGCAGGCCTGACCCGTCGCTGGGGTATCGGGTCCATATCGATCGCGGGCGGCTCGATCGGCCGTTCTTCCCGATCCCCGCCGATGACCCGGGTCAACCGCAGCGCGGACGGGCGCCACATCGACGACACGAGTCCGATGAGGAACAGCGGCAGGACGATCCCGAACTGCGACCAGTCGACGAGACGCTCCCGGCCGACGAGCAAGGCGACCGACGGCGCCATGCTCAACAGGATCGCCGTCGGCACCAGCGACCAGGGCCACCACCGACGATCCGGGCCGAGCAACGAGCCGAAGATCGCCATCGCGATCGCGCCGGGGACCACGCTCCCGATGCTGAACCCGGAGACGACCGAACCGAAGTGATGGGCGAGCATCCCGCGCGCGACGTAGGCGATCGCGACGACGGCTCCGGCGACCGCGAGGCTCGACACCACCCCCGCGACGAGCGATGGCTGCGCGCGCACGGTGCGAGACCCGCGGAACGACACAGCCACGGCGACGACGGGCGCGGACATCAGCGCCAGCGTCGTCACGCCGGTCGCGACCGTTCCGTGCGGCCATACGTGCGCGTCCCACCAATGGTCGGAGAGCAGGATGCCGGAGAAGCTCACCGCCGGAGCAGCGAGGAAGGGCAGGAGCGCCGTCCCTCGTCTGCCGGTCGCCGCGAGGATCCCGCCCGCCAGGACGAAGCCGGCGGCGACCAGCAACATCGCCACCACGATGGCCGCATGGGAGGTCCACGGGGCCGGATCGCAGAAGGTATCTCCCGGCGTCAAGGAAAGCCCGGCGGAAAGCATCCGCTCACAGAGGCCTTGGAACTGGGGATACGGAAGCGGGGTCGCGGCTCGCATCCACACGAAGGCGGCCGCCGAGAGCGCGGACACCGACGCGACCATCAGGCGTCCCGAACGAGGAGGGGACGTGCCCGCGGGCTCGTCGGCGACGACCGCGATCGCTCCCATGCTGGGTGTGTCGACAGCCGGGATGTCGGGGTTGAGCAGGCGGCAACGCCGCTAGGACACCGGTTCGACCCGGGCTCGGCGGCGGTATAGCCTGCGCCACGTGAACCGCCGGTACGCATCCGCCGCCCTCTGTCTGGTGCTGGTCTCGATCTGGGCGCCGATCGGAGCGAACGGTGATGCCATACGCCGGGCGAACCCCACGAACCCGATCGTGGCCGAGAACCGGCTGGCAGGTACCGACCGATGGGACATCCCGTGGCCGGGCTACCGGATCACCGATGACCGGAGCCTCAACATCAAGGGGTACGCGACCTCGACGAGCGTCCCCCAGGGCGGGACGATCGGCCTGCGCATCACCACCGCCGAGCACGAGCCGTACACGATCGACGTCTACCGGCTCGGCTACTACGACGGCCTCGGCGGACGCCACATCGCGCGTCTCGGTCCGTTCGACGGATCGCCCCAGCCCGCCTGCATCACGATGCCCAAGACAGGGATGATCACCTGCCCGTGGACGACCTCGGTCGAGCTGAACGTGCCCCCTACTTGGACGTCGGGCGTGTACTTCGCCGTACTGACCACCGTTTCGAAGTTCCAGTCGGAGATCATGTTCACGGTCCTCGACGACCGGCCGTCCGACATCGTGTTCGTCTCGTCGGTCAACACGTATCAGGCCTACAACAACTTCCCGTACGACCCCCCGGCCGGTGTGGGCTGGAACGCCGGCGCGTATCCCCTCACCGGCCGCAGCCTGTACGACTTCAACAGCCCGACCAGCAAGAAGTACCCGGACGGGAAGCCGGCGGTGAAGGTGTCGTTCGACCGGCCTTATAGCTCGCAGTACGGCAACCCGGGCAACGGCGGGCTCACCGACTTCGAGCCGATGACGATCGCGTACCTCGAGAAGCACGGCTACGACGTCACCTACGTGACCGATGTCGATGTGGACGCCGATCCCTCGACGCTGCTCTCGCACAAGGCGGCGCTGATCGCCGGCCACTCCGAGTACTGGTCCAAGGAGATGTACGACGGCGCGTACGCGGCGCGCGACGCCGGAGTGAGCCTCGCCTTCATCACGTCGAACGAGATCTACTGGCAGGTGCGGATCCAGCCGAACGCCGAAGGGACGCCCGGACGGATCGTCGTCGGGTATAAGGACTTCAAACCCGATCCGATCGACGACCCGACGCTCCGCACCATCAAGTGGCGCGACCTCGGCCGCCCCGAGCAAGAGCTCGCCGGCGTGCAGTTCCCGGTCGACGGGAACCTCGACTGGGGCGGGCTGCCGCTGGTGCCGATCCACACGGACACCTGGCCGTTCGAGGGGACCGAGCTGCAGGACGGCGTCCCGATCAACGCCGAACTGTCCGGCTATGAGATCGACTCCTTCGACCCGATGTATCCGGCTCCCGACTCCGTCTGGCGGATCCTGCTCGCCCGCTCACCGTTCACGAACTTCCTCGGGAGCCACGACTACACGCAGAACACCTCGCTCTACTGCGCGCATTCGGGGGCGTTCGTCTTCGCGACCGGCACGATGGACTGGGCCTGGGGGCTCGCGCCGGGCGGCAGCAGCGATGGAGCCCACAACAACGTCCGTCGATCCCTGAAGCGCCTGACGGCCAACGTGCTGAACCGCATGGTGGGCGACCCCGGCGGATGCGCTTCAGCCGCGCCGTAGCTGGTCCGTCCACTCCATCAAGCCGCGACCCATCCGAGCCGACACCCTTAGAGACGCCGGTTCCACACCGGCCTCTTGGAGATGGGAAAGGGCATGAAGGACGATCGGCTGACCGGGACCACCAGGCGCATCGCGCTCGGTTTCGGCTGCCTCGCGCTCGTGGCCATCGTCGCCTACATCGACTACCGATCGAGCTTCTACATCGCGTTCTCGATCTTCTACATCGTGCCGATCGCCCTCGCGGCCTGGTACGGGGACCGCATGACCGGCATCGTCGTCGCGGTGGCGAGCGGACTCGGCGGGTTCGCGGCGGACGTCTGGGCCTCGAGCGCGCATCACCTCTTCGCGTGGGTGAACATGGGGCTCCGTCTCGCGCTCTTCGTCCTGGTCGCCCTGTTGATCTCGCGGATCAAGGAAACGAGGGAGCGGGAACACCGGTTGGCCGAGCTCGAGCGTGAGGCCATGCAGCGGCTCCAGGAGCTGAACGGCATGAAGGATGCGCTCATGCGCTCCGTCATCATCGGCGCGCGCGAGCCGCTCGGCGACATCTACGCGCGGATCGTCACGCTCGGGTTCGACCTCCCGACGCTGTCCGTGAGCGAGACGCGCGTGGTGCTGAGCGAGATCGCCGACGCCAGCCGCCGCCTGTCCACGTTGGTGAACAACCTCGTGCCGGAAGAGAGCGAGGCCATCACGTCGAACAGACCGGCAGAGGCCCCGACCTCCTCGCTCTCCTGATCCCCCGGCCGGGCGCTTGCCGGTCTCGACGCTTCGCACCACACTGCGGACGTGATGCCCGAGACGCGGTATGCGAAGGCCACGGACGGCGTCTCGATCGCGTACCAGGTCGTCGGCGAAGGCCCTCGCGATCTGGTCCTGGTTCCCGGTTGGGTCTCGCATCTCGAGGCCGCATGGGACGAACCATCGCTCGCCCGGTTCTTCGAGCGTCTCGCATCGTTCTCGCGGCTGATCCTGTTCGACAAGCGGGGAACCGGTCTCTCCGACCGGGTGCCGGAGTCGGAGCTCCCGACGCTCGAAACGCGGATGGAGGACGTGCTGACGGTGTGCGGAGCGGCCGGGTCGGAGCACGCGGCGTTGCTCGGCATCTCGGAAGGTGGCCCCATGTGCGCGCTGTTCGCGGCCACGCATCCCGATCGAACCACCGCGATCATCCTGTTCGGGAGCTACGCGCGGCGGTTGCAGGACGCCGACTACGCGTGGGGATCCTCGCCGGAGGACTACGAGGCGTTCATCGATGAGATGGCTCGCGACTGGGGCGGTCCGGTCGGCCTGAGGGTCCGCGCGCCGAGCAAGATCGACGATGTGCGCTTCCGCGAGAACTGGGCTCGATACCTGCGGCTCGGAGCGAGTCCCTCGGCGGTCGTCGCCCTCGCGCGCATGAACGCCGAGATCGATATCCGCGCCGTCCTTCCGGCGATCGGCGTGCCCACGTTGGTGCTCCATCGCACGGGGGACCGAGCGGTCGGGGTCGGAGCCGGGCGCCACCTGGGCGAACACATCCCCGGGGCGTCCTACGTCGAGCTCGCGGGTGAGGATCACTTGCCATGGGTCGGCGACACGGAAGCCGTCCTCGGCGAGATCGAGGAGTTCCTGACGGGCATCCGCAGCGCGCCCGAGGGCGACCGGATCCTGGCGACGGTGTTGTTCACCGACATCGTCGGCTCGACCGAGCGTGCGGCGGCGCTCGGCGACGAGTCATGGAGAGACCTCTTGGACGCCCATCACGACCGCGTGCGCCGGGAGATCGAGCGGTTCCGAGGCCGGGAGATCGACACCGCGGGCGACGGGTTCTTCGCGACGTTCGACGGGCCCGCGCGCGCCGTGCGATGCGCGCAGGCGATCGTCGCGTCGGTGAAGGAGCTCGGGCTGGAGATCCGCGCGGGTCTGCACACCGGCGAGATCCAAGTCGTCGGGGACAACGTGCTCGGGATCGCGGTGCACGTCGGCGCGCGGATCTCCGCGCTCGCGGGACCCAGCGAGGTGCTGGTCTCCTCGACGGTGAAGGACCTGACCGCGGGGTCGGGCTTGATGTTCGAGGACCGAGGTGTGCACACCCTGAAGGGTGTGCCCGACGATTGGCACGTCTACGCCGTGCGCGCCGACTGAACGATCGTCAGGGCTGGCGGACGAACGACACCGACACCAAGGCCGCTCTCGACGTCGCACTCCTCGGCCTCGGCACGAAACGAACGACACCCGTCCCCGCGCACGGAAGCTCGGCCGATGTCGGTGGGCACCAGTGTGCCGCCTGGCGACAGGCTGTGCCAACGTCGCGGGGATCCCGTCAGCCTGCCAGCGCCTCCTCGAGGGCCCGGCGAACCAGCACCTTCGCGAGCTCACGCCGGTACTCCGCGCTGCCGAACGAGTCCGACGGCGGACTGACGCCCTCGTCGGCCCGCGCGGCCGCCGCCGCCGGATCCGCCCCGGCGTTCAGCGCCTCCTCCACGCCCGCGGCCCGGATCGGCGTCTCGCCCATGTTGGTCAGCGCGACGTGGGCGCCGCCGTTCTGCTGGACCGCCGCCACGCCGACGAGCGCCCAGTCCTGCGCGCGACGATGGAACTTGATGTAGCTCCAGCCGGCCGAACGGGTCGCGGGCACCCGGACCTCCGTCAGCACTTCGTTCTCGGCAAGGTCCGCCGTGAACAGCCCCTTGAAGAAGTCCGCGGCGTCGACGGTTCGCGTCGCGCC
The DNA here is from genome assembly GCA_963727185.1 of uncultured Actinomycetes bacterium. Lineage (GTDB taxonomy): Bacteria > Actinomycetota > UBA4738 > UBA4738 > HRBIN12 > JBBQVZ01. The sequence continues at coordinate 206,819 of CAVSFP010000011.1, read as the reverse complement.
CTCGGCACCCGTGATCGAGAACTGAGCGCCCAGCGCCACCAGCACCGCCGGCATGTCGGACGCCGGATCCGCGTGGGCGACCGAGCCGCCGATCGTCCCCATGTGACGGACCTGCGGGTCGCCGATCTCGCCGGCCGTGTGCGCCACGATCGGACAGAGCTCCTGTAGCACCTCGCTGTTCGCGACGTCGTGATGCCGGGTCAACGCGCCGATCACCACCGAGTCACCGTCCGCGCGGATGCCGGACAGGTCCGGGACGCGACCGATGTCGACGAGCATCGCCGGGCGGGCCAAGCGGAGGCGCATCAACGGCAACAACGAATGGCCACCGGCCAGGATCTTCGCGTCCTCGTTGGACGAGAGCAGCTCGATCGCGTGGTCGACGGACTCGGCCCGTGCGTACTCGAACGCCGCGGGGATCATGCGCCACCTCCTTGATCTCCCGGGGCCGCTACGTCAGTTCCGCCTGACCGGGCTCCCGGCGGCCCCTCGGCTTGCGCGTCGCGGATCGCTCGCCAGACACGCTCGGGCGAGGCCGGCTTGCCGACGTCGGTAACGCCGAGGTGGCTCACCGCGTCGACCACCGCGTTGAGGACGGCGGGGGGCGACGCGATCGTCCCGGCCTCACCGATCCCCTTCACGCCCAGCGGGTTCGTCGTGCTCGGCGTCGTGGTCCGATCGAGCGTCATGTTCGGGATCTCGGTGGCGCCGGGGATCAGGTACTGCGTCATCGAGCTGGTCGAGAGGTTCCCGCTCTCGTCGTAGATCGCCTCTTCATAGAGCGCTTCGGCGATCCCCTGCGCGACGCCGCCGTGGACCTGGCCCTCGACGATCATCGGGTTGATGACCGTGCCGCAGTCGTCGACCGCGACGTAGCGAAGGATGTCGGTGGCACCGGTCTGCGTGTCGACCTCGACAACACAGATGTGCGTCCCCGACGGCCACGTGAAGTTCGGCGGATCGTAGACGGCCGTGGCATCCAGGTTCGGCTCGGTCCCGGCCGGCAGGTCGTGCGCATGCCACGCGCTCAGCGCCAGCTCGGGGATCGTCCGCGCCTTGTCGGGAGCGCCCTTCACGCGGAACGCGTTGTCGGTGTACTCCAGGTCGTCCTCGGACACCTCCAGCTCGTGCGCTGCGATCGTCCGCGCCTTCTCCTTGATCTTCTCCATGGCGAAATGCAGCGCGACGCCGCCTACCGAGAGCGAGCGCGAGCCGTACGTGTCCATGCCCAGCGGCGTGACCTGCGTGTCGCCGTGGAGCACCGTGATGTCGTCGGGCGTCACGCCCAGGCCGTCGGCCACGATCTGCGACCACGTGGTCTCGTGCCCCTGGCCGTGCGGCGACGTGCCGGTCGCGACCACGACCTTGCCGGTAGGCAGACAGCGGATCGTCGCCGCGTCCCATCCGCCGGCCGCGTACCGCAACGCGCCCAGGATGTTCGAGGGCGCCAGCCCGCACATCTCGATGTACGTCGAAAGCCCGATGCCGATCTGACGCACGTCGCCGCTGTCGCGACGCGACTGCTGTTCCTTACGGAACTGGTGGTAGTCCGCCAGCTCCAACGCCCGGTCGAGCGCGGGCTCGTAGTTGCCCGAGTCGACGTTCAGGCCACAGATGAACGTCGTCGCCTCATCGAACGGCGGGTGGAAGTTCATCCGCCGGACCTCGGCGGGATCCTTGCCGATCTTCCGCGCGTACGCGTCGACCAGGCGCTCGAGGACGTACGTCGCCTCGGGACGACCCGCGCCGCGGTACGCGTCGGTGGGGGTCGCGTTCGTCAAGACACCGCGGAACTCGAACCAATAGGCCTCGGGCGTGTACGGCCCCATGTACACCCAGCCACCCAACTCGGGGATCCCCGGGGTGAGCAACTGGTAGTAGGCGCCCAGGTCCGCGATCTCCACGAACTTCAGCCCCAGGATCTTCCCGTCCGGGGTGCCGGCGAGCGTGCAATCGTGCGTCACGCCGCGGCCGTGGATGGTGGCGATGTAGTTCTCGCTGCGCTCCTCGATCCACTTGACGGGCCGGCCGGTCACCCGAGCCAGCACGAGCGCCAGCGCCTCCTCGGCGTAGACGTTCAGCTTGGAGCCGAAGCCACCGCCGACGTCCGGCGCGATCACGCGGAGCTTCTCCTCGGGGATCCCGCAGACGCCGGAGAGCGTGACCTTCGCGATGTGCGGGATCTGTGTGGCGCTCCACAGCGTGAACTCCCCCATCGACGGGATCGATGAGGCGAGGCAGCCGCGGGGCTCGATCGCGTTCGGGATCAGGCGTGGCTGGTGGTAGTGCTCTTGCACGCACGACGGGTGCCGACTCGAAGATGCCCTGATCCCCGGCGCCGCCGTGGCTCCAGTGGACAGTGATGTTGGAACCGAGCTCCTCGTGGATCAACGGCGCGCCGTCGGCCATGGCGTCTTCCATCGTGTTGACGGCCGGGAGCTCGGTGACGTCGACCGAGACGTTCTCGGCCGCGTCGAGCGCCTGCTCGCGTGTCTCCGCCACGACCACGGCGACCGCATCGCCGTGGAAGCGGATCTTGTCCTTCGTGAGCGGGTAGTGCACGGGGATCTTGATGTCCTCGGTGATGGGCCAGACGAACGGCAGCGCCCCGACCTCCAGGTCGGCCGCCGTGTAGACGCCGACGACGCCGGGCATCGACTTCGCCGCGGACGTGTCGATCGAGTTGATCGTCGCGTGGACGTACGGCGGGCGCACCATCGCCATCCACACCATGCCGGGAAGGACGTGGTTGTCGATGAAGTTGGCCTGGCCGGTGACGAGCTCCGGATCCTCTTTGCGAAGGACCTCCGCTCCGATGTACAGCTCGGTGGTCGCCATGTGGACCTCCTCAGGCCTTCGCGCCGCTCATTGACCCGGCGGCGTCGAGGATCGACTTCACGATGTTCTGGTAGCCGGTACAGCGGCAGAGGTTGCCCTCCAAGGACTCGCGAACGTCCTCTTCCGTGGGGGTCGGGTTCTCCTTCAGGTAGCTCGCCGCGGCCAGGAGCATGCCCGGCGTGCAGAAGCCGCACTGCAACCCGTGGTTGCGGTGGAACGCGTCCTGCAGCGGGTGCAGATCGCCGTTCGAGGCGAGGCCCTCGATCGTTGTCACCGAGCGGCCGTCGGCCTGGGCGGCGAGCAGCGTGCATGACTTCACCGACTCGCCGTCGAGGAGCACGGTGCAGCTGCCGCACGACGACGTGTCGCACCCCACGTTGGTACCGGTCAGCCCGAGGGTCTCTCGGAGGAAGTACACGAGCAGCGTGCGAGGTTCCACATCGGCTTCGCGCTGCGTCCCGTTCACGGAGACGGCGACATGCGTCACGGCGAGCCCTCCTTTCGAACAGGAATCGGTTGGGGACCTTCGATAGCGCGGGAGTGTAGTCCTGTCCCTCCGAACGCGCGAGCCGGGAAACGGCTACCAGCTGTGGTGACTGGCGGCCATCGCGGCCGCACCCGTGCACGTGGTGCCGGTGCCGTAGAGAGGCAGGGCCATCGCCCCGAGCTTCACCCAGTAGCAGGTGCCCGAGGGGGCGAGCACCGCGGCACCCCATGCCGCCGAGCTGGACGCCACGCTGACCACCGTCGCCGACGTCGACGGGCCTGTGGTGTAGGTGAGCGTCGGGTCCAGCAGCGACAGCTGATCGGGCCCGACCGTCCCGAATCCGTTGGAGGCCTGGTACGCGGCCGACGCCGCCGACTCCGCGATCCGGGCGTTCGCCTTGGCCTGGACGTCCTGCGAGCGGTCGATCTGTGGCGCGACGGAGGCCGGTGCCTTGGCGACCTCCTTGCCGCTCTGCCCGACGAACTGGAGGTAGCCGACGATCAGCGCGAGCACCGCGACGACCACGACGCCCGCGATCACGATCATGCGGGCGTCCACTTGCGGGCCACGAGCGGGCTTCCCCAGGTTGAAGGAGTCCATCAAGGAACCATCGACCGGGATCGGGGGCCCCTTGAACACATGGCCGTTCGGGCCTCGCCCCTTCGCGGGGACTCCCGTACCATCGAGCTGTGAGCGAGATCGGCGACGTGCTCCAGGCGATCGAATCCCTCTCCGCGAAAGGTGAGCGGATGGCGCTCGCGACGATCGTCGCCGTGCGCGGCTCGACGTATCGACGGCCCGGAGCGCGCTTGTTGGTCCCGGAGGACGGCGCCCCGATCGGCAACATCTCGGGCGGCTGTCTGGAGGGGGACGTCACCGACATGGCGAAGATCGTCATGGAGGAGGGCCGGGCGCGACTCGCGGGGTGGGACCTTACGGCCGACGACGACGAGGTCTGGGGTCTCGGCCTGGGCTGCAACGGCGCGATCGAGGTGTTCATCGAGCCTGCCGATCGCGCGGCCGAGGTGGCCGGCGCCCTTCGGATGGCGTTGGAGGAAGAGCGGCCCATCAGCGTGGTGACGGTCCTCGAGTCACCCCGTGAGGACGTGGCCACGGGGTCGCGGATCGTCGTCAAACCCGACGGGTCGACCGAGGGATCGCTCGGAGATCCGGCCGTCGACGCGGCGGCCGTCCAGGCGGCCAAGGAGCAACTCGCCGCGCAGCAGTCCGAGATCCGCCCGCTGCCCGGCGACGTCCGGGCGTTCGTCGAGGTGCTCGAGCCGCCGCTCCGGCTCTTGATCTGCGGTGCCGGTCACGACGCGGTCCCGCTGGTGGAGGCCGCGGCGGTCCTCGGCTGGAACGCCATCGTCGTCGACGACCGCCCCGGGTTCTTGAACCGGGAGCGGTATCCGGAAGCAGCAGGGTTCGTCCACGTCGAAGAGCCGGACGATGCGGCCAAGGTCGCGACCACCGACGAGCGGACGTTCGTGGTCGTGATGACCCACAACTTCCTTCGCGACAAGGCGTACCTGCGGTCGTTCCTGGCCTCGCCGGTCGCCTACATCGGCATGCTCGGTCCCGCGGCTCGAACCCAGCGCCTGCTGATGGAGTTGGCAGAGGAGGGGGTCGAGATCACCGATCAGGATCGGGCGCGCATCCACGGCCCGGCCGGCCTCGACCTGGGGAGCGAAGGTCCGGAGGAGATCGCCGGCTCGATCCTGTCCGAGATCGTCGCCGTGCGCCGAGGGCGCCACGGCGGGTTCCTCAAGGAGCGTCCGGGCCCGATCCACGATCGGCCGCATCCGGGCGCCGAGGCGCGGTAGCACCACCCGCCTCGTTCCCGAACCGCTGCCAGAGCCAGAGCACCAGGAGCACGGCGAGGGCCCCCACCCACACGTGGTACGAGATCGTGTCGGCCACCTGGAACCACAGCCACCATCGGCTCTGGGGTCCGTTGCCATTCCGATAGAGCCCTGCGAGGGACGAGCCGTAGCCGACGCCGGCCACGACCCACACGATGACGCCGACGACGACGATGATGCCCAGCACGCGCACGAGCCCGAACCGTTCACGCCGAGCGCCGCGCACCAGCCGTCCGTAGCGCTCCCACGCGGCCTCGAACCCCTCGTCGCCCGGCGGGAATGAAGCCACGGGGTTGGCGTCCGAGCCGAGGTCCAGGTCGTAGATGGCAACGCCCTCGGCATCCCGGATGAGTGCGTACCGGCCGCTCTGCTCGACGATCTCGGCTCCGTCGTCTCCGGCACGCTGGCCCATGTCGGCATCCTAGCCCTCAAGTCGATGTGAACTTCTCCGCGCGGCGCTACGTACACCTGTCGACACTTGCCGCTTTGCGGCGGGTCATGCGATAAACGCACCATCGTCCGCACCCCGGACGCCCCACCCCGAAGAAGGGAGATCCACCGATGCTGCCGTCGAGCTTCGAGTACCACCGACCGCAGACGCTCGATGAGGCCCTCAGCCTCCTCGCCACCTACGGCGAAGACGCCAAGGTCCTCGCCGGGCGGCCAGAGCCTGATCCCGATGATGAAGCTCCGGTTCGCATCGCCGGCGCACCTGATCGACGTCAACCGCCTCCCCGGTCTCGACCGGCATCGAGGAGCGAGACGGGACCCTGCGGATCGGAGCGCTCGTCCGCCACAACCATCTGGCGGCATCGGACGTGATCGCCCGCTACCCCACGATCGCCTCGGCCGCACCGCAGATCGCCGATCCGATCGTGCGGAACCTCGGGACGATCGGCGGGTCGCTCTCACACGCAGACCCGTCGGGGGACCTGGGCTCCGTGATGCTCGCGCTCGGCGCGAGCGTGGTGCTCAAGAGCTCCACCGGCGAGCGGGAGGTGCCGATCCGCGACTTCCTGGTCGACGCGTTCCAGACCTCGATCGCGCCCGGCGAGATGCTCACCGAGATCCACGTGCCGGCTCCGGGCGCCCGTTCCGGTGGCACGTACCTGAAGCTCGAACGCAAGGTGGGCGACTACGCCACGGTCGCGGCAGCCGTGTACCTGGAGCTCGCGAACGGATCGATCGGCAAAGCCGGCATCGGTCTGACGTCGGTCGGGCTCATCAACATCAAGGCCACCGCGGCCGAGGCCTCGCTCGCGGGAGCGTCGCCCGGTGACGCCGCGTTCGCCGAAGCGGGCAGGCTGGCGGCAGAAGCATCCAACCCCGTGAGCGACGTCCGAGGTTCGGCGGACTACAAGCGACACATGGTCGACGTGTACGTGCGGCGCGGCTTGGCCAGCGCCTTCGAGACCGCCGGCGCGGCCTGAGCCCGAGAGGAGACCCGAACGATGGAAGTCACGGTCAACGTCAACGGAGCGGAGCGGACGGCAGACGTCGAACCGCGCCAGCTCCTGGTTCACCTGATCCGCGAAGACTTCGCGCTCACGGGCACCCACATCGGGTGCGACACGACCAGCTGCGGCGCGTGCACCGTGCTGTTGGACGGCGTGCCGGTGAAGTCGTGCACGCTGTTCGGCGTGCAGGCCGACGGCCGCTCCGTCACCACGGTCGAGGGACTCGCGACCGCCGCGGGCCTCGACCCGATCCAAGCTGCGTTCAAGGAGGAGCACGGCCTTCAGTGCGGGTTCTGCACACCGGGCATGATGCTCGTCGGCTCCGCGCTCATCGCGGACAATCCCGACCCGACCGACGACGACGTGCGGTGGGCGATCTCGGGACAGATCTGCCGGTGCACCGGCTACATGAACATCGTGAAGGCGATCCAGGCCGCGGCCAGGGCGAAGGCTGCGGCCTCCGTACCCGCCAACGCCTGAGCGGAAGGAGCCCGACGAAGATGGCAGCCACCGAAGAGATCCGCGGCATCGGTCACAGCGTTCGCCGCGTCGAGGACGACCGGTTCATCCGCGGGGCCGGCAACTACATCGACGACATCCACCTCCCCGGGATGCTCCACATGGCGATCCTGCGGAGCCCGTACGCGCACGCGAACCTGAAGAGCGTCGACGGCTCGCGGGCGCAGGCGCTCGACGGCGTGATCGCCGTCGTCACCGGCGAGCTGATGGCGCAGCACAACCTGGCGTGGATGCCCACCCTGTCGGGCGACACGCAGGCGGTCCTCGCGACCGACAAGGTGCGGTTCCAGGGACAGGAGGTCGCGGCGGTGATCGCGACCGACCCCTACATCGCGGTGGACGCGCTGGAGCTGATCGACGTCGACTACGAGCCGCTCGACCCGGTCACCACCCCGCAACAGGCGCTGGAATCGGACGCGCCGGTGATCCGCACCGACAAGGAAGGCCAGGCCAACAACCACATCTACGACTGGGAGACGGGCGACAAGGCGGCGACCGACGCGGCGTTCGCCGCGGCGGACAAGATCGTCTCGCTGGATACGTTCTATCCGCGCTGTCACCCGGCGCCGCTGGAAACCTGCGGCTGCATCGCGGACGTGAGCCCGGCGACCGGCCAGGTGACGATCTACATGACGTCGCAGGCGCCGCACGCGATCCGGACGGTGTTCGCGTTGGTGGCGGGCCTTCCCGAAGAGAAGATCCGCATCGTGTCGCCGGACATCGGCGGCGGCTTCGGGAACAAGGTGCCGGTCTACCCCGGCTACGTCGTGGCCACGGCCGCATCGCTCCTGCTCGGACACCCCGTCAAGTGGATCGAGGACCGGTCGGAGAACCTGATCTCGACCGGGTTCGCCCGCGACTACCACATGCACGGAGAGCTCGCGCTGAAGAGCGACGGGACGATGCTCGGTCTGCGGGCGTCGCTCCTGGCCGACGAGGGCGCGTTCTACGCCGACGCGCAGCCGTCGAAGTTCAAGGTCGGGCTCTTCCACATCGTGAGCGGGTCCTACGACCTTCCCGCCACGCACGTCACCGCCGAAGGCGCCTACACGAACAAGGCACCCGGAGGCGTCGCCTACCGATGCTCGTTCCGCGTGACCGAGGCGTCGTACCTGATCGAGCGATTGGTCTCGAACGCCGCGTACGAGCTCGGGATGGATCCGGTCGAGCTCCGGAAGAAGAACTTCATCCAGAAGGAGCAGTTCCCGTACACGTCGTCGACCGGGTTCGTCTACGACAGCGGCGACTACGAGGGCGCCATGGACAAGGCGCTCGAGATGATCGGCTACGACGACCTCCGCAAGGAACAGGCGGAGGCGCGCGCCCAGGGCAAGCTGTACGGCATCGGCGTCGCGTCGTTCACCGAGGTCGTGGGCGCCGGTCCGGCGAAGGACTACGACATCATCGGCATCAAGATGAACGACGGTGCCGAGCTCCGCGTCCACCCCACCGGCAAGGCGATCCTCAAGCTCAGCTGCCAGACGCAGGGTCAGGGCCACGAGACGACGTTCGCGCAGATCGTCGCCGGCGAGCTCGGCATCCAGCCCGAAGACATCAAGGTCATGCACGGCGACACGGACAACACGCCGTACGGGTTGGGGACCTACGCGTCGCGCTCGACGCCGACGTCCGGGGCGGCGACGGCCATGGTCGCTCGTCGCGTCCGCGAGAAGGCGATGAAGCTCGCCGCGCACCTGCTCGAGGTCGCCGAGGAGGACATCGAGTACGAGGCCGGGAAGTTCTCCGTGAAGGGCGCGCCCGACCAGGTGAAGTCGATCCAGGACGTCGCGTTCGCCGCGTACACCAACTTCCCGGAAGGGCATGGAGGCCGGCCTGGAGGGCGTCTACTACTACAACCCGCCGAACCTGACGTTCCCGTTCGGGACGTACGTCGTCTCGGTCGAGGTCGACCCCGACACCGGCGTGTGGAAGGTGCGACGGATGATCGCGGTCGACGACTGCGGCGTCCGGATCAACCCCATGATCGTCGAGGGCCAGATCCACGGCGGGCTCACCGAAGGGTTCGCGATCGCCGCCATGGAGCTGATCACGTTCGACGAAGTCGGCAACGCATCGGCACGAACTTCATGGACTACCTGATCCCGACCGCATGGGAGACGCCGAAGTTCGAGCTCGGTCGAGACGGTCACGCCGTCGCCGCACCACCCGATCGGCGCCAAGGGCGTCGGCGAATCGGCGACGGTCGGCTCGCCGGCCGCCTACGTCAACGCCGTGATCGACGCGCTGTGGCCGTCCGGTGTGAAGAACATCGACATGCCGGTCACGTCCGCGAAGGTGTGGGAGGCGTTGGAGAAGGCGAAGGCGGGCATCTCCGCTTGAAGCCCGACGTCCTCCAGCTCGCGGCGGAGCTCTCCGGGCGAGGAGAGCCGTTCGTGCTGGCGACCGTCGTGTGGCGGCGCGCGCCGTCGTCCGGCAAGGAGGGCGCGACCGCGCTCATCACGCCGGATCGCAAGGTGCGCGGCTGGCTCGGCGGGGCGTGCGCCGAGCCGACGGTCGTTCGCGAGGCGCTGAAGGCGCTCGAGGAGGGCTCGCCGCGCCTGTTGTTCCTGGGTCCACCCGAGGAGCTCGAAGGTCGTGCGCGCGACGGTGTCGTCACCGTGCCGATCGCGTGCCAGAGCGAAGGCGCACTGGAGGTCTACGTGGAACCCGTCCTGCCGCAACCGCAGATCGTCGCGATCGGTCGCTCCCCCGCCGCGGGGGCGCTCGCGGCGCTGGCGACCGGACTCGGCTGGCGGAGCGATCCTGGTCGAGGACAGCACGCCGACCTCGGAGGCCGACGTCGACGAACGTTCCTACGTGGTCGTCGCGACGCAGGGTCACTTCGACGAGGAAGCGCTGGAGCACGCGCTCGCGACGCCGGCCGCATACGTCGGGCTTGGTCGCGTCCCGCAAGCGGGCCGAGGCGGTCCTCGGCTACCTCCGCGACCGAGGCGTCGCGGAGGAGGCGTTGGCGCGCGTCCACGCGCCGGCGGGCCTGGACCTCGGCCACGTGGCGACCGATGAGATCGCCGTGGCGATCCTGGCCGAGATCGTGCAGCTCCGGGCGGCCGGAGCGCTCGAGACGGGGGCGGTCATCGAGACGCCGCGCCCGCCACGAGGAGATCGACCCGGTCTGCGGGATGACCGTCGACGTGGCCGACGCCCGCTACCGCACGGTGCACGACGGTCGCACGTACTACTTCTGCTCCGCCGGCTGCCTCGAGTCGTTCGAGTCGGATCCGGCGCGCTACGTGACCGTCGCTCCGTGACGCCGACCCGATAGGCTGACCGACATGCTGATCGAGAACGAGTTCACCGTCGCCGCACCGATCGACTTCCTTTGGAACTACCTGCTCGACGTCGAGAAGATCGCGCCGTGCATGCCGGGCGCGGAGTTGACCGAGGTCGTCGACGACAAGAACTGGAAGGGCAAGCTCAACGCCAAGTTCGGCCCGGTGAGCATGGCCTTCGCCGGCACGGTAACGATCGAGAGCCGCGACGACGCCGCGCACCGCGTGGTGCTCTCCGCCAAGGGCATGGAGCAGAAGGGCAAGGGCGCCGCGAACGCGAAGGTGACGTCGTGGCTCGAGCCCGGTCCGAGCGACGGCGTGACCACGGTGAAGATGGAAGCCGACATCACGCTCACCGGCGCTGCGGCGCAGCTGTCCCGCGGGCTGCTTCCCGAGATCTCGAAGAAGCTCACGCAGACGTTCGCCGATTGCCTGCAGGAGTCGATGGCCGCCGAGCAGACCACCCGCGAAGGTGAAGCGGCTGAGGCCGGCGCGGCGACGGCGGCGGCCCCGGCCAAGCCGCCCGTGGTCGCGAAGCCGGTCGGCGGGATCCGGCTGGGCATCGCGGCGATCTGGTCGCATCATCGCCAACTTCTTCCGCAAGCTCTTCGGGCTGAAGCCCAAGTCGTAGTCGCGTGATCTCGGGGGTCGTGCTCGCGGCCGGCACCGGATCGCGGTTCGGCGGGACGAAGCAGGTCGTCGTCGTCGTCGACGGGAAGCCGCTCGCGCAACACGCGATCGACGCGCTGTCCGAAGCGGGCGTCGATGAGATCGTGGTCGTGACCGGACACGACGCGGTTGCCGTTGCATCGGCCCTGACCCTGCCCCACGACGCGCGGATCGTCTGGAACAAGGCCTACCGCGACGGACAGGCGACATCGCTCGCCGCGGCCTTGCACGCGCTCGACGACGACAGCGAGGCGGCGGTGATCCTGATGGCCGACCAGCCCGGCGTCACGCCGGACGTGATCCGGTCGCTCGTCTCGGCGTTCCGCGCCACGCGCAAGCAGGTGGTCCGCGCGATGTACGAGGACGGTCCCGGTCCGTCCCTGCTGTCGCGCGAGATCTACGCCGAGGCCGGGCATCTCCACGGCGACGTCGGAGCCCGCATCCTGATCGCCTCGCACCCCGAGTGGGTCGAGGAGGTCGCCGTCGACGGCGCCGCTCCGCGCGACATCGACCTCCCCGCAGACCTGGAAGGCGCCTAGGTCTCGCGACGGGGGCGGACCATCGTTCGCTCGTTCGGCGGGACGAAGCCGAACTTCGCGTAGAGCTCGTGCGCGTCTCGCGTGCCCAGGAACCACTGGAGGTCTCGGTGCTCCGGGTGCTCCACGGCCTCGCGGACCAACTCGACGCCGATACCGCGGCCCCGGTGAGACGGGACGACGAAGACGTCGCCGAGCCACGCCATGTTCGATCCGTCCGACATGACGCGACAGAACGCGATCAACGTGTCGCCGTCGTACGCGGCGACCACGCGCGTGGACTCCCGCACGAGCCGCTCGATCGTGTCTCGCGAGCGGCCGCGAACCCAGTACGCCTCCTCGGACAGGAACCGATGGACAGCGTCGACGTCCACGCGCGCGCGATCGTCGTCGAGCTCCAGTCCGTCCGGGAGCTCGCGCCGCATCAGCAGGTGAGCCCGAGACGGCGATGTTGGAGCGCGGGCAACACCTGACGGACGCGCCGGAGCTCGGTCATGTCGAGGTCCGCGAACCAGACCCCGTCGCCCTCATCGGGGGCGCGCACCAACACGCGACCCCACGGGTCGACGGCCATCGAGTTGCCGTACGAACGCCGGCCCTTCTCCTGGTCGCCGAACGTCCCCCACTGCCCCGGCGCGACCACGAAGCACTGGTTCTCGATCGCACGCGCGCGGAGCAGGACCTCCCAGTGGTCCTTCCCCGTCTCGTGTTGGAACTGCGCCGGCACGAACAACACCTCCGCGCCCATGACCATCAGCCCTCGGTACAGCTCGGGGAACCGGAGGTCGTAGCAGATCGACAGGCCGAGCCGCGCGACGTCGGTCTCGTGCGTCACCAACTGGTCGCCGGCCGTGAACGTCGCCGACTCGCGGAACGGCGGCTGCCCCGGCAGGTCCACGTCGTAGAGATGGATCTTCCGGTACGTCGCGACCAGCTCGCCGTCGCGATCGATCAGGACGGACGTCGCGTACCGGTGGTCATCTGAGGACTCGATCACGCTGCCCCCGAGCACCCACATCCCACGCGCGCGAGCGATCGCCGCCAACCGGTCGGTGGTCGGACCGGGGACCGGTTCCGCCGCTGCGGCTCGGCCCGCCGCAGAGCCCAGGTACGTGAAGACCTCCGGGAGCGCGGCCAGGTCCGCATCCCCGTCGGCGGCTTCTTCGAGCAGACGTTCGGCGAGCGCGACGTTCGCGTCGACGTCGTCCCCGGAACGCATCTGGCACAGGGCGACGCGCATGAGGGGGAGTGTAGGGGGCAGCGGGAGAACCGTTCCTTCCTATCCGAGTGTCTCATCGACGACCCCGTTGACGTCAACGGTGGGCGCCGTGCCACGCTGAAGACAACCGGTGCGGTCGATGCGCCGCATCAGGAAGGGGGCTTCATGGGCAACCCGGTCATGCACTTCCAGCTCTGTGCGGAGGACGTCGATGCGATGTCCGCGTTCTACCGCGACGTCTTCGGATGGCGCATCGCGCCGCGACGCCTGACGAGCGTGGATGCCGACGTGAGCGGCACCTACCCCACGATCGAGGCTGAGGAGGGCGGCATCGCGGGCGGGATCACGGACCGGATCCCCGCGAAGGGTGGCGCAGTCCTCGTGATCGAGGTGGACGACGTGGAGGCGACGTTGGAGCGGGTCGAGCGGCTCGGCGGCCACCGGCGATCCCCGGGAACGCCGCCCGAACGGATGGAGTTGGCCCAGGCGGACGGCACCGACGTACCGTTCGACTGGCACGAGTTCGAAGACCCGGAAGGCAACCTGGTCGGGATCATCCAGCGCTGACGACGGCTTGGATCCCGGCGACCGCCTCAGGGTTCTCCAGGCTCGAGAGGTCACCTGGATCCTCGCCGGTCGCGGCGGCTCGGATCGCGCGGCGGACGATCTTGGCGCTCCGCGTCTTCGGGAAGCTCGTCGACGAAGAGCACGTTCGAAGGCGCGAACGACTTGCCGAGCTGATCGGCCACGACGGACCGGAGTTTCGCCGCGAGCGCGTCCGTCCGTTCCACACCCGGCTTCACCACGACGAAGCACCAGATCGTCTCGCCCTTGATCTCGTGCGGGACGCCGATCGCGGCGGACTCGGCGACGGCGGGATGTGACGACAGTGCGCTCTCGACCTCGGCGGGGCCGAGCCGCTTGCCGGCGATGCTGAGCGTGTCGTCGGATCGTCCGTGGAGGAACCAGAACCCGTCGTCGTCGATGCTCGCCCAGTCGCCGTGCACCCAGACCCCGGGGAACCTCCGCCAATAGGTCTCCAGGTAACGTTCGTCGTCGCCCCAAACGCCGCGCGTCATGGCGGGCCACGGCTGTTTGCACACGAGCTCTCCCACCTCGCCGGCTGGGACCGGTCTCCCGTCGGATCCCCAGACGTCGATGTCCATCCCCAGCGCGGGACCCCGAAGCGTGCAGGACTTCAGGTCCGTGATCGGCAACGGTGAGAGGAAGCACGCGCCGACCTCGGTGCCGCCCGACAGGTTGATGATCGGGCACCTGCCGCCGCCGACCTCCTCCAGGAGCCATCGGTAGGGCTCGGGGTTCCACGGCTCACCGGTCGATGCCAGGATCCGCAGGGACGAGAGATCGTGCGCCCGAACGGGTTCGACGCCGCTGGGGATCAGCGCGCGGATCAGCGTCGGCGAGACGCCCAGCGTCGTGATGCCGTGACGCTCGACCGTCTCCCAGAGCCGATCCGGACCCGGGAAGTTCGGCGCTCCTTCCGTGAGCACCACGGTCGCGCCCAGAGCGAGCGCGCCCACGATCTCCCACGGCCCCATGATCCACCCCAGGTCCGTCACCCAATGCAAGACGTCGCCCGGTCGGACGTCGACCTGGTACGCGACCTCCTCGGCGATCTTCACCAGGAACCCCGCGTGCACGTGGAGCACGCCCTTCGGCGTTCCGGTCGTTCCGCTGGTGTAACCGATGAAGAGCGGGTGTTCGCTGTCGAGCGGTTCCGTGTCGAAACGTCCGGGCTGCGCCGCGACGAGCTCCTCCCACCGAACGTCCCGCCACGCGATCCGCGGCGACGCGTCGTCACCGAGCCTGGACCACACAAGGACGTGTTCGACGCTCACGACGTCGTTCGCGGCGCGATCCGCGATCTCCTTCATCGGTACCGGACGACCGCGCCGCACCGTGCCGTCCGCGGTGATCAGCACCTTCGCGCCGGCGTCCGCCAGGCGCGCGGCGACCGCCTCGGGACCGAACCCGCTGAAGATCGGGACCCAGATCGCGCCCAGCTTGGAACAGGCCATGACCGCGGCCACGGTCTCGATCGCCATCGGCATGAAGATGCCCACCGCATCGCGTTCCCTCACCCCGAGCGATCGCAACCCGTGCGCCAGCCGATCGGTCAGCTCGCGGAGCTCCCGATAGGTGACACGACGGACGATCGCCGTCCTCGGCCTCCCACACGACCGCGACGGCCTCGGGGGTTCGATCGGCCCAGACGTCGACGCATTGATGCGCCACGTTGGTCTTCCCGCCGGTGAACCACGTCGCCCACTCGACGCCCCGGGACGTGTCGAGGACCTCCTCGTACGGCGCCAGGAACGAGATCCCCAGGTCACGGACCACGGCGTCCCAGAACCACACGATGTCGCCGACGGACCGCGCCACCAGCTCCTCGTACGTCTCGATCTCGTGCGTACGCATGAACCGGGTCACGTTCGCGCGTTCCACGTACTCGGGCGACGGGGTCCACACGACGTCCTGCACGCCGACACGGTATAACCGTGGGGATGGAGCCGCGAGTCGGGGTGGTCGGGATCGGCTGGTCCGGCTTCTCTCCCACCACGTCCGGGGTCTCGTACAAGGAGCTGATGTTCGAGGCCGCGCGGACCGCGTACGCGGACGCCGGCATCGACGCCCGCACGGAGATCGACTCGTTCGTCTGCGCGTCCGAGGACTTCGAAGAGGGGACGAGCATCTTCGACGAGTACGTCCCTGACCAACTCGGCGCGGTCCAGCGACCGGTGCAGACCGTCGCCTCGGACGGGCTCTTCGCGATCGCGACCGCCGTCATGCTGATCCGGTCGGGGATCGCCAGGATCGTGGCGGTCGAGGCCCACTCGAAGGCGTCCGACGTGGTCTCGCACGGCCGGATCGAGCGCTTCGCGCTCGATCCGGTGCTCAACCGGCCGCTGGGCGTCCCGGCGCTCGCCGTCGCCGGGTTGGAGATGCGCCGGTACCTGCACGAGAGCGGCCGCACGCGCGGAGGAGTGCGCGGAGGTCGCGCCGCCGCGAACCGCGCGCACGCGCGCGACGAACCCTCGCGCCGCGTACGCGGACGACGTCGATCCCACCCCGCTGTTCGATCCGTTGACCAGCGAGCAGACGGCGCGGAGCACGGACGGCTGCGTGGTGACCGTGCTGGCCACGGAGGATCGAGGCCACCACGCCTCGGTCTGGGTGGACGGCGTCGGATGGAGCCAGGACGCGCCCAGCCTGGAGAGCCGGCACTGGGGCGAAGCGGTGGCCGCGCGTCGCGCGGGCGAGATGGCGTACCGCCAAGCGGACGTCACGCCCGGCGACGTGGACACCGCAGAGGTCGATGACACGTTCGCGTACAAGCAGCTGCAGCACCTGGACGCGCTCGGCCTGCAAGGGCTCGACCCGGCGCGGGTGAACCGGTCTGGAGGCGCGCTCGGTGAAGGACACCTCCACGAGGCGAACGGCCTCGCGCGGTTCCTGGCCTGCGTCGAGCAGCTCCGCGCCGGCGTCGGTCGGATCGGCGTCGTGCAGTCGTGGCGGGGCGTGCCGAGCTCGTCGGCGGCGGCCGCGGTGTTGCGGGGAGCCGGCTAGATGCTCGGGGACGCGGACCTCGTCTACTTCTTCGTGAGCGACATGGATCGCGCGGTCGCGTTCTACCGGGACGTGTTGGACCTCGAGCTCGGCTATCGATCCGGCGAGGAGTGGGCCCAGCTCGGCGCGGGGCCTATCCAGGTCGGGCTGCACGGAGCCGGCTCGGGCCCGGTCCGCCCGGGCGGGACGCTCGCGTTCACGGTCGCCGACCTCGACGCGGCCAAGGTGAAGCTCGCGGCGCGCGGCGTGGAGGTCGGACACGAGGGCGGCGGCGAAGGCCTCGGTCCGCGCTTCGTGGAGTTCAACGACCCCGACGGCAACGTGCTCGCGCTGTTCGAGTACGAGGGGCACGAGTGACCGGGCGTCGCGTCGCCGTGATCGGCGCCGGCATGACGAAGTTCGTACGGCGTGCCCAGGAGACCGGCAAGGAGCTGTCGTGGCAGGCCGCGAGCGCCGCGCTGCAGTCGTGCGAGCTCACGCTCCGCGACGTCGACATCGTCTGCAGCGGATCGGCGCCCGACGCGTTCGACGGCGTGCATCGCAAGGGCGACTACCTGGCCGACGGCTGCGGCGCGGTCGGCAAGCCGTACATCCGGACGTACGTCGGCGGCGGCACCGGCGTGTTCGCGCCGATCCAGGGCTGGTACACGGTCGCGTCCGGCATGGCCGACGTCGCGCTCGTGATCTGCGAGGAGAAGATGTCGTCGTGCCAGCCGCATCCGCAGGGCGCGTTCCTGACGATCTTCGACAACATCATCGAACGACCGCTCGGCCCGAACCTGCTGTGGATCTTCGCGCTCGAGATGAACCGCTACATGCAGCGGTACGGACTGGACAAGCGGGACATCGCGGCCGTGGCCGTGAAGAACAAGCGCAACGCCGCCGACCATCCGGCGGCGTTGCTCGGCCAGGCCGACATCACGATCGAGGACGTCCTGGCGAGCGAGGTCCTGGCGTGGCCTGTCCAGCGCCTCGACGTCTCGCCGATCAGCGACGGTGCCGTCGCGATCGTCATGGCGAGCGAGGACGCCGCGCGGCGGCTGACGGACAAGCCCGTGTGGGTCGACGGCGTCGGCTGGAACCTCGACACCACCTACTGGACGAACCGCGACCTCTCGTATCCGGAGTACGTGGAGAACGCCGCGCGCATGGCCTACGAGATGGCCGGCATCGCCGAGCCGCGCAAGCAGATCCACATCGCCGAGCCGTACGACCCGTTCGACTACAAGGAACTGCACCACCTCGAGGGACTGCTGCTCTTCGACAAGGGGAAGGCGCCGGAGGCCGCCCGCGACGGCGTGACGGCGCGCGACGGCGACCTGCCGTGTTGCCCGTCCGGCGGATTGCTCGGCGTCGGCAACCCGATCGCGGCGGCCGGGCTGATGAAGATCGCCGAGCTCTTCTGGCAGCTCCGCGGCGAGGCCGGGGCCCGGCAGGTTCCCGGCACACCGGAACGTGGAGTGGCGCAGGCGTGGGGAGATCTGATGCAGGTCGGCACAGTCGTGGTGATGGGGAACGACTCGGCTCGCGCGCGGCGGGGTGGCGGCGGCGGCCCCGCTCCGCTTGCCCAGCCATCCCATACCCCGCTCCGCGGGGCCGCCGCCATCTCTCGTCCTTCGACCTTGCCGCTCAGCCATCCGTTGTCGGATGCCGAGTTCCACTCCGCCGTCGGGTCTGTCGATGACGCGCTCGACGTGTCCTATGAGTGGGACCCCGGTGAGGCGATGGGGGCGTTCCTCGAAGGACTGCGTGATGGTCGGATCGTCGCGACGCACTGCGTGGCGTGCGAGCGGACGCTCGTCCCGCCGCGGAAGTTCTGCGAGCTTTGCTTCCGGCCGACGGATCGCTGGGAGGAGGTCGCCGCCACCGGTCTGGTCGAGACGTTCTCGATCTGCCACGTGTCGTGGGACATGCAGCCCGTGGACCCGCCGGAGCTCCCGGCGGTGATCCGGTTGGACGGAGCGACCAGCGGCGGGTTCCTCCACAAGCTCGGAGAGGTAGCACCCGACGACGTCAGGATCGGGATGGCGGTCGAGGCCGTGTGGCGCCCGCTCGAGGAACGGACGGGCTCGATCCTGGACATCGCGTACTTCCGGCCGCGAGGTGATGCGTAGTGGCGCGAACCGTTCACGGCGAGCTGCCGGTCGCGTTCCACTACACGCCCGGCGTGGGGAACACCGCGTTCTTCGAGGCGTTGCGCGACCGAGGCGTGCTCCTCGGATCGCGGTGCGAGGCGTGCGGCGTCACGTACCTCCCGGCACGGATCTTCTGCGAGCGATGCTTCGCGGAGCTCGCCGCCGACACCGAGTGCGGCCCGGGCGGAACGCTCGAGTCGTTCACGATCGGGTACGTCGGCATCGACGGTGCACCGCTCGACCAGCCGGTCACGATCGGGCTCGTCACGCTCGAGGGTGCCGACACCGTGGTGATGCATCGTCTGCTCGGTGACGGCCCGTGGCAGATCGGCGCCCGAGTCGAAGCGTCGTCGCGAAGCCGACCCGAACCGGCTCGATCCTCGACATCGAAGGCTTCCGGCAGGCATGAACTTCGACCTGACGTCGGAGCAGGAGGCGTTCCGCGGCGTCGTCCGCGAGTTCGCTGAAGACGTCGTTAAGCCGCGATCTGCCGAAGCCGACCGAGAGGAGAAGCTCCCGCTCGATGTGGTGAAGCAGATGGGCGACCTCGGGTTGTTCGGTCTGCCGTTCCCCGAGGCGTACGGAGGATCCGACGCCGACGCCGTCACGGTGTGTCTCGCGCTCGAGGAGCTCGGTCGGGTCGACCAGTCGATCGCGATCACGCTGTCCGCCGCGATCGGGCTCGCGGGCAACCTGCTGAACCGGTTCGGAACGGACGAGCAGAAGGAGCGCTGGCTCGCGCCGCTCGCACGCGGCGAGGCGCTCGGAGGGTTCGCACTGACCGAGCCCGGCGCCGGCTCCGACGCGGCCGAGGTCCACACGACGGGACGTTTCGAGAACGGCGACTGGATCGTCGACGGGTCGAAGGCGTTCATCACGAACTCCGGAACCGCGATCTCCACGTTCAACATCGTCGCCGCGGCGACCGAGCCGGCGGGCGGGCCGCACGGCATCTCGACGATCGTCGTGCCGTCGGACGCACCCGGGTTCGAGGCCGCGCCGTCCTACCGCAAGCTCGGATGGCGAGCGAGCGACACCCATGAGCTGGCATTCCTCGACTGCCGGGTCCCGCAGGAGAACCTGCTGGGCCAGCGGGGACGCGGGTTCTCACAATGCCTCGCGGTCCTCGCGGACGGACGGATCGGGGTCGCCGCGCTGTCCGTCGGTCTGGCGCAGGGCTGCCTCGACGAGAGCGTCACGTACGCGCTCCAGCGCGAGGCCTTCGGAAAGCAGATCGGGGGGCACCAAGCGATCCAGTTCAAGATCGCCGACATGCGCGCGAGGGCCGAGGCGGCGCGCCTGCTCACGTACCGCGCGGCGTGGCTGAAGGATCAGGGGCGTGACTACGTGGCGGCCGCCTCGCTCGCGAAGCTCGCGGCGAGCGAGGCGGCGGTCGACAACGCGCGAGAGGCGGTCCAGATCCACGGCGGCTACGGCTTCATCGAGGACTTCCCCGTCGCCCGCTTCTACCGCGACGCGAAGGTCCTGGAGATCGGGGAAGGCACCAGCGAGATCCATCGATTGATCATCGCGCGCGACCTCGGCATGCCGGAGACGTTCTAGGCGTGCCGGCCGGACGGTACGCCGTCCTCGGCGACGACGGCGTGCGCGTCGGCACCGAGGAGTTCCGCTGCGCGCCCGGTCCGATGGGATGGCGCTACTTCTCCGACATCCAGACGACCGATCCGGCCCCGCACGTGGAGACGTTCGACGTGGTCGTCGACGCCGACTGGCGTCCGGTCCGGATCCGCGTCGACACCGGCTAGCACCAGATCCTGCTGGAGCCGCACGGCGGAGCGCTCACGGGCGTGCGCGACGGAGTCTCGATCGAGCTCCCGTGGGAGCCCGACCGTCATCTTGACTACTTCACACCCGCCACCAACCTGATCACCACGCGACGCCTGACGGACACGACCGAGATCGATGTCGTCTACCTGGCGCCGGTCACGCTGGAGCCGACGCTCGAGCGGCAACGGTACGAGCTGATCGATCACGAAGAGGTGGAGACCGCCGTGGGACGGTTCGCCGCGGCACGGTGGCGGTTCACGTCGCTCTCCGATGGCTGGACGTCCGATCTGTGGGTCGCGGGAGACGTCGTCGTCCGCTACGACCGCCTGTTCGAGCTGGAGTGGTACGACCCGGCGGGCCAGCGGCCCGCAGCCCGACGAACCCGAGGAACACCGAACGACCGGCCCGCGGAGGGGTGCGAACCGGTCGCCGGGGCTAGCAGAGCGATCGGGAGTTACTCGGACTTCAGCAGCTCCA
This sequence comes from uncultured Actinomycetes bacterium, assembly GCA_963727185.1. GTDB lineage: Bacteria > Actinomycetota > UBA4738 > UBA4738 > HRBIN12 > JBBQVZ01. Next base: position 185,954 of record CAVSFP010000011.1, on the reverse strand, counting down.
CGTCGATCTGGATCTCGACCTTCTTCCCGAGCATCATCCCGCCGGTCTCGAGCGCAGCGTTCCACGTGATGTCGAACGCCTCGCGGTCGATCGAGGTCTTCGCGGAGAAGCCGAGCATCGGGGTGCCCTGGCCGGTAACGCCCATGCCCGCGAACTCCGCGTCGAGCGTGACGGGCTTGGTGATGCCACGGATCGTGAGGTCGCCGTCGAGCTCGAACCCGTTGCCGCCGGTCGGACGGACCGCGTTGCTGCGGAACGTGATCGTCGGGTGCTCCTCGGTCAGGAGGAAGTCGCCGCTCTTCAGGTGGTTGTCGCGCATCTCCTGGTTCGTGCTCACGCTCGAGGCCACGATCTCGACGTTCGCGGACGAGTCCTCGAGACCGTCACCGATCACGACCTCGCCGCTGAACTCCGTGAACCGGCCGCGTGCCTTGGAGAGCAGGTGACGGACCACGAACTCCGACCGATGAGTGGGCCGGGTCGATCGTGTACGTCCCTGCGGGCGGGAGCTCGACGCCCTCGATGGTCCTGACTGCCTGTGACATCTGCTGCCTCCTCGTTGCTCCTGGTCATCACCCCTGTGACGACCGCCTACACAGGCACTAACGCGGGAATAGTTCCTCTGTATTCCAGAGTTACTGAAGATATCTATGCCGACTCGCCGATAGTCTATCGCGGGGGTGCGAACCTAAGATGAGGCTCCGATGACACCGAAGAGCGAACCGAAGAACCTGCCGGACGAGCTTCCGGAGCACGCCGACGGCATCTGCGTGCACTTCCAGCGTGCCGCCGACCTACTCGGGAAGCGCTGGAGCACCTTGATCGTCAGCGCCATGCTGGCCGGCGCGACCCGCTTCTCCGACATCCGCGACGAGGTCGCACCCATCTCGGACACGCTGCTCTCCGAGCGGTTGAAGCAGCTGGAGGCCGACGGGATCATCCGACGCGACGTCACACCGTCGACCCCGGTCCTGATCGAGTACCACCTGACCGACGAGGGCCGCGACCTCGAGCGCGTGATCGACGAGCTCCGGTCTGGGCGGAGCGCTGGGCCGAGACGCCCGTCTCCAACTGAACCCGTCCAGGCGTCAGGCTTCGTCCAGCAGCGTGAACAACGCCGAGTGGTCCAGGTCGCCACGATCGGCGTCGTCCACCAGGTGGTCCAGCTGCGCGGCCACCACCTCGAACGCGGGGATCGGCGAGCCGGCCGCCTGAGCGGCATCCAGGACGATCCGAGCATCCTTGCGGTGCAGCCGGGCGCGGAACCCCGGCTCGAACGCACGGTCGAGCATCCGCTGACCGTGCACCTCGAGGATCTTCGATGCCGGCGAACCCGCCCAGGAGCGCCTCCCGGACCTTCGCGGCGTCGACGCCGGAGCGTTCGCGCGAGGACGAGCGCCTCGGCGACGGCCTCGATCGTCGCGGCCACGACCAGCTGGTTGCATGCCTTCGTGATCTGTCCGGCGCCGCGCGGGCCGACGTGCACGATGTTCTTGCCCAGCGCCTCGAAGATCGGCGTCGCGCGCGCGAACGCCGTCGTCGGAGCCGCCCACCATGATGGAGAGCGTCCCGTCGATCGCCCCGCGCTCGCCGCCGCTGACGGGCGCGTCGAGCATCGCGACGTCATGCCGTCGGCGAGACGCTCGGCGATCGCGCGGGTCGGGCCCGGGTCGATCGTGCTCATGTCGATCACGAGGGACCCCGCCGCCGCGCCCGCGATCACCCCGTCGTCGCCGAGCATCACGTCCTCGACGTCGGGCGTGTCGGGCAGCATCGTGATCACGACGTCGCGACGCGCGGCGAGCTCCGCCGGTGAGTCGGCCGCGTGCGGCACCGGCTCCACCAGCTCGTCGACCGGTCCCGGGCTCCGCGAGTGCACCGTCAGCGGGAACCCGGCTGCCAGGAGGTTGCCGCGCCATGGGCGCGCCCATGATGCCCAGCCCGATGAAGCCGACCCGCTCCCCCATGGGCCGCGTCAGGCCTCCACGGCGGCGTCGGTGATCTCGAGCGCGCGGTCGATGATCTCGAAGCCCTCCGCCAGCTGCTCCTCGGTGATGCACAGCGGCGGGTTCGTCATCACGTCCACCAACGGATCAACGTGTAGAGCCCGTTGTCGAGCAGGAACCGGTTGATGCTCGCCATGACGTCGTTCGTCACGTTGAACGGCGACATCGGCTCCATCGTCTCGCGGTTCTTCACCAGGTCGAGGACGCCGAACAGTCCGATGTTGCGGACGGCGCCGACCGACGGGTGCTTGTCCGTCAGCTCCTCGTGATGACGGGCGCATGACGTCGCCCATCTTGCGCGTGTGCTCCATCAGGTCGTCGTCCTCGTAGACGCCGATCGTGGCGATCGCGGCGGCCACGGCGAGCGGATGCGTGTTGTACGTCAGGCCGCCCCAGAACACGTTGTCCTCGAAGTGGTCGGCGATCTCGCGGGCGCATACCGACGGCGCCGAGCGGCGCGTAGGACGACGTCAGGCCCTTCGCGCATCGTGATGATGTCGGGCACGACGTCCCAGTGGTTCACGGCGAACCATTCGCCGGTGCGGCCCGAACCCGCACATGACCTCGTCGCGCGATCAGCAGGATGCCGTACTTCGTGCAGAGCTCGCGCGACGCCCTGCAGGTAGCCGTCGGGCGGGATCAGGATGCCGTTCGTGCCGGTGACGGTCTCCAGGATGAACGCGGCGATCGTGGCCGGGCCCTTCGAGCTCGATCGTCTCCTCCAGCGGCGCGAGCGCCGTCTCGCGCGTCGTCCTCGGCCGCGTGCGGGCCGTGGTAGGGGTCGAGCACGTGCACGACGCCCGGACATCGGCGGGCTCGTTCGGCCAGCGCCGCGGGTCGCCCGTGAGCGTCATCGCGCCGCGTAGGTCGCCCCGTGGTACGAGCGGTACCGCGCCAGGATCTTCTGGCGTCCCGTGACCAGCTGCGCGATCTTGATCGCGTTCTCGTTCGCCTCGGCGCCGCCGAGCGTGAAGAAGGTCTTCTCGATGTCGCCGGGCACAGAGCTCGGCCATGCTTCTGCCCGAGCAGGGCGCGCTCCTCGAACGCCATGAACGGCGAGATGTAGGCGAGGCGTTCGGCCTGCCGCGCGATCGCGTCGGTCACCCGGCGATCGCCGTGGCCGATGTTCACGCCCATGAGCTGGGAGTTGAAGTCGAGCAGCGCTTGCCGTCGACGCCGTAGAAGTAGACGCCCTCCGCGCGATCGATCGCGATCGGGCGACGGCCTTGGACTGCGCCTGCCAGTCGTACAGCGTGTAGCGCTTGGAGAGCTCGACGATCTCCTCGGCCGTCAGCTTGCCCATCTGGATCACTCCTTCATCCCTTGACGACCACGCCGCCCTTCATCACGAATCCGACGTCCTCCAGCACGCGAGATGTCCTCGAGCGGATCGCCGGGCACCGCGACCAGGTCGGCGAACTTCCCCGGCGCGATCGACCCCGACCCGGTCCTGCCAGCCCATCAGCTCGGACGCGACCACGGTCGCGCTCCGGATCGCCTGCATCGGCGTCATGCCGTGGCGCACCATGTAGGCGAACTGCCTCCCGGCCCACGCGTGCGGGTAGACGCCGCTGTCGGTCCCGTAGGCGATCGCGACGCCGGCCTTCACCGCCTTCTCGAACCCGTCGCGCTGCGCGCCGGTGGTCTCCTCGTTCTTCCGGATCACGTCGGCGCGACCAGCCACCGCGCGCGCCTTCCTCGGCGATCCAGTCGCCGTTGTAGATGTCGGCGACCAGGTACGTGCCGTGCTAGGCCATCAGGTCGATCGGCCTCGTCGTCCATGAGCGAGCCGTGCTCGATCGAGCGGACCCCTGCCCGGACCGCGCGCTTGATCCCCTCCGCGCCGTGCGCGTGCGCCGCCACGTGTGTGCCGTAGAGCGCGGCCTCCTCGACCGCGGCGCGGATCTCGTCCTCGCTGAACTCCGGGGCGGCGGGCGTCGTGCCCTCGGTGAGCACGGCGCCGGTCGCGATCACCTTGATGAAGTCGGCGCCGCCGCCCAGGATCCGCCGCACCCGTTCGCGCACCTCGTCCACCGAGTTCGCGACGCCGAAGCGCAGGTCGATCGGCACCACGGCGTCGACATCGGGTGCGAGCCCGGTGACGTCACCGCCACCTCCCGAGACCGTCACGAACGGGCCGGCGCACATCATGCGCGGGCCGGGTGTGTCGCCCGCGTCGATCGCGTCGCGCAGCGCGCAGTCGACGAACGCCCGGAACGTGCCCACGTCGCGGACGGTGGTGAACCCGGCCTCGACCGTCGCGCGTGCGTTGCGGACGCCGCTCATGCGCCTCCTGCGCCGCCGTCCGCATGACCAGCGCCGCGTAGCCGAGCCCCGTCTCCATCTCCCCGACCATGTGCGCGTGCATATCCATCAGACCCGGGAGCACGGTGTGCTCGGAGAGATCGATCGTGACCGACGACGTCTCCGCGGGCGCCTCCGTCACCACATCCGCGACGCGGTCGCCCTCGACGACGATCACCCGGTCGTGCGCGACCTCCTGGCGGTCGACGTCGATCAGCCGGCCGGCGTGGATCAGCGTGCGTGCGCTCATCGGGGCATCGCGTCGAGCATATCCATCAGACGCGGTCCGTGAAGAACACGGCGCGGGCGGCGGGTCGCAAACAATGCTCCGCCGTCATGGAGGCGTTGTAGCTGCCCACGTTGATCGCGGCGACGATGTCACCTTCCACGACCTCGGGGAACGGCAGCGCCTCTGCGAACAGATCGTCGCCCTCGTTGATGTGACCGCTGATCGTCACGTCCCGGACGGCGGGCGCGTCGGCCGCTCGACAGAGCACGAGGTCGAGCGGCGAGTGATAGATGAAACGCTCCCCCATCGCGTTCCATCCGACGTCCAAGCCCACGAAGCGCACGCCGTCCCGGTCCTCGACGGTGACGACCTCGGCCAGGTTGATCGCGCATTCCTTGACCAGGAAGTCCCCCGGTTCCGTGCCGACCGCGACGCCCAGCGGTCCGAGGTGCTCGGCCAGGATCGACGCCCATCGGTCGAGGTCGAGCGGATGGTCGCCGGCGCCCTGCGGCACCCCGAGCCCTCCTCCGGTGTTCACCTCGACGATGGGACATCCCTCGCCCTGCAGCATCCGCACCATCTCGGCCACGCGGCGAAGGACCTCATCGATCTCGGGCAGCCCGTCGTCGAGGTAGCCGTCTCCGACGTGGAGATGGACGGTGTCGATGATGAGGTCGTGCCGGCGGGCGACGACGAGCGCCTCCTGCAACTGCTCCCGGAAGATCCCGAACTTCGTCGGCCGCGGCCCCGAGTAGAGCGTGCCGCCGCCACCGGCGAAGCCGGCGCCGCCGCGCGGGTTGACGCGGATCCCGATGGTGCGCCCGGCGACCGACGGCCGACCCGGTCGATCTGCGTCAGGAGGTCGACGTTCAGGTGGACGTCGGGGTGTGCGAGGATCACATCGAGGTCGCGATCGGAGAGGTTCGTGCCGGTGTAGCTGATCTCGTCCTCGCGCCACCCGTGCTCGAGCGCCCACTCCACCTCACCCGGCGAACACACATCCATCGCCACGCTCTCGGGCGTGCCGCGGTCCGACCGAGCGCGCGGACGAACCGCAGGAGCTCGGGCTCGTGTTGCGCTTTCAGTGCGAGACGGACCCGGCCGTCCAGCCCCGCCCGACCGAACGCCGAACGGAGCAGCGCGGGCTTGCTCGGCAACGCGAACCAGATCGTGCGCGTACAGCGGCGTGCCGTGTTCGCGGGCGATCGCTTCGGCGTCACGGCCGGCGACGAACAGGCGACCGCCCCGGACATCGAGTCCGGGGCGGTTCCACCAGGTGCGTGACCGGTCCTTCGCCTCCGACATGGAGGCTCAGGGTACCGGGAGTTGCCTCAGGCCTCGACGGCTTCCGCCGGCACGTCGGCTGCGGGCACCGGACCTGCGGAAAGGATCTCCCGCGAGGTGAGGACCGAACCGACCACCGCGACGACGCCGCCCACGAACGAGATCGCGAGTCCCGTTCCCGCGGCGGTCGTGAAGACCGATGCCGGCACGCCGATCGCGTCGCTGACCCGGCTGAAACCAGCGATCGACATGATCAGCAGGAACGCCGAACAGACCGCGCCGAGCACGCCGGTGATCCGGCGAAGCTGCGGGTCTTCCATCAGGACGTACGCACCGCCGAACGCGAATGCTCCGAACGCCGCGGCCATCGCCACGGTGCCGGTCCAGTCGTGGGTCCCGCTCAACGTCACGGTCGCGGTCCCGTTGCCGAGCGGGTACGAGAACTTGAACCAGCCCACGATGACGCCGAGGAACCCGATCACGCCGCCGACGGCCACGCCGACGCCCGCGTATGAGATCTTGCCAGCCTTCATGGTCCCTCCTGGGGATCCGGGGTATAGGTCTGTTGTCGGCATGCGAGGGCCCGGACCTTGAACGCCGCTTGGCGACCGATCGGGGATCGGTCAGGTCTCGGTTCGATCAGTGGTAGACGTAGACCGGCGTTCCGATCGGGTCCTGATCGAACATCCACAGGGCGATCCAGTACGGGATCCGGACACATCCGTGACTGGCCGCGTAGTTGGGGACGTCGGTCCACCCGTGGATGGCCCGCTCCCCGTCGAAGAAGCTCGGGTAGTACAGCTGCTTCGCGCTGAACCCCGCGAGCTTCGAGTAGACGTGGAAGGACCCGTCGCGCGTCGGGCGTCGACGGCTTGCCGGTCGAAACGTGGATGATGGCCTCCACGTCGCCGTCGCGAACCACGGCGAGCACCTGGCGCGTCTGATCGACCTCGATGTGGACGCCGTCCTCGCGATGCCGCGGCACGAAGAGCTTGGGCGTGCCGAGCGCGCGCCACGTCGCCGCGTCGACCGTCTGGGTCCGCGCCATCCCCTGCACCTTGTGGAACGCCATCACGGCGTCGGCGGTCCGGTAGTCGAAGACGTCGTCGACTCCCGACCAGGTGGTAGTGCAGTTGGACGAGTCGTCGCTCCAAGAGGTTGACGTAGATGCCGTGCGCGCCCAGCGCGAGGTCGGGCTGCACGGTGACGGAGGGCGGAGTCGCCGCACGTCCGGGCAGCAGATCCGATGCATCGAACGACGCACGCGCCCGATAGCTGCCGGCCTGCGACACGAAGAACGTCGTCGTGAATCGCCCGTTCGCATCCATCGCCCCTCGCTTGGTCGCAACGACCTGGCCGCGGTGCTGGAGCTCGACCGTGACGGACTGCCCTTGGCGGACGGGTTTGAACGTCCCGCGAACCGTGACGGTGTCGAACAACCGGACCGCGCCCGAGGTCAGCGTCACGACCGGTCGAACGCCCACCGACACCGAGGTGCTGTCCACGCCGAGGGACGATGCGTGTGCGACCAGGTTCGCCTCCGGTCGAACGTTCGCCGAGAACGTGCCATCTTGCCCCGTCGTCCCGGACACGAGCTCGGCCCCGGCCGCGTCGAGGATGCTCACCTGCTGGCCGGCGACCCGCGGATCCACCGTCGCCACGAACGTCACGCTCTCGTGGAACGCCACGTTCTTCGAGGACGCCGTCAAGGTGAGGGCCGCGGTGGTGCGCGCCGAGGCCGCGGTCGACAGGGCGACCAGGATCGCGAACGACGCAAGCACGGCAGTGGCTTTGAGGCGGGCGGACATGTCGCAACATCGTACGAGACGTGCGGCCGATCGGAGACCCGGCGCTAGAAGAAGGTGGCGACGGCGTCGATCACACGGTCGTCATCGTCGAGCACCGGGATGTGGCGCCACTTGTCGAACGCCGTGCAGGGGTGGCTCAGCCCGCACCTGACCCGGTCGCCCACGTCGATCGTCAGTCCGGCGTCGACCCGCGCGTACGCATGCTGGTCGTTGAGCTCGACGACCGTCAGCAGTCCGTCCGCCTCGCGCGTATCGCCGTCGGGCGAGCGCACGATCTGCGGCATCGGGAGGTCGATGTCGAACGACACGTCGCGCTTGCCGAACCCGAGGAGGGCGAGGGCCGGCTCGGGCCGGGATAGCACCGAGCCCCAGAGCTCCATCGCCGGGTGGAACCCACGCTCGCCGTCACGCGCGGGCAGCGGCGAGACCCGTTCGTAGATCCCCGAGTCATGGGTCAGGTAGCAACCGGAGCGAAGGACCACGCGGACGTCGGCGTCCCCCGGCCACGGGCCACGCAGCCGATCGACCACCAGATCGAAGAACGCGCTGCCGCCGGCGGAGCAGACGATCCGTTCCGCGCCGTCGAAGGTCCCCGCGTCGATCATGGTTCGCGTGAGCTCGCGGAGCCGGTCCAAATACGAGAGGACGAGCGCCAGGCACTCGGGCGACCGATCGTGACAGATGGTCCCCTCGTAACCGGCTACGCCGGCCAGGTGCAGGACGTCAGAGGACGCCACGCGCCCGGCGACGTGCATCGCTTCCGGGATGGTCCGACACCCCGTCCGGCCGCCGTCGAACCCCAACTCGGCCAACACCGACAGCGGCCGGTGGGGTCGACGCGCTCGCAGGTGCTCCTCCAGGATGTCCACGCCGCGATCGGAATCGGCGTAGCAGATGAGCTCGAACGCGGGGTCGGCCAGCTGCTCGGCGACCCATGCGATCGACACCGGGTCGACGAGCTCGTTCGCGAGCAGCACGCGGGGGACGCCCGACGCACGCATGACGCGAGCCTGATCGACCGTCGCCGCCGTGATGCCCCAGGCTCCGGCCTGGAGCTGACGATCCCAGAGCTGCGGAGCCATAGTGGTCTTGCCGTGCGGCGCGATGTCCACGCCCCACGCCCTGCAGTATTCGGCCATCAGCGAGAGGTTGTGGGCCAACGCGCGCTCACGGAGCACCATGACGGGCGTCGGAAGGTCGGTGAGCGACCATCCACGGCCGGCGATGTCGCCGACGAGCACCGGCCCATCGACGGCCGGGAAGCCCTTCGTGCCCACGTCGATCCGGGGAGTGTCGATGCGCGCGAGCGTAGCAGCGGGTTCCTGGTGGAGGTGAGGGGATTCGAACCCCTGACCTCTGCCGTGCGAGGGCAGCGCTCTACCGGGCTGAGCTACACCCCCAGGAAGTGGTCAGCCTAACAAAGGGCCCCGACGAGCCGGGCTACGCGCCGGCCATGTCGCCGGCAGGTCGCACGACCACGTGCACCCGATCGCCCTCACCGACCGAACCGAGCCCGTTGAACGTCGGGCGGGCCCACCCACTCATGCCGTCCACGACGTACCGGGGCACGGCGGTCACCGGCGTCTTGACCCGTGCCGGCTGCCGCGCGGCGCGCGCCGTCTCGTGCGGTTGGACCCCTTCGCGGTGTTTGATCGTGAGCAGGAGCCACACGTAGAGGAGGAGGAGACCCCCGAAGATGCCGGTCAGCACCCACGCCGCGTGCAGCGGCGGGACCAGGCCGATGAGGAACGTCAGACCGATGGACTCGAGCAGGAACACGAGCACCTTGCGGCGTCGTTCACGCAGCCTCGCGCGTCTGCGCTCCGCCACACCCACGAACCGTGCGCCTTTGCGGGGGGTGACGATCCACCGCCCCTCGCTGCCTTGCGCCTCTGCGTGTGCCAAGAGCTCCATCCTGCGTTCGAAATCTTCGACGCTATGTTCGGTGCGCTGCCGCCGACGGTCTGTCGGAAGCAGGAACGCCACCCACATGATGCCCAACGCGGCGAGGAGTAACCAATCCACGCGCCAGCCTCCTGCCTGTCGACCCCCGGTTCGAACACAACATCTAGGCTGGAACAGCACGGTAGCAGCGACATATGGGGTGGGGAAGCACATCGATGTGATTTCCACATCGTTCGGCCTCGGAGGCCGGTATCGCCCATCCGGGCTGCATGACACCCCATATCCGATGAGAGGATGGGCAACGTGGATCATCGACGGATAGCCATGATCGTCGTCCCGTTCCTGCTGGCGGCGTGCACCGTGGCGCACGCGACGGCGGGCCGTGGCACGCCGGCGCCCCCGACACCGTCCCCGTCCCCATCACCGGCCTTCGTCGGGTCGGTGAGGTGGATCGACGATCAGCTGCGGGACGAGCTCATCGGCCGGAACTGGCACCCGGGCTGTCCCGTCCCGATCCGCGATCTCCGTCTTGTGACCGTGAGCTACTGGACGTTCGGCGGGCGGGTGAAACAAGGCCCGCTGATCATCAACGAGACGGTGGCCGACGACGTCCTCTCGGTGTTCCATCGATTGTTCGACGCGAGGTTCCCCATCCAGAAGATCGCGCTCGCTGCGAAGTGGCGTCCGCCTCGCCCATCCGACTGGTACAGCACCATGAACGTCAGCGCGTCGTTCAGCTGCCGCCCGGTCACCGGTCAGACGAGCGGTTTCTCAGAGCACGCGTACGGCTGGGCGATCGACATCAACCCGACACAGAACCCCTACGTGACGGGCGACGGTCAGGTGCTACGCAAGGCGTGCCTGCCGTACATCGACCGGTCACAGCAGCTGCCGGGCATGATCCACCCGCACGACGTGGTCGTGGCGGCGTTCGCCGGGATCGGGTGGGGATGGGGCGGCGACTGGCACTCGCTCAAGGACTACATGCACTTCTCGCTGACGGGACGTTGAGATCCCGGCTCCGCTCCTGGAAGGCCCTACGGCTTCGCGGGATCTTGACGGCCGTGCGACGCATCCCGCGTCGAGATCACGGCGAACCCCAGCCACAGCAGCAGCGGCGTCAGCCCGATGACGGTGAGGGTCGCGAGCGCCACGAGCAATTGCAGGACCGCCGGGAGGCTCAGCATCCAGTCGTTGTACGTCCCCAACATGCCCGCATCGTATCCCAACTGACCGCTCAGTCCGCTCGGTAGTCGCCGCTCTTGCCGCCCGATTTCGCCAGGAGGCGCAGACCGTCGATGTGCGCGGCGCGGTCGAACTCCTTCGTGGTGTCGTACAGGCTCAGGGCGGCGACTGCGGCGGCCGTGAGCGCCTCCATCTCGGCGCCGGTGCGATCCTTCGCCCGCACCGTCACCTGGACGCGGATGGTCCCCGCGCGCTCGTCGGGCTCGAGGACGACCTCCGCACCGGTCACCGCGATCGGATGGCAGAACGGCAGCAGGTCGGGGGTGCGCTTGACCCCCATCAGGCCGGCGATCCGGGCGGCTTCGATCGGCTTGCCCTTGCGGGTTCCGGCGACCAGATGCGCACACGCCTCGGGGGTCGTCGTCAGGATGCACTCGGCGGTCGCCTCCCGATCCGTGATCTGCTTCTCGCCCACCTCGACGATCCGCGCCGGCTCGTTCACGCTCAGTCCTCCGAGGAACGGAACACGATCACGCGGACCTCGGAGCCGGCCTCGGCGACGGCGATCCCGACCGGCACCATCGCCAGACCGTTCGCCTTCACGACCGTCGAGATGAGGTTCGAGCCTCGAGAGCCGGTTGGCGTCGGCGATCCAGCCGTCGTCGCTGCGCTCCAGTCGCACACGGGCGAACTGCAGCTTGCCTTTCGGACCGGCGACGTCCTCCGACAGCGTGGCGGTCACCTCCGGGCGGAACAGCTGCGTGCGACCCATCATCTTGAGGATGGCCGGGCGCACGAAGATCTCGTAGCTCACGAACACGCTCACCGGATTGCCCGGCAGGCCGAAGTAGGGCTTGCCCTCGATGTGCCCGAACCCCTGCGGCATACCGGGCTGCATCGCCACCTTGTAGAACTCCACGTCGCCGCGACGGAAGAACGCGGCCTTCACGACGTCGCGTTCGCCGACCGACACGCCGCCCGAGGAGATGAACGCGTCGGCCTGGATCAGGTAGCTGAGCACGGTCTCCTTGAGCGCGTCGACGTCGTCCTTCACGATGCCGGCCAGCACCGGCTGGGCGCCGACATCGCGGAGGGCCGAGAAGATCATGTAGGCGTTCGAGTCGCGGACCTGCCCGAACTCCGGTGTCTCGGTCGGCGGGATCAGCTCGTCGCCGGTGGACAGGACGATCACGCGGGGTCGGGGGTGGACGCTGGGGTGCGGGAACCCCGCGTTCGCGAGCAGACCCATCTCCGGCGGCCCCAGGCGCTTGCCCGCCGCCACCAGGACCTGCCCGGCGCGCACGTCCTCACCGGAGGGGCGGATGTGCTGGCCGGCGGGCGGACCGTCGAAGATCATCGCCATCTCCCCACCGGGCTCGGCGTTCTCGATCGGAACGATGGTGTCGGCGCCGGCCGGGATCGGGGCTCCGGTGGCGATCCGCACCGCCTCTCCCCCGCCGACCACGGCATCGGGTCTGCGTCCGATCCGGGCGCTGCCGACGATCTTCAGCTCGATGGGGGACGCGGGCGACGCACCGCGGACGTCGGAGGAGCGGACGGCGAACCCGTCCATGGCCGACGACGCGAACTCGGGAAGATCTCGATCGGCGGTCACGTCCTCGGCGATCACGCATCCGAACGCCTCCGTCAGTGGCAGGTTCAACGGAGCCAGTGGATGGATCTGCGATAGGACGTTCCTCCGCGCCTCTTCCACGGAGAGCAGCCCGGCGACGTCGTCGTGATCGTGGACGTGCCGTCGTTCGGCCATGGCGGCAGTCTACCGAGTGGTCTTGGCGAGTGGTCTCGGGAAGGCGAGGCGAGTCTCAGCCGAGCCTGTCGTCGCCGAGCAGATCCTGAAGGTACCGGCGGAAGTCGTCTCCGATGTCGTCGCGCTCAAGGGCGAACTCGACCGTGGCTTTCAGGTAGTCGAGCTTGTTGCCGACGTCGTACCGTCCGCGATCGAACTTGTAGGCATAGAACGCCTGCTCGTTCGCGAGCTGGTTGATCGCGTCGGTCAGCTGGATCTCGCCACCGGCCCCCGGTTCCGTATCGCGGAGTGCGTCGAAGATGTCGTGCGTGAGCACGTACCGGCCGATCGCCGCCAGGTTGGACGGGGCGTCCCCAGGCGACGGCTTCTCGACGATCGACAGGACGCGGGCGAGGTTCTCCTCGACCCATTCCGGCTTGACGCATCCGTAGAACTGGATCTCCTCGGGCAGCACCTCTTGGACGGCGATGACGCTCCTGCCGTACCGCTCGTGGACGCGGAGCATCTCGGGCAGCAGCGGCATCGAGTGGTGGATCAAGTCATCACCGAGCAGGACCGCGAACGGCTCGCCGTTCATGTGGTCCTCGGCGACCGAGACCGCATGCCCCAGGCCCAACGGATCCTTCTGGCGGATGTAGTGGATCGAGGCCATGTCGCTGATCGCCTGCACCTGCTTCAGCTCGTCGAACTTGCCTTTGGACTCGAGGAAGTGCTCGAGCTCGAAGGAACGATCGAAATGATCCTCGAGGGAACGGTTGCCACGCCCGGTGACGATCAGGATGTCGGTCAGCCCCGCGCCCACCGCTTCTTCCACCACGTACTGGATGGACGGTTTGTCGACCACGGGGAGCATCGCCTTCTGCTGCGCCTTCGTCGCCGGGAGGAAGCGCGTCCCGAGACCGGCCGCGGGGATGACGGCCTTCCTGACCGGCATGAAGCTTCCTTCCGTCGTCGTGACGCTGGGTTCGGGGGAAGTCATGAGTGTAGATGCCTTTCTACGCATCGGTGATGACGTCGGCCGTCATCCGTCCTCTCGCCACGTAGGCAGTTCGAACGGATCGACGAGTTCGCTCTCCTCGGGTGTCGACCGGTCGGATCGAGCGTCGTCATCGATCGCCGCCGCCTCGAGCGGACCGACCAACAGGTCCAACTCGGGCCGCCGTCTGGCCTCTCGCCCGGATCCTCGCATCGCCGACCTCCTTGGATCGCCCCCGGGGTGGCGCTCCGCGCGTGGCGGCGCACCGTGATCGTCAGGTGATGACCGTAGCTCCTTCGGGCCATGCGAACATCGGCTGGAAGGCTAGTCCGAAGGTCTGTTCGACATGCGTCGAAAGGCCTATCTCGGAGCGAGCGGCGAAGCACCGAGGCGCGTTCGAACCCTCCGCTAGACTCGACGCGTCATGCCGACCTACGAGTACCGCTGTCGCGATTGCGGACACACGTTCGACGTCATCCAGGCGATGATCGACGACCCGCTCACGGTCTGTCCGGTCTGCGGCGGCGAGCTCCGCAAGGTGTTCGCGCCCCCCGCCATCTCGTTCAAGGGGTCCGGCTTCTACGCCACCGATCACGGGAAGAAATCGAAGTCGTCGGGCGAGAAGAAGGGGGAGAAGTCGGGTGAGAAGCCGGCGGCCTCGACGGAATCCTCGGACTCCAAGAGCGAGAAGAAGGGTGAGAAGTCGGGCGAGAAACCAGCCGAGAAGACGGCCGCTTCGAGCTCCTCGGGTGGAAGTTCGTCCTCGACCTCGAGCTCGGAGGGGAAGAAGGACTCGTGACGCAGGCGGAGATCGGGGTGTTCGGGGGGTCGGGCTTCTATGCGTTCCTGGAGTCGACCCAGACCGTCGACGTCGACACGCCGTACGGCAAACCGTCGGCGCCGCCCGTGATCGGCGACGTCGGAGACCGCAGGGTGGCGTTCATCCCGAGGCACGGCCTGAAGCACGAGTTCCCTCCCCATCGGGTCCCCTACCAGGCGAACGTCTGGGCCATGAAGGAGCTCGGCGTCTCGCGCGTGCTCGGCCCGAACGCGTGCGGTTCGCTCCAGCCGACCGTGAAGCCCGGCGACTTCGTGATCTGCGACCAGCTGGTCGACCGCACGAGCGACCGGCCGAACACGTTCTACGACGGTCCGGAAACCACGCACATCTCGTTCGCAGACCCCTATTGCCCGACGATGCGCGAGGTCGCGATCGCATGCGGGCGCGAACTGTCGATCCCGCTCCACGATCGAGGAACCGTCGTCGTGATCGAGGGCCCTCGCTTCTCGAGCCGTGCGGAGTCGGCGTGGTTCGCATCGGCCGGGTGGGAGGTCATCAACATGACGCAGTACCCCGAGGCGGTGCTCGCACGAGAACTGGAGCTCTGCTACGCGAACATCTCGCTGATCACGGACTACGACGTCGGTGTCGAAGGCGTGCCGCCGGTGACGCACGAGGAGGTCGTGCGGGTGTTCACCGAGAACAACGAGCGGCTCCGCGACCTGCTCTTCGCGGTGATCCCCGCACTGCCGGTCGGACGCGACTGTCCGTGCGCGACGGCGCTCACCGGCGCTCGATTCGAGGTGTAGCGATGCCCGGCGAACCGGTGCTCGTCCGCATCGAGCTGACGTTCAAGACCGAAGAGGACGCGCATGCGCTCGGGGAACGGATCGAGGAGTCGGTGCGGTTGATCGTCGGCCGCGAGGCGCTGGAGGAGTTCCGGGTGCGGACCCTCCCCCTGTCGCAGCGGAAGGGCCCGCGTCCGGTCGAGTGACGCTCGGAACCAGCCCGACAACGTGACGCGGATCACGGCATCGATCGATCTGCGGTGCGAGCCTACCGGCCGTGTTCCGACGCAGCTGGCCGCTCGCCTCGAAGATGTTGATGGCGTTCGCCGTCGTGCTCGGCGCGCTCGCGTTCGTCGTGGTCCGCGGCTACCAGGGTCGGGTGGAAGCGCTGCACCCCGCCGTGGGACCACCGGTGGACATCGTGACGGCCGCCACCGATCTCGCTCGTGGAACGACGCTGTCCGACGGGATGCTCCACACGTCGACCGTTCCCGGGGACTTCGTTCCGCCCGGCGCGATGCACGACGTCGCGACGGTCGTGGGACGCGTCCTCACGGCGGACATCGAGGCCGGTGAGATCCTCACCCGATCGAGGCTGGCGGCGACCACGGTCGGACCGGTGGCGGCGCTCGTCCCCGAGGGGCTGCGAGCGGTGGTCGTTCCGAGCGGCGCTCCGGCCGGAACGATCCGTGCGGGCGACCACGTCGAGGTCTACGCGACGTACGGCGGTGGACGACCGCACACGGAGCTCGTCGCGACGGACCTCGAGGTCGTGCGCGTCCTCGCCGGAGGCACATCGAGCGGGAGCGGGGTCGGCGGCACGTCGACGGGAGATCCCGGCGCGGCGCTCGTGCTCCTCGTCGACGGGGATGCAGCCGCGCGCCTGGCCTACGCGCGCGCGTTCGGCCAGCTACAGGTTGCGATCCTCGGGCCCGCGCCCACGCCGGTTGCTTGACACCGGAAGAACACATCCGGGGTCTATGTTTCGCTCGGGGCAGGCCGTTAGCATGTCGCGACCTTCCACCGAAAGGATCTCCCTTGACCGTCCTGCAGGCGATCATCCTCGGCCTGACGCAAGGAGTGACCGAGTTCGCTCCCGTTTCAAGCTCCGGCCACCTCATCCTGGTTCCATGGCTCTTCAATTGGTCGATCGTGAACGACCCCGCGCTCAACAAGACGTTCGATGTCGCGCTGCATGTGGGAACGCTGGTCGGTGCGGTCGTGTACTTCCGGAGCGACCTCTGGCGCTACCTGAAGGCGTGGTTCCACTCCATCCGCTCGCGCGCGATGAGCACGCCCGATGAACGCTTGGCCTGGGCGCTCGTGATCGGGACGATCCCGGGAGCGATCGCCGGGGCACTCCTCGAATCCACGATCGAGGAGAAGCTGGGGCAGCCGTGGCTGATGGCGATCACGTTGTCGGTCGGCGGGGTCCTGCTGTGGTGGGTGGATGCGCGGTCGCGAGCGGACCGCGGTATGGATTCGATCGGACCGCGCACCGGGCTGGGGCTGGGCTCCCTGCAGGCGCTGGCGCTGCAACCTGGCGTGTCGCGGTCGGGGATCACCATGACCGGCGCTCGATGGATCGGCCTGGACCGCGAGTCCTCCGCACGGTTCTCGTTCCTGCTGGCGATCCCGATCATCGCCGGCGCGGGGCTCTCCAAGGGCGTCGGCCTGCTACAGAATGGGTTCCAGGGTTACGGGAGCGAATTCCTCTGGGGGTTCGTCTCCTCTGCGATCAGCGGGTTCGTGGTGATCTGGTTCCTGCTCGGCTACCTGCGTCGCCACAGCTTCAAGGCGTTCATGTGGTACCGGCTCGCGGTGGCGGGACTGATCGTCGTGCTCATCGTGAGCGGTGCTCGTTCGGCGACGATCTAGTCCATGACGGACTACTGGGTCGACTCCGGGACCTTACCGAGCGTCGTGACGACCCACGGCTGGAACCCCTTCCGTTCGTAGAAGCGCATCGCGCCGTCGTTGGTCGCGATCACGCCGATCGCGAGCTCGCAAGTAGGACGAACGCATCTGGATGGCGTAGCCACTCGACGTATCTCGTGCGCCGGCGCGGCCAGGAATCATCCGCGCTGCGCGGCGGGATACCCGGGATCGCGGGATCGACGGAGCGGTGATGCTCCTGCAGCGACCGCCACAAGGATGCGAGGTCGTCGAGCCGTTCGGGACCGGCCCTGACGATCGAAACGTCGTTCACCGACGAGGCCTATATGCCGGCGAGCGTCATCTCGCCGATCAGGATCGACGGCGTGCCGACCGACGAGAAGAACCGGAGGTCGCTCCCGACGCCCGTGATGCCCGCGAGCATGTCCGGCAGCGTCGACGCGACCGTCATCTCGCGCAACGGCTCGCCAAGCGCCCCGCCGGAGATCCGCAGGCCTGTCGCGCCGACCGAGAACTCGCCGCTGATCGGGTTCGCACCGGAATGCACGCCGCTCACGTCCTGGATCAGCACGCCACCCTCGGCCTTGGCGAGCAGCTCGTCGAACGACAGCTCCCCGGCATCCAGGTAGAAGTTCGAGGTCCCAACGCCGGGCGTGCTCTTGTATCCGCCGCGCTTGGCGTTCCCCGTGGAGGCGGTCCCTCCGCCGGTGCGTGCCGCCGTGTACGTGTTGTGCAGGAAGCCGTTCAGGGTTCCGCGTGTGAACAGCTCGGTCCGGCCCGTCGGCACGCCCTCGTCGTCGAACGGCGACGGCGGCGGGACCGATCGTGATCGTGCCGTCGTCGACCAGCGTGAACAACTCCGAGCCCACCTGCTGGCCGACCATCGTCGCGAACAGCGAGCGCTGCTTCAGCACGGCTTCGGCGGAGAGCGCCCCGGCCAAGACGCCCAGGAACGACATGGCGGCGAACTGGTCGAGGACGATCGGGACCTTCGCCGTCGGCGGCTTGGTGGCACCCAGCATGCGCACCGCACGCTGCACCGCCTCGTCGGCGATCGCCTCCCACCCCAGCTCGTCGACGCCGCGGCCGATCGTGAACGAGAAGCCGGTCTGTGTCTCGTCGCCCTCCACCGCGAGGGAGACCGCCACGCACCAGGCGTCGGTCCGCGCGTACTCGGCCTGCACGCCGTTGGTCGACGCGATCGCGACGCGCGAGACGGCGTCGCCGATCTGCGCCGCGTCGATCTTGGTGGCGCGGGGGTCGACGGAGATCGCGCGTCGCTCCAGATCCAGCGCGAGCGCGACCTTGCGGTCGGTGGGGATGTCGGCCTGGTCCTCGCCGGTACAGGGCCGGGATCGGCTCGGCGGGGAGCCGAGACGGAAGCAGGTTGAACTCGTCGGGCTCGGCGAGCGCCGCGTTCTCCCGGGCGCGTCTGACCGCGTCGCGCACCTCGTCCGGGGTGGGGTCCGCAGCGTACGCGTAGCCGAGCCTCCCGCCCGCGATCAACCGGACGCCGACGCCGCGCGATTCCGCGAACGTGAGCCCTTCGATCTCGCCGCGGAGCGCGCTCGCCTCGGTGTGGCGCGACTCCTCGGCGTACGCCTCGACGGCCTCGTCGCCCGTCGCGGCCTTGACCGCGGCCGCGCACAGCTCGTGGAGGTCAGGCACCGGTGCCCCCGACCGTGAGCCGCGAGATCCGCAGCGTGGGCGAGCCGCTCCCCACGGGCGCGGCCTGACCGTCCTTGCCGCAGACGCCCTCCCACGTGTCGAAGTCGTCGGCCACCGCGTCGACCGCGCTCATGACCTCGATCGCCCTGCCGATCAGGTTCGCGCCGCGCACCGGCGTCGTCGACCCTGCCGTCCTCGATCAGGAAGGCCTCGGCGACGCCGAACACGAAGTCGCCCGTGGCGGGGTTCGTCTGGCCGCCGCCGAGCGACGTGACGTAGACGCCGTTCCCGGTGGACGACACGATGTCGTCGGCCTTCGACGTGCCGTTCAAGATGTTCGTGTTGGTCATCCGCGGGATCGGCGGCGACGCGTAGGACTGCCGGCGGCCGTTGCCCGTCGGCGGCTGGCCGTCCTTGTCGGCATGCATGCGGTCGTAGAGCAGCCCCTGCAAGACACCCTTCTCGAACAGCGACGTGCGTTGCGACGGCGTGGCTTCGTCGTCGAACGCGTAGGAGCCCCAGCCGTTCGGGATCGTGGCGTCGTCCACGCCGTCGATCAGTTCGGACGCGCACCGCTGGCCGATCAGCCCGCGGTAGACGCTCGCCTCCTTGTCGATCGCGTCGGACTCGAGCGGGTGACCCACGGCCTCGTGGAACAGCACACCGCCCATGCCGGGCGCGAGCACGACCGTCATCTCCCCCGCGGGCGCCGGGATCGAGTCGAGCATGGTGACGGCGCGCCGGGCGGCGACCTCCGCCGTGGTCTTCGGCGGATGGCGGTCGACGAACTCGACCCCGCTGCAGGCGGCAGGCCCGTGGAAGCCGGTCTGGATGTTCCCGTCGCGCGCGGCGACCACCTGCGCCACCAGGCGGATCCGCGGGCGCGACTCCTCGACCCACAGGCCGTCCGACGTCGCGATCAGCACGCGCTGGAGCGAATCGCCGTAGACGCCGACAACCTGCGTGACCTCCGGGCTGAACGAACGCGCCGCGTCGTCGACCGCTCGGAGCCAGGCCACCTTGTCGGCCGCCGGCACCAGCTCCGCCGGACGCTCGACGGGGTTCACGGCCGACCCGACGATCACGCGGAGATCCACGACGGTGCCCGGCTCGCCCTCACGGAGCGCGGCGCTCGCAGCCTCGGCGGCGGCGAGCAACGCATCGCGATCCAACCGGTTGGAGTAGGCATATCCGTACGACGTCCCGACGCACACCCGAACACCGGCGCCGCGATCGAGGCCCGTGGTCAGCTCCTCGACCTTCCCGTCGTCCAACCGGATCGACGTGGACGTCTTCTCCTCGACGAACAGCTCGGCGAACGAACCGCCGCGGCGGCGCGCGGCGCGCAGGACCTCTTCGACGAGCTCTCGGTCGAGCATGGGACCGTCAGGCTACAACGCCGTCCGGAGTCGCAGGGCGCGCCGTCGGCTCGGCGGAGCGCTGGGGTACAGTCAGCCGTCCCGAAGGGAGCACGTGTGCGCCGCAACCTCATCATCGCCGCGACGTCGGCGCTCGTCGTGCTCACGGCGTGCGGCGGTGGTGGGCACGGCACCGACTCGCTCGGTCCGCCTCCCGAGGCGGTTCCGACCGGCAACGCCCCTCCTCCCGTCGCGTCCTCGAGCGCCGCCACTGGTGCCACCGGCGCCGCCGTCACCGGGAGCAGTGGTTCGCTGCCGACGACGTCTCCCGGCATCACCGGATCCGTGAACACCGGGAACGCGACCATCGCGGTCTCCGGAGCGTTGCAGACGACGCAGACCACGCTCCCGCTGGCGAGCCCCGCGATCTACGCGCCTCCTCCGGGGTCGTTCACGTTGGCGTGGACGACGCCCACCGCCGGGTTCGCGCTCGGAGGAACATCGTTCATCGGTACGAAGCCGACCTCGTCGACGCTGCGACTCACGTTCTTCGTGCATTCGGCATCGGGAACGGCGTCGTTCGCGCCCGGAGACGGAAGATGCAGCGTGACCGTGACGACCGCCGAGGCCACCGCGTTCGACGGGACGTTCTCGTGCGTCGGCGTCTCGGACGTCAACGGCACGATCGTCGTCAGCGCCCAAGGCACGTTCAGCGCCGCGGGGTGACCGACGGACGAGAGCGGCAGCGCGCGCACCGGCAACGACCTCGCGTGGCTCGCGGGGTTGTCGCTCCTCGTGCTCGGCGTGCTGCTCGCGCCGTTCATCCGTCACGGGTACCGGTTCGGCGTCGGCCCCGACATCCCCGTCTACCTGTGGTGGACACGGGTGGGCGCGTCGCAAGGCCTCTCGCTCGTCGGTGAGCGGCCGGGTAGCCCCGCGCTCTTGGCGGTCCTCGCCGGCGCGACCCACCTGCCCGTGGCGGCCGTCACCGCCGCCTTCGAGGCAGCGTTCGGCGCCGCGATCGGCGTCGGGACGGCCGGACTCGTCCGTGCCGCGGGCGCCGTGGCGGGCGAACGGCGTGGGGCTCGGGCGGCGTGGTTGGTCGCCGGGCTCCTCACCGGGTTGTTCACGGTGCATCTCGCCGCGGGCTACCTCGCGAACCTCGCGTTCGCCGCCGCCTTCATCGCGGCCGCGGTGTGCCTGGCCGTCGGCACGCGCCGGGGCGTCGTGGCAGCCGCGATCGCGTTGGGCGGCGGCGGCCTCGCGCATCCCCAGTTCTTCCTGATCGGGGCGCTCGTCCTAGCGGCGGTTGCCGCGTGGTCGCTCGCTCGACACGAGCGGGGTTGGCAGAGCGACGCGGGCCGCGTGGCGGTCGCGACCGTGGCGGGCGGCGCCTTCGTGGGGACCGGGATGCTGGCGATGACGATCGGGCCCGCGCGACTCGTGGTGGACACGTCGAAGGACGGCTTCCTTCGGCGGGCGGGCATGAGCGACGCCGTCCGTCACGCGTACCTCGAACGCGCGCTGCAACGCTGGACGCGGTACGTGCAATGGCTCGCCCTGCCGCTGGCGGCGCTCGGGCTGATGCGGACGAGCGGGTTCGCCCGGCGGGTGCTCGCTGCGTGGACCGCGCTCGTGGTGCTCGGCGCCCCGGTCGGGTTGCTCACCGGCTGGTTCCCCGCCGATAGGCTGATCACGTTCGGGTTCTCGATCCCGGCGCTCGCGGGCGTCGGCGTGGTCGCCGTGTGGCTCTGGCTCGAGCGCCGAGCCTGGCTGGCGACGCTCGTCGCCGTCGCGCTCGTCGGGGCGATGGCGTCGGGAGCCCTGATCGCCTGGAGCCGGCAGTCCCCGTTCATCTCCTCGCTCGAGGTCGAGCGGGCGACCACGGCCGCCCGCATCGCCGACATGCTTCCACCCGGCACGCCGCTGGTGTTCATCGTGGACGACACCGACACGACCGTGTCGTTCCTGGCCACCCGAGCCGCGAACGTGCTCCGCGCGGCGATGCCGCCGGATCGCGCGGACGACGTCTACGTCTACGTGGGCACACCCGAGAACTTCCTGGCGGGAGTGCCCACCGTCCGCGGCAGCGCCGAGTACGACGCCATGTCCCGCCTCTACCTGGAGGACATCCCGAAGGATCCGCAGCTCCCCGCCGTCGGGTTCGTCCTCGCGCCGTTCAACCGGACGCCGGACGCCACGTCGAGCTCTGACCTGTTCCGGTGGTCGCGCGGGGTATACGCGACGATCCCGGGCCCGTCGTCGTTGGCCGCCGCCCGCGATCCGCTCGAGCCGTCGTCGCCGGCACAGATCGCGTTCGGAGCGTTCGTCCTCCTCGCACTGACGAGCTTCGTCGGGTACGGCTGGGCGCGATGGTCCGGTCTCGACGTGCCGGCCGCGGCGGGCGTCGCTCCCGCGATCGGCGTGGCCACGCTCGCGATCGTCGGCGTCGCGCTGGAACCCCTCGGCCTACCGCTCTCCGGAAGCTGGGGTCCGTCGGTCGTCGTGCTGCTCGCGGGAGGGCTCGGGTACCTCCTGCTCATCCTGCAGGGCAAGCCCTCCGCGCCATCGCCTCCACCCGTCCAGGAGCAGCCAGCCGAGTAGTGCGATCACGACCGGCGTGATCGCGTAGTGACCGACGAGCACGTTCGTGTCGTACGCGCCGCGGAACCGGCCGGGTTCCGCGGTCCACTGCGACACCCCCAACGCGATGGACGTCCCCAGGAGCACCAGGCGCGGAACGCGGGGCACCAGCCACACGAGCGGCAGCGCCCACACGACGTACCACGGCAGCAGGATCGGACCCAGCAGCATCAGGAACAGCAGCGACCAGCCCCACGACGCCCCGAGCTCGAACGCGGCGACGCGTTCGTCCGAGGTCCGCTGTGCCGAACGCCAGACGTCGCGCACCAGGATCACCACGACCGCCAGGAGCACCGCGGCGAACGAAACCCGCGCGACGACGCCGAGCGTTTCCCCCGATGCCGCGTCGAGGAACCGGCGGAAGAAGCGCGACGGCGCGAGCCAACCCTCGTGACCGGCGAGCTCGAACATGCCGAGCGATGGATCGTGCAGGTTGAGGAATGGGGCAGCGAACGCGAGCCCGATCGCGGCGGCGAGCCCCGCATGCGTGACGAGCGTGCGAACGCGGCGACCGGCCGGGGCACGCGCGACGCACCAGACGACCAGCAGCAGGAGCGGGAGCCCGGCGACGACCTTGACGAGCGTGCCCAGTGTGAGCGCGGCGATGGCCGGCAGGCGGCGACCTGCCAACACCAAGGCGAACGCGCCGGCCACCGCGAGCGCCACCAGCAGGTCGTTGTGCCCGCTCGCCACCGATTGGAACAGTACGACGGGGTTCATGCCGAACGCCGCGACCGCGAACGCCGCACGCGCAGGCCATACCCGCCGGACCGTCGTAGCGATCAGCGCGATCGTACCGAGGCTCGCGCAGAGCGCCGTCCACCGGAACACCTCGACCTGCGCGTGGATCGAGTGGACGAGCCTGACGACGACCGACGCGAACCCCGTGAACAGCGGTCCGTAGACGGCCGGCGTCGCGAGCCACTTCGGCCCCACCAAGATCGAGACGGCGTCGCCCGGGAAGTCGATCGGGGTCTGCACGTACGGGTTCGCGTGATGGATGCCTGCGATGGTGCCGTACGCGATGTACGAGTAGACGTCGCGCGACACGAGGAGCGGCAACGTGATGACGAGGACGTTCGCGCCGACGGCGAGCAGCAGCGCGGTCCGGAGCGAGATCGTCCCGCGCCACGCCTCGCCCATCACGAAGACGAACGCCACCGCCGATGCGACCACGGCCGTGACGGATGCCGTGACGAGTGCCGACCCTCGCAGATCGCCGAGCCCGACCAGGTCCGCCACCCAACGGAACGGTCCGCCGGGCTCGACGCCCGGCGGCAGCACGGCATGCAGCGGGGATCCGGGAACGGAGGCGACGAGCGCCGTGGCGCCGACGGCGATCACGAAGCCGGCGATCGCGAGCGTCGACGATCGTGCGGAGCGCTCCACGAGGCCCGAAGCTATCACCGACGTTCGGCCTAGGGACCGGTGTTGCATCGGGTGCCATACTCATGCGACTGGGTGCCCCAGCCCACGTCGTGAGGCGGAAGCTCCGACATCCTTCGTGATACAAGGCCGAAGGCCCGCGGTTCCCGCGGGCTTTCGTGCATCTCCGGCGCCGTTTGTCGCTCGCCCATCGGCGCCCCACACTGGCCGCTGTGGACGATCGCGCGATGCTCCAGCGGGACGGCAAGGTCAACCGTCAGGTAGCGGACATCGCGGACGAATTCCGCAGAGGGTTCGAGACCGTCAACCAGATCGACCGTCCGGCGGTCTCCATCTTCGGATCCGCCCGAACGCCCGCCTCCGACGCATCGTACGAGCTCGCCCTCGCAACCGGCCGGAGGTTCGCCGAGCGAGGGTGGGCGGTCGTCACCGGCGGTGGGCCCGGCATCATGGAGGCCGCGAACCGGGGCTGCCGCGAAGGCGGCGGACTCTCGGTGGGGTTCAACATCCGGCTGCCGCACGAGCAAGGCGACAACGGCTACCTCGACGTCGCGCTCGAGTTCTCCCACTTCTACGCCCGCAAGACGATGTTCGTGAAGGCGGCGGAGGGCTTCGTGGTGTTCCCGGGTGGTTTCGGCACCTTGGACGAGCTCTACGAATCGCTGACGCTGATCCAGACCGGCGTCATCCGCCACTTCCCGGTCGTCTTGTTCGGCAGCGACCACTGGGCGCCCCAGCTGACGTGGTGGCGCGGCGACCTGCTCACGGATGGCCTGATCGCTCCCGACGACCTTCGATTGGTCTCGGTGACCGACGATCCGGAGGAGGCCGTACGAACCGTGATCGCGTGCTACGAGCGTTCGTGCGACCACGCGATCGAGGAGATCATCGGCGAGTGACGGGCGTCGAGGCGGATTTCCTCCAGGACGGCGCCCAGTCGGCCGCCGATGTGGCGGACCGATTGGTGACGTTCATCGCTCAGGCCACGGCGACGATCGACATCGCGATCTACGACTTCGACGCGCGCGAGGGCGCGACCGCGCGCATCGCGGATGCGCTCGAGGCGGCGATGGCGCGCGGCGTCCGGTTGCGGGTCGCGTTCAATCAGGGACGTGATGCCGAAGCCACGCACAACCCGCCGATGGCCTCCGACCCGGAGGCCATCGAGGGCCTCGAGGTCCCTACCCGTGGGGTGCACGATCGAGGCGCGCTGATGCATCACAAGTACGTGGTCCGCGACGCCGCCGACGTGTGGACCGGCTCCACGAACTGGACCGACGATGCCTTCTCGCGCGAGGAGAACGCGATCGTCCGCGTCTCGTCGCCCGATGTCGCCCAGGCGTACACGCGGAACTTCGAACAGCTCTGGGCGAAGGGGCGCTTGGAGTCGAGCGGCGGCGAGGGATCGCCCGCCACGCTCGGTCGCGGCGTCGAGGTGCGGCCGGTGTTCTCTCCTCGTGGCCCATCGCTCGCGCACCTCGCCGCGGAGCGCATCGCCTCCGCGGACCATCGCGTGCGGATCCTCTCACCCGTGATCACGTCCGGGGCGGTGCTCGGCACGCTCGCGGAGCTCGCGGGCCGCGCGTCGTTCGACCTGGTGGGCGCGTACGACGCGACCCAGATGCACGAGGTGGTCGGCCAATGGGACAGATGGCCGCCGAATCACTGGAAGATCGCCGCGTGGGACGCCATCCGTCCGCGGTTGTCGGGCAAGGTCACGACGCCGTGGAGCCCCGCGGGCGGTGTCCACGACTTCATGCATGCGAAGGTCGTGGTCGCCGACGGCGAGGTGCTGACCGGGAGCTACAACCTGTCGCACGGGGGCGAGGAGAACGCCGAGAACGTGTTGCACATCCGCAGCGGCGCGCTCGCGGAGCGCTTCGGGTCGTTCGTGGAGGGCGTGGCCGCCCGATATGCGACGCCGGACACGGCGACGAGTACCTCGACGGATCCTGCGGTCTAAGCGCGGCCTGCCGATACAGTGATACGCGTGAGACGCACGCTCGCGGCCCTGTTCGCGCTCGTCGCCGTCTCGTGCTCGATCGCGTCGGGTGCCACCCCGTCGCAGCCACCTCCGCAGTCACCTCCCGACCTCGCGACGGCGGGGTGTCCGGTGTCCGGCGAGCTCGAACCCCCACGGGCGTTGATGCTGTTCCGCAACGACGGCTGCGTGCCGCCCGAACGTCTGCTCGGCTTCCGATGCGCTCCGGACGAACCCGTCGTGATCGAGACCGGCGCGGGGACGCGGGAAGCCGAACGCTTCATCGGCGAACGATGGGCGACGCCGATGGACGCGCTGCCGACGAACGCGTTCCCGCTCGGCGACGGCGGTGACATGCAGGTGTTCGGCGTTCCGGGCGACCCGAAGACGCTCTACGTCGCGCGCGGCGACACCGTGGAACGATGGCTGCGGCTCCCTCGCCTAGGGGCGAGCGATCCCCCGACGGCGTTCGTGATCGGCGACTCCATCGCCGACGGCGCCGAGCCGTGGATCATCGCGGCGCTCCCCGGCTGGTCGATCGGCTTCGACGCCGTCATCGGACGCGGGACCAACTCCGCGATCGCTCAGGCCGAGGCGCAGGCGGCGGCCCGACCCGACGTGGTCGTGATCGAACTCGGAACGAACGACGCGGACCCCGCCGCGTTCCGCGCGAACGGCGCCACGATGCTCGACGCGTTGAAGCACATCCCGCTGGTCGTGTGG
Source organism: uncultured Actinomycetes bacterium (assembly GCA_963727185.1). Classification (GTDB taxonomy): domain Bacteria; phylum Actinomycetota; class UBA4738; order UBA4738; family HRBIN12; genus JBBQVZ01. The sequence goes on along the minus strand of CAVSFP010000011.1, from coordinate 159,265 downwards.
CAGACCACGCACGGACCGCTCGAGAACATCCCCGGCGTGAACATCCACATCCACGGGCTCGTGTCGCAGTACCCGAACGCCGTCGTCGCCGATTGGGACACGTTCGTGAGCGACGACGAGCTCTCCTCGGACGGCGTGCATCCGGCCCCGGGCCACGAAGACCTGATGGCGAACCTCATCGCACCGATCCTCACCAAGTGGCTCGAAGTGGCCAACGGCGGCGGCGCATCGTCGTGCGCCTCGCAAGCCGAGACCGCCGCAGGCGTGAACTGACGATCAGCCAGCCGGCGCCGGGGTCTCGGGCGCCTCGAACGTCGCGTCGGCGCCACGCGAACGCGATCGCACGAGGATCGCCGCGGTCGCGGCCAGGACGGTCAGTCCCCCGACGATCGTGAGCGCCGTGAGCGACTCCCCGAGCAGCACCCACGCTGCGATCGAGCTGACGACCGGCATGCATTGGGTGATGAGCGAGCCCAACCACGCTTCGACGTGGCGGTGGGACCAGGCGAGTAGCACGTGGCCGATCGCACCCGCACCGAGCGCCACCACCCAGATCCAGAGCCAGTCCATCGCGGTGGGCGGCAGGGCGAGACCCTCCCCGGATACCACGGCGAGGACCGTCATCAGGACCGCCGCGACCAGCATGACGCTCGTCATGTACTCCAGCGCACCCACGCTCGCGCGGGCCCGCTTGGAGAAGAGCCAGTACGTGGTCCACGTGAACACGCTGGCGAACGCGAACAGGTCCCCCCACGCGTCGAACGCCGGCGTGCCGGCGGACCCGATCGCGACCAGGGCCACGCCCATGAACGAGATCGCGACGAAGACCAGATCTCGGCGTCCCACGCGCTCGCCGAACCAACGGGCCGCACCGATCATGATGAAGACCGGAGCGAGCGCGCCGATGATCGTGGCGTCCGCGACGCTGGTGAGCCGGAACGCCAGGAAGCTGCACGCGACGTCGGCCGTGAAGATCACGCCGCCGAGCGCGCACGTCCGGAGCGTCGCCCACGTCAGCCTCCGTCCCGTCGCCGCGAAGACCACCGCGAAGATCAGGACGCCCACCCACAGGCGATACGCGGCGAACGTGAGCACCGGCATAGTGGTCTGCTTCAGGATCAACGGAACCAGCCCCCACACCACCGTGGTGAGCGACACGGCGAGGATGCCGGCGGTCCGCCGGGTTTCCTCGCTGCGGGCGACCGGTTCCGTCATGACCCCGACGCTACCAACGCCGATCCCGCGTAGGCTGCCGCCGTGACGCACCGGTTGCTGTTGGACGTCTCCAGCCTGGGCTACCGGTCGTATTTCGCGCTCCGCGACGTCGTGCACGCGCCGGATGGCTCCTCGGTGGGGGCGGTCGTCGGCTACATGGACATGGTCACCAGGTTGATCGTGAGCCGCCGGCCCGACGAGGTCGTGCACGTCTACGACCACGACTGGCGTCCGACGGTGCGGACGGAGCTCTATCCGGGCTACAAGGCGAACCGGCCGGCCGAGCCGGAGGACCTCACCGTGCAGTTCGCGTTGCTGCGCCGCGTGCTCGACCTGACGGGGATGAAGCAGGCGCAGGCGCTCACGTGGGAGGCGGAGGACGCGATCGGCGCGTTGTGCGTCGACGCGACCGACGATGATCGCTTCGAGATCGTCTCGGGCGACCGCGACCTGATCCAACTGGTGCGCGATCCCTGCGTCCGCCTGCTGTTCACGGTCCGGGGCGTCTCGGAGCTGCTGGAGCTCGACGAAGCGACGGTGCTGGCCAAGTACGGCGTGCCGGCATCGCGGTACGCGGAGTTCGCGATCTTGCGCGGCGATCCGTCCGACGAGCTGCCGGGGGTGAAAGGGGTCGGCGAGAAGACCGCCCGCGCGCTGATCCAGACGTACGGCTCGCTCGACGAGATGCTGGCCGACGCCGCGAACGACGCACCGAAGCCGGGGCCACTCAAGGGGAAGCCGGCGCTGCGCGCCCGGCTCCGCGATTCGATGGAGTACCTCGCCGCCATGCGGAAGCTGGTGCCGATCGAGGTCGGGTGCCCGGTCGAGGTCTGGGTCGGGACCCGCGACGACGCCGCGCTCCGTGCCCTGGCCGATGAGCACGGCTTGCGAGGCTCGGCCGTCCGCCTGCTTGCGGCGCTGGACAGCGGCCCGACCTCTTGAGCTCAGACGGGGTGGTCGATCGACCGAGCCGCGTTCCCGAGATAGAGACGGGCGACCTCGGGATCGTGGAGCAGATCACCTGCCGCGCCGGCGATCCGGACGACCCCTGACTCCATGACCGCCCCCCGGTCGGCGATCGCCAATCCGGATCGAGCGTTCTGCTCGACGAGCACGATCGTGGCCCCCAGGCGGTTCAGCTCTCCGATGGTCGCGAAGACCGCGCGGCGGGCCTTGGGGTCGAGCCCCATCGACGGCTCGTCCATGAGCACCACCCGCGGGTCGAGCATCATCGCGCGGGCGATCTCGACGACCTTCTGCTCCCCTCCCGAGAGCGAGCCCGCGCGCGCATGTCGGCGTTCCCGCACGACCGGGAAGCGTTCGGCGATCTCCTCGATCTTCGTTCGAACGGCCTCGCGCCCCCGCAGCGTGTACCCGCCCATCAACACGTTGTCCCACACGGTCATCAGAGGGAACAGGCTCCGCTCCTGGGGCACGTGGACCACGCCTCGGTCGAGCACGGCGCGCGGGGTTCGTCCCGAGATCACCTCGCCGTCGAGTCGGATCACGCCGCGCGTCGGTTGCAACAACGCGCTCACGACCTTCAGCACGGTTGACTTCCCGGCGCCGTTCGGGCCGATGACGCAGGTGATCGTCCCCGGTGCCACCTCGAGGTTGACCCCGCGCAAGATGTCTCCCTGCCCGTAGCCGGCGACTACATCTTCGATCGACAGACCGGCCATCAGTCCCCCAGGTACGCCGAGAGCACGACCGGGTTCTCCCTGATCTCGGCGGCGGATCCTTCGGCGATCTTCACGCCGTGGTCAAGCACGACGATCGGGTCGCACAGGCGCATGACGAGGTTCATGTCGTGCTCCACGACCAGGAACGTCAGGCCCTCAGCGTTCAGGTCGCGGATGTGGCGCTCCATCTCTTCGATCATGAGCGGGTTCACGCCGGAGGCGGGTTCGTCGAGCAGCACGAGCCGGGGACGACCCATCAGCACCGTGGCGAACTCGAGCAGCTTGCGTTGACCGAACGAGAGCTCCGACGCCCGGCGGCGGCCGTGCGACGACAATCCGAAGCGCTCCAGGATCTCGGTCGCGGTGACCAGATCGTCGTCGCTGATCTGCCTGCGGCCCATCGCGCCCACCGGTTGTTGCACCGCGACGACGAGGTTCTCGATCAGGGTGAGCTTGGGGAATACGCGGGTCTGCTGGAACGTGCGCGAGAGGCCGGACCGGTATAGGCGGGAGGGATCGGGACGGCGCACGTCGTGCCCGTCGAAGCGGACGGTCCCGGCGTCGGCGCGCAGGTACCCCGTGACCACGTTGAACACCGTCGTCTTGCCGGAGCCGTTCGGGCCGATCAACCCGGTCACCGTCCCCGGCCGAACGCTGAACGAACATCCGTCGACGGCGACGACGCCGCCGAAATGCTTCCGAAGGTCCTGCACCTCGAGGAGGGGCGGCGCATCGGTCATCGCGACGCTCACGCCCCTGCCTCCTGATGGAGCGACCGACCCGATCCATCGCCGCCGACGACGCCGCTAGAGCGACCGGCGCGCGCATGCGCGATCCGATCGCCGATGGACGGGATGATCCCGCGAGGGAGTACGAGCATGACCACGAGGAACACGGAGGCGTACCCGACCAGGTAGAGCTGGCTCGCCCCCAGCCGGTACGCCAGGTACTGCTGCGCCGGAACCAGGATGGCCGCCCCCAGTGCCGGCCCCCACAGCGTGCCTTTCCCTCCCAGGTAGACCATCAGCACGGTGCCGATCGTGATCAAGGGGTCGATCGCGAACTGCGGGTAGATGAAGGTGAGGTAGTACGCCCACACCCCGCCGATCATCGCCGTCAGACCGACGCTGATGGCGAACGTGATGAGCTTGGCGGGTTCCGTCCGGACGCCGACGCCGCGGGCGCGGTCCTCGTCGTCCCGGATGGCGAACAGCATCAGCCCGAGCTTGCTGCTCCGCACGTACCAACACGCCAGCATCGACGCCCCGAACAACGCCAGCATCGCCAGGTAGAAAGGACGTTCGTACGTCTCGACCGGGAACGGGGGCACCGCCATCCCGATCCCCTGCGACCCGTTGGTCAACCCATGCAGGTTGAACGCCAGCTGTTGCACGACGAACAGCAACGTCAACGTGACGATCGCGAACGTGGAGCCCCGCGTCCGGAACGCGACCCACGCGATCGGGATCGATACGAGCGCAGCGCCGACCCCGACGAGGGGCAGGACCAGGAACGGTACGTATCCGTTCCCGATCCCCCCGTGTTGGAACGCGATGGCGATCGCGTAGGCACCCATGCCGAAGAAGGCGACGTGGCCGAGCGACACGTACCCGGAGTACCCACCGAGCATGTTCCACGCGGTGGCGAGACCCGCGTACATCAACGTGAAGATCGCGATGTTCACGATCCAGTTCGCGGGCACGAGGAACGGGAAGGCGACGAGCGCGCCGAAGACGACCACGGCGATCACCAGTCCGGTCGGGCGGAACCGGCTCACATCGCTCCTCGCTCCGTGACTCCGAACAAGCCCTGGGGGCGCACGACGAGGATGACGATGAGGACGATGAAGAACGCGAACGAGGACCAGGTCGGCGAGATTGTCGTCGCGAGGACCGCCTCCGTGACGCCCATGAACAGTGCGGCGATGACCGCACCCCCGATGCTTCCCAGACCTCCGAGCACCACGATGGCCAACAGGCGCGAGATCAGGTCGTAGTGGCTCCCCGGGTTGAACGGGAAGATCATCCCGTACACGGCGCCCGCCGCCGCTGCCGTTGCCACGCTGAGCCCGAACCCAAGGGCCGCGATCTGCCTACCGTCGATGCCGAGGAGGGCCGCCGAGACCGGGTTCTGAACGGTCGCGCGGATCGCTCGCCCGAACCGCGTGCGCGCGAGGATCAGATACAGGATCGCGAGCATGGCCATCGAGATCGCGAACGCGAACACCCGGACCTCGGACACGTGGTAGCCGCCGATCCTCCACGACGTGTTCGCGTAGGTCGTGATCGTGGAGCGGTAGTTGGTGTGATAGAAGATGCTCAGGGTGCCTTCGATCGCCAAGGCGACCGCCCACGTGACCAGCAGCGACAACTCTTCACGCTCATCCGACCGGAGCGGTCTGATGAACGCCAGCTGGACCGTCACTCCCAGGGCGAACACGAGCGGGGTCAGCAGCAGGATCGACAGGAACGGGTCGATGTGGAATACGGAGAACGCGGTGTAGCTGAGGTAAGCACCCAGGATGATCATGGCGCCCTGCGCCACGTTGATGACCCGCATGATGCCGAACGCGAGTGTCAGTCCGCTCGCCATCAGCGCGTAGACGCCGCCTGTGAAGAGCCCGAGGATGCATGCCTGAACGATCAGGCGCACGCGCGGTACCTCCCCTCAACGTGTCGGCCGACCGCGCGGCCGCGGCGAGCGAACGAGCTTATCCGCCCCAGTTCGGCTTCGGGTAGACCGGGTCGTGGAGGGCGATGTCGGGCGGGTAAACGGGCAGCAACTTCCCGCCGATCCACTCGACGAGCATGTCGCTCCCTTGGGGCGACCCGTATTGATCCCAACTCAGGTCGCCTTCGAGCGTCGGCCAGCTTCCGGAGTGGAGGGTGTCGATGATCTTCTGGTTGTCGATCGACCCGGTCTTGTTCGCCACCGCTTCGATGAGCTGACCGACCGAGTAGGCCTCCGCGGACGTCGAGTCGATGCCGAATGCATCGCCTCCGTACTTCGCCGTGTAGGCCGCGACGAACGCGGGGTTGCCGTTCGCCGTCGAGTTCGGGAACCAGTCGCCGCAGCTGAAGATCCCCTCGGTGTTGTTGGCTCCCACCTTGTCCGGGAATTCCGTGGGTGAATTGGCACCGTTCGCGAAGAAGAGGAACTTCGGGCTGAAGTTCGCCTGCACCATCGCCTTCACCTGTGCGTAGGCATCCTCGGACTGCGTTCCGGCGACCACCATGTCCGGGTTCGCCTTGGCGACCTTCTCGATGATCGGGGTGAGGTCGGTCGTCTCGGGCGGATAGATGTCCTTGTAGACCGTCTGGATCCTGCGGCCTCGAACTGCGCTTGCATCGCATCGGCGATCGGTGAGGCGAAGGGGTCGTCGAGCGACGGGTACGCGGCCGTCTTCGGTCGCTGTGAAGGCGGCAGCGACAGGATGAAGTCAACGAACGGCTGTCCGCACCCGACCACCGGCGCCGGCTGCACGAAGAAGACGTTGGGGAGCTTCGCGTCGAACATCGCCGGACCGCCGCCGGCAGGCTCCACGAAGGCGTAGTGGTAACGCTGGGCGACGGTCGCCGCGGGAACGCTCAACAGGGTGGAGAAGGGACCGAACACCAGGTCGACCTTGTCCTTCGAGATCAGGTTCTGATAGTTGGTGACGACTTGATCCGGGCTGCTCGCGTCGTCGACGATCTTCAGCTGCACCTGCCTGCCGAGGATGCCGCCGTTCGCATTGACCTGATCTGCCCAGAGCTCGTAGCCCTTCTTCGCTGCGTTGCCTGGATCGGAGAAGTCACCCGACAGCGAGAGCGAGATCCCGATGACGATCGGCTCGGTCGAGGCAGATCCGGTCGGCGTCGCGGTGCCGCCGCCGTTGTTGCTGGAACACCCCACGACGACGAGCCCCACGGCCACCGTCGCCAACGCCGTCCTGAACCTCCCCTGACCCATGGACGTTCCTTTCGGTCGTGGTGCGGATCCCGATGCTGGTCGGGTGCAATCGTTTGCAGGATTCTAGGCAGACCCCCTCTCCCTGTCAAACGACCTTGAAACCCTCGCTGACCAGGTCAAACGGTGAGGCGGTCGACCCCCGGACGACGAGCTCTGGCGCGAGCATGATCGTCTCGCGGCGAGCATCGGGATCCTCGATGTGGGACAGCAGCAGCCGCGACGCCCGAAGCCCGAGCGCATGCTCGTCGACGCGGACGGTCGTCAAGGGAGGCCGGAGCCGATCGACGAAGGGCATGTCGTTGAAGCCGACGAGCGAGAAGTCGGCCGGGCAGGACAGACCCAGCGACGACGCCACGTCGAGCGCTCCGAGGGCGATGAGATCGTTGGCAGCGACGATCGCGCTCGGCCGGGCAGGACCGGTCAACAATCCCTCGGCGATCGCACGGCCGCCCTCGACCGTGAACGACGGTGCCTGGAGCGTCGGCCCCGGCTCGACACCCAACGAACGGACCGCCGCTTCGAATCCGGCCGCGCGCCGAGCGCCGGTCGACGTCGTCGCGGGACCCGCGATATGCCCGATCAGCCGATGGCCCAGGGCGTGGAGGTGGTCGACCGCGAGCGCCATGCCGGCCTGGTCGTCCGGGATGACGGCCGACACTCCGCCCCGGTCGATCGTGCGGTTGACCAGCACGAATGGAAGCCCGGTGGCGATCAACTCCTCGATGACGTCGTCCCGGCGACGAGCCGTCGCCAGCAGCAACCCATCGACCTGACGCTCGAGCATGAGCGTCTGGTGCAGGCGTTCCTTCCCGGGGTCGTTGTCGGTGTCGGCGAGCACGAGCGTGTATCCCGCCTGGGACAGTCCATCCCCGGCGCCGCGAACCATGGGCGGGAAGAACGGGTTCGTGATATCGGGAACGAGCATCCCGATCGTGAACGACCGGCTCGTCTTGAGCCCGCGCGCCACCCGGTTCACCCGATACCCGAGTGCATCGGCGGCCTCGCGCACGCGCTCCATGGTCTGCGGGCTCACCATGGATGCCGTTCGATCGTTGAGCGCCCGCGAGGCGGTCCCGGTGTGCACACCTGCCGCCTTCGCTACATCCTTCAGGCTGGGTCGGCGCATGACGGGATTCTACCGAGAGGTCGGGGGCCGAACCCTTCGGGCGCAATCGTTTGCGACCGGGCGCCGCCTGGTCATCGTTTGCCCCTGGATGCCTGCCGCGCAAGCTCGTCCAGCGGAGAGAGCCCGTCGTCGACCTCGACGAGCTCGGGCTCGAGGGTCATGCCGGACGCCCGCGCTTCGAGCAGGATCAGCGACGCGAAGTCCCGATCGCCGAACCCTTCATCGATCAGGTCTCGCAGCAGGCTCTGGACGGTCGACGTGACCGGCAGCGGAACCCCGAGCCGCTCCCCGGCGTCGAGACCGAGCGCCAGGTCCTTCGACAACAGATGACCGGTGAACGTCGGCGTGAAATCGAGCTCGACGAAGGCGGGGGTCTTGTACCGGGTGAACGCCGAACCCATGACGCTCTCGTTGATGAATGACAGCAGGTCCGATCGGGTCACCCCTCCACGTTCCGCCAACACGGTGATCTCGGAGACCGCGGCGGCGACGATGCCCAAGAGGAGGTTGTGGCAGATCTTCACGAGTCGCGCGACCTCCCCCTCGCCGACGTAGGTGACGGACCGTCCCAGGACCTCCAGGTACGGCAGCGCGAGATCGAACCCGATCGATGGACCCGACGCGACGATGCTCAGTCTCCCGGCTCGTGCCACCTTCGGGTTCCCACTCACCGGTGCCGCGAGCATCTGCGAACCGGCAGCCTCCGCCCGGCGCCTGACTTCTTGTGCTCCTTCGACCGACACGGTTGAGCAGTCGACGATCAGGCCGGGGGTTCGCCCTGCGCGAGAGAGCACACCGTCGTCTCCCGCGATCACCGCGAGCAGATCGTCGGAGGACGACACCATCGAGATGACGATGTCGCGATCAGAGAGGTCGGCCGGCGTCTCGACGACCCTCGCGCCCAGCGCCTCGAGCGGCTCCGCCTTGGATCGCGTCCGGTTGTAGACGGAGACGTCGCAGCCGGCGCGGATGAGCCGTTCAACGAGCGCCGCTCCCATACGACCGACGCCGATCCACCCAAGGGTCTTCGTGTAAGCGCTGTTGCGTTCGGGCACGCACTCCTCCTCAGGCGCAAGCTCAGGTGCCACCCTCAGGTGCAAGCTCAGATGCAAGCTCAGGTGCAAGCTCAGGTGCAAACGATTGCAGCGCGGCAGGAAGCTGTCAACTTCCGGGCACCGGCGCAACGACGTCCGGCGCGAGAAGATGGCGTCCGGCCCGGCGCCGGCATCCGCGACGGCGTACCACGCGCGGACACCGCCGGGCGAGCGGTTGATCGAGGGGATGGGAGGTTCGGGGAGCATGGAATACCGAACGCTCGGCACCACCGGGGTCCGCGTGAGCACGCATTGCCTCGGAACGATGATGTTCGGCCCGTGGGGCAACGACGACGCAGAGGATTGCGCCCGCATCGTCCGTCGTGCGCTCGACGGTGGCATCAACTTCGTAGACACAGCGGACATCTATTCGGCGGGTCGCTCCGAGGAGATCGTGGGCCTCGCCCTGAAGGGCTCGATCCGCGACGACGTCGTGCTCGCGACCAAGTTCCACAACCCGATGGGCCCCGGCGAGAACCAGAGCGGGAACTCGCGCCTGTGGATCATGCGCGCGGTCGAGGAGAGCCTGCGCCGCCTGGGCACCGACCACATCGACCTCTACCAGGTGCACCGGCCCGAGGGTGCGACCGCCGTTGAGGAGACGCTCTCGGCTCTCACCGACCTGCAGCGCGAGGGGAAGATCCGGTACTTCGGCTCGTCCACCTTCCCGGGATGGCAGTTGGTGGAGGCGCAGTGGACGGCCGAACGGCGAGGGCTGTCGGGCTTCCGCACGGAGCAGCCTCCGTACTCGATCTTCGTGCGCCACATCGAGCACGACGTGCTCCCCGTGGCGCAGGAGCTCGGCATGGGCGTCCTGGTGTGGAGCCCACTCGCACGCGGCTGGCTCACCGGCCGATACCGGCGGGAGAACTTCGACGAGTCGCCCGACGCACGGGCCGCGCGCGGGAAGGACAGAGGGCCATACATCGCCGCGCAGTTCGACCTCGCGCGACCCGAGATCCAGCGGAAGCTCGATCTGGTCGAGACGCTCTCCAAGATCGCGGCGGACGCGGGCGTCTCCATGGCGCACATGGCGGTCGCCTTCACGCTCGCCCATCCCGCGGTGACGTCGGCGATCATCGGTCCCCGGAGGGTCGAGCAACTCGATGACCTGCTGGCGGGCGCCGACATTCGACTGGACGCGGCTGCGCTCGATGCGATCGACGAGGTCGTGCCGCCCGGAACGCTCGTGGACGAGAACGACCGAGGCTTCACCCCGTGGTGGTTCGAGCCGGCGGCGCGCCGACGCGGGTAACCTTGATGCGGTTCGGGGCGTGCCCCTGCCGACGAACGGAAGGACGCGACGCGACGTGACGCAGGACGAGCACAAGCTCCCGCCCCCACGTCCCGACTGTCCACACTGCGGATCGCCCAAGACCCAGCCGTTCACGCACGCGGGACCCGGCGCCCGTGTGAACATGAAGTGCACGAACTGCGGCCACCTGTTCCACGCGAAGATCGTCCGTTCCTGAACCGGCCGAACGGCGGTTGACCGCGGGAGCGCGCGGGTGAGAGTCTCCGCCTACCCCGGCAGCATGGCCGCCCCCACTACGGAAGGCTACAGATATGGTGGACGAAGAGCGCACTCGCTCGCTCGTCGATGTGCGACCCGAGATCGTCGTTCACGTCCCCGAGGCCGCGGAGCGTCCGCAAGCCCCGCCGATCGTCATCCCGGACCGACCGGTCCCATGGATCGAACGCAGGGAGGCGCCATGGGTCGTTCTGGCCGCCAGCCTGGCGCTGATCGCGCTGCTCCTGTTCGTTCCAACGCAGACGGTCGACGTGACCGCGGCCCCGGTGGGAGGCACCGGGGGGACGACCACGGTCCAACCGAGCTGGACGGCGCTGGCGATCCCGGTCCCAGAGAGCGATCGGACCCTGACGGTGAACGTGGATGGCAGCGTCGACGTGCTCCAGGCCGCCGCGCTCGGGTTCGGCGCGGCCGACCCGTACCTCGGGAACGTGGCGACGGCGGATGGGCCCACCGTGCAACAGGTCTACAGCCTTCAGGTGTTCACCATCGCGTCACCGACGGGCGCAACCGTCGTGGCGTTCATGCCCTATCAGGCAGCCGGCGCCCCCAGCGTCGACCCGGGCGCACAGCTGACGTTCGTCGGCACGGTGATGCCGGTCCCGAGCGACTTCTCCGCGATGGTCGGATCGGAGGCCGCCTCGATCGGGGCCGCTTCGGGCGTCTACGTGAGCGTGGTGCCGGAGACGCTCGCGACGGTCGCCGCGGCGTAGCGCCTCCGGCGACCCGCGGGCCTCCGGCCGCGGCACCCGGGCATAGACTGCCGACCGTGCCGCGGCCGCTCCACATCGGTGTACAGCTCCCCGAGGTCGAACGCGACGTGCGCTGGCCGGAGTACGTCGCCATGGCGGTCGCGGCCGAGGAGGTGGGGTTCGACTCGATCTGGGTCGGCGATCACCTGCTGTATCGGAACGACGGGCGACCCGAGCGCGGCCCGTGGGAAGCCTGGACGCTCCTCGCGGGGCTCGCCGCGGTGACCCGGCGCGTGACGCTCGGTCCGCTCGTCGCGTGCGTCGGGTTCCACCCTCCGGCGATCGTCGCGAAGATGGCCGCGACGGTCGACGAGGTGAGTGGGGGACGCCTCGTCGTCGCACTTGGCGCAGGATGGAACCGGACGGAGTTCGACGCGTTCGGGGTGCCGTTCGATCATCGGGTTTCGAGGTTCGAGGAGGCGTTCGAGATCATCCGACGGCTCCTGGCGGGAGAACGGGTCACGTTGCACGGCGCGTATCACCACGTGGACGACGCGGTCCTCCTGCCGACGCCGTCGCGCCGCCCGTCACTGATGGTCGGCAGCGGCGGCGAGCGCGTGCTGTCGATCGCGCTCCCCCACGTCGACGCGTGGAACACCTGGTTCGACTGGTTCGGCAACACCCCCGAGGGGTTCGCGGCGCGCAACGCCGAGATCGACCGGGCGGCAGCGCTCGCGGGGCGCGATCCCCGAGAGATCGAGCGGAGCGCCTGTGTGCGGGTCGTGCTCGATCGCACCGCGGACGAACGACCGGTCGCCGACGACATCCCGCCGCTCGAGGGTCCGGCCGAACGGATCGCGCGCGGGCTGCACGAGATGGCCGACGCGGGCGCCGACGAGCTGATCCTGGTCGTCACACCTATCACCGAAACGTCGATCCGAGAACTCGGCCACGTGGTCGCGCTTACCCGCGACGCGGCGAACCGCTAGCATCACCCGCCGTGGGGACGACGGCCGGTGCATGGGACGACGATGGCATCTGGCTGAAGACGGCGCTGCACACGCACACGTCCGACACCGACGGCGAGCTCCCGCCGCGTGCCGTCGCCCAGCACTACGAGTGGGCAGGGTTCGACGTCCTCGCGATCACGGACCATTGGACCCTCACGTCGGTGCCGTCGAGCGAGCACCTGTTGGTGATCACGGGCGCCGAGCTCGCGGTCGACCCGCTCGGGAAGGGCCGCTACACGGAGATCCTGGCGATCGGGATCGACGAGATCCCCGAGGATCCCGGAGGCGACCGGACGTACTGGGAGCGGATCGACAACTACGACTTCAAGACGTTCCCCGATCTGTCGACGGCCGCCGCGTTCATCACCGGCCAGGGCGGGGCCGCGTTCGTGGCGCACCCGTATTGGAGCGGGCTCCCGCCGGAGGTGATCCTGAACGCCGAAGGGCTCACCGGACTGGAGCTGTTCAACGCGAGCTCCGAACGCGAGAACGGGCGAGGGGATTCCTCCTACATCTGGGACCTGGCGCTCGAGGCTGGCCGGTCGCTCTCCGCGATCGCCACCGACGACAGTCACTACCCGCTGTTCGATATCGGCGACGCCTGGACCATGGTGCGGGCGGCGGACCGCTCGCGTGACGCCGTGCTGGATTCGTTGCGCACCGGACGAACCTACGCATCGAACGGGCCCGTGCTGCATGACGTGCGCCGCGACGGCGACCGGATCGAGGTGCGGTGCTCCCCTTGCGTCTCGGTGTGCCTCCAGACGCGGTATCAGGAAGGGTGGGCGGTGCGTGCCGACCACCGGGGACGACAGGAGTGCGCCCGGATCCTGCAGCGGAGCGACGCCGGGTCGGTGGTTCGTGCTGAGTTCCGGCCCGACATCGAGGACCTTCCGTTCGTCCGCGTCGTGGCGACGGACGCCGAAGGCCGGAGGGCCTGGACCAACCCCCTCTGACCCGCCGTCGGCGCGGCAGATGCCATCCATCGACAGGTCGTGAGAACCTGTCGCGATGCGGAAACCCATCGCTCTCGTCGCGATCGCGCTCTCGGCCGTGCTGTTCGTGGGGACGCAACCGGCGTTCGCCGCCGGTCGAACGTCCGAGTCCGTCCCCGGGTACCAAGCCGTCACCATCGCCGGGACGTGCGGGTTCACCGCCACGGTCGACCAGCGCGACCCCCGAACCCTCACCACGTGGACGGATCGTCGCGGATCGGCCGTCCTGCAGACGCTCCGCACCCTGACCACCACTCAGTTCGCGGGTGGTCCTGGCGGCGCGATGCTGCTCGACGAGAACTCGCTCGTGACCGTCAAGCCCAACAGCGACGGCAGCAGCACCATCGTGTTCGTAGGTCGCGGCGCCATCTGGGGCACCGATGCGAGCGTGGGACAGCCGTTCTTCGAGTGGGTGACGGGCCTGGTGCTGATGAACGGCACGTTCGACATGAAGACGGGCGTCTTCCTCGTGACGACGAAGACGATCGTCGGTCAGGTGACACCCCTCTGCGACTCCCTCACGACCGGACTGAAGCCGCGACACTGAGACGGGTGTCCCGCGCGATCACGGGCGCCCTCGCGGCGCTCGCGTTCGCTTCCGCGTTGTTGTCGACGGCCGCCGTCGCGCAGGCGTCGCCCCCCCGTGCTGCCGCCCACCGCCCGGGCGCCCTCATGTTGCCCGCGCCGCCACCCGACAGCCTGCCGGGGATCGACGTGAGCCACCATCAGAACGCGATCGACTGGACGCAGGTCGCCGCGTCCGGCGTCCGGTTCGCGATGATCAAGGCGTCCGAAGGCACCGCATACATCGACCCGCTGTACGCGACGAACCGCGCCGAGGCCATGGCCGCGGGCATCGTGGTTGGGGCGTATCACTTCGCCCGACCCGACCTCCACCCGTTCGATGCGATCCCGGAGGCGGACCACTTCGTCGACACGGCGCAGGTCGCTCCGGGGAACATCGTCCCGGTGCTGGATCTCGAGCGATCCGGCGATCTCTCCGCCACGCAGCTCACCGACTGGGTGCTGCAGTGGCTCGACGAGGTGACCACCCGCACCGGCGTGCGACCGATGGTCTACACGAGCCCGAACGGCTGGAAGGACCGGATGGCGGACACCACGGCGATCGCGGACGCCGGATACACCATGTTGTGGATCGCCCATTGGAACGTCGCCGCCCCCACGCTCCCCGCGAACGACTGGCAGGGGAACGGCTGGAAGATCTGGCAGTACAGCGACTGCGGCGACGTGCCGGGCATCGGCGGCTGCGTCGACCTGGACTACTTCAACGGGCTGGACTTCGCGCCGATCGTCATCCCCTCGCCGGACACCGTCGCCCCCGTGGCGACGATCGCGACCCCGTCCGGCGTGACCGGTCCGGTCACCGTCTCCTTCAGCGAGATCGTCCGGGGCATCTCCTCGGAGAGCCTGACGCTCCGCTCGATGTCCTCGGGTGTTCCGGTCGATGCGGCGATCACGTGCGCATCCAAAGCCGGCGAGCCGGTCGACTGCCGGACGGGGAACGTGATCGTCGCGGTGCTCGAACCGATCGACCCGCTCGTTCCGGGGCAGAGCTATCAGGCGATCGCGAACCCCGAGGGAACCGTCTCTCCGATCGTGGATCGCGGCGGCAACCCCGCGACCACCACCGAAGCCGACTTCGCGGCTCCGACGCAGGTGGAACAGTCGAGTCCGGCGATCAGCTACGCCTGGCGCTCGGTGTCGTCCTCGATGGCGTTCGGCGGCTCCTACGCGATGGAGCACCTCGAGGGGGCGACCGCGTCGTTCGCGTTCAAGGGCAAGACCGTCACGTGGTTCACGGTGACGGGGCCGACGCAGGGGAAGGCAGCCGTATGGATCGACGGCCACGCGAAGGGCACGTTCAACCAGTACGCGCCCTCGATGTCGTTCAAGGTCGCCAGGTCGTTCCCGCACTTGGCGAAGGGCGACCACACGATCACGATCCGGGTGCTCGGCCAG
This sequence comes from uncultured Actinomycetes bacterium, assembly GCA_963727185.1. Lineage (GTDB taxonomy): Bacteria > Actinomycetota > UBA4738 > UBA4738 > HRBIN12 > JBBQVZ01. Next base: position 143,989 of record CAVSFP010000011.1, on the reverse strand, counting down.
GAAGGCGCCCCGAGCGCCGCGGACACCCAGGTCGCCGTCGATGCGATCGAGGCGGGAGGCAAGGTCATCTGGACCCCGGAACTGGGGTTCGCGTGGGGGAAGGCGAAGAACACGAGCGCGTCCGGCGGTGACGTCGCCGTGAGCGACCTGGCACGCACGACGGCGACGCTGGATTTCTACGGCACCGGGATCGACTGGCACACCGTGGATGGACCGCATCAGGGACGGGCGCAGATCTACGTCGACGGGACGTTGCTGAGGACCGTGGACAACTTCGCGAACGCCCCCGCCGCAGCCGTTCGAACGATCGGCGGCCTCGCGCTCGGCGAGCATCAGCTGCGAATCGTCGTGCTCGGAGAGGCACGGCCCGCCGCGCACGGTACCCAGACCTCGATCGACGCCTTCACGGTGATCCCCTGACCGGTGACGTAAACTGGTGGGGAAGCACCGGAACGTTGTTCGGCGACATGCGACTCCAGCCTTCGGTCGCGACCCCTGATCGCCCCGAACCACGGCGTAACGAGAGCCGACCGGAGGAACCATGCTCGACCAACGACGCACACACGACACGGCCGTGCCCCCCGCAGACATGCTCACGGCGCTGGAGCCCGCGCTGCAGAAGGGTTTCGATCGGCACCTGTCCCAGGCGACGGAGTGGTTCCCACACGAATACGTGCCGTATGAAGTGGGACGCAACTACATCGACGAACCGTGGGAACCGACCGACAGTCACCTGAGCGAGGTCTCCCGTCTATCGCTCGAGGTCAACCTCCTCACCGAGGACAACCTGCCCTACTACCACCTCGCGCTCTGGGAGACGTACGGCCGCGACGGGATCTGGGGCGAGTGGGTCCGGCGGTGGACGGCGGAAGAGGGCCGGCACGCGATCGTCCTGCGCGACTACCTCACCGTAACGCGGGGACTCGACCCCGTCGCGCTCGAGCGAGGGCGCATGCAGACCGTCCAGGGCGGCTTCTACCCGGACGGCAAGGGCGGGTTCTTCGCCGACCCGCTCGACGGCTTGGTCTACACCTCGTTGCAGGAGCTCGCGACCAGGATCGCGCATCGCAACACGGGGCAGTACACCGACGATCCGCTGATCGAGAAGCTGACGGCGCGCATCGCCATCGACGAGAACCTCCACTACGTCTTCTACCGCGAGCTCGCGAAGGCCGCGCTCGAGATCGATCCGTCCGCCATGGTGATGGCGATCAATCGCCAGGTCGTCGGGTTCCAGATGCCGGGACTCGAGATCCCCGAGTTCAAGGCGAAAGCGATCCAGATGGCGAAGGCGGGCATCTACGACCTGCGGATCCATCACGATCAGGTCGTCCTCCCCGTGCTGTACAAGCACTGGAAGATCGACAAGCTGACGGGTCTCACGGACGCGGCCGAGGAAGCCCGCGAGGGCATCACGAACTACCTGGCGATGCTCGATGCCACCGCGACGATGTACGAGGAGAAGCGCGCCGCCTCGGCGTCTTCTTGATCGATCGCGGCTCTGCCGGCTCTCGCCCGGGACGTCCCGTTGTCTAGAGTGGTGCTCCCATGACGGACACCGCCGCGGACATCACGAGCGCTGCCGGCGAGCCGGACCCGCTCGAGGCGCCTCCCCCGACGTTCACACCGCGGGACGCCGAGCGCACCGCCGCGGACGTGTTCGGTCTGATCGGGATCGCGTCGCCGCTCGTCAGCGAGCGTGACCAGAACGTCACGATCACGACCGAGGACGGCCGCGGGTTCGTGTTGAAGATCGGCAACCCCGCCGACGACACGGGAGTGATCGACATGCAAACGCAGGCGTTGCTGCACGTCGCGCGGACCGACCCCACGCTCCCGGTCATGCGACTCGTCCCCACGCTGGATGGCGCCTTCCAGGCAGACGTGACCGGCCTTGACGGGCGCACGCACATCGTGCGGATGGTCACGCTGCTCCCCGGCCGCACGATGGAGCCCCACGAGCTCCGCGTGGACACCTTGTATTCGTTCGGCGTCACGTGCGCGCGATTGGGGCGCGCCCTCCGCGGGTTCTTCCACCCATCCGCCGGACATCCCTTGCTCTGGAACATCAAACACGCGCCGGCGCTCCGGCCGTTGGTACACCACATCGCCGATCCGGCCAGACGAGCCACGGTCGATGAGGTGCTCGACCGGTTCGACGAACACGTGGAACCCGTCTTCGGCGACCTGCGAGCCCAGGTGATCCACAACGATCTGACGTCCGACAACTGCCTGTTCGACGATGAACAAGGGGTCTCGGGCATCGTCGATTTCGGCGACATGGCGCATTCGGCGTTGATCTGCGACTTCGTATCCACGGTCGAGGCGCTGATGGGCGAACGGCCCGACCATTTCGGGTCATTGGAGGCGACCGCCGCGGGGTACGCCTCGGTCACGCCGTTCCTCGACGACGAGATCGCGATGCTCCCCGACCTGTTGCTGACCCGATGGGCCACGACCGCGGTGATCTCGGCATGGCGCGTCCGGAACTATCCGGAGAACGCGGAGTACATCACCGGGTGGGACGCCGGCGTCTGGGCCATGCTCGACGCCTACCGGGACATGGGGGTCGCCGAGTACCAACGACACATCAGGGAAGCGATGAACGCCGCGACCCGGGCCGACCGCCCGCCGCCGCGCGCGAGCGGCTCGTTCGACGAGCTGGTGGAACGCCGCGGACGGCTGCTCGGATCGGCGATCGCACCGCTTTCCTACGATCGGCCGCTGCATCTGGTCCGAGGGCGCGGCGCATGGCTCTACGACGCCGACGGGCGCGCGTACCTGGACTGCTACAACAACGTCCCCGTCGTCGGCCACGCGCACCCGCGGGTGGTCGAAGCGATCGCCCGCCAGGCGGCGACGCTCAACACGAACGCGCGCTACCTCTACGGTTCGGCCCTGGAGCTCGCGGAACGGCTGATCGCCACCATGCCGGACGGACTCGACACCGTGATGCTCGTGAACTCCGGCAGCGAGGCGAACGACCTCGCGTGGCGCCTGGCGACGACCGTGACCGGCGGAACGGGCGGCGTCGTCAGCGAGTTCGCGTACCACGGCGTGACCACCGCCATCGCCGATCTCTCACCGGAGGAGTGGAAGCGCGGCATCGCTCCACCGAACATCGCGACCGTTCCCGCGCCGGACGGCTATCGCGGCCCGCATCCTCGAGAGGAACCCGGTTGGACCGCGCGATATGCAGCGCACGTCGACGACGCGCTGGCCGAGCTCGACGCGCGCGGCGTGCGACCGGCCGCCATGGTCGTGGACTCCGGGTTCACGAGCGACGGCATCTTCTCGCCTCCCGCCGAGTACCTGCAGGACGCGGTGCGGCGCTGGCGCGACGCCGGCGGGCTGTTCGTGGCCGATGAGGTTCAGTCGGGTTTCGGACGCCCCGGATCGCACCTGTGGGGGTTCGACGTGCACGGCGTGATCCCCGACATCGTCACGCTGGGCAAGCCGATGGGCAACGGCCATCCGGTGGCCGCGGTGATCACGCGCGCCGATATCGTTGATCGATTCGCGCGCGAGACGGAATGGTTCAGCACGTTCGGGGGCAACCCGGTTGCGTGCGAGGCGTCGCTGGCCGTGCTCGATGTGATCGAACGCGAACGCCTGCAGGGCAATGCGGCGGAACGGGGAGCCTGGATCCGACGCGCTCTGGACGAGCTCATGATCCGGCACGGGTTGATCGGCGACGTGCGCTCGCTCGGGCTGCTGATCGGCATCGAGCTGGTGCGCGATCGCGAGACGCGCGAGCCGGCGACGATCGAGGCCGGGCTCGTCCTGAACGCGATGCGGGAGCACGGCGTCTTGGTCGGCACGACCGGCAGGCAGAGCAACGTGTTGAAGGTCCGCCCGCCGCTCGTGATCACCGGCGAGGAGGCCGAGGTGCTTGTCAGCACGCTCGATCGGGTGTTGACGGAGCTCGCGCCACAGGAGTAGCGGCCGGGGAGCGGGGTATCGTTCACCTATGGACATCGTTCTGGGCGTCGAGGGCGACGGTGAACACAGCAACGCGGTCCTGACCGACACGGCGGGGACCCTCCTGGGCGTCGGCGCCAACGACGATTCCTCCGACTGGGACCAGAACGGCATCGCGGCGGCGGCGAGCGCGCTCCGATCGTGCGTCACCGAGGCGTTGAACGCAGCGGAGCTGACGACGAGCGACGTCGAAGCATCAGTCTTCGCATTGGCGGGCGTGGACTTCCCCGTCGACGAACGCCGGCTCGCGGGTATCCCAGAGGCGATCGGGTTGCGCGGCCGATGTCGGATCGTGAACGACTCATTCGCCGCACTGCGCGCCGGCACCGATCAGCCGTACGGCGTCGTCATCATCGCCGGTACAGGCTCGGTCATCGCGGGTCGGAACCGCAAGGGGGTGGAGTACCGAAGCCTTGGACTCGGCCCGGAGTTCGGCGACTACGGGAGCGAAAGCGACGTATCCGAGGATGCGCTCAGAGCGGTCGCCGACGCGTTCACGGGCCGAGGGCCTCAGACCGAGCTAACCAGACTGCTGTGTGAAGCCACCGGCTGCCTGACCGTTGTCGATCTCCTGGACGGGACGGCCCGCGATCGGATCGACTCCACGCGGTTCGCCGCACTGGTCATGCAGGCGGCGATCGCCGGCGACCCTGTCTCCCGATCGCTGCTCGCCCACGCGGGCTCCATGCTCGGCGCGACGGCGGTGCACATCATCCGGACACTGGGCATGCAGGACACGGCGTTCGACCTGGTGCTTGCGCGCGCGTTGTTCAACGGCGGAAGCAGCGACCTCATCGACGCGCTGGAGGCGTGCGTTCGCCCGGTCGCCCCGGATGTCCGCTTCCATCGCCTCGAGATCGCGCCGGTGGTCGGCTCGGCGCTTTTGGCCTTGGAACTCGCCGGACACAGGGCGCCGCCCGGCGCGCGTGAGATGCTCGCGGACGCGCTCGTCAAGACGCTCGCCACGCGGTGAACGGAATACACGCGACCCTTCCGGCCGTTCAGCCGAGCGACAAGGAGGAACCAACCCATGCCGGCGATCACCGTTGACGACATCACCACCCTTCGGCGCCTGCCGCAGGTCGAACAGACCGCCCGCAGCGCCGCGTCCGCTCAGTCACCACTGCCCCGGGAGGCTTCGAGGGAGAGGGCTTCCCCGTCCGACGGGCGTTCGCCGGGCGTCGATCTGACCGAGCTCGACCCGTTCATCCACATGGATCAGATGGGCGAGGTGGAGTACGCGCCGGGCGAGCCGAAGGGCACGCCCTGGCACCCCCACCGGGGCTTCGAGACCGTCACCTACATCATGGACGGCATCTTCGAGCATCAAGACTCGAACGGCGGCGGGCGGCGTCATCACGAACGGTGACACCCAGTGGATGACGGCGGGCGCCGGCATCCTGCACATCGAGAAGCCGCCCGAGCACCTGGTCGTGAGCGGCGGGCTGTTCCACGGGCTCGCAGCTGTGGGTCAACCTGCCGAAGGCCGAGAAGTGGGCGCCGCCGCGCTACCAGGACCTGCGCGGCAACGAGGTCGTCCTGCTCGCATCGTCCGACGCGGGCGCGCTCGTCCGCGTGATCGCCGGCGACCTCGCGGGGCAGTCCGGGCCCGGGCGACACCTACACCCCGATGACCATGGTGCACGCCACGCTCTCCCCCGGCGCGACGCTCGACGTTCCGTGGGATCCCGCGTTCAACGCGCTCGCCTACGTGCTCGCCGGCGAGGGAACCGTCGGCACGGAGCGGCATCGCGATCGCGACCGGTCAGCTGGCGGTGTTCGGCGCCGGCGACGCCATCACCGATCCGAGCGGCGCGACGTTCAGGAGAGCCGTTCACCGGCGCTCGAGGTGCTTGTTCCTCGGCGGGACGGCCGATCCGCGAGCCCGTCGCGTGGATAGGGCCGTTCGTGATGAACACCCGGGACGAGCTCGCGCCAGGCGTTCGAGGACTACCAGGCGGGCAAGCTCGGCACGCATCCCCGCGGTCGCACAGCACGTCCGACCGAGATCGTGGAGTCGAACCCGCAGGAGTAACGCCCATGTTCTGTCGATTCCTTCGCCGACCGTTCGTCGTGGGGATGGGTGGGACCATGGGTGTCGTGCCCGGAAGGAGGTTCCGATGACCGGCAGGGCGAAGACGCAGGTGCACATCGTGATCAACCGGAAGCCCGAGGACGTGTTCGCCTATCTGGCGGACGTCCAGAAGCACAAGGACTGGTCGCCGAAGGCATACCGGGTGGAGAGTCTGGACGGGCCGGTGCAGCTCGGCACCACGTTCACGTCCTACGGCTGGGTGCCGAAGGACGCCGATCACCGCAACGACGTCGAGGTCACCGCGTTCGAGCCTTCCACCAGGATCGAGTTCACGGGACGTGAGAAGGGTGAGGACTTCGTCAACACGTACGTCCTCATACCTGACGGGAGCGCGACCAGGATCGATCGCACGCTCGACTTCCCGAAGCCACCGGGGTTCACCGGAGCGATGTTCCCGTTGATCCTGGGCGGGTTCATCAAGCCCGCGACGAACAAGGGCATGAAGATGCTGAAGGCGAACCTGGAATCCGGCGCGTAGCCGCATCCGGATCGGGCTCCGATCACGGGGCGGGACGTCGTAGCCCGAAGTTGAGATCCGGGTCCTCCGGGCGCCATGTACCGGATCGTTGCGAGCGCTCGCCGTTGCGCCGGGAGCGCTCGAGCGCGTCGCGCCCGACCACGAGTTGCTGCACCTCCCAGCGCTCGAGCGCCGACGGCACGTCGCCGCCCACGGCGTCGAGGGCCTCCGCGAGCGCCCACCCGTCCGCGGCGGCCTTCGCCGTCCCCGCGGCGATGTGCGGCCGGAGCGCGAACGCGGCGTCCCCGATCAGGCAGGTGCGGCCGAACGCCATCCGCGGCACCTCGATGTCGAACACCGCTTGCACGAACGGCTCGTCCACGCCGAGCACGACCGCCGCGAGCGGCGGCGCCAGATGGGACGCGGCGAACGCTCGCATCTCCGCCACGTGAACGGGATCCACGGTTCCCGGCTGGAGCGTCGTCTCGCGACGCACGCCCTCCCGGTCGGTCATCAACCGGTCGAGCGCCGCACCCGGGTAGTTCCGGTACCACACGAAGTTCAGCAGCCGCCGACCCGGCTCGGTGGCGCCGTCCACGTTGGGGATCGGGTAGACGAGGATGTGGCTCTTTGGGATGACCTGGTAGACGAGCGCGTCGGCGAACGCGGCGAGCGTCCCGCGGTCCATGCGCTCCTCGGCGACCGTGCCGCGCCAGGCCGCATACCCGGCGTACACGGGCGATACCTCGGGCAGCAGCCGCCGGCGCGCCGACGACCCGATCCCGTCCGCGCAGACGAGCAGGTCGACCCGCGCGGCGTCGTCGCCACCGAGGGACACGCGCACGGCCCCACCTTCGGGCTCGAAGGCCGATGCCTCAGCGCCGAGGTGGTAGCGCGCCGGATCCAACCCGCCGAGCAGCGCGCGGTAGATCGTGTGCCAGCCGGAGTAGCGGTAGGGCCGCGGACGCTCGTGCGCGACCGAGCCGCTGCGGTCGAGGTAACGCAGGGTCGACGTGGCGATCGTGACGTCGTCGTCGGGGATCGACGTGCGCTCGCGGAGGTAGCGGAGCGTCTCGTCGAGCACGACGATCCCGGCGCCTCGGCTCTCGAGCTCCGCGGTGGATCGCTCCCAGACGTCGACCTCGCATCCGAGGTCGCGCAGCACGAGCGCGGCAGTGAGCCCGCCGAGGGATCCGCCCACGACGCCGACCCGCGGCCACGTGCTCATCGCGACCGCACGGCGGACGGCGTGCGGGCCCGCCTACGGCCGGCCGAACGTCGCGACGCGGTCGATCCGGCAGACGAACAGCACGCGGCGCTCGTCGATCGAGGGATCGCGCAGACCGTATGGGGGATCGGCACCCGTGTACTTCGTCCACGCAGCATCGATCGTCTCGGTCGCGAGGTGACCGTCGTCCGGGTCGTCCTCCTTGATCTCTCGCTCGACGGTCACCTTCAGGCTGACCCAGTGGTACGGATTCGCGGGGTTCAGGAGCATCAGCGTGAGCTGCGGATGGTCCCGGACCCACCCGGTCTTCTTGCGATGCTCGGCGAAGTTCAGGAGCACCTTGTCCGACGAGTGGCCGAACCAGACCGGCGTGAGGTTGGTGCGGCCGTCGCCGCCCTGCACGGCCAAGATCGCCGTGACCGGTTCGTCCAACAGTTGCTGATAGATCGGGTCGAGATCGTCGAGCGACGAGACCTCACTGCGAGAGCCGACCATGAACTGGCCCTCCTGGACCCCGTCGGCGACGTCGAGGAACTTCGCGACCGTGAACCCCATGGATGTCTCCTTCGTGCGATCGGCGATGCGGAGGGATCTATCGTGCCATGACGTGGCCGGGCGCGCTATCCGAGGAGCTCGACCGTGACGAACCGGAGCGGCGTCTCGCCGACGTTCTCCAGGTCGTGGATCATCGGCGCCTCCGGCGAGTGCTCCGAATACAGCGTGTCCCCCACGGCATACCGCAGCAGTTTCATGGTTCCGTCCGCGTAGCGCTGGCGACCGACGCCGGCATCGACGCAGGTCCAGAAGTAGCGGACGGTGTGCGCGTGGAACGGCGTCCGCTCACCCGGCACCAGCCGGACCTCCCACACTCGGACCCGGTCGTTCTCGAACAGTCGGGACGTGCCGACCGCGCGGTTATGGGGTGCCGCGGCGAGCTCCTCCGCGAACGACGCGACGTCGTAGACGTCCTCCTCGATCGTCTCCACGGTCATCGGCGACGAGTCTAGAGCGGGGATGGGCGGAAGGTCCCCCAGGTGGAAACCGGAGCGATCGCCTGGTGCGACTCACCGGCGGCCCCGTCTTCCCGCTATGGTGGGGGTGATGACCGAGCCCGGATGGATCGAAGAGCTGGTCACCACCGTCGGCGAGACCCACGGCGAGCAGGCCGCCACGACCACGCGGATGTTGATCGACGCCACGTCGTCGATGCGTCTGCGGTCCACGCACCAGCCGCCGAACACGTCGGGCGCGGCGTTCGTGTCCGTCATCCCCGGCATGGTGAACGACGTCGAGCTGTTCGCGCTCTTCTCCAAGGGCGGCCGGGTGGCCGTGCAGTTGAAGACGCTCCGCCGGATCAACCCGTTCAGGATCGCCGAGCAGGAAGCGACGCTCCGACAGCGGCTCGCCGGCATCACCGGCTTCAAGCTGGACAAGCCGGACTATCCCGACATCACGCTCGCGAAGCTCTCCGTCCCCGAGGCGCGCGAGTCGTTCGTAGAGACCATGCGGTGGACCGTGGAGCGGGTCCGCAAGAGCAACGGTCTCAGCTGAACCCCAACCGCCCCGCCCGTAGATAGCGCACGTTACCGCAAGCTCATCGGGGACGGGAGTCCTACGCTTCGGCGCGTGGGACCCGACGCGCTCGACTTCTGGCTCGGCACGTGGACCGCGACGTGGGAGGGCGGCGGCGGTTCCAACACCATCACGCGCGAGTTGGGCGGCGCCGTCATCGTCGAACGGTTCGAGGCGGGACCGCCCGAGCCGTGGTCGGGGATGAGCGTCTCGGTACTCGACCCTCTCAGCGATTCGTGGCGTCAGACGTGGGTCGACTCGAACGGGAGCTACTGGCACTTCGTCGGCGCACACACGGAGGAGGGCACGATCTTCGCCACCCCGGATCCAGTCGACGAGGATCGGCTCTTCAAGCGGATGGTCTTCAGCGACGTCGAGCCCGACGCGTTCCACTGGCGCTGGGAGTCCTCGCCGGACGGCACCACGTGGGTCGAGCGATGGGCGATCGACTACCGACGAACGACGTGACCGTCGCCCGACCGTAGACTCCGGCGGTGACCGAGCGGACGCTGACCGAACGCGAGTTGAACCGCGCCCTGCTGGCACGACAGATGCTGCTCGAGCGCGCGCGCACGCCGCTCACGAGGACGATCGAGCGGATGGGCGGGGTGCAGTCGCAGTACGCGCCGTCTTCCTACATCGGGTTGTGGACGAGGCTCGAACGCTTCGAACGCTCGCAGCTGACGAAGGCGCTGGAGCGGCGAACGATCGTCCAGGGCACGTTGATGCGCGGCACGATCCACCTGGTCACGGCAGGCGACTACTGGCCGCTCGCGGCGGGCATCCGCCAGGACAGTCGCACGTGGTGGCTGGGCGCGACCCGACACCAGATCTCCGAGCGCGACGTGGCGGCCGTCGCGCGACGTGCACGCGATCGCTGCTGGCCGATGGTCCGCGCCGGCGGAAGGACCTGGTCGAGGAGCTCGGCGTGACGTCGACCGTATGGAACGGCGTCGGCGGATGGCTCAACCTCCTCCGCGTTCCGCCGTCGGGGACGTGGGATCGGCGCTCGGCCGACCTGTATGCGGTAGCCGAGGACTGGCTGACGAGCGCGCCCGACGCGACGCTCGATGAAGGGCTGGATCGGCTCGTCCGTCGCTACCTCGGCGGATTCGGTCCGGCATCGCGCAAGGACATCGCGAGCTGGGCCGGGATCTCGGGGACGACGCTCGCGCCGGCGCTCGAGCGGATGCCGTTGCGGCGGTTCCGCGATGAGCGCGGCGGAGAGCTCTTCGATCTCCCGAGAGGGCCGCTCCCGGGCGCCGACGCCCGCGCGCCCGTCCGGTTCCTCCCGACGTGGGACGCCACGCTGCTGGTCCACGCGCGCCGGACACAGATCCTGCCGGAGCGGTTCCGACCGATGCTGTTCGACACCAAGACCCCGCACTCGTCCCCCAGCTTCCTGGTGGACGGACAGGTCGCGGGCACGTGGAGGCACGTCGCCTCACGCGTCGTGGTGTCGCCGTTCGAGCCGTTGCCGCGAACCGTCCGGCGGGAGGTCGACGACGAGGCACAGCGACTCGCGGCCTGGCTGGACTAGCTGCGCTCCAGGTAGTTGTGGACCGGGCGCACGGTGATCGTCGGCTGCTCCGTCACGCCCACCGCGGTCATCATCGGCCCGATCTGATCCCGGGCGAACGTCTGGAACGCCTCTTCCGTCTCCCAGGTGTCGCAGATGAAGATGCCGCCAGAAGGATCCTCGGTGCACACGTGGAAGATGCCGTTCGGTGCCGTCTTCCCTCCCAGGTTCATCTTCTCGACCACCTGGTCGTACTGCTCCGCGGTCGCAGTCGCAAGCTCCATGGTGACGACCACTGCCATGTCCTGCTCCTTCCTCGATCGACTCTGACGTGAGTTCGCCGTCACGGACCGGTCGGATCACCCCGCGAAGCGGATCGATCGCGTGACCTTCAGAAGTCGCGGCGGCCGTCGAAGTGCCCCGCAGCCTCGGGCCGCGTGAGCTGGTACAGCGCGATACGGTGCCCGCCCGGCGTGACGAACGAACAGCACGGCCCGTGCGGGATGTCGAACATCCGCTCCCGGACCCAGCCCCCGGCCTCCTGTTGCGCGAGCGTCGCCACGAGGTCCGCCACCCGGTACACCAGGATCGCGCGTTCCCCCGCGACGTGATCGGTGAGCAGGACGACGGGCGGGCCGGAGGTCAGCTCGATCGCAGCGACCCTCGTTCCCATCGCCTCGATGGCGAAAAGCACGTGGCCGCCGAGCACGTCGGTGAAGTACGCCATGTCGCCGGCCACGTCGCGGCTGGGTGTGTAGAGGAAGTCGAGCCGTTCGAACGGCGGGACCTCGTCGCTCGACACGGGCGCTACTGCTCCGCGGTGACGCTCGCGAGCAGCGCGTCGACCTCCGGCAGGTAGATCCGCGCGTCACACTCGACGAGCAAGCCTCGCGCGCACTCGAGCGTCGATCGCGGATCCTCTCCGGCCCGCGCGAGCGCGTCGCCGAGGTCGGTCAGCACGCGCCCCTGCATGATGCGCAGCCCCAATCGCTCGAACTCGCCCGTCGCGGCTCGCAGGCGATCGATCGCTCGCTCCGGGTCGGCCTCCAGGAGCCCTTCGATCGCGTGCGCGAACGCCTTCGTCGCGGGGGCCCGGCCGCTCTCGGACAGATCGCGGTACCCCTCGGCTCCGGTTCGATCGCCCGTCCGAAGGAGCAGCCGAACCAGCTCGTAGAAGAGCAGCGGCGCTTGATCCAACGTGTACCCGCGCGAGAGCTCGACCCCTCGCCGGAGGTGTTCGAGCGCTTCATCGTCGCGACCCCGCTGGAGCGCGATCGCTCCCTCGGTCTCGAAGACGTACACATCGGCCTGCGGCTCGCGGTTCGTTCCCAGGATCTCGACCGCCCGGCGCTGAAGCTCCTCGGCCTCGTCCACCCGCCCCCGCTGGAACACCACCCAGGCCAGCCCGTTCAGCCGGATCCCTCGGAGCGGTTCGTCTCCCGACTCCTCGGCGAGCGCGAGGGCACGCCGTTCCGTGCGCTCCGTCTCCTCCAGATCGCCCAGCTCCACGGTGCTGTCGGACAGCGTTCCCAACAGCCAGGCGAGGTTGCCGACCGCGCCGGCTCGCTCGGCCAGCTCGATCCCCTCGCGGAGCACCTCGATCGCCCGCCGATGGTCGGACCCGAATCCCGACACGATCGAGGGGTAGTTGTTGTACACGCGCAGGAGCACCGTCACGTCGCCCACCTGCTTCGCCAAGCGGTACGCCTCCTCGATCGTCTCCACGGCCTCTTCGGTTCGGCCTTGCTGCGACAGCGTCATCGCCAGCGTCTGCGTCGCGTCGGCGACCACGACGGGTGCATCCACGCGCTCAGCCATGGCGAGCGCGCGCCTGATGATCGGCTCCCCTTCCTCGTCGCGGCCGCGTCGAACCAGGTACTGCGAGAGCGTCTGCAACGCGACGGCGAGCGCCTCGCTCTCGCCGAGCGGCTCGAGCCGAGCGATGGCCGCCAGCGCCTCCGTGTGCGCCTCCTCATCCTTCCCCAGACGGAAGAGCGCGAACGAGAGCTGCGCCTGCGCCCATCCGGCGTTCGGCTCGTCGCCGAGCGACGTGTAGAGGTCGAGGGCGAGGCGCGCGGCGTCCGCGTTGCCGCCTGCCGACTCCGTGGCCAGACCGACCGCCGTCAGCCGCCGCGCGAGCGACGCGCGATCGACCGTCGTCGCCCCCACCGCCTCCGACAACGCCAGCGCCTCGCGGTACCAGTGCACCGCCTCCGCGCGTTGCCAGAGCGCCGCGGTGCGATCGCCCGCGGCGCAGGCCCATCGGTACCCCTCGGAGTCGATCGCGGCGCGTTCCTCGCCGGCCATCCCGAGCTCATCCAGGTAGCGCGTCGCCTCCACGTAGTGGGTGGCGATCAGCTCGGCGATCTCCTCCGCCCGGTCGCCGGCGCGTTCCTGGGCCCATCGCCCCACCCGCGCGTGCTTCTCGGCGCGGAGGGCCTTCGGCAGCGAGTCGTACGCGCCGTCGCGGATCAGGTTGTGACGGAACGAGAACTCCAGCTCGTCGGAGAAGCTCGACGGCTCGTGCGGCAGCACCAGTTCCTTCACGCGCAGGCGCGCGAGCGCGTCACGCGACGCGGCCCGGTCCACACCGGCGAGCGTCGCCACCGCCCCGGTCCAGAAGACCCGGCCGACCACGGCCGCGTCCTGCAGGAACGTCTTCTCGTCGTCGGGCAACCCGTCGAGCCGCGCGGCGATCAACCCCTGGATCGACCGGGGAACCTCGACGTCGGCAACGGGACGCGCCACCTCCCACCGCGACGCCCGGGTGGCCCGCAGCACACCGTCGTCGATCAGCATGCGGACGATCTCCTCCACGTAGAGCGGGTTGCCTTCGCTGCGTTCGACGATCAGGTCCCGAACATCCGCGGTCAGGTCGGAACCGAGCAGATCCGCCAACATGGCGCCACCTTCGTCCACCGAGAGCGGATCGAGCGAGATCGACGCGGCGTTGCGCTTCCCGCCGCCCCATGCGGCCCGCGTTTCGAAGAGCTCGGGCCGTGCGAGCGTGAGCAGCATGATCGGCCCCTGCGCCAGGTCTGCAGCGTGCTCTACGAAGTCCAGGAGACCGGCGTCGGCCCAGTGAACGTCCTCGAGGACCAGCACGAGCGGGTATCGCGCCGCCATCCGCTCCAGGAACCGGCGCCAGGCATCGAACAGGTCATCGCGGCTGAACGAACGCTCCTCGCCCGCCCCGACGAGCGCGCGGATCTGCGGCGCGAGCGTGTCATCACCGAAGAGCTCGCGCACCATCGCGTTCGCCTTCTTCGCGGCCACGTCCGCCGGATCGTCGTCCAGGATCTCGCACTGCGCCTTGATCGCATCGGCGAGCGCCGAGTAGGACGTGTTCCCGTACGCCAAGCATCGCCCTCGCCGCCAGTAGACGAATTCCGGCAGGGCCTCGACGTAGCCCTGCAGCTCGTGGACCAGGCGCGACTTCCCGACGCCCGCCGGCCCGACGATCGTGACGAGCGCCGGCCGCCCTTCCGTCTGCACGCGGCGGAGGGTCTGCTTGAGCACCGCGAGCTCCTCGTCGCGGCCGACCATGCGCGCTTCCATGCCCAGGCTCGGCCGCTCGCCGCGGTGTTGCGCCTTGATACGCAGCGCCTCCCATGCGATCACCGACGCCACTTTCCCCTTCAGGTCGAGCGGAGGCAGCTCCCGATACTCGATCACGTTCTTGGTAGCCGCGTAGACGGCCGGCCCGACCACGATGCGTCCCGGCTCCGCGGCACCCTGCAGGCGCGAAGCTGTGTTCACCGCGTCGCCGGTGAGCATCCGGTCGCGTGGGCCGCTCGCTCGTTCCTGATCCACGAGCACCTCGCCCGCCTCCACCCCTATCCGCATCGCGAGCTGCGGCCTGCCCTCCGCGGCGAACCCGCGGTTCAACTCGGAGAGGACCGCCTGCATCTCGATCGCGGTGCGGACGGCGCGCTCGGCGTCGTCCTCGTGCGCGCGCGGCACGCCGAAGACGGCCAGCACGGCGTCGCCCATGAACTTCTCGAGGAATCCCTCGTGGCGCCCGATCTCCTCGGACAACCGGTCGAACGTCCGGCCGACGACGGACTGGACCACCTCGGGATCCTCGCGCTCCGCGAGCGACGTGGAGCCGACGAGGTCGGCGAACAAGGCGGTCGCATACTTGCGTTCCTTGCGACGAGGCTCCACCTCGACGATCGGGCTGGCGCAGTGCAGGCAGAACTTCGCGTTGTCCGGATTCTCACCGCCGCAGCTCGGGCAGACGACCATGGCCCGCAGCCTACGGCGACCGGGGGCGTACGCCTACGGTCGCTCGTCGTGCGAGGGCCGTGCCCACAGGTCGACGCCGCCCTCCTGCGCCTGACCCTCGATCGCGGTCAGCTCCTCTGGCGTGAACTCCAGGTTGTCCAGCGCCGCCACGTTCTCGCTCACCTGCTCCGGACGGCTCGCGCCGATCAGCGCGGACGTCACCCGCGGGTCGCGGAGCGCCCATGCGAGCGCCATCTGCGCCAGGGTCTGCCCTCGCGCCTTCGCGATCTCGTTCAACGCGCGGACGCGTTCGATGTTCTGGTCGCTGAGATGCGCCGGCTGCAGCGAGTCGCCACCCGGCCGGTTGATGCGCGAGTCCTCGGGCACTCCGTCGAGGTACTTGTCGGTCAGGACGCCCTGCGCGAGGGGTGAGAACGCGATGCAGCCCATCCCCTCCTCGACCAACGCATCGAGCAGCTCCTCCTCGATCCACCGGTTCAGCATGCTGTAGGAGGGTTGGTGGATCAGCAAGGGCACTTGCAGGTCGCGCATGATGCGCGCCGCCTCGCGCGTCATGCCCGGCGAGTACGACGAGATCCCGGCGTACAACGCCTTGCCCTGGTGCACCGCGGTCGCGAGCGCGCCCATCGTCTCCTCGAGGGGCGAGTCCGGGTCGAAGCGATGCGAGTAGAAGATGTCGACGTAGTCCAATCCCATGCGTTCCAGGCTCTGGTCGAGGCTCGCGAGCACGTACTTCCGCGAACCGCCGCCTTGACCGTACGGGCCGGGCCACATGTCCCATCCGGCCTTCGTCGAGATGAGCAACTCGTCCCGGTACGGGGCGAAGTCCTTCTTGAGGATCTTGCCGAAGTTCTTCTCGGCGGACCCGTACGGTGGTCCGTAGTTGTTCGCCAGATCGAAGTGCGTGATCCCCAGGTCGAACGCGGTACGCAGGATCGCGCGCTGGGTTTCCCCGGGTGTGGCGTCCCCGAAGTTGTGCCACAGCCCGAGCGCGAGGGCCGGCAGGGCCAGCCCGCTCCGGCCACAGAAGCGGTACACCATCCTGTCGTAGCGTTCCTCGGCGGCGATGTAGCTCACGGGCGACTCCTCCCGGACGCGCTCCACGGTCCCGACCGGGGTCACCCTATACAGTCCCGTCCGAGAGGTTTGCCGATGATACGTTCCGGCGACATGATGGGAGGACGAAGGAGGCCCGAGCATGACCTACACCATCGCTGAGCCCTGTATCGACGTGAAGGACCGCGCATGCGTTGACGAGTGCCCGGTCGACTGCATCTACGAGGGGCCGCGGATGCTCTACATCCAACCGGACGAGTGCGTGGACTGCGCCGCGTGCGAACCGGTGTGTCCCGTCACGGCGATCTTCTACGAAGACGACGTCCCGCCCGAGTGGAAGCAGTTCACGCCGATCAACGCCGAGTTCTTCGGCGACGCGGTGAGCGGCCTTGGCGCGCCCGGCGGCGCGGCGTCGGTCGGGGTCGTCGCGGTCGACCATCCCGTGGTCGCCGGTTGGGCGGCCGTGTGACGTTGACGTCGTGACAGCCGATCTCGGAGGTCGACATGGATGAACAGAGTGGTGGATTCGCATCTGCCGTGGAGTTCCCGTCCGATGCGAACGTGAACCGATCGGTCGTCGGCGTCGTGAGGGCGCGAGACGTGCATCTGACGGGTCGGGCGCGGGCCTGGTCGCCGCCGAGGGGCAACTTCTCGATCCTCAACGGTGGGGCCGGTCCCGTGCTCGCGAACGGCAGCGTCACGATCCGCAACGGCGGATGTGGCCCGCTGGTGGCGAACGGGGATGTCTCGATCGAGAACGGCGGCACGCAGACCGTCATCGCGGCCGGAGGAGCGAGGATCGGCCCGCGGGCGTTCGTGGGCGTCGTCGTCTCGCCGAACGTCACCGTCGAGGAGGGCGGCCGCGTCCTGACGGCGTCGCCGTTCGCACTCGCAGCCGGCGCCGGCGTGGGGATCGCGATCGGGCTGCTCGCACGACTCGGACGACAGAAGTAGACGCTCGCCGCACGACGTTCGGTCGGCTCGTCCATCCGAGAGAAAGGTCGTCCATGCGCAGGAGGTTCCTTGTCGCGGTCATCGCGGCCGCGACGGTAGGGGTCGCGTGCACCGCGAGCGGCGGATCGTCCCCCGCGCCGAGCGCGGCCGGCGCCAGCGCCACATCGGCGTCGCCGCAACCGGTCACCGTGAGCGTCTGGGCGTACTGGAGCGGACGCGAGCTCCGCGAGTTCACGGCGATGTTCGACCGGCTCCACGAGCTCGAGCCGTGGATCACGGTCGAGGTCTCCGGAGGCGTCGACGACACGAAGATCAAGGCGGCGATCAACAGCGGTTCGCCGCCGGATGTCGCCGTCTCCTCGGACATGAACAACATCCCGAACTACTGCTCGTCGGGAGCCTGGCAGGACCTCGGCCCGTACATCGCCCGCGACGGGGTCGACATGTCGCAGTTCCCGCCGTCGGCGGTCGAGTTCACGCAGTATCAGGGCGTGCAGTGCGCCATGCCGTTCACGGCCGACTCGTACGGCCTCTACTACAACACCGACATGTTCCAGAGGGCCGGCATCAAGGACCCGCCGACGACCTGGTCGGAACTGTCGGCCGACGCGAAGAAGCTCACCGTCTTCAACGCCGACGGGTCGATCAAGGTGGCGGGCTTCGTCCCGTGGATGGGCTATTACGAGACGAACCCAGTGACGCTCGGCGTACCTGCCGGGGCATCCGTGGTACGACGCCCAGGGCAAGTCCGCCCTCGCCTCCGACCCCAGGTGGAGCGCGCTGCTCGAGTGGCAGAAGAGCCTCATCGACTTCTACGGTGCCGACAACCTCCAGCGGTTCGTCGCGGGAGCGGGCAACGAGTTCTCCGCAGCGCAGGACCTTCAGTCGGGGCGGGTCGCCATGAACGCTCGACGGCGAGTGGCGCAGTGGCGTTCATCGAGGACGGCGCCCCGGACCTGCACTACGCGACCGCGCCGTTCCCGGTACCGGACGACGCGGCCGACACGTACGGCATCGGACAGATCGCGCTCGGCATCGTCGGCGTCCCCAAAGGCGCCTCGCATGCCGACGCCGCCTGGGACGTCGTGAAGTTCATGTCGACCGACACGCAGAACCTCGTGTACCTGGGGAACGTCGTGAAGAACCTGCCGACGACGACCGCGGCGCTGGAGTCGCCGGACCTCAACGGCCGGTCCGCAGTTCCAGACGTTCCTGGACATCTACGCGAACCCCGAGTCCACCTATAAGGGAACGACGCTCGTCGGGAGCGAGGACGTGGACATCTTCCAGAAGTTCCTGGACCAGTGGCAGACCGGGCAAACCACCGACCTGCAAGGTGGGCTCCAACAGGCGGCCTCACAGATCGACGCCGTCGTCGCGCAGGGTTAAGGAGGGGTGGGCATGTCGCATGCGAAGGCGGAGTTCGCCGTCGGATCGTGGAACGAGGAGACCTTCAAGGAGCTCGACGGCGACGCCAAGCTCACGCGCGCGAGCGTCTCCGGAAGCCTGACCGGCGACATCGTCGGAAGCAGCGAGACCGAGTGGCTGATGGTCTACGGGCGGGACGGCACCGCACGCTACGTCGGACTGCAGCGGATCGAAGGGTCGCTGGGAGGCAAGGAAGGCAGCTTCGTCGTCGAGAGCAACGGTGACTTCGACGGCGGCGAGGCGAAGGGGACGTGGGTGGTGATCGCGGGCTCCGGCACAGGCGACCTCGCGGGGCTCGACGGGGGACGGAACGTTCACTGCACCGCTCGGCGAGAAGGCGGCGATCAGCCTGGACTACGCGCTGGGATGAGCTCGCCAGTCTTGCATCCGCCGGGAGGTCAAGCGCAGCTATAGTCCGGCGCGTGGCGATGGACGACGCGTTGGCGGAAGTGGATCGGCTCGTCGATGCGTTCGTCGCCAAGGAACCGGTGCCCGGCGTCGCCTACGGCGTGATCGTCGGCGGCGAGCTCGTCCATACCCGCGGGGTCGGAACGGCGGTCGTGGGGCAGGACACGCTCCCGACCGCCGACACCGTATTCCGCATCGCCTCGATGACCAAGAGCTTCACGGCAGCCACGGTGCTCCTGCTCCGCGACGAAGGACATCTCCGCCTGGACGACCCGGCCGCGGACCATGTCCCCGAGCTGCAGGGGCAGCGACCCTCGCATCCCGGAGCGCCGGTGATCACGCTGCGGCACCTCCTGTCGATGTCGGCAGGGTTCCCTGGCGACGACCCGTGGGGCGACCGCCAGCAGGACCTGGACCTCGAGCGGTTCACCGCGTTCCTCGAGCGAGGCCAGTCGTTCGCGTGGATGCCCGGTACCGAGTTCGAGTACTCGAACCTCGGATACGCGATCCTCGGGCGCGTCATCACGAACGTCTGCGGGACACGAGTATCTCGAGGTCGTGCGGTCACGGCTGCTCGAACCGCTCGGCATGGGCTCCACCGTCTACGAGGCGGCCGAGGTTCCCGCGGAGCGACTCGCGATCGGGTACGGCCGGCGCGACGACGCGTTCGTCGAGGAGCCGTTCGCCGGCTACGGGGCGTTCGCGTCGATGGGCGGCCTCTTCAGCACGGTGCGCGACCTGGCCCGATGGGTCGACGGCTTTGGCGCGAGCGTT
Organism: uncultured Actinomycetes bacterium; assembly: GCA_963727185.1. Classification (GTDB taxonomy): domain Bacteria; phylum Actinomycetota; class UBA4738; order UBA4738; family HRBIN12; genus JBBQVZ01. The sequence continues at coordinate 124,269 of CAVSFP010000011.1, read as the reverse complement.
CTCCGCGAGCGCCGAGGCGGATGACCATCCACTCTCGCGTGCGTCGCGCCTGGAGATGCAGCAGGTGCATCGTTCGATCGCGCCCGAGCTCACGTGGACGTCGATCGCCGGACCGCCGACCGCGGTCGTGACCGGCTACGGCTTCGGGACGTTCGTGCGATCGGATCTCGAGATCGGGACGGTCGTGGGCCACAGCGGCGGCTATCCGGGATTCGGGTCGCACATGCGATGGCATCCCGCGTCGGGGCTCGGCGTCGTCGTGCTGGGCAACCGGACGTACTTCCCCGCGCTGAAGATCGGCGAACAGATGCTCTCCGCGCTCGTCCGTGCGGAGGCTGCCCCGATCCGACGGCTCGCGACCGCGCCGGCGCTCGACGCCGCACGGGATGCCGTCGAACGGTTGCTGGCGTCATGGGACGACGACCTCGCTGCGGCCACGTTCTCGATGAACGTCGCCATGGATGAACCGATGGAACAACGGCGAGCCGCGATGGACCGGCTGCGCGGGACGCACGGCACGTTGCGCCGGTCCGACGAGGCGCCGGTGTCCGACACGCCGTTCCACGCATCCTGGTGGCTCGAAGGTCAGCCCGGCCGCGGCCGCGTGAAGGTGGAGATCACGCTGGATCCGCAACCCGTGCCGAAGGTGCAGTGGCTCGAGCTGACGTCCGTGCCGGAACCGGATCCCCGTTGGCGTGGGGCCGCGGAAGCGCTCGTCGCGTCGACGAACGGCGAGACGACCGAGCTGCCGATGGGCGAAGCGCTGGATCGCGCCGCGGTGGAACGCGATCTCCTCGTGGTGCGGGCGCTCTTCGGTGCGGTCCGGCTGAGCGCTCCGATCGCGTCAAGCGCCTCGAGCGTGACGTACCGGGTCCTCGCCGAACGCGGCGAGCTGGACCTCGCACTCACGATGGATGCCGACGGCCGGCTGATCGCTGCGACGTGGACCCCGTGTACCGTCCGTCCGCCGGTTGCCGATATCCGCTGAGAACCAGAACGAACCCAGCACGCCAGCATCATTCCTCGTACCGATCGTGGTGGCGGACCCAGGCCTGCGAGTCGGCCAAGGCATCCTCGTCCCGGCCCTTCGGCATCAGGTCGAGGAAGTTGTAGGCGCCGTTGAGGATGTCGATCCCGCGCGCGTAGCACGAATAGGTGTGGAAGACGGAGCCGGCGTCGTCCTTGATGAACGCGCTCACGCCCTCGCGGTCGGCGGGACCCGGGTTCGTCTGAGCGTAGTTGTAGAACGCCGTCCCACTCTCGCGCTCCTCCGGCGTGAAGGACACGTGGTAGTCGAAGTTGAAGTCGCTGCCGAACGAGGAGACCCACGGGAAGCTCCACCCCATCCGCTCCTTGAACGCGCTCGATCTTCGCGAGCGGCGCGCGCGACACGACGAGGAACCTCACATCGCGATGGTGGAGGTGCACGTCGATGCCGTCGAAGTTGTCGGCCCAGAACGAGCAATGTGGACAGCCCTCGTCCCACTCGGGGCTGAACATGAAGTGATAGATCGCGAGCTGGCCTCGGCCGTCGAAGAGCTCCGTCAGCGTCCGCTCGCCGTCCGGCGTATCGAATCGGTACGGGGCGTCGACCAGCACCCACGGCAGCCCGCGCCGCTCCCGGCTCAGCTCGTCCCGCAGTCGCGTGAACTCCTTCTCCTTCGCCAGGAACGACGTTCGCGCGGACAGCCACTCATCGCGCGATACGACCGGATGGTCCGTCACATTTCCACCTCCTCGAGGGCAACGTTCAACACTGTTGTGTAATATCATCGCGAGCGAAGAAAGGTCAACACGATGGTTGAACGTTCTCGGACCCTGGACCGCACGTACGCGGCGCTCGCGGATCCCACCCGCCGCGCACTGCTCGTCGCGCTGCAGGCGGGCGACGCCCGCATCAGCGATCTGGCGGACCCACTGCCGATGACGTTCGCAGGCGTGTCGCGCCACGTCGCGGTGCTCGAGTCCGCGGGCCTCATCCGGCGCGAGGTTCGCGGCCGGGAGCACTGGTTGTCGATCCGCCCCGACGGACTGCGCCAGGCCGAACGCTGGATCGGCGAGCAGACGGCCTTCTGGTCCAAACGGGCCGACGCGCTCGCGAAGCGCCTCGAACGCGAACGGCGTCCTTCATGAGCGCCGCACCAGGAGCGGTCGTCACGCGCGTGATGCCCGCGCCACCCGAAGCGGTGTACGACGAGTGGCTCGATCAGACCGCGCTCGCCGAGTTCATGTGCCCGTCACCCGATACGCGCGCCACGACGATCGCCTGCGATCCACGGATCGGCGGGAAGCTCATCATCGTGATGGGCGATCCCGCGGGCGACGTCCACATCACCGGCGAGTACGTGGTGCTCGATCGTCCCCGGCGCCTCAGCTTCACGTGGCGACACGCGGGCGGCGTCGACAGCGTGGTCACCATCACGTTCGAGCCGCACGGCGAGGACCAGACGCTCATGACCATCAGCCACGTCCAGCTCCCGCCGCATCTCGTGCCCGGTCACGAGGCGGGATGGACCAGCATCGCCCAGCACCTCGAGACGAGGCTCAAGCCGCGTCACTGAGCAGGGCGCGATCGCGGACCCGCGGCTCCTCTCAGCCGAGGGACCAGGTCATCGTGACGCTCACGGAGCCGAAGTACTGAACGGGAGCGGGCTCCATCCCTCCGGTGCCCGACGATCCGGGTGACGACCCCGACGTACCCGTGCCCGTTCCGGATGCCGTTCCCGCCATCGGCATCGGGTAGTAAGAGGGCATCGCCGAGACCTGCATATCGATGATCGGGCCGAGCGTGACGCCGGCGGCCTCCGCGGCGGCTGTCGCCTGAGCGGTCGCATCCTTCACGGCGGCAGCGATGGCATCATCGCGAGCGGCCTGACCTTGCGCGTCCACGGTCGCCTGCCCGTAGGTCGTGAGGCCGGGAACGGACCCCGACGATCCGCAGCACCACGCCGGAGCGGCGATGCCGGAGCTCACGGCGACGTCCGGCCTTCCGACCGTCACGGTTCCCGGAACGCCAACGCCGATCGAACCGGAGCTGCCGGATACCCCTCCACCGCTGGAGGCGTGACCGGACGGGGCGGCGCCCTGCCCGAGCGCGGCGGCCGCTCCGATCACCAGGACGAGGGCGGCGGCGGCGAGGGTCAGGACGAGGCGGGCCGGGTACCTGCGAGACACGTTCATGGCGTGCTCCCTTCCGGGTTAGAAGTCCGTTCCTGGACGGCTCCGCGGGGCGATGAGGTTCCCCGAGGCACGGATCAGTCATCGTCGGGACGGCGCAGCCGCTTGATCTTCGCGCGACGACGCTTCTCGGCGAGCCGCCGCTCCGTCGACGCCCGCGTTGCCCGCGTCGGACGGCGGCGTGGCGGCGGTGGCGCGACGGCGGCGGCCAGGACGTCGGCCAGCCGCTTGCGGGCGATCTCGCGGTTGCGAAGCTGCGAACGCTCCTCCTGGGCGGAGACCGTGAGCGCCCCCTCGACCAGACGGTCGGCCAGACGTTCCAGCGCTCGGGCCCGTTGCACGGGCCCGAGCGCGGTCGTCGCCGCGATATCCAGGGTCAACTCCACGCGTGAGTCGGCCGTGTTCACCGACTGACCGCCGGGTCCGGAGGATCGGCTGAACCGCCACTTGAGCTCTCGCTCCGGGATCACGATCGAACGCGACACGCGGAGCGGCCCCGCCACCGACCGATCGGACATCCTTCGGATGCTAGCGGCCGGACTCCGGGAAGGCCCCACCGTGGAGCGCCTATGCTTGCGCGAGTCGATCGGAGGGGCGATGGCCGACACCGGCGGACCCATCACAGGCATGGCGGATCAGACCACGATCCTGGCCGTCGAAGAGACCGGCTGGAGCGAGCTCCGCTCGCTGATCGATCAACTCACGCCCGAGCAAGTGGTGCGACCCGGGTACTACCCGGAGGGCTGGTCGGCGAAGGATCTGCTCGCGCACATCGGCACCTGGCTCGCCGAGGCGGGCGTGTTGCTCGAGCAGATCGCGGCCGGTTCGTATCGTCGGGAGGACATCGACGTCGACGACGTGAACCGGCTGTCGCTCGAAGCCATGCGCGACATCCCGTTCCCGACGGTCAAGGCGCAAGCGACCGCCGCCCGGGCGCGGATGCGACAGGCGTTGCTCGAGCTCCGGGAGCCGTCCCCGGACGCGACGTGGTGGATCGCCAAGGCCGGCCCGGAGCACTACGCGGAGCATCTCCCTCGGCTCCGAGCGTGGGTCGCGGAGCTGCGGTCGACCTAGCGGTCTCAGCCCTCGCTGGGAGGGGGCGGTGGAGGAGGCGGCGGGGTCGAGGAGCCGCCCTTGGAGCGGATCGCCTCCGTGGCCTCGTTGACCGTCGCGGTGATGGCGTCGCCGAGCGCGTTGACGGCCTCGGATAGCTCCCGCTTGGCCTCGTCGTCCTTGAACGTGGCGCCGACGGCCGTCACGCCGCGGGAGAGCTCGTCGAAGAGGTCCTTCATCGCGCGCTTCAGCTCGCGTTCCGCCTCGTCCGCGTCGGCCGACTCCGTGGATCCCGACTGGTGATACCGGTCGGCCACGCGTCGTCCCCACGATGAGAACTTCTCTCCGACCTCACCCCATGCCTGCTTCGCGTTCTCGGTCATCCGAACCTCCTCGATGCCGTCCGTTGACCCACCCTAGCGCGCGTCAGCGATCGCCGAGCAGGAGCTGGGACAGGGTCTCCGCGTACCAGCGTTCGAACCGCTCCGGGGACCACCCCCGGTCGGCGGTGAGGAGCCGGAAGGTCTCGGGGCTTCCGATCGCGAAGAGCGTGTTCGCAGCCGCATCCACCGACAGCCCCTTCCGCAGGGCTCCCCCGGTGTCGAGGATGCGGGCCAGCTCACGCTGGCCGATGAAGCGTTGCGACGAATATCGCTCCCCCAACTCGGCGATACGCGGATCGGAAGCCGCCGCGCTGTGCAACACCTCGTAGATCGGGCCGAGGCGTTCGAGGATCATCCGTCCGTTCCGGGCGAGGATCCGTAGCCGGCGGTGCGCGTCGGGCTCGTCGCACATCCTCTGGACCCACGAACGCTGTAAGAGCGGCACGGGCTCGTCGTCGCCTGCGATGGAGACGTCGATCACCGCGGACAGGAGCGCGCGCTTGCTCCGGAACACCGCGTACACGGTCTCCGGCGAGACGCCGGCGCGATCCGCGATCACCTGGATGGTCGTGGCGACGAACCCGCGCTCCACGAACAGGTCCCGTGCCGCGTCGAGGACGGCAACGCGGGTCGCGCGCGCTTGCTCCGTGCGTCGGGGCGACTCGTAGCTCCGGCGGGGCTTGACAGATCTGAGCACTCAGCTACAGTAGCACCGTATTCGATACAGGCTCCCTGTATCGAACTGAGCACGAGGAGGTCGGCATGGTCGTCGTACGGATCGAACATCCCGTCGCGGACTACGAAGCGTGGAAGGGTGCGTTCGACGCCGATCCCGCCGATCGCCGGGGATCCGGCCTCCGTCGCTACCGGATCTTCCGCGCGACGGACGACCCGAACTCCGTCATGGTCGATCTCGAGTTCGACACCGAGTCCGAGGCAGAGGCCATGCTCGCGTCGCTGCGGGCGGTATGGGGTCGGGTGGTGGGCGGCCTCATCTCCGACCCGCGCGCCCGGATCGTCGATCTCGTCGAGACCACGGACTACACGGGTGCGAGCCGCTGAATCCGCTCAGGCTCCGAACCAGCGTGCCCGGCGGGTGACCGCGAAGTCGGCCTTCTCCGCCGCCGTCTCCACGGACGGCATGACGAACGTGCCGGTCGGGTGGCCCGGGGTCGAGTAGAAGTCCACGTCGACGCGTCCGACCTCGTGATCACCGAATTCCACGTAGCACGTTCCGGTGCCGTCGTATCCGGGTGGCTCGCTCGCGCCGCGGATCCGTGCGATCAGGTGCTCGGCCACCACGCTCGCCTGGCGCTCCGCGAACACGCCGGCCTTGGGCGTCCCCACGCTCGTGACGTCCCCGACCGCGTAGACCCCGGGGAACCGGGTGGCCAGCGTGCGCGGGTCGACCGGGATCCAGCCGTTCTCCGTCAGACCGGCGTCTTCGACGACGACGGGCGCCCGGTGCACCGGGATGCCCAGGAACAGGTCGAACGGAAGGCGACGACCATCGTCGAGGACCGCCTCGTTCGTGTCGGTGTCGAGCGAAGCGACCCGGCGATCGGGCACGAACACGATGTCACGCTCGGCGAACGCCGCGAGGATCGCGTCGGAGGTTGCCGGCGACGGAGGGATCGGCGTGCCGAACGGGATCACGACCTGGATCGAGACGTCGTCGCGCGCGCCGGCTCGCACGCAGGAACTCGTCCAACAGGAACGCCGCCTCGCTCGGCGCCGGCGGGCACTTGAACGGGGCTCCGCACACGCCGACGATCGCCGCGCCCGCCGTGAATGAGGGAAGCATCCCACCGACCACCTCGGCGCCCGCGACCGAGTAGAACTCGTTGCCGGCCTCGACGAGGCCCGGCGTCGCCCCGAAGTCGTAATCGGCCCCCAGCGCGACGACCAGGACGTCGGCCTCGTACCTGTCGAGATCTGTCACCACCTGCCGCCGGGTGGGATCGATCGCCGTGATGGCTTCCTGACGGAACCGGACGTGCGGCCTCGTGATGTCGCGGTAATGCAGGCGGACGGCCTCGGGTGTCTGCTTGCCGAACATCACGTCGAGCTTCGAGAAGCCGAACACGAACGAATCGGCCCGGTCGATCAGCGTGACGTCGACCTGTTCGCCGAGCTCGTCCGACAGCCGGGTCGACAATTCCAACCCACCGAAGCCGGCTCCGAGGACGAGCACCGATGTCGTCACGGCTTAAGGATAGTGGTCCTCGTCCGCGGCGAGGTAGAGGTATCCCGGGCGTAGACTGCGCGCGATGAGCGCCATCCCTTCGGCATCGGACGGGTTCCGTGCCACATGTGACCCGATCTGGCGGGCGCTGCACGAGCACCCGTTCATCACTGAGCTGGCGGCGGGAACGTTGCCGCTCGAGAAGTTCCGCTTCTTCCTCGAACAGGACAACTTCTACCTGGAGGAGTACGCGCGCTGTCTGGCGATGGGCGCGGCGAAGTCGCGCACCGAGGCCGAGCTCCGTTACTTCACGACGGACCTGAACCAGGTCCTCGACGCGGAGCTTCCGAGCAACCGGGCGTTGCTCGAGCGCGTGACCGAGATGGGAGCGGCGGACCGCGGAGGGTCGCTCGCCATGGCCCCCGCCAACGTCGCCTACACGAGCTACATGCACTCGCTCGCCCTGCGCGGCGGTCCGCTCGAGATCATGGCGTCGCTCCTCCCCTGCGCGTGGAGCTACGTCGAGATCGCGCGCCGATCTACGGGAACGCACCGATCTCGAACACCCCGTCTACGGCGGATGGATCGCGTACTTCAGCCTTCCATCGAACGTCGAGATGGTCGAAGCGATGCGTCGCGACTTCGACGCGCTCGTCGCCGAGGAGGTCACCACGGACGCCCGGCGCGACGACGTCGGCCGGATCTTCGCCACCAGCTCCCGGCTCGAGCGGTCCTTCTGGGACATGGCGTACACGCTCGAGCGGTGGCCCGACCTGGCGGAACCGTAGCCGCCATGAGCTGCCTTGACCGCGTCGCGCCCACCGAGGTACGGTCGCGCCCTTCGCGATGTGATACCTGAGATATCAGATACCAAGCAGGGGGGTCCGTGGGAGGTCGCGCACCGATCGACACGAGCCCGACGCCCGCCCCCAACCCCGACAACCAGGACATCGGGATCGCGTTCACCGGGGTTCGCAAGGCGTTCGGCGAGGTGCTCGCGCTCGAGGACGTGACGTTCGAGATCGAGCGACACGCCCGGATCGGGATCGTCGGCCCGAGCGGCGGCGGGAAATCGACGCTCCTGCAGCTGACCGCCGGCTTGCTCGAGCCCGACGGCGGCGTCATCAACGTCGAGGGCGAGACCGACCGCGACCGGCCGGCTGGCGCGCTGCGCGATGATGCCCCAACGCGACCTGCTGCTGCCGTGGCGGACCGCGTTGGACAACGCGATGATCGCCCTGCAGAACCGGGGCGTCTCGCGGAACGACGCGCGGACGAAGACGCGGCCCGTACTTCGAGCACTTCGGTCTCGCGCAGTTCGAGGACGTGCGCCCGGCCCAGCTGTCGGGCGGGATGCGACAGCGGGTCAGCTTCCTGCGCACGCTCATGGCCGAGAAGGACGTCCTGCTGCTCGACGAGCCGTTCGGCGCCCTGGACTCGATCACGCGTGCGCAGATGCAGGAGTGGCTGCTTGCGCGCGCTGAGCGACGTCCCGCGCACGGTGCTGCTCGTCACGCACGACGTCGAGGAGGCGCTCGTGCTCAGCCGCACGGTCGTCGTGATGTCGGCACGGCCGGGTCGCGTGGTGAAGGTGATCGACTCGGACCTGCAGACGGCCGGCCGCTCCCGGCGCGAGATCGTGACGAGCCCGGACTTCGTGTCGCTCAAGGAAGCGGCGCTCGAGGCGCTCGAATGAACACCGAGGCTCCTCCCCAGCCGTCGGCGGATGCCGCGACGATCCTCGACCGCGCTCCTGCGCGCAAGCGCTGCCGGGTGGGCTCGGTTCTGGCGGGCGTACGGCCTCGCGGTCCTCTTCTCCGTGATCATGCTCGGGATCTGGGAGTTCGCCATCTGGGTGTTCCACGTCCCGAAGTACCTGCTTCGCCGTCGCCGTCGCAGATCGCCGTATCCGCTGAAGAACGATTGGTCGACCGTACCTGGCGCCCGCGACGTGGGTGACGCTCCGCGAGGTGTTGATCGGGTTCCTGATCGCCGCGGTCGCGGGCGTGGGGCTCGCGATCGTGCTGCACATGTTCGGCCCCGCTGCGGCGAGCCGTGTACCCGCTCCTGATCGGGTCGCAGACGATCCCCATCGTCGTGCTCGCGCCCGATCCTGGTGATCCTGCTCGGCTACGGGATCCTGCCGAAGCTCGTGATCGTCGCGCTGATCTGCTTCTTCCCCATCGTGGTGAACGGCCTCGACGGGCTCCGCTCGGTCGACGACGACTTCATCCGCATGATGAAGACGCTCGACGCGAACCGCTGGGCGATCTTCCGGCGGATCGAGTTCCCCGCTGCGCTCCCGTCGATCTTCTCGGGCATGCGGATCGCGGCCACGTTCGCGGCGATCGGCGCCGTCTTCGGCGAGTGGGCGGGCGCGAGCGCGGGCCTCGGCTACGTGATCCTGCAGGCCACGCCGAACCTGCAGACCGCCCGGATCTTCGCCGCGATCCTGATCCTGACGCTGATCGCGATGGCGTTGTTCGGACTGGTGTCGCTCCTGGAGCGGATCCTCGTTCCCTGGGCGCCGAGGGGGCAGGCGATGTAGGGCGCGCGGAGCGTCGGAGCTAGCGGAGGGACGGCCGCGTGGAGAGCCCACGGACCCGGAGCGAGAAAGGACGGGTCGAGATGGACCGTCGGAATCGCAGGCGTATCTCCGCCGTCGCCGCGCTGGCGTTCGTCGCGCATCGTCGCCGCGGCGTGCAGCAACTCGCGACAACAGCGGGAACTCGTCGCCGCCGGCGTCGGCGTCGGGAGCGGCTCGGGCAGCGCCGCCCCGGTGCCCGCGTCGCTCAACGTCGAGCTCGACTGGGTGCCGAACCCGGACCACGTGGGCCTCTACTACGCCCAGGACAAGGGCGTACTTCGCCGACGCAGAACCTGACGGTCAACTTCCAGTCGCCCTCGAACGCCGCCGACCCGATCAAGCTCGTCGGTCTCAACAAGGTCGACCTCGTCGATCTCCTACGAGCCCGAGATGTTCTACGGCCAGCAGAACGGCCTGCCCGGTGATGGCGGTCGCCACGGTGGTGCCGGTGCCGCTGAACTCGATGATCGTCGCCCCGGAGTCCAGACGGTGACCTCGCTCGCCAGATCAGCGGCAAGTCCGTGGGCGTCACGGGCATCCCGAGCGACGACGCGTTCTTCACGACGATGCTGAAGACGGCCGGCCTGACCGCCGAGCGACGTCACGAAGGTCAACGTCGGCTTCAACCTGGTGCCCTCGATCCTGTCGAACAAGGTCGACGCGCATCATCGGCGGGTACCAGAACGTCGAGGCGATCCAGATCGAGCAGGAGACCGGGCAAGAAGCCCACCGTCTACCCGGCGAACGAGCTGGGCGTGCCGACCTACGCCGAGCTCGTCCTGGTGGCGAACGCCGACAAGCTGCAAGTCCGACCCGCCTACGCGGACGCGGTGACGCGGTTCGTCGCGGCCCTCATCAAGGGGACCGACGGCGCCATCGCCGACCCGGCCGGCGCCACCGAGATCATGAAGAAGGACACGCAGTACGACCCGAAGTTCCTCGACGAGAGCGTGCCGTACACGCTCACGCTGCTGAAGCCGGCCGCCGGCACCAAGACGGGCTGCATCGACGTCGGCCGCACTGGCAGAGCTACGGGGACTGGATGAAGACGAACGCGCTCATCAAGGGCACGCCGGACGCCGCGGCGATCTCGACCGACAGCTACATGCCCTACAGCTGCACGTGAGCAGACCCGCGCGGGGGAGCGCGACCTCCCTCGCGTCGCAGGGTGCCGAGTTGACGCCGCCGGGAGTCGCATATAGCATCTGATATCTGATCCAAGGATGCGACGATGGACGTCGGAACGGGAGTCGCCGAGGTCGCCGAACGGGTGCTGTCGCACTCGACCTCGACCGGGCGGTGGAGCTCGTGCAGGAGGTCTGCCGGATCCCGAGCGTGCTCGGCGACGAGGGCGCGCTGGCGGACGTTCCTCGCCTCGATGATGCGGGAGTCGGGGTTCGACGGCGTGGAGCTGCAGCCGGTGCTGCCCGGACCGCCCCAACGCCGATCGGGCGAGGTCGCGCTTCGGAGCCGGGCCGACGCGTCGTGCTCACCGGCCACATGGACACGAAGCCCGTGTCGCACGGCTGGAGCGTGACCGAGCCGTTCTCGGGCGCGCTGATCGACGGGTCGGTCTACGGCCACGGCGTGATGGACATGAAGGCGGCGCTCGCCTGCCAGATCGTCGCGATCGAGGCCGTGCGCGCCAGCGGCCTGGCCGTCTGCGCGGCACCGCTGGCGATGGCGGCGGTCTCCGATCACATGGGCGACCAGCTCGGGTCGATCGCGTACTTCGACGACGTACACGGCGGACCTCTGCGTGCTGGGCGAGCTCACCGACAACCAGGTCTGCCTGGGGCACCGCGGCCGCTACTACTTCGACGTCACCACGCTGCGGTCGCTCCGCGCACACGTGCCACAAGCCGGAGGCGATCAACGCCAACGTCCTGGCGGCCCAGGCCGTCCTGGCGCTCGACGCCTCGAAGTACGAGCCCGATCTGGAGCCGTGGGTCGTCGACCTGTTCGGCGCCGAGACCTACGTCGTGCCCGGACGGATCTACGGCGGTCTGCGCGCCCGGCGGCCCGTCGATGATCCCCGACGAGTGCGTGATCCGCGTCGACTGCCGCCCGCAGCCGGGCGTGACGATCGAGCAGGTGCGCGACGGAGATCGACCGCTGCCTGCGAGCGCGCCGCGGACGCCGACCCGCGCTTCCGCGCCGACGTCGTGCTCGCCGACGTGAAGAACGGCTACCTCGCCGACCCCGAGGACGAGGTCGTGCGGCTCATGCGCACGCGCGGTGCGCGAGGTGCGCGGCGAGGAGCCCCCGCTGCGCGTCGAGAACTGGCTCGGCGACACGGCCAGCTTCGGCGACAAGGTGCCCGACGGTGATCTTCGGGCCCGGCGGGCCCCCGGTCTACTGCCCCGACGAGCACCTCACCGTCGAGGACATCCACGAGGCGACCAAGGTCTACGCGGCGTTCGCCGCGCTCGCGCTCTACGGTCCCGCCGAAGGGGTAGACGCCGTGACGCGCGCGCGAGGTCGGGCTTCGACAACCTCCTGGACCGCTGCCTGGCCGTCCGCGAGCGGCGAACAGGTCGTGCTGCTGACCGACGAGGGCACCGACGCCGCCGTCGTGGCGGGCTTGATGGAGGGGATCGCGCGGCGCGGCGGCGACCCGTCGGTCCGCACGCATGCCCGTGCCCGCGCTTCCCGGGTCCGAGCCGCCGAACGACGTCGCGGCCACGATGCGGGAGGCCGGCGCGGTGATCGAGCTCACGAGCCTGTTCATCGGCTCGAGCGCCGCTCGGCAGAGCGGCGACCGGCGCGGGCGTGCGCTACCTCGCGATGCCCGGCGTCCGGCTCGACACGTTCCGCGACGACGGCCCGCTCACGGTGGACTTCGACGCGATCCGCGCGGACGCCGAGCGGATCGGGGAGCGCGTGGGGCGCGGCGGACGCGGTACCGGCTCACGACGCCCGGCGGCACGGACCTGCGCGGCTCGGTGCGAGGGCCGCCCCGGCCGCGTGCTCCACGGCCTCGCGCGCGAGGACGGCGCGTACATGGCGCCGCCCGACATCGAGGCGGGCACGGCGCCCGGTCGAGGGCACGACCGCCGGGGTCGTCGTGGTCGACGCGGACCTGTTGTTCATGGGGCAGGGCCCGCTGCCCGTCGCCGGTCGTGATCCACGTCGCCGACGGCGCGATGGTCGGGCTGGACGGGCGACGAGGCGGGCCGGCTGCGAAGCGATGCTCGCGCGGTGCGACGACGAACGCATGACGAACCTGGCGGAGGTCTCGATGGCGTTCAACCCGTCGGGGCGCGTGTGCGGCGTGCGCGATGGAGACCGAGTCCGCGCTCGGCACCGCGCACATCGCGCTGGGCAACTCGATCGCCTACGGCGGCGACGTCGACGCGGTCGCGCACCTGGACTGCGTGATGAAGGACGCCACGCTCGAGCTGGACGGGCGTCCCGTGATGGTGGCCGGGGAGCTCGATGTGAGCCCGCCGCGCGTGGTGCTGGCCAAGCCGGGCCTCGACGGGCACGACCGCGGCATCAAGGTCATCGCGATGGCGCTGCGCGACGCCGGCGCCGAGGTCATCTACCTGGGCCTGCGCCGCAGCGTCGCGGAGATCGTGCAGGCCGCCGCCGACGACGACGCCGACGTGATCGGCATCTCGGTGCTCTCGGGCGCGCACCTGGCGCTGGCCGGCGATCTCCTGCGCGAGCGCGACGCGCCGCGGCCTCGAGGACGTGCCCGTCGTGCTGGGCGGCACGATCCCGGCCGCCGACGTGCGACGCGCTGCGCGCGCTCGGCGTGGCGGCGGTGTTCCCGGTCGGCACCAACCTGCGTCGACGTCGTGCGACGGCGTCCTCGCCGCGCGCCGGACGCCGGGAGCGCGGTCGAATCGAGCGAGCGCGACGTCCGCGCGGTCACCACCGACTCCGGCACTCCCGGTCGCGCGAGTCGTACACGGCCGCCGACGTCGACGAGCGGGCTCGCAGGATCGCCTCGGCGCTGCCCGGGCGAGCCGCCGTTCACGCGCGGACCCTACCCGTCGATGTACCGCGGGCAGCTGTGGACGATGCGGCAGTTCGCGGGGTTCGGGTCGCCCGAGGAGACGAACGAGCGGTACCGCTTCCTGCTCGAGCGCGGCCAGACGGCGCTCTCGGTCGCCTTCGACCTGCCGACGCAGCTCGGCTACGACTCGGCGCCACCCGACCGCGCGCGCCGAGGTGGGCCGGGTCGGCGTCGCGATCGACACCGCCGACGACATGGTGGACCTGTTCGACGGGCTGCGCGCTCGACGACGTCTCCGTGAACTTCACGATCAACGCGACCGCCCCGATCATCCTGGCGACCTACCTGGTGGCGGCGGAGCGTCAGGGCGTCGGCGTACGAGCGCCTCGCCGGCACGCTGCAGAACGACATCCTCAAGGAGTTCCTCGCGCGCAAGACGTACATCTTCCCGCCCGGGCCCTCGATGCGGCTGTCGTGCGACGTGATCGAGTTCGCGTCGCGAGCACCTCCCGCGGTTCAACCCGATCTCGATCACCGGCTACCACGCGCGCGAGGCCGGATGCGACGCGGTCCAGGAGCTCGCGCTCACGATGGCGTCGGCGATCGCGTACGCCGAGGCGCTGATCGCGCGCGGGATCGACTTCGACACGTTCGCGCCGCGGCTGTCGTTCCACTTCGCCACCACGCTGGATCTGTTCGAGGAGGTGGCGAAGCTCCGCGCGGCGCGACGGATGTGGTACCGGATCGCCACCGAGCGCTTCGGCGCGACGGACCCGCGATCGGGCCGGCTTCGGTTCTTCTCCGGGCAACTCCGGCACCACGCTCACGGCGCAGCAGCCGCTCAACAACATCATCCGGTCCACCCTCCAGTGCCTGGGCGCGGTGCTCGGCGGCGCGCAGTCGATCCACGTCATGGGCTACGACGAGGCGTTCGAGATCCCGTCGGAGGAGGCGGTGACGCTGTCGCTGCGCACCCAGCAGATCGTCGCGCTCGAGTCCGGCGTCCCGCGCACCGCCGACCCGCTCGCCGGCTCGTTCTTCGTGGAGCGCCTCACCGACGAGCTCGAGGCGCGCGGCCGGACGACGTGCTCGACGAGATCGAGGCGCTGGGGGGCGCGGTCGCCGCGATCGAGCGCGGCGTCCCGCAGCGCTGGATCGCGGAGTCCGCGTATCGGATCGAGCGGGACGATCGCGCGACGGCGTGCGGCCGCAAGGTGGGCGTGAACGTCTACGCCGACGCCGACGAGGCTCCGGTGGCGCTCCCCGAGGCGTTCGACCTCGACGACGGCGTCGTCGAGCGACAGATCGCGCGCACCGCGGCCCGGGTCGCGCGCGCGACGATGCGGCGTGCTCACGCCGGGCGATCGCCGCCGTGGATGCGGTCGCGCGCGCGAGCGGCAACGTCATGCCCGCTGCTCGATCGACGCCGCTCGCGCGGGCGCGACGCGTCGGCGAGATGTCGGACGTGTTCCGCGGCGTGTTCGGCGAGTTCCGGGAGCCGAACCCGTGGTGAGCGCGCCGCTCGACGGCCTCCGGGTCCTCGACCTCACGCGGTTCGTCGCCGGGTCGCAGGCGACCGCCGCTCCTCGCGGCCCTCGGCGCCGACGTCGTCAAGATGGAGGTGCCGCCGGGCGGCGATCCCTACCGCGTGCAGGGCACCGAGCGGGTCGGCGACCAATCGGTGCTGTTCCTGTCGCTCAACTCGGGCAAGCGGAGCGTCGCGCTGGACTTCCGCGCGCCGTCGGCCGCCGACGCCGATCGACCGGCTGCTCGCGTCGCGCGGACTTCGTCGTGGAGAACGCGCGGCCCGGGAGCCTCGCGCGGCACGGCCTCGACTGGGAGTCAGGTCCACGCGCGGTACCCGTCGCATCGTCTACGGGTCGATCTCCGGCTACGGCGACGTGGGCCCGACGCGCCTCGCGGGCGGGTTCGACCTGATCCTGCAGGCCGAGAGCGGCGTGATGAGCGTGACCGGGAGCGCCGGCGTCGGGACCGGTCAAGGTGGGCGCGCCGGTGCTCGACGTGGGCGCCGGGCTCAGCTGCGCGCTCGGACTGCTCGCCGCGCACATCGAGCGGCTGCGGACCGGCGAGGGACGTCAGGTCTCCTCCTCGCTGCTGGAGTTCGCGCTCGCGAGCCTCGGGCACCCTCGCGGCGAGCTACTTCGTCTCGGGCGAGGTGCCCGGGCTGCTCGGAACGCACTCGCCGACGTTCGCTCCGTACGGCGGCTTCCGCACGGCCGACGGATGGATCGTCCTCGCCGGCGCCGGCTCCGAGGACCTGTGGGTGCGGTGCTGCCGCGTGCTGGGGCTCGACGAGCTCCTCGACGACCCGCGGTTCGCGGACAACGCGGCGCGCGTGCGGCACCGCGACGAGCTCACCGACGCGCTTCGAGTCGGTGCTCGGGCGGGAGCTGAGCGCGCACTGGCTCGAGCTGCTCGCCGCCGAGGGCGTGCCGGCCGCGGAGGTGCGCGACATCGCGCAGGTGTTCGCCGGACGCGCAGACCGCGGCGCTCGGCTCGGTGCAGACGCTCACGCATCCGGACGCGGGCGCCTATCGCGTGGTCGGCGTCCCGGTGCGCGTTCGATCGCGCCCCGCTCCCGTATCCCGTCGCCCGCGCCGGCGCTCGGCGCCGCACACCCGCGAGGTCCTGCCCGACGCTCGGGCTGAGCGCAGACGAGGTCGACGACCTCGTGCGCGGTGGGGTGGCGATCGCACCGTGAGGAGCGCGCACGGCGTGCGCGATGTCGTGCTGCCGACGAACGATCGAGCTCGCGGAGCTCCCGGCCCCGACGGGGTCGAGGCCGACGCGCGCGGCGTTGGTGCGCGTCGTGGTGGGACGCCGACGGTATGGCGCGACGTGCGCGTGGACGACACCGGCAACGTGTGGGCCCGCGTGCGGCGGGGCGACGGGGCGGCCGTCGTCCTCTGCGCGCACCTCGACACGGTGTTCGCCGGGCCGACGTGCCGCACGACGCGCACCGACGGCGGCCCGGCTGTGCGGACCGGGTGTCGGCGACGACGCCGTGGCGGTCGCCGCGCTCTCGGCCGTGGCCGGCCTGCTCGGCCGGACGCGGGGACGCCGGTCTGGCTCCTCGCGACGGTGGGCGAGGAGGGTCTCGGGAACCTGCGCGGCGTACACGGCGCGCTCGACGCCCCTCCGGAGCCCGTCGGACGCGTTCATCGCCGTGGAGGGGAACTACCTCGGGCGGGTCTCGGCCGTCGGCGTCGGCTCCGTCCGCGCTGGCGCGTCACGGTGACGGGCCCGGGAGGCCACGCCTGGGAGGCGCCGGACGCTGCCGAGCGCCGTCCACGCGGTGGCGGCCATCGTCTCGGAGATCGCTCGCACGTCGCCGGTCGACGGCGGCACGTCCGTGAACGTCGGACGGATCGGCGGCGGCGAGGCGCATCAACGCGCGCGCCCGCGACGGCGTGGTTCGAGCTGGACCTGCGCGCCGACGATCCCCGGACGCTCGCTGCGCTCGCGGCGCGACGTCGACGCGATCGTGGCGCGGATCGAAGAACCGCTCCGCGTCGAGCGAACGGAGCTCGGCGACCGGCCGGCGGCCGGCTCGATCCGGCGCATCCACTGGTTCGAGCGGCCGGCGACGCGTTGCGCGAGGCCGGGATCGACGTCCGGCTCGTCGCCACCAGCACCGACGCGAACGCCGCCCACGCGCGCGGGATCCCGGCGATCGCGGTCGGGATCACGACGGGCGCGGGCGAGCACACCCCGCAGGAGTGGATCGACATCGCGCCGATCGCCGAACGGCGTGCGGTGCTCGCGCGCGACCGTGGCGCGGTTCGAGGAGGTCGCGGCATGAGCGGCCCGCTGTCCGGGGTCGTGCTCCAGGGCGCCTACGAGCCCATCGAGTTCGAGCGGCATGGTCGAACGAGATCGACGCGCTCGGGTTCGAGCACCTGTGGCTCACGGACTCCTCGCTGCACGCGCGCAACTCCTACGCGTACCTCACGCTCGCGGCGACGCGACCTCGCCTCGGCTTGCGTCTGGGCACGGCCGTCACGAACCCGCTCACGCGACATCCCGGCGATCACCGCCGCCGCCGCCGCGACCGTGGACGAGATCTCGGGCGGGCGGATGATCCTGGGGATCGGCGCCGGCGACCGGCCTCTGCTGGCGCTCGGTCTGAAGCCCAGCTCGGTCGCCTCGCTCCGGGCCTCGATCGGGGCGATCCGCGCGCTCTGGAGCGGCGCGCACGTGTCGCGTCGAGGACGCGCGCGTTCATCCTGCACGACGCCCACCTGCGCTTCGCGGCGCGTGCCGACATCCCCGTCTACATCTCCGCGAGCGGGCCGCGAGACGCTCGAGCTCGCGGGCGAGGTCGCCGACGGCGTGATCCTGCTGGTCGGCCTGTTCCCCGAGGCGCTCGCCTGGGCCCTGGAGCACGTCGACCGGGGCGCGGCGAAGGCCGGGACGGGCGCGTCCGCACGTCGCGGTGTTCGCCTACGGGGCGATCGACGACGACGAGGACGCGGCGCTCGAGTCGGCGCGATCGATCGCCGCGTGGTTCCCGCAGACGGCGCCGGTGATCTGCGAGCTGGCCGGCGCTGCCCGCCACGCTCGTCGCAGGAGGTGCGCGCGCGGTACGCGGGCGGTGAGTTCCAGGAGGCCGCGGAGGCCGCGCGGCCTGCTGCCCGACGACTTCGTGCGGTCGCGTGGCGCTGGCCGGCAACGCCGATCGCACGCGCGCAGCAGGATCGCGGCGGTCGATCGACGCCGGAGCGGACTCGGTCCACGTGTTCCCGCTCGGCGCGAGGCCGCATGGAGACCGTCGAGGCGTTCGCCGGCGTGCTTCGCGCGAGTCGAGACATCGATACGGACGCGAGATTCCCTAGGATGCGTGACCGAGACGATGAGCTGGACGAGCGGCGTGGCGATCTCGGCTGCACCACGTGGCGTTCGCGCACGGCGGACGACCCCGCGTGCGAGGACGCGCTCGGCGATGTTCCTCGGCGTCACCCGCGCACGAGGAGTCGGGCCCGGCTTCCTCGAGCGGATGTATCCCGGTCGGGCGACGCCTACGTGCAGACGCTCGAGGCCTCGGGCGACGGCGTCGTCCAGCGGTTCCTGGACAGGCGGGGACCCGGATCTGCATCACGTCGCGTTCGCGGTCGACGCGATCGACGCCGCGCTCGACGACCTGCGACGCGCGGGGCGTGCGTCTGGTCGACGAGCGAGGCGCGGCCGGGAGGGATGGGGACGCGGATCGCGTTCGTGCATCCGTCGGCGTTCGGGCGGCGTGCTCGTCGAGCTCGTCGAGGCTCGAGCCGACTGACGCGAGGACAGGGGTCCGCGATGGACGAACGAAGCAGGCTCGATCCGCACGAGGCCGATCGACGCGTGTTCAGCGGGCGGCACGACCGGCGCAAGGTGACCGACTGGGTCTACGAGGAGGTCCGCGAGGCGATCATCGACCTGCGACTGCAACCCGGGCGAGCCGCTGCGCGAGGCGACGATGGCCGAGCAGCTCGGCGTGAGCAAGACGCCCGATGCGCGAGGCGCTCGCCCGGCTCGAGCAGGAGGGGCTGGTCGAGACGACGTCGTTCAAGGGCGCGGTGGTGAGCGGCTACTCGCCGCGCGACCTGCGAGGAGATCTACGAGCTCCGCGAGCTCCTGGAGGGCGCGGCGGTCCGCAGCGTCGGCCATCGACGCGCCCGAGGAGGCTCGTGCGCGAGCTGCGCGAGGTCATCGCGCGCAGCCGCGAGCTCCGCGACGCCGGCGACCTCGACCGAGCTCGCCGACCCTCCTCGGCCGAGTTCGATCAGATCATCTACGACCAGGTCACGAACCGGCGGATCCGCGCGTTGATCGAGAACCTCCGGCCCACCTGGCGCGGATCGGAAAGCTCACCGAGGAGATCCCCGGCCGGGTGGAGGCGTCGGTCGAGGAGCACGCCGTCATCGTCGAGGCGATCGCGGCGCCGCGACCCCGACGAGGCCGAACGGCTGATGCGCGCGCACATCCGAGCGTGCTGGACGACCAGCTGGCGGGCACGCCGTCGCCCGCGACGGCGGACGAGGTCGGCTTGACCGGGCGCCGCATGTCTGATGGGATGCGCGCCATGTCGCAGGCGCCCGCCCGCGTGTCGGCCATCCTGCACGAGGCGGGCGCGATGCGTGGGCCGCGGCGGTCACGCATCCGATGGTGCGCGCGATCGCCGACGGGTCGCTCCCCCACGAGACGTTCCGCCGCTACTTCGAGCAGAACGTCCTCTACCTGCAGGACTACGCCCGGGCGATCGCGGCTCATCGTGGCGAAGGCGCCGGACCGCGACGCGATCACCACGCTGCTCGCGGTTCCAGTCGCAGATCGTCGAGAACGAGATCCCGGCGAACCTGGCGTTCCTCGAGCGGCTCGGCGGCGACGCCGGCGACCGTCGAGGGCCGCGGGGCGATGCTGCCGACCACGTACGCCTACACCCGCCACCTGCTCGCGACCTGCGCTGCAGGGCGACTGCGCAGACGGGCTCACCGCCGTGCTGCCGTGTCAGTGGAGCTACGGCGAGCTCGCGCGGCCGCTCACGGCGCACCCGCCCGCCGATCCGATCTACGCGGACTGGATCGCGATGTTCGGCAACGACGAGTACGACGGGCTGGTCGCGGAGACGACCGCGCTGCTCGACCGGCTCGTCGATCCCGACGACGCGGACGCAGGATGGCGGCGCTCTCGCCGATCTTCGAACGCTCGACGCGGTACGAAGTCGAGTTCTGGGACATGGCCTACGGGAGCCCCCGGCCGGCCGGTCTCCCCGACGAAGGAGGAACCCCCTAGATGCGGCCGTGCGGATCCACGAGGACCTCACGCTCCGGGTGGACGAGATCGACGACCTCGACGCCCGGGCCGGGCGAGGTGCTGGTGCGGATCCACGCCGCCGGCGTGTGCGGGACCGACCTGCACATCCTCGACGGCATGATCAAGCCCGATCCCTACCCGATGACGCTCGGGCACGAGGCGGCCGGCGTGGTGGAGGCGGCGGGCGACGGAGCGTCGCTCGCGGCGGGGACGCCCGTGGCGATCTACAACAAGATCTTCTGCGGTCGCTGCGAGCAGTGCCTGAAGGGCCGCACGAACATCTGCGACAACGAGCCCGATCAGCTCGGTTTCAACCGCGACGGCGGGGACGCGGAGTACGTCGTGGTCCCCGAGCAGAACGCTGTGCCGATCCCCGACGGCGTCGACCTCGCGACCGCCGCGGTCCTCACGTGCGCCGGCATGACGGCGATGCACGCGACCAAGCTGTCGGGCCTGCGGCTGGGCGACACGGCGGTCGTCGACGGGATCGGCGGCGTCGGGATCCTGGTGGTCCAGGCGGCGGCCCACGCCGGCGCACGCGTGATCGCGATCGGCGACTCCGAGGAGAAGCTGCACCTCGCGCGCCGAGCACGGAGCGACCGACGGCGTGCTGGTCGACACCGCGCGAGGGCTACGACGACGGTCGCCGATCGGATCCGCGGGCTGACGGGCGGCCGCGGCACCGACGTGTTCTTCGAGCTGGTGGGGACCACCGCAGACGATGACTGCGGGGATCCGCTCCCTCGCGAAAGGTGGGCGGTTCGTCTCGACCGGCTACACCGACCAGTCGATCGAGATCCACCCGATCGAGTTCATCCTGCCCGAGACCTCGTTGATCTCGACCGTGGCGGCGACGCGGCTGGACCTGCAGGACGCTCTGAACCTGTCCGCGGCAGGCGCGATGACCGTCCCGATCGCCGGCCGGTACCCGATGGAGGGCATCGACGACGCGCTCGGCGCGCTGCGCAAGCGCGCGGTGCTCGGCCGTCAGGTCCTCGATCTCGCCTGATCACTCTTCGAAGGAGGAACGCGATGGCATCGACGATCACGGAACCGCCGATCGGGCTTCCTGGGCGAACCGCTCCGGCTCTACATCGACGGCGACGTTCGTGGAGACCGAGGGGAGCCTCGTCACCGTGAACCCGGCGACCGGACAGACGCTCGCCGAGGCGCCGCTCGCGACCGAGCGCGAGGTCGACGCCGCGGTGACCGCGGCCGCGCGCGCGTTCGACGCGTGGCGCTTCACACCGCCCACGCAGCGTGCGCGCCTGATGTGGCACCTCGCCGACCTGCTCGAGGCGAACAAGGACGAGTTCGCGACCCTCGAAGTGCTCGACAACGGCAAGCCGATGTGGGAGGCGCAGGCCGTCGACATCGCGCTCACCATCGAACTGCTGCGCTACTACGCGGGGTGGACGACCAAGATCGAGGGCAAGGTCCTGCCGAACTCGATCCCCGGGATGTTCACGGTGGCCAAGCGCGAGCCCGTCGGCGTGGTCGCGGCGATCACGCCGTGGAACTTCCCGCTGCTGGAGGTCGGGTACAAGCTCGGCCCGGCGCTCGCGGCCGGCTGCACGATCGTGATCAAGCCGTCGGAGCTCGCTCCCCTGTCGACGCTCCGCTTTATGCAGCTGGTGGACGAGGCCGGGTTCCCGCCCGGCGTCGTGAACGTCGTGATCGGCGGGCCGGACGTCGGCGCCGCGCTCGTGCGGCATCCGGGCGTGCGGAAGGTCGCGTTCACCGGTCAGACGGCCACCGGCAAGGAGATCATGCGGACCGCCGTCGACGGGTTGAAGCGCGTCACGCTCGAGCTCGGCGGCAAGAGCCCGAACATCGTGTTCGCCGACGCCGACCTCGACGCGGCCGCGGGCGGTGCGTTCGGCGGGATCTTCTTCAACCAGGGACAGGCGTGCGTCGCCGGCTCGCGCCTGTTCGTCGAGGCGCCGGTGGCCGACGAGCTGGCCGATCGGGTCGCCGAGCAGGCCGGGACGATCCGCCTGGGCCCGGGCCTGGACCCCGCAGACGCAGATGGGCCCGCTGATCTCCGCGGCGCACCGCACGCGCGTCCTCGGCTACGTCGATTCCGCGCGCGAGCAGGGCGCCGAGGTCGCCGTCGGCGGGGGCGACGCGTCGGTCGCAGGGGTTCGAAGGGCGGCTTCTTCCTGGAGCCCACCGTGCTGCGCGCACGTGCGCAACGACATGAAGGTGGCCCAGGAGGAGATCTTCGGCCCGGTGCTGTCGGTGATCCCGTTCGACGACGAGGACGAGCTGCTCGACGCTCGCGAACGCGAACGACTACGGCCTCGCGTCGGGGATCTGGACGTCCGACGCGAACAAGGCGCTCCGTGTGGCCGACCGGCTGGACGCCGGGACCGTGTGGATCAACACCTACGGGATGTTCGACGTCTCCGTGCCGTTCGGCGGACGCAAGCACTCGGGGTTCGGCAAGGAGCTCGGCGAGGAAGCGCTGGAGCCCTATCTGCATTCGAAGTCGGTGTGGGTGGACCTCACCGCGGCGGTTCCGACATCGGGGCAGGGCATATCGCGATAGCGATAGCGAGAGCGAAGGGAGACGCGCGATGAGCGATCGCATCATCATCAAGAACGGCACCGTCGTCACCATGAACGACGCCGACGACGTGATCTTCGGCGGGAGCGTGGTGATCGAGGACGACCGGATCACCGACGTCGGCACGGCGTCCGACGTCGCGGGGCGAACGGACGAGGGCGGCGCGACCGTGATCGACGCCACCGACAAGGCGGTGATGCCGGGACTCGTCGACCTTCACTACCACACGGCCGTCGGCAAGGGCTGGAGCGACCACCTGCCGCTCTGGGAGTACCTGGACACGTGCTGGTACCCGATGATCCGCGCGCTCAACCCGGAGGAGGCGTACTGGGCCGCGCTCGCCAGCTACAGCGAGTCGATCAAGTGCGGCGTCACGACGGTGAACGACATGTATCGGCAGCTCGGTGGGCTGGCGAAGGCGGCCGAGGAGATCGGGATCCGCGCCGTCCTGTCGAACGACGTGGCCGACGACGAGCACGACCTGGACACCCTGGACGACAACAAGCTCGCATACGAGCAGTCGAACGGCGCGGCGAACGGGCGCATCGAGGTCTACATCGGGATCGAATGGCTGCCGCTCGCCTCGGAGGGACTGCTGAAGGAGACGCGGGTGCTCGCTGACGACCTCGACACGGGCATCCACATCCACCTGAACGAATCGCTCACCGAGGTGGAGAACTCGAAGCAGCGGTTCGGCCGTCGCCCGACCGAGGTGGCCTACGACTGCGGCATCCTGTTCGACCGGTGCATCGCGGCGCACTGCGTCTGGCTCTCCGACGTCGAGATCGCGCTGATGCGCGAGACCGGGACGCAGATCTCGCACAACCCGTCGTCGAACGCGAAGCTCGGCAACGGCATCGCCCGGGTTCCCGAGATGCTCGCGGCCGGGCTCAACGTCGGGCTCGGGCACGACGCGGCCGAGTGCAACAACAGCCTGCGACATGTTCGAGGTGATGAAGTTCGCGTCGTTGATGCATCGCGCGAGCCGCGTGGACCCGAGCCTGCAGCAGGCGCCGGACGTCGTGCGGATGGCCACGCGCAACGGCTCGGCGGCGCTCCAGCACGAGACCGGAGAGGTCGGCGTCGGCAAGAAGGCCGACGTCATCATGATCGACCTGGCCAACCAGATGTTCACGCCGCTGTACCCGGAGTCGAAGGCGCATATCTACTCGCACCTCGTGTTCGCAGCGAACGGCAGCGCGGTGAACACGACGATCGTGGACGGCAAGATCCTGTACCGGGACCACGCGTTCACGACGATCGACGAGCCCAAGGTGCTGCACGAGGCGAACCTCGCGTTCCAGGCCGTGCTCGAGCGCATGGTCGTTCCCACGTAGGAGGCGCGATGCGCACGCTCGTCCTCGGCGATCCGGTCGTCGCGCTCGGCGACCGGACGTTGATCCCGGACGGCGCGCTCATCGTCGAGGGGCCGACGATCGTCGCCGCCGGCCCGCGCGCGGAGCTCGAAGGGCAGGGACCGTTCGACCGGGTGCTCGGCTCCGGAGCGCACTTCGTGCTGCCGGGCTTCGTCAACGCGCACTACCACTCGGAGCTCGCGATCGGCCCCGGCCTGTACCAGTTCATCTTCGAGCGCGCGAACGTCTTCATGCAGGGAGGCGTCGGGGACGTCGAGGAGGGCGACCTGTACGCGGGCGTGCTCTGGGGACTGATCAACGCGATCAAGGGCGGGCAGACCGCGACCGTCGACATGTACTACGGGCGTCCGGGGATGCCCGACTTCGGATGCCGGCCGGCGCTGCAAGCGTATGACGACGCCGGGATGCGCACGGCGTTCGGACTGGTCAGCCGCGACGAGAACATCTACGTCCACGAGCCGAACGAGCGCTTCCTCTCGCGGCTCCCCGATGACCTCGCCGACGAGGTTCGTCGCTCCCCCATGGGCTACGCGTGGCCGGTCGACGATGTGATGGCCGCGTTCGAGCGAGTCTCGGCGGACTGGCACGGCCGGGACGACCGGATCCGGATCGTCACGGCGCCGGACTGGACGCCCGCGTGCTCCGACGAGCTGTATCGGCGCTGTCGGCGTGTGGCCGATGAGCACGGGACCGGCATGATCACGCACGTCCTGGAGACGCGCTCGGAGATGCTCTACAACCTGGAACGCTACGGGAAGCCGGCGCTCCGCCGACTGGCCGACATCGGCGTGCTCACGCCCGACACCGTGCTCGAGCACTTCGTCTGGGTCACGGACGAAGAGTTGGCGATCTTCGCGGACTCGGGCGCGGTGGCCTCGAACAACCCTGGGTCGAACCTGCGCCTCTCCAGCGGGATCTGTCGCGTCCGCGACATCATGGACGCCGGCGGCCGGATCGCGTTCGGCACGGACGGCATCTCGTTCTCCGATCGCGAGGACTTCTTCCAGGAGCTCCGCCTAGCGTGCTACCTGCAGCGGTTCCCGCGGACGTTCGAGCGCCAGCGGCTGGACAGCGAGGCCGTGCTCCGCGCCGCGG
This sequence comes from uncultured Actinomycetes bacterium, assembly GCA_963727185.1. Lineage (GTDB taxonomy): Bacteria > Actinomycetota > UBA4738 > UBA4738 > HRBIN12 > JBBQVZ01. Next base: position 99,067 of record CAVSFP010000011.1, on the reverse strand, counting down.
CGGAGAACGGCGCGCGGGCGCTGGGGCAGGAGGATCGTTTGGGCGCGCTCCAGCCTGGTCGCTACGCCGACCTGTTGCTCGTGGAGAAAGACCGGATCCAGTTCCCGCCGGGGCGCTACGACGCCGAACCGTTCCTGGACGTCGTGATCGACCGCGCCGATTCCTCCGACATCGACACGGTCATGGTGCACGGGCGGGTCCTGATGGAAGGCAAGCAGGTCACCGTGGTCGATGAGGACGCGGTGAAGGCGCGGTTCGCGGAAGCGGTGCAGCGCAGGATGTACCGATTGCCGGAACATGTGAAACGATGGGCTGCGCTCGGACCGCTCGTGGAACCGTATGTCATCGACTTCTACCAGCGGTGGTACGACACGTCGATCGAACCCGCGTACGGCTACAACGCGAAGGTCCCTCCCGTCCGACGATGAATGGCCGGGACGCCGCGCAGGAAGAGATCTGAGGCTGGGCGATTGCTCGAGATCCGCGATCTGACGAAACGCTACGGGGACCTCGTGGCTCTGGACGGGGTCTCCTTCGACGTGGTCCCGGGTCGGATCGTCGGGTTCCTCGGTCCGAACGGCGCCGGCAAGACCACCACGATGCGGGCCATCTTCGGCCTCGTGCGGCCCGATCGAGGCGAGGTCCGGTGGAGGGGGAAGCCGGTCGGGCTCCACCGAGCGATGCCCGGTTCGGCTACATGCCGGAGGAACGCGGCCTCTACCCGAAGATGAAGGTCGGTCCGCAACTCACCTACCTGGCCGAGTTGTCGGGGATGAGCGGAGCGGCGGCGAACGAAGCGGCCGCCGGATGGCTCGATCGCCTCGGCTTGGGCGACCGGGCGGATGCGAAGCTCGAAGAGCTCTCCCACGGCAACCAGCAGCGGGTGCAGCTGGCGGCGGCGATCGTGCACGGCCCCGAGCTCGCGGTGCTCGACGAGCCGTTCAGCGGGCTGGATCCCCTCGGCGTCGGATCGCTCGCCGAGATGCTGATGGAGACCGCCGCGGCGGGGATGGCCGTCGTGTTCTCGAGCCACCAGCTCGACCTGGTCGAGGACGTGTGCCAGGACGTCGTGATCATCGATCACGGGCACATCGTGCGAGCCGGCATCGTCGAAGAGCTGAAGGCCGCATCGCCGTACCGCTCGCTCGAGGTCAGCGTGAACGGGCAGCCGTGGCTGCCGACGCTGCCGAGCGGCGCCGTGACGAGCAGGCGGGACGGCCGTACGCGGGTCCTGGTCGACACCAGCGTGAACCTGGACGAGATCCTGGCCGACGCGCGCCGGGCCGGCGAGGTCACGTCGTTCATCTTCGAGCCGCCGACGCTGACCGATCTGTTCCTCGAGGCCGTATCGGAAGGGCAGGAGGCTTGAGCGGGGGCTGGAGACGCGTGGGGCTGGTGGCTCGACGCGAATGGGATCAGCGCGCTCGCACCACTGCGTTCCGGATCTCCACGCTCATCTCGATCCTGATCGTGGTCGCCATCATCGTGGTGCCTCAGATGTCCGGCGGAGGAGCGGAACCGACACGGACGGTCGGCCTCGTCGGCCAGAGCTCGTCTCAGCTCCCCGCGCTCCTTCGCGCGTCCGGCACGCAACTCGGCATCACCGTCGAGACGCGGGGGTTCCCCGACGAGACCGCCGGGCGAGGCGGCCCTGCGCTCGGACGACGTGTCGGTGCTGCTGGTGGGCGAGGGGCAGCTGGTATGGAAGGCGGACGTCGACGAACAGCTGCAAGACCATCGTCACGTCGGCGGTGACGATCGAGAAGCAGCAGCAGGTGATCGGCGAGCTCGGCCTCACCTCGGATCAGGCGCAGCGGCTGTTGCGGCCACCCGACCTCGTATCTCGGAGCCTGGACCCTGCTACGAAGGAGCGCAACGCGCGCGTCGCGCTGGCCGTGATCGGAGTGGTGTTGCTGTTCATGGCCATCGCCTTCTACGGAGGCTTCGTGCTCGTCGGCGCCATCGAGGAGAAGTCCAGCCGGGTGGTCGAAGTGCTCCTCTCCCGGCTCCGGCCGACGGAGCTCTTGACCGGCAAGATCGTCGGGATCGGGCTGGTCGGCCTGGCGCAATTCACGCTGGTCGCCGGATCGGCGCTCGTGGCGTTGAAGCTGTCGGGGAACGGCCTGGCCCCGACGACGACGCCGAGTACGATCGGATGGATCGTCTTCTGGTTCATCCTGGCGTACGCGTTCTACGCGGTCCTGTACGCGACGGCGGGCTCACTGGTCTCGCGCCAGGAGGAGGCCCAGAGCATCCAGATCCCGATCACGGGGGTCCTCCTGGTGGGGTACATCTTCGCGCTCCAGACCGCGCAGTCCCCCGACGGCACGGCCGCCGTCATCGGCTCGCTGTTCCCCCCAACGGCCCCGATGGTGATGACCGTCCGCATGGCGCAGGGTGGCGTCCCCGTATGGCAGATCCTCCTGTCGATCGCGTTGATGGTCATCACGGTCTACGGCATGGTGCAATTGGCGGGACGGATCTACTCGGGCTCGGTGCTCCGGATCGGCCCGCGGATCCGGTTGCGAGAGGCCTGGCACGCGCGCGAGCGATGACCGGCGCGCCGGACGTCTCAGTCCGGGAGCAGCCCCAGCATCCGCGCGACGTTGTCGCCCATGATGCCGTCGATCTTGGCCTGCGGGATCTCGGGGAGGCGCGCGAGCGGCGCCTCTTCGTTCACGGTGCGGAGCTTGTCGAGGAGCTCCACCGGGTCGTAGAGGAACCCCGGGTAGTCGGTGCCGAAGAACAGCTTCTCCAGCGGGACGAACATCGGCTCGCAGCGCGAGAGCAGCAAGAAGAGGTCGCGCCGAGTGAGGGTCGCGATCAGGTACGAGAGCTCCGTGTAGAAGTTCGGGTGCTTCGTGAGGAGGAACAACGCCTCGTCGACCCACGGCAGCCCGCAGTGCGCGACGATCACGCGCAGGTCGCGGAACTCGCGGCCGATGTCATCGAGCATCGCGGGACGGCCGAGCTCGAGCTTCGCGTCGATCCTCGTCGAACCGGCCTGGTGGATCATCACCGGGATCCCAAGCTCCTGCGCCGTCTGGTAGATCGGGAACGCCAGGTCGGGATCGTTCGCCGCCCAGTGCTGGTACATCGGGTAGAGCTTCACGCCCGCCAGACCCAGCTCCGTCACGGCGCGCTCGCAGCTCCTCGACCGCCGCGCCGACGCCCTGGTACGTGGGGTTCACCGACGCGAAGCCGATGAAACGCTCGGGGCCGGAGCGCACGACCGCCGCCACGTAGTCGTTGCATCGATCCGGGTGCATCGGGTCGCCGAGCCCGAGCTCTCCGGTCGTGTCGACGGTTCCGATCAGCCTCCCGTCGAGCCACTGCGGTGAGATCGCGAGGACGACGACCTTGTCGAAGCCCGGATGGTCGCGCAAGGACTCGGACGGGCCGATGACCGGCCAGCCCTTGCGCGTGTAGCCGCTCGCTTCCCACTCGCCCTCGGTCGGCATCCGGTGTGACGGCAACAACCCCATGCTCCGGTAGATGCAGAGCGACCCCTCGCGGCCGTACTCCAACGTGAACTCCGGGTCCTCGGCGAGGCTCAGGATGTGGCTGTGCGCGTCGACGATCACGGCGAACCCCTCTTGCCGAGAGCGGCGGGACGCTCGGCGGCTAGAGGATACGCTCGCGATCAGTAGTGGCCGCCGCTCCCGCTCGAACCCGAAGCCGCCGCGGCACCCGCAGGAGACGCGACCGAGAAGCCGGCCACGCCCTGGCCCGTCGCCTGGCCCGGAGCCGTGTCGCCGTTCCAGAGGTATAGCGGCATCCCGTTGTACGTCACCTGGGTGCCACCGTCAGGCCGCGCGATCGTGCCGAGCTTGCTCGCGTCGACGCCGGAACCCGCTGTGGCCGCGGTCGCTCCGCCCGTCAAGAGCACCGGGGGCCAGCTCTGTGCGCAGGAACCGGTGCACTTGATCGTGCCGGACGACTCGCTCCCCAACGTGTAGAGCGTCATCCCGTTGGCGTCGACCAGGACCTTCCCGACGCCCGACACGGTCGCCGTCGAGATCGTCGTCCCTCCTCCAGCGGCGGAGCCGCCGGTGCTACCCGTGGAGCCGGTGCTACCGGTGCTGCCGCTCCCGCTTGTGCTCGAGCTGTTCCCGCAGGCCGCCAAGAGCAGCACCGCCGCGACCGACATCGGTCCGACCCATGAAGCCATCCGTCTGTTCGTCATCGTTCCTCCCGAGGATGATCGGCGTTCCGAAGGGCATACGGCCGGCGGGTCCGGGCGGCTTGGCGAAGGACGCCGGTCGACGTTGCGTTCCTGTGTCGATACGTCGGTCGGGCCCACCGCTACGCGGGAGGCTTCTTCCCGGGGAACTGATCGACCTCGGTCTCGTCCCAGACCGTGCTGTCCTTACCAAGCGACGAGACGTTGAACTGGTAGTCGAACACCAACGAGCCCCCGTACGTGGCGCCGTACGCGACGAGGAGCCCCGCCAACACCGAGAGGATCGTGGTCGGGAGCTGCGCGGCGTGTCGGTCGAACTGGACGAGCCGCAGCGCGATGTCGACGGCGACGATCGCCGTGACCGTGACCATCACCGCCATATGCCAGTTCGCGGTCCGCCACACCTGCGTGTGGTGCGCCTGACCGAGCGGACCGGTCTTGCGGCGAGCCATCCCCTTCCACCAGTCCCAGAAACCGGTGGTGACGGTGGCCAGAGAGACGACGCCACCGGCGATCAGGACGATCGTGCCCGCCACGAAGAAGTCGTGTGCGACCGCCCCCGGCCGATCGGCCGGGTTGCCGCGCGCGGCCACGTAAGAGACGACGTCCATCGCCGCGACCAGCACGTAGCTGGCGATCGGGATGTCGGTCAGGGGCGGGTGGGTCGGCTTGCCGGCCCACCCGCGGATCCCCATGAACCTCCGACCTTTGAGCGTGATGCTCGGTCGGATCGAGAAGAACCGCGTCCCCCGTGCCATGGACGAGGAGCGTAGTCGGCCGTGAGCTGACGCGTCAGGCTCGAACCGATCCAAGGCTACGTCATGGCGTCGAGCCAGCGGTGTCCGGGGTGGACGCGCACCGTCAGGCTTCGAGCGACGGCTGCTGCGCGAACTCCTGCCGCACCCGCTGGAGGGCCTTGTAGGCACTGAAGAGCGCGAGGGCGAGACCGATCAATGCGGTGATCTGTTTGAACGTCATCGACCGATGCTAAACGGTCTCGCTCGGACCCGACTGCGGGGCCCGGCCGAGGCGATCGTTTGGATCCCCGACACGCCTTCCGGTTACCGGGCTTCGACCTCGGCGATGCGAGCAGTGAGTGCGTCCAGACGGACCAGCACACCCTTGCGTTCGAAGAGATCCAGCGCGACACGGAGATGCTCGAGTCCTTCGTCGCGTTCCTCCTTGGCGATCAGGATCTCGCCCAGCTCCTGATGCGAAGCACCCTTCTCATAGAGGTAGTCGGTCGCTTCCCCGGCCGCGATCGCCTCCCGCGCGTGCGACTCGGCTTCGTCGAGGCGTCCCTGCCTCCGCATGATCTTGGCGCGGACAAGGGGGATCCCGATCACGGTCACCGCGTCATCCTCGGCCGACTGCTCCTCGGCTTCCCTCAGCGTCGTCTCGGCTTCGTCGGGTCGATCCTGGGACACCATCGCGTCGGCGAGATAGATCAACGAGGTTGAGAGATACCCACGCTCTCCCATGTCACGAAGCTGTTCGATGCCTTCTCTCGCTACCCGTTCCGTATCGGCGTAGCGATCGAGCAACAGCCCGGCCTCGAGATACGCATGAGCCGCGGCGAGATGCAGTCGCTCTCCGAGCTCACGGGCGCGCGTCACGGAGAGCGTGAACCGCTCGTCCGCGAGGTCGGACTCGCCCCGCATCGCATGAGCGACCGCGAGCGACTGACTCAGCTCGTACGAGGAGCTCCCCAACGCCTCGATCTCCGCGATGAGCTCGCTCGCCCTCGTCACCACCTCGTCGGCCGGAACCGGTCCCCAGACGAATGGGCCGAGCAATTCGTTGGAGGTGATCCGCATGAGTCGCTCGGATCCGGCGCGCTCGGCATGCACGTGCGCACGTTCGAGGGCTTCCAAGGACCCCGCACCGTCACCGAGCCAGAATCGGAACGCGCCCACGACCGCCCACCCCTCAGCCAGTCCGAGGTCGTCATCCGCGGCGACGAGGGGCGCCATGTGGCTCTCGACCTCCGCCAACGCCGGTCGCATCGCGAACTCCGGGTCGAGGTGGTTCAGCAGCAAGGTTCGTTGGATCGCGACGCGCGCGACCACCGTGTCGACGCCCGCATCCGCCGCTCGGACGGACGCTCCCTCGAGGAACTCGAGCGCTCGTTCGAGTTGACCGCCGTAATACAGCGCCTGTCCGAGGGACGGCATCGCCGAGAGGGCGCGAGGGTCGTCGGCGGGAAGCAGGTCCATCGCGCGGCGCAGGAACCGTTCGGCTGCCGCGACGTCGCCCCGTCCCAGCGCACGCTCTCCGGCCGCGAGCAGGTGCGTGCCCGCACGGGCGGCGATCGCGCGTCCGGCGTCGTCGATGGGACCGAGCTCTTCCCGGTACCGGTACGACTGCTCGAGGTGGTATCCGACGAACTCATCCAGCTCCCCGGCGGACCGGGCTTCGCGCTCGAGCCATCCCGCGAACCCTTCGTGCAACGCTGCGCGGAGTTCCTTCGGCATCGCGTCATACACGGCATCCCGGACCAGCAGATGCCGGAACCGATACGAGTCTTCTTCGCCGAGGTCTCCACGATCCGGGCGGATCAGGTCCTTCCGGAGGAGGGCCCTGATCCCCTCGTTGACATCGCCGGGCTGCTCGTCGCTCACGAGGGATCTGATCGAGGAGGCTGCGAACACCTTTCCGATGATCGCGGCGCGCTCCAGTACCACGCGCTCGATCGGGGCCAGGCGGTCGAGCCGGGCCGCGATCAATGCGTGGACCGTGGGTGGCACCTTCACGTCCGACAGATCACCGGCAGCGATCCATCGGTGGTCCTCTCGCACGAGATACCCGTCGTCGATCAGCATCGCGACCATCTCTTCGACGAACAGTGGGTTGCCTTCGGCGGCCTCGGCCACGCGCGCCGACACCTCGCCGGCGACCTCCGAGTCACCGATCAGATCGGCGACGAGCTCCACCGTCTCGGCGTGCGTCAAGGGCTCCAACAGGATCGAGGTCGCGTTCGCGACGCCGCCACCCCAGGTGGGCCGGTCATCTCGAAGTTCCGGCCGCGCCTGCGCGAGAACCAGGATCGGGGCGTCCCGAGACCACTCGGCGATGTGCTCCACGAGATCGAGGAACGTCGACTCGGCCCACTGGAGATCGTCGAGGAGCAGGAGGAGCGGTCGATCGGCGGCGAGGATCTCGAGGAATCGCCGCAACGCCCAGAACGATTCCTCGACGGGCGCTTGCGTCTCCGAGAGGCCGACGAGGCACGCCACGAGGTCGGCGACGCGCTCCGAGCGCTCTCCCGGACCGATCACGTTGAGCAGTTTCCTCTGCGCGTCCCCGGGATGGTCCAGGATCGAGAGCTCGGCCGCTTGACCCACGAGCTCGACGACCGGCCAGAACGTGATGCCCTCCCCGTAGGCGAGGCACCGTCCACGGAGGACGGTCGCGTCCGCGTCGACCTTGGCCGCGAACTCCTCCACCAGCCGCGTCTTTCCGGCACCGGCCGTTCCCAGGACCGTGAAGAGCTGACAGGCGTGATCGGTCGTCACGCGCTCGAACGCTTGTCCGAGCAGCGCCAACTCGCGGTCACGACCGACCATCGGCGCGTCCAGTCGGCGGGTATGTCCGACGGCACCGGCCGTGACGTCCTCGAGTCGATACGCGGAGATCGGCTCCGCCTTTCCTTTCGCCGCGATCGGATCCGCCGGCTCAGCCCTGACCGCGTCGCGTGTCAGACGATAGGTCTCTTCACCGATCAGGATCTCGCCGGGAGCGGCCGCCTGCTCAAGGCGGGCTGCGGTGTTGACCGCATCCCCGGTCACGAGCGCTTGCCCGGTCGTTGGATCGCCCGCGACGACCTCGCCGGTGTTCACGCCGATCCTCGTGGCAAGCGAGACGCCGTGATCGCGCTCGAGTTCCTTGTTGAGGTCGAGCAACCCCTCTCGCATCTCGACCGCAGCCCGGGCCGCGCGCAGGGCGTCGTCCTCGTGCACATGAGGGATCCCGAACACTGCCATCACTGCGTCCCCGATGAACTTCTCCACCGTGCCGCCGTGGTGCTCGATCGCGATCTTCATGGTGTCGAAGTAACGGGTCATCACGCGCCGGAGCGCCTCCGGGTCGAGCAGCTCGCCCAGCGCCGTCGAGCCGGTGACGTCACAGAAGACGACGGTGACGGACTTGCGGACCTCGTGGCTGCGCGCCGACTCGGCCAGCGGCGAGGCGCACGCCATGCAGAAGCGAGCCTCGTCGGGGCTCTCGGCGCCGCAGCTGGGGCAGACCCGCATGCCGCGAGTCTAGGCGGGGCCGAGCTGGGCGAGCGCGTCGTACGCGGCGTACTTGAAGGTCTCGCCGAGCGTCGGATGGTTGAAGACCATCTCGATGAAGGTATCGACCGTGCCATGCAGCACGATGATCGCCTGCCCCACGTGCACGAGCTCGGACGCGCGCTCGCCGATGCAGTGGCAGCCGATCAGCCGGCGCGACGAACGGTCGAAGACGAGCTTCACCATGCCGTCGCGGTCGTTCATGATCTGTCCGCGGACGTTGTCGCGGTAGAACGCTCGTCCCGCGACCACGTCGAGCCCCCGGCGCGCCGCCTCCTCCTCGCCCAGGCCAACGCAGCTCACTTCCGGGATCGTGTACACGCCGTACGGCAGGACATCCGACACCTGTCGCTTGTAGGTGAACCCGAACGCGTGGCAGACCGCGACCCGGCCCTGCTCCATCGAAACGCTCGCGAGCGCGGGGAACCCGACGACGTCGCCTGCCGCGTAGACGCTCGGGACCGCGGTGCGGAAGTCCTCGTCGACCTTGACGTTGCCCCGCGCGTCGACCTCGACCCCGATCGAGGGAAGCCCGAGTCCGTCGGTGTTGCCCTGACGGCCGGCCGCCACCATCACGGTCTCCACCACGAGCGGCTCGTCCGACGACAGCGTGCACGTCAATCCGCGGGGACCTCGCACGACGTGCTCGAACGTCTGCGCCAGATGGAGCCGGACGCCGAGTGACCGCATCGCGTCCGCGAGCCGTTCGCCCATCTCGAGGTCCAGGAACGGGAGCAGGCCGGTGCGCGGGTCGATCAGATGTACCTCGACGCCGAGCGCGGCGAACATGCAGGCGTACTCGCAGCCGATCACGCCGCCGCCGATCACGGCCATCGACCGCGGCAGGCGGTTTATGCGCAGGATCCCGTCGGCGTCGTGCACCTCCGCGTCGTCGTACGGGATGCCGGGCGGGCGGTTGGGGGACGATCCGGTCGCGACCAAGATCACTTGAGCGTGGACCTGCGTCACGCTATCGGATGACGTCACCTCGACGGTGTGCGGATCGACGAGCCGTCCGCTACCACGCAGCAGGTCGATCCCGTGCCGGTCCAGGTTGGTGTGGATCCGATCCACCTCCAGAAGGCGAACCGCGTCCTTGCGCTCCAGGAGACGCGTGACCGTGAGCTCCGGGTCCAGGTCGACCAACACGCCGTCGAGCTGTCGCTGTCGGTAGCCCGACAGGAACAGCGCGGTCTCGCGCAAAGTCTTCGATGGCAGCGTGCCCGTGTGGACGGCTGCGCCCCCGGGCTCCGGTTGCCGTTCGACGATCGCGACGCGCTTGCCGAAGTAGGCGGCCTGGGCGGCCCCGCGCTCACCTGCGGGGCCGCCGCCGATCACCACCAGGTCGTACTCGCCGCTCACTCCCAGTCGACCGTCACGATCTCCATCGGTTCGGACGTGCCCCGCAAGGTCACGGTCCGCGGCTCCGAGATCGGATAGCGGCCGTCCGCCGCCGTCGCCCGGCTCGCGACGATCTGGTCGCCGTCCGCGAGCGCGGCGATCCTCGCGGCCTCGTGCACGCCCTTGCCCGAGAAGTCCCGCCCGACCTGTGTGGCTCCCGACGCGTGCAACCCGATCCGCACCTTCGGCGCGAAGCCCGCCGAGCGCCGGTGCTCGGCCAGCCGGCGCTGGATCGCGACGGCGCACGCGAGCGCCTCGTCCGGAGAGTCGAACCCCACGAAGAACCCGTCGCCGGTGGACACGACCTCCTCGCCCTTGTGCTCGGCGAACAGCGACCGAAGCGCCTCGTTGTGCCACCGCAGGACGCCCTGCCAGACCTCGTCGCCGAGCGCCTCGACCAGGTTGGTCGAGCTCTCGATGTCGGTGAACATGAACGTCTTCTCGACGCGACGAGGGCCCTCCTTGCCGCGGAGCTGCCAGGGCAGCAGCTCCTCGACGTCCTCGATCGTGATCGCGCCGGTCGGGCATGCGAGCGCGGCTTCCCGCAGCACCTCGTCGTCAACGCTCGCCGCATCCAGCACGCCGGCCTTCGCGAAGTCGCCCTTGTACCAGTCGAACGCGGTGGGGGCGATCGTGATACACGTGCCGGCGCCGACGCAACGGTGCCGGTCCACCCGCGGACGGAGCGTCATCGATCCACCCGTGTGCTCACAGGACCCGATCCCGGAACGCGATCGCGGTGGCGTCCGCGCGCGACGACGCGCCGATCGTCGCGAACAGCTCGCCGAGCCGCCGTTCGACCGCCGGCTCATCGATCCCGAGCTCGCCGGCGATCTCGGAGTTCGTCTTGCCTTGCACCAAGCTCTGCAACAGCAGGTCATCGGCGCTCGCGGGGCCACCGTCCTCGCCGTCCGACGCAACGACCGCGCTGATCGGCCCGGCGAGTGCGACCATCTCGCTGCCGAGCGGCCCCCGGAGCCACCGGACCCGGACGTCCTCATCGATCGTGCGTTGCGCGATCATCGCGAGGGACGACTGCACGTGCGGACGCACCCCCTCCTCCCACTCGGGAGCGCCGGTCTCCATCAGGACCCGCGCGCCAGGCAGCAGGACCTCGAGGTGCAGGTCCTCGTGCATCGCGGCCTGGAGCGCGCCTGCCGCGCCACGGGCGAACGTCATCGCCTCCTCGGCGTGCCCGCGGGCGAGCGCGACCGTCGCACGCGCCGCGTCGGCCTGGGCACCCCAGGGAGGATGGCCGGGGAGCTTCGCGGACAGCTCCGACGCCTCGGCCGCCGAACGGTCCGCCAGCGCCATCAGCTCCTCGTCACCGAGCCGCACCCCCAGCCGCGACGACTCGACCGCCAGGCGGGCCAGGGCCTCGCATCGCGCGGCCGGCAGGCCCGAGTCGGTCGCCTGCTGCACCGCGCGCTCCAGGTGTGCGCACATGCTCGCGCCATCGCCGGCCGCCCCATCCGCGATCCCCCTCCAGGTCTCCAGCCGGCGCGCGCGCAGCGGGCTCGGGTGCTCGGTGGCAACCACGGCGGCGCGATCGATCCACGCTCTTGCCTCGTCGACGTCGCCGAGGTCGAGGACGGCCATCGCGGTCCCGCCGGCCGCCAGGAACTCGAGGTTCGGATCGCCGATCTCCTTCGCGTACCGGTGAGCCTCCCGGCCCTTCGCGAGCGCCAGGTCGGGGATCACCTTCGCGCGCCCGAACACGTGCGAGCCGTAGAGCATCTGCGCCTCGAACGCCGCGCGCTCGCTCTCGTTCGTGAACGCCTTCATCCGGGACGTGAGCCGGCGGATCTCCTCGATGTGCCGGGCCGCGCTCGTGCCGAAGTGGATGTCGGCAGCCCAGTTCAGGTAGGCGAGCGCGATGATCGTGGACATCGCGCCACGGCGGTCCCCGAGCTGGTCGAAGAGCTCGAGCGCATGGTGCAGGAGCCCGAACGTCTCCATGAACACCGGCGCGATCGGCAGCTCCGGCATGATGTCCTCCAGGACCTCGCCCGCCGCCACCCGTTGCACGAGCGGGAGGTGCAGGCCGAGCTCGAGCTGCTCGATGAACCACGCGCGCACGCGCCCCAGCTCCACGACACCGAGCTCGCGGGTGGCGGACGCCTCGGCCGCCACGTCGCCGAGCTCGTGCGCCAGCTCCATCGCGCGGCGGAACGCCTCGTCGCAGGCGTCCAGGTCGATCTCCTTCGCCGCCGGGGTGTAGGACTCGCCCGCCGTCGCATGCATGATGTCCTGGCCGAGCTCCATGCAGGCGGCGAGCTCGCCCTCGCGGTCGCCCCGCTCCACGGCCATGTCCCGTACCTCACGCGCCAACTCCCCCGCGCGATCGTGTTCCTCGGCCGTGCGCATCGCCGCGGCGCGGCGCAGCCGCACGTCGATCCCCAGGCGTGTGTCGCCGAGCGCCTCGGCCAGCGCGGCCAGCTCGGCGAGCCCCTGCATCCGGTCCCCGGGCCGCCGCAGCATGTCGAGCGCCCGGTCGCGCGCGTCGAGGAGCCCCACGCGCTGCTCCGGGGTCGAGGCGGACGGCAGCGCCAGCTCGACGACGCGCAGGACCTCCTCGGGCGCGTTGGCGGCGAGCGCGTTCCGGCTCGCCTCGACCGAGAACCGAACGCACACGGCCCCGTCCCCTGCTGACTTCGCGTGACGGGCGATCAGGGGCAGGCTCGCAGCCGAGGGCTCGCCCGACATCAACAGGGCGACGATCGCCGCATGGATCGCCCGACGCGCGGCAGACGTGAGCGTCGCGGCCGCGAACTCGCGGACCTGCTCGTGCTGGAAGCTGTAGTCGGCGGCCGAGGCCTCCTCGTGCTCGATCAACAGCCCCGCCGTGACGGCCGGCGCCAGCGTTTCGGCGAGCTCCTCGGCGTCGGGCGCCGACCCGTCCACGCGGAGCTGGATCTCCCGCAGGTCCTTCAGGCTGAACCGCCTGCCCAGGATGGCCGCGACCGCCAGCAGCGCCTTCGTGGGTTCGGGCAGCTTGGTCGCCCGCCGCGAGATCAGCGTCTTCACCGCCGACGGGACCAGCCGCTCGGCGTTGCCGGCCAGCGTCCAGACGCCGTCGATCTCCTGGATCATCCCGTTCTCGCGGTAGGTGAACGCCATCTCCTCGACGATGAACGGGACGCCCTCGGCCTGCGCGTGCATCACCGCCGCGCCGGGTGCGTCGACCGGACCGCCGAGCACCTGCGCCAGGAACTCGCGCGTCGCCGCCTGCGAGAAGCGTTCGAGCTTCAGACGGCGGACGACGCCCATGCGACCCATGTCGGCGACCAGGTTCACGGCCTCGTTGACGACCGCGAACTCCTCGGGACGGATCGCGAACATCAGGAAGATCGGGCTCGCGCCGTCGGTGCGGACCACGTAGCGCAGCAGACGGAGGCTGTCTTCGTCCGACCACTGGAGGTCGTCGATCAAGATCGCGAGCGGTCGCTCGGCGGCGAGGGCACGGAACGCAACAGCTCCGAGGTCGAACGTCCGGAGCAGCCGGCTGTCGGGAGCGAGCGTGGCGAGCCCGGGGTCGTCCTGGCCCGACATCGAGTCCAGGCAGCGGGCGATCGCATCGGCTGTCTGCGATTCGTGAACCGCGCGAGCGGCCTCCGGCGAGCCGAGGATGGACCGGGCGACCAGGAACGGCCCTCGCAGCTCCTCGTCGGCCGTGACGGCGATCGCGGTGAAGCCGTCGGCCGTCGCCCGCTCGGCCGCGGCAACGAGCAATCGCGTCTTGCCGATCCCCGGCTCACCCTCGACGGTGAGACCGACGAGCCGGCCGGCGCCGGCCGTCGCGAGCTCCTGGGCGATCGACTGGAGCTCGGCCGACCTTCCGACCACGTCGCCGGTTGCCCGGTGAACATCGAGGGCCATCGGCGAGAAGGGCAGGGGTCGGTCGTCGTCCGTGATCACGTGGTCTCCGCAGGGTCGGGATGTGAGGGTAGCCGGGACCCGGCGCTCCGGCACCCTCCCACGCTGGATCAGACGAGGATGCAGGCGGCCCGGTGCGGCTCGCCGACGGCGTTGCCCACTTCATGCAGCTGGGGGTCCGTCACCTTGCATCGATCCTCGGCGACCGGGCAGCGCGGGTGGAACCGGCATCCGCTCGGCACGTCGATCGGGTTCGGCGTCTCGCCCTGCAGGATCTGGGGCTCGGTGCGGTCGCGCGGGTCGCGCTTGGGCACGACCGACATCAGCGCCTTCGTGTAGGGGTGCTCGGGGTCGCGCACGACCTCGCGGGCGGCGCCCTCCTCGACGATCCGGCCCAGGTACATCACCGCGATGCGGTCGGCGAAGTGCGCCGCCGTGGACAGGTCGTGCGTGATCATGACGATCCCCATGTCGCCGTCGCGGCGCAGCCGGTCGAGCAGCGTCAGGATGCCCGCGCGCACCGACACGTCCAGCATCGACACGGGCTCGTCGGCCAGCAGGAGCTTCGGTTCGAGCACCAGGCTCGCGGCGATCGCCACGCGCTGGCGCTGGCCGCCCGAGAGCTCGTGCGGGTAGCGGTCGATGAACAGGTCGGCGGGAGAGAGCTCCACGCGCTCGAGCGCCTCGACGATCTGCTGCTCGCGCTCCTGCTTCGAGCCGCCGATGCCGTGGATCACGAGCGGCTCCTCGACGGCCCGGCGCACGCGGAACCGCGGGTCGAGCGACTCGTAGGGGTCCTGATAGACCATCTGCATCGTGCGGCGGACGACGCGGAGCTCGGCGCCGTCAGGTGGGTGATGTCGCGGCCGTCGACCTCGATCGTGCCGGAGGTCGTCTCGACCATGCGCAGGATCGCCTGCGCCGTCGAGGTCTTGCCGCAGCCCGACTCGCCGATCAACGGCGAGCATCTCGCCGTGCTCGCACCGAGAGCGACACGCCGTCGACGGCCGAGACCCGCTTGCGCGGCTCCCGGCGCACCGCGTCCGTCAGGCTGCGTCGCACGGGGTAGTGCACGACCAGGTCACGAACGTCGAGCAGCGCGCCGCCCCGCGATCCGGCACGGACGATCCGCCGTCGGTGACGTCGCTCACCGAGCCCGCTCCGTCTCGTGCACGGGCCGTTGGTAGCGGCGGCGTCGTTCAGATGGCACGCGGCCTCGTGCGCCGGGCCACGGAGATCGAGCGCCGGCGTCTCGACCTTGCACGATCGAACGCACGGTCGCACCGCGGCTCGAACGGGCAGCCGACGATCGGCCGGTCCAGGCGTGGCGGCGCCCCGGGGATCGACACGACGTCGTCCTCGCCGGTCAGGTCGGGCGTCGCCGCGAACAGCAGCCGCGTGTACGGGTGCCGCGGATCGTGGAAGAGCGTGTCCACCGGAGCCGGACTCCGCGACGCGGCCCGCGTACATCACGACCGCGCGCTCGCAGACCTGCGTGACGAGCGGCAGGTCGTGCGTGACGAGGACCAGCGCGAGGCCCAGGTCCGCCGTGAGCGACTCGAGCAGCTGGAGGATCTGCGCCTGCACCATCACGTCGAGCGCCGTCGTGGGCTCGTCGGCCAGCAGCACCTTCGGGTCGCAGGCCAGCGCCATCGCGATGGCCGCGCGCTGGCGCATGCCGCCCGAGAACTCGTGGGGGTACCGCTTGGCCGCCGACGCGGGGATCCCCACCAGCTCGAGCAGCTCGCCGGCCTGCTTCTTCGCCGCGGCGCCGGTCGCCGTGCCGTGGAACTCCATCGGCTCCACGATCTGCGCGCCGACCGTCTTCACCGGGTTGAGCGCGTTCATCGCCCCCTGGAACACCATCGCGACGTCGGTCCACCGGTGCGGACGCATCGCGTCCTCGCCGCCCGCGAGGATGCTCCTTGCCGTTCACCGTCGACGCTCCCGGCGACCTCCGCGTTCGGCGGGAGCAGCCCCATCAGCGCCAGCAGCGCCGTCGTCTTGCCGCAGCCCGACTCGCCGACCAGCCCGAGTCGCTCGCCCGCCTCCACGTCGAAGCTGCACGCCCTGCACCGCGTGCAGCCGTCCGCCGTGCGGCAGGTCGAACCACACGTGGAGGTCCCGCACCGACAGCAGGCTCACGGCGGGCTTCCTCGGCCCGCGTCGGTGCCGCGGCGCGGAAGCGCCAGCTCTTGATCGACAGGTGCGCGACGCGCAGGCGCGGGTTCAGCGCGTCCTCGATCGCCTGGCCCATCAGGTAGCAGCCGATGACCACCAACCCGATCGCGAGACCGGGGGGCACGAACGCCCACCACGCGCCCTGCGTCATCGCCGTGCGTTCGAACGCGTGCTCGAGCATGGTCCCCCACGAGACGCCGGGCACGCCGACGCCCAGGAACGCCAGCGCCGACTCGTCGAAGATCGCGTACGCGATCGTGAGCACCGTCGTCGCGATCAGCAGCGGGGCCACCTGCGGCAGGACGTGCTGGACCACGATGCGCCGGTGGCTCGCGCCCAGCGATCGCGCCCGCTTCACGTACACGCGTTCGCGGACGCTCTTCACCTGGGCCCGCACGATGCGCGCGGTCGTGGTCCACAGCAGCAGGCCGATCACCAGGATCACGTGCGAGCAGGCTCGGCCCGAACACGGTCGCGACCACGATCATCAGCACCAGGTCGGGGATCACCAGGAAGTAGTCGGTGATCCGCATCAGCGCGACGTCGGTCCCGCCGCCCGGTAGCCCGCGAGCAGCCCGATGCCGCCGCCGACGATCATCGCCACGAACGCGGCCGCGAACCCGACGATCATCGACGTCCGGCCGCCGTAGAGCAGCTCGCTCAAGCACGTCGACGCCGCTGTCGTCGGTGCCGAGCCAGTGCTGCGTCGAGGGCGGCGCGTAGACGGGGCCGGACTGCCGGGTCGGGCTGTACGGGGCCAGGGCCGGGCCGAAGATCGCCATCGCGACGAAGAACCCCACGATGAACAGCCCGAGCAAGGCGGACCGCCGCTCCCTGAGGACCTGGAGGACGGGATGCCGCCCTTCGACGGCCGCGCCTCCAGCGCCGTGTCTTCCGCCAGCGCCGGATCGACCGTCTTCATTCGGTGATCCTCGGGTCGAGCTTGAAGTAGATGAGGTCGGCGATGAAGTTGAAGAACACGACCGACACCGTGAGGATCAGGAACGCGCCCTGCAGCATCGGGTAGTCGCGCTTGGAGACCGCCGCGTAGACGGCCTGACCGATACCCGGCCACGAGAAGACGATCTCCACCAGGATCGCGCCGGCCACGATGAACCCCAGCGACAACGCCACGAGCGTGGCGATGGGCAGCATCGCGTTGCGCAGCGCGTGCGACACCACGATCCGCCGCTGCGGCAGCCCCTTCGCGCGCGCGGTCAGCACGTAGTCCTCGCCGAGCGTCTCCAGCATCGACGAACGCACGATCAGCGTGTACTCGCCGAACAGGGTGAGCGCCAGCGTGAACGCGGGCAGCAGCATGTGCAGTCCGATGTCCTTCAGGTTCGACCGGGTGTCCCCCGGCGAGAAGAAGTTGTTGACCTCGTTCCGCATGCCGGACTGTCGGCAGGGTTCCCGCGAACAGCAGGATCAACATCATCCCGATGAACTGCGTCGGCAGCGCGTAGAAGACGATGGCCGCGTTCGTGCTGACCTTGTCCACGATGCCGCTGCGCCGCCATGCGGACAGGAAGCCGGTCACGATCCCGATCACGATCGCGAGCAGCGTGCCGATCATCACCATCGGGATCGTGTTCTTCAGCTTGTCGGTCAGCTCCGACGTGACCGGCTGCGAATCGGCGAACGAGACCCCCATGTTCGCGTGGAAGACGAGCTGGTCGAGGTAGAGGACGTACTGCGTCCACAGCGGCTTGTCCAGGCCGAACTCGTGCGTGAGCGCGGCCCGCAGCTGCGGCGAGGCGTGGGGAGCGCGGGCCAGGTCCGCGACCGCGTTGCCCGGGAGCGCGTCGGAACAGCAGGAAGTTGATCGTGATCGCGACGAACACGGTCATCACCGCGAACGCGAGTCGCTTGACGACGTACTCGGCGCGGTGCAACTCGTCTCCTCCCGCTCGGGCGTCAGGCGTGGTGGACCTGGGTGAAGCGCTCCTTCGACAGGTTGTTGAACAGCCCGAGCGAGGACTCGACGAACCCGGTCCAGTCGTTGGACCAGGCGTTCAGTTGATCGTCGTAGCTCAGGACGATGTAGGGCCGATCGTTGTCGATCATCTGCTGCATCGCGTAGACGATCTTCACCCGCTTCGACTGGTCGAGGGCGACCTGCTGCGCGTCGTACATCTTGTCGTACGGTCTTGTTGCAGTAGCCCGTGTCGCTCCAGCCGCCGAACTGCGAGCACTGGAGCACCGACAGGATGAAGTCGGGGACGGGCAGCACGGGTACCAGTCCCACATCGCCAGGTCGAACGTGTTGTACGTGTTGTTGTCGCCCAGGATCGCGGTGTTGACGGCGTCGTTGTCCATCTTCCGCTGCGTGATCGTCGATCCCGATCTGCTGGAACCCGTTCTGGATGATCCGGAACGCCGCGTCGCCCGCGCCCGTCTCGTCCGCGGCGAACAGCACCGTGTAGCTCATGGGGTGTCCGTTCGCGACGCGGATCCCGTCGGGCCCTCGCGTGTACCCGGCCGCATCGAGGATGGCGTTCGCCTTGTCGATGTCGAACGGCAGCGGCTGGACCTGCGGGTCGTTCCAGACGCCGGCGCCGGGAGGCACGATCGACGACCCCGGCTTCGCGTACCCGAGCCACGCCGTCTGCGCGATCGCGTTCCGGTCGATCGCGTACTCCATGGCCATGCCGCACGTCGGGTTGCAGCAGCTCGAGGTTCGTCGTCTTGTGGGGGCTCGAGTTGATGATGAAGTCGCGCAGCTGCAACCCCTGCCCGTTGTAGACCGTGAGGGCCGAGTTCTTCTTCAGCGTCGCCATCGCGGTCGGCGGCACGTTGATCGCCGCCTGGATGTCACCGCTCTGCAACGCCGCCACCATCGCGTCGTCGTTCGAGAAGTACTGCAGGCCGAACCCGTCGATCGCCGGCTTGGGTCCGTAGAAGTTCGGGTTCGCCTGGAAGATCGTGACCTCGTCCTTCTTGTACTCGGCGATCTCGAACGGACCGCCGCTCACGAGTGGCTGGCCGCCGGTCGGCACGTTCGGGAACGTGCGCAAGCCCTTCCCGTCACCCGTCGCGTACTGCTCCCACACGTGTTGCGGGAGGATCGAGATGCCTCTGGAGTTCCGGCAGCGACGTTCGCGACCGCGCGTGGAGTACGTGACGACGAGGGTGTTGTCGTCGGTCGCCTCCACCTTCTTCACGAAGCCGAGCGACCCGATGAGGTTGCCGGCTGGCCCGTCGCCGTACTTCAGGATGGTGTTCATCGTCCACGCCGCGTCGTTCGCGGTCAGCGGCTGGCCGTCGGACCACTTCGCGTTCGGCACGGTGTGGAACGTCCACGTGAGCCCGTCGGCGGAGGTGTCCCACGACTGCGCGAAGTCGGGCTTGAACTCGAACGTCTGCGAGTTGTACTGGACCAACTGCGGGTAGATGTACTCGAACGCCGCGTACGAGTTCTGCTGGAACGTCACGAACGGGTTCAGCGTGTCGATGTTCGAGGTCGTGCCCAGGATCAGATGCCCGCCCGAGGTGGGACTGTTGCTGGTGCTGTTGGTGCCGCCACCGCCGCTCGTGCACGCGACGCCGAACACAACCATCGCCGAACAGAGCGCCACCACCTTGACCGACATGCGCATGCGCGTCCTCCCCCTCAGGTCAGCGTGAGGATACGCATTCCCCTTTCCCGCCGCTAGGCGCGGAGCCCGGCCGTCACACGGACGACACGTTGCGGGTCGTTCAACCGGGCTTGAACCCGGGAAGGCCGTCGTCGGGCTCGGACACGATCACGGGCTCCGTGTCCAGCAGGCCGGCCAAGGTCGAAGACACCCTGTTCACGCCCTCGCGGTCCCACGACTCGACGACGTCGGCGACGAGACCGCCCCCGTCGACCACCACCACCGTGGGAGCCGATACGATGCCGTAGCCGTCGGAGGCGTTGTAGGGAGCCAGGTCCGGGACCTGCGGGAACCGCCATCCGTAGGCGGTGGCGAACGCCGCCAGATCCTCGGGCGGATCCTGGCCCACGCCCGCGACGGCTCCCGGATAGGCGTCGCCCAGCCGCGACAGCGGCGGCCCGGCCAGCTGCGTCGTCGAGCACGTCACCTTGTAGAAGACGAGCGCGTGCGGACCGCTGATCGCCACGCCGTCGACCGTCGGAGCGACGGATCCGACCGGGATGGCCATGAGGCGATGTTACGCCGGTCGCCGCACTCGAGCCCGCATCCACAGACCGAGGGCCCCGATCGCGAGGAGGGTCGCGACCAGCCCGGCCACGTAGATGACGCTCAGCGGGTTGCCATGGTCGAATTCATCCCACGCGCGCGTCACGGCGATCAACAGCAGGACGAGGCCGATCGCCACCGTCGTCAGCATCACGCGCGCGGCGGACCATCGCCCGTCGACCGCCATCGCGATCCACGCCACACCCGGCAACGCCACGAACGACGCCGCGGCGCGTGCGGTGAGTGGCGTCAGCGCCCACGGCCACGTGTTGATCGCGCTCTCCGGCCATAGGTATAGCCAAACCGCGATCCCGAGCATGCCGACTCCGACGACGAGCATCGCTCCGCGGATCCACCGCGGGAACAGCGCATCGCGGTCTTCGAGCGTTCGAGGATCGTGTCCGCGATTCATCAGCCAGACGACCGGAACGAGGACGGGGGTGATCAAGTAGATCCAGAACCACAGGCGGAACGGCAGGGAACCGTGATGGAACCGGTCCCAGTGCAAGAACGTGGCACCGAGCATCATCCACGTGAACACGGTGATCGGGAAGAACCCGAGCGTGACCCGATGCCAGCGCCGCTCCGTCAACAACCGGACGAAGAAATAGATCGCGGATCCGTAACCCGCACCCATCACCATCGCAGTCATCGTCGGCTCGATCGTCCACGCGAACCGATGGTCCGTCTGTGTCGGCAGCAAGAATAGGACGAGCCACGCGAAGACCAGGATCACCATCACGACCGCGGCCACGATCCGGGTGAAGGGCACGATCCGGTCGTCCCGGTCGGCCACCTCTCTCACGAAGGTTCCCGCTCCGTCGGGACCGCGACCGCGGGGATGCGGCCGGTGACGGACGTGCCCTCGCCCGGCGCCGACCGGATCTCGAGCACCCCGCCGATCGCCTCGACACGGTCCGACATCCCGCGTAGGCCGGTCCCGTAGCTCGTCCGGGCGCTGTCGAAGCCCGCTCCGTCGTCGGAGACCTCGAACGTGAGATCGCCGTTCGTCCTGCGCCAGCCGCACCTCGGCGCCGCTCGCTCCTGAGTACTTCGCCACGTTGTTGAGCGCCTCGAGCGTGCAGAAGTAGACGGCCGCCTCCACCTCGTTCGGGTACCGCGCGACGTCCTCCGCCGCGACCGCCGTGGCGACCGACCCCTTGCGCGCCTGCGCCTCCAGGGCCGCGACGAGCCCCTTGTCCGCGAGGAGCGGCGGGTAGATGCCTCGCGCGAGGTCGCGGAGATCCTCGATCGTCTGCCCCGTCTGTCCGTCTGGAGATCGGCGAGCATCGCCTTCGTCTTCTCCGAGTCGCGGTCGACGAGCCCTTCGGCGAGGCGGAGCCTCACCGACAGCGCGACCAGCTGCTGCTGCGCGCCGTCGTGCAGGTTCCGTTCGAGCTTGCGACGTTCCTCGTCCTGCGCGTGCACCAGACGTTGACGCGACGCGCGTAGCTGTTCGATGTGGTCCATCAGCTGCTCGGTCAACGCCACGTTCCGCATCACCAGGCCGGCCTGCGCGGCCAGGTCGCGGACGAGCTTGTCCTCCGTCGGGGTGATCGACTCCCCCGGCCGCTTCACGATCGACAGCGCGCCGAGCAGCTCGCCCTGGTGCCTGATCGGTTCCCGCATCTCGATCGCGGACGCGTCGCTCACGTCGTCGTCCGTCGCCGGCGATCGACGGCGGCGCCTCGGCGTCCTGCGGCCACCTCCCCTCGGAGACGAGCTGGTCTCCCGATGCGGACCCACACGTCGGCGCGGTCGCCCCGGTGCCCCGGCCAGCGCGCGCGCCATCCTCGGCAGGAGGTCCTCGTTCGCGTACGCGTTGCCGAGCCGCTCGGAGAACTCCGACAGCACCTCGTACGGCGCGGCGCGTTCCCCGTAGACGAGCCGGTCGGCGAACCTCTGGGCTCGTCTGCGCGCCGGCTGGAACGCCAGCGCGACGATCGCGGCCGCGGCCGCGGAAAGGATCGGATCCGCGCGGCTGCCCACGATCGCGCCGACCCCCACGACGATCCCGACGTAGACGACGGTGATGAACACCGCGAGCGCCCCAAGAGCAGCGCGCGGTTGATGACGACGTCGATGTCGAACAGGTGGTAACGCAACACCGACACGCCGATCGCGATCGGGATCAGAGCCGAACGAGAAGACCGCCACGGTTCTGAAGACAGTCATCCAGCCGGGCTGGTCGTTCGCGCTCCATGACCCCACGAACCCGATCAGCAGTGCGACGGTGTACAGGACCGCAACGATGGTCGCCGCCGTCACCAACCAGCGCAGCTGCAGCCGCTCGATGCCCGACGAGCGCCGGAACCGTTGCACCAGCGCCACGAGCGAACCGATCACGCCGATCGGGAGCATGGCCAAGCTGAAGATCGCGACCGTGAACACCGGGCGCAGCCGTTCCAAGCCCAGCGGGTTCTGATAGTTCGCGAACACACCTGCGTCGGCGCCGAACTTCCCGGGGGCGAGAACGACGGTCAGGAAGACGATCGCCAGGCTCGCGCCGAGGATCCGCGCGAACCACCGCCACCGAGGGGACGGGAGATGCCCGTCCGGGAACAACAGGAGTAGGAACGTCACGGGCAGACCGACGACCGGCACCCACATCGGGTTGTTCAGGGATTCCGCGATGAGCCCGAGCTCGCGGCCGCCGATGCCGCCGTGGAGGCCGTACCCGGCGTACGACCCGAGGAGCGCTCCCAGACCGATCGCCGCCCCGATCCCCAGCATCAGCCAGCTGAGCGAGTTGTCCGGGCGGCGGGTCGCCATCAGGTAGCCCACGATCGGGAACAGACCGAACGCCAGCACCAACCCCATGTCGGTCGGCTGTTGATCGATCGTCGCCAGCCACGCGCCGACGGCAACGCCGAGGATCGTGAACCCGATGATGAGGCGCGCGAGCAGGATCAACCTCGCTCGACGAGCGTCCGTCATCTGCTCGGGCCCATCTGACCGATCCACCATTGGCGCATGGTCGCATCTGCGCCCGTCGCGGGCCAAGGGCGAGACCCGGTGGAAGCGTCCACGAGGACATATCCCAGGTCACGGGGGTGCCAGCACTCCCCGGACCCCTCGATCCCGGCTGGCGGAGTCCACCGGCGCCAGCGTAGGGTCGCACCCGGACCTGGGAGGACCCGTTGTCCGAGGAGCGACGAACCGGACGGCTGTTGGCGACCGTCACCGCCGGCGCGGTGATCGGCGTTGTCGAGCTCGTGCTGGCGATCTCGTTCGCCGCGCTGGTGTTCGGCGGCTACCTGGCGCAGTTCCTGCCGGACGGCATCGGCCTGTTCCTGGTGACAGCCGCGATCTCGCTCGCCATCCTCGCGTGGAGGTCGGGCTCCCGCGGCGTGGTGGGCGGCGTGCAAGCCGCGGTGGTGGCCGTGCTCGCCGTCGTCGCCACGACCACCGCGCTGCACACGTTCGGGAGCTCCAACCGGGCCTTCGTCACCGTCGTCGCGGCGACCATGGTCGTGACGATCTTGACGGGCGTCACGTTCCTGGTGATCGGCACGTTCAAGCGCGGCAACCTGATCCGGTTCGTCCCGTATCCGGTCGTCGGCGGCTTCCTTTCCGGTACCGGATGGCTCCTCCTGAAGGGCGGCATCTACGTCGCCTCGGGAGAGGAGGTGCACCTGGGTACGATCGGATCCCTGGTCGACACGGAGACGCTCAGGCACTGGCTCCCCGCCCTCGCCTTCGGCGTGATCCTGTTCCTCGCCGTCAGGCTGGTGAAGACGCCGCTGGCCATCCCGATCGTGCTCGCGGCCGGGCTCGCGCTGTTCGCGATCGGCATGCTCGTGACCGGCTCCTCGATCGACGATGCGCGAACGGGGCTCTGGATGGTCGGACCTTACCGTTCCGGTTGGCTCTTCCAGCCGTGGACCTACCGCGCCCTCACCGGTGCCGACTGGTGGGCGGTGCTCGGACAAGCCGCAGGCATCGCCACCGTGGTGCTCGTCGCCGTGATCGGGGTCCAGTTCAACGTCAGTGGCACCGAGCTCGTGCTGCGCCGCGACCTCGACACGGATGAAGAGCTCCGCAACGCCGGTCTCCTCAACGTCGTCTCCGGCGCGTTCGGCGGTGTCCCGGGGTATCACTCGCTGAGCATGACGGCCCTCGCGGAGCGCATGAACGTCGACGCGCGGGCCGCGGGACTCATCGCTGCGCTCGTCCCGCTCGCCGCCGTCGTGTTCGGCGCGGCCATGATCGAGCTGATCCCGCGCGTGATCGTCGGCGGCGTGCTGGTCTTCCTCGGCCTGACGTTCATCGTCGATTGGGTTTGGGACAAGCGGCGGACGCTCCCGAAGGTCGAGTACGTCGTCGTCCTGGTGATCCTGGCGGGGATCATCATCAAGGGGTTCCTCCCCGGCGTGGTGATCGGCTTGATCATGGCCGTCGTCCTGTTCGCGGTCAGCTACGGGCGGATCGAACTGGTGCACGAGGTCGCGTTCGGCGACGTCCTCCGCAGCAACGTCGACCGTCCACCCGCCGAACGAGCGGCCCTACGGACGATGGGCGAACGGGTGCAGATCCTGCGCGTGCGCGGGTTCGTATTCTTCGGATCGGCCAGCGGCCTGCTCGATCGGATCAACGAACGGGTGGACACGGCACTTCCCCGATGCCTGCTGATGGACCTCCGGCAGGTGACGGGCGTCGACGCCTCGGCGGTGATGTCGTTCGTCAAGGTGATCCACCTCGCGGAGACGCACGGGTTCGAGCTCGTGCTCGCGGGCGCCTCGGATCCGGTACGCAAGCAGCTCGAACGAGGCGGCGTGGCCACCGTCGAAGGGGTCGTCCGGTTCGAGCCGGACCTGGATCACGGCCTCCAGCGGTGCGAGGACGTCGTGCTGGCGGAGGGCAGGACCGAGCGGCGCTCGGACGACCAAGGCGACGCGCTCGTCGGCATGCCGCCGGGCCTGCGCGCCTCCCTCGAGCGCGTGCCCCTCGCGGAGGGAGCGGTGCTGATCCGCCAGGACGAGCCGCCCGGCGACGTGTTCGTGTTGGAGTCGGGACGGCTCCGCGTGGAGATGGTGACGCAGGAGGGCACGCGGATGCGATTGCGCGCGGTGCGCCCGGGCGTCGTGGTCGGAGAGATCGCGATGTACTCCGGCGCGACGCGCACGGCTGACGTGGTGGCCGAGACGCCGAGCATGGTGCTGCGGCTCAGCCACGCGTCGATCGAGCGGATCGAAACCGACGATCCGGCGCTCGCCGTGGCGCTGCACCGATGGCTCGCCACGACGTTGTCGGAACGGCTGACCGATACGCAGCGGGCCGCATCGGTCCTCTTCGACTAGATCCGCGGGAGGAAGGAACGTGTCCGAGCAGCGACGATCTGCGGGGATGTTCGCCTCGCTCGCGGCGGGCGTGATCATCGGCGCCGTCGAGGCGGTGCTCGCGATCGCGTTCGCGGCCTTCGTGTTCGGCGGCCTCCTCGTCAGTCGTCTGGCCGACGGCATCGGCCTGTACCTGGTGGCGGCCGCGCTCACGCTCGGGATCCTGGCGTGGAGAGCGGGTCGCCGGGGCGTGGTGGGCAGCGTGCAGGATGCGGCAGCGGCCGTTCTCGCGGTCGTGGCGGCGACCACGGCTGCCAAGGCCGCGGACATCGCGAAGGTCGCCCAGGCGGCCGGCTTGAAGGGCTACGAGAAGCCCGACGTCTTCCTCACCGTGATCGCCGCGACGCTCGTCGTGACGATCCTCTGCGGCGTCGTCTTCTCGGCGCTCGGGACGTTCCGGCTCGGCAACCTGGTGCGGTTCGTGCCGTACCCGGTCGTCGGCGGATTCCTCGCCGGCACCGGATGGCTCCTCTTCAAGGGCGGAATCTACGTCGCGTCGGGGATCGAGGTCCACCTGCGCACGATCGGGCTCATGCTCTACTCGGAGGTGCTCAAACACACGCTGACCGCGCTCGCGTTCGGCCTGATCCTGCTGTTCGCCGTCCGGTTCGTGAAGAAACCGTTGGTCATCCCGGTCGTCCTCGGGATCGGTCTCGTGGTGTTCGCGATCGGCATGGTCGTCACGGGCTCGTCGATCGACACGGCGAAGGACGGTGGATGGCTCCTCGGGCCGTTCGAGACGGCCCGGCTGTGGCAACCGTGGACGTTCCGCGCGCTCGGCGGCGCCGACTGGTCGGCGGTGCTCGGACAAGCCGCCGCCATCGCCACCGCCGTGCTCGTGGCCGTCATCGCCATCTTGTTCAACATCAGCGGGACCGAGGTCGTGCTGCACCGGGACCTCGACACGAACCGGGAGCTTCGCGACGCCGGATTCCTCAACGTCATCTCGGGAGCGCTCGGCGGCATCCCCGGTTATCACGCGCTCAGCCTGACGGCGCTCGCCGAGCGCATGAGCGTCGACGCGCGGGCCGCCGGACTAGTCGCCACGCTGGTCCCGGTCGCCGCCGTCGTGTTCGGCGCCAGCGTCATCGAGCTCATCCCACGCATGATCGTCGGAGGCGTGCTGGTCTTCCTCGGCCTCTCGTTCATCGTCGAGTGGGTCTGGGACAAGCGCCGGACGCTGCCGAAGCTCGAGTACGTCGTCGTCCTGGTGATCCTCACGGGGATCATCGCCAGAGGGTTCCTCCCCGGCGTCGTGATCGGCCTCGTGCTCGCGGTCGTGTTGTTCGCGATCAACTACGGCCGGACCGAGCTGGTCCACGAGGTGGCGTTCGGGCCGACGTACCACAGCAACGTCGACCGTTCGCCCGGCGAACGCGACGCGCTGCGTGCGCTGGGTTCGCGCGTGCAGATCCTCCGCGTGAGCGGGTTCGTGTTCTTCGGGATGGTGAGCGGCCTGCTCGAGCGGGTCCGCTTACGGGTGGACGATGGACCGCTGCGGTACCTCGTGGTCGACCTGCGGCGCGCGACCGGCATCGATTCGTCGGCAGTGCTGGCGTTCCGCAAGGTGGCGCAGATCGCCGCAGGCGAACGGCTTCGAACTGGTGCTCACAGACGTGCCGGAGCCGGTGATGACGCGCTGGAGCGGGCGGCGTGGTCGCCGTGGACGAGGTGGTTCGTTTCGAGCCCGACCTGGATCGCGGGTTGCAGGTGTGCGAGGACGGTCTGCTCGGAGATGCATCTGTCGTTGCGCCGGATGGGTCGGGCGAAGTGCTCGCCGGTATGCCGGCGGGCCTGAGCGCATACCTCTCGCGTGAGTCGCTGCCGGCGGGGACCGTGTTGATCCACCAGGACGAGCTGCCCGACGACGTGTTCGTGCTGGAGTCGGGCAGGCTGCAGGTCGAGATGGTGACGCCCGACGGGCACGCGGATGCGGCTGCGCACGGTGCTACCGGGCGTCGTGGTCGGCGAGATCGCGTTGTACACGGGCGTGCCGCGCACGGCCGACGTGGTGGCCGAGACACCGAGCGTGGTCCAGCGGCTCAGCCGTGCGTCGATCGAGCGGATGGAGCGTGAAGAGCCGGAGCTGGCCGCGGCGCTGCACCGATGGCTCGCGACGACGGTGTCCGAGCGGTTGACCGACACGTTGCGAGCGTTCGACGCCCTACTCGACTGAAACCCGTCGACGCCGCTCGACGAGATCCGGCACCCGCTTGACTTCCCGCCGATGTCGGACTCGCGCTATCGTGACCCGCCGTGGAACCCTTGACGTTCGTCCTCGTTCACGGCGCCTGGCACGGCGCGTGGTGTTGGGAGCGCTTCATCCCGGAGATCGAAGGGCACGGTCATCGCGCCATCGCGGATCGACCTGCCGATCGAGGACGGGACGGCGACGTTCGAGACGTACGCCGACGTGGTGGACGCGGCGCTCCCTGGATCCGATGACGTCGTGCTGGTCGCGCATTCGCTCGGCGCGATGGTGGCCCCGATCGTCGCGGCGCGCCGGCCCGTGAGAGCCATGATCTTCGTCTGCGGCGTGATGCCCCTGCTCGGCGGGAGGCCGTGGGACGAGGGGCCGCCGATGGAGGCACCGGGGGTGACGTCCCCTCTCGTTCGCGCGGACGACGGCTCCGTCGGCTGGCCGAACGTGGAGTCGGCACGAGCCGCGATGTACAACACGAGCGACCCGGCCGATGCCGCGTGGTGCTTCTCGAAGTTGCGGCCGCAGAACTCGAGCTCGCTGTGGGGCGAGTACCCGCTGGCGACGTGGCCGGACGCTCCCGCGATCATGATCGCGGGCACCGAGGACCGGCTGGTCACCGCGGAGTGGAGCCGGTACACGGCGCAACGACTCGGCATCGAGCTCGTCGAGATCGGAGGCGATCACTCTCCGTTCCTCGGCCGCGCCGGAGAGCTCGCCGGCGGCGTCCTCGAACGACTGGGCGGCGTGCTCGCCGGCTAGGCGGGCGACCAGGACGCGACCACGCCGTCGGCCAGGCGGACGGGCGCGGTGTCCGGGGTGGCCGGCTGGATCCAGATACCCGAGCCTCCCGACTCCTCCTCCCCGGCGTAGACGAACGCGCTCCCGTCGGGGGACCACAGGCGCATGCTCTGCGCGTATTGCTCGAAGAACTGGAGGTAGTCGCGGCTGAACTCGAGGCTGGGGACGAAGCGCCCGGTGGTGAACGACGAGCCGTCCTCCCACACGCTCCACCGGAACCAGATGCGCCCCGGCGCGGCCTCCGGGAGCAGGGACAGGAGCTTGGTGCCGTCGGGGCTCCAGAAGAACGCGGGCGAGTACTCGGTCGCGACGCGGCTCGATCGTCCCGGTCTTCCGATCGATCACCGAGAGCGGAGTCGCGAGGGAGCCCCCGTGGATGACCTGGAACGCCACGCGCCTGCCGTCGGGACTCACGACGAACGAGATCGTCCCCTTGAATCGCGCGAGCACCTCGTGTCGACCCGTGGCGACGTCGGTGGCCACCAACCGTTGCCCGGACTTGCCCTCCGACGCGTAGATGAAGGTCTGTCCATCCGCGGTCCAGACCGGCGCGGTGAACGTTCCGGGACGGTCGTCGAGGCTGGTATGCGAGCCGTCGAGCGCGACCCGGTCGAGCCGGTCCGTCCCCACGTGCACCAGGAGCTGCTTCCCGGTCGGGGCCCAGGACAGGTAGAAGGGACTGCCGGAGTCGATCGGGGCGTACGAGCTCGCGGCCACGTCCACCGATCCGAGCTCGATGCCGACCGACGGCGAGTTCCCGAGGTATCCGATCCGTGAGGACGTCGGATCCCACGCCAGGTAGAACGGCACGGCGCCGACGGGGACGTCCGTGGATCGCGCGCCGTCGGGAGCAGCGGTCATGACGTCGGCGGACGTCCCGTCGGCGGCCATCGCGACCCAGGCGATGCGGGAGCCGTCCGGCGACCACGCCGGCTGTCGAACGAGCGTCTGGTTCGGGACCGAACGGGCCAGGACGACCGCATCCGATCCGTCGGCAGCGAACGAGGTGAGCGTCCCGCCCTCGTCCAGCACCGCGATCCGGCCGGGTGCGCCCGGGATGCCGGTCGCGTGAGGAGAGGGCGAAGCGACGGGCTGGTTGCTGGTCACGGGGCTGCCACTCGCCGCCGGTGGATGCCCGACGGTGATCGTGCAACCCGTCGCGACGATGGATGAGGCGATCAGGGCGAAGAGGAGCCTGCGCTTCACGGGAGGTCGCTTCGTCCACCGAGCGGCGGCAGGAGCCCCGAGAGATCGTCCACGTACCCGTCGAGGATGGCTTTCGCGGCGGGGTACGACGCCACGAGCGGATGCGCGAGCAGCGCGCCGAGCGCTGCGTCGTACGAGCCCTCGACGGCCGCCGTGACGGTGAGGCGCTCGTAGAGCTTGACCTGGCCGACCAACGCCAGCGCCGCCTCGGGCATGGCTCCCTGCGCGAGCGGGTGCGCCCCGTGTTCGTCGGCAAGGCACGTCACCTCGACCACGTCGTCGTCGCGCAGGCCGCCGATCGCCCCTCGGTTCGGGACGTTCAGGATCAGCGGGACCTTCCGTCGCTGCACGGCCGCGGCCATGACCGCGGTCGCGACGCCCTCGTACCCCTCGCCCGCGAACACATCGTCGTCGTCGTCGTCGACGGACTCGCCTTCGGGGCTCTCACCGCGCTCGCGTGCGAAGTACGTCGCGTCGCGCTCGCTCATCGCGCGTTCCCACGCCGCGCGCGCGCCGGGAAGGTCGCCCGCGTCCACGCAGGCCCGCAGGACCGGCCACAGGGCGTCGTTCAGCATCTGGAGCTGCCGGCCACGGGAGCTGCCCGAGCCGCGGATGTGAGCGACGGCCTGGTCCCGGTAGTAATAGAAGTAGAGGTACTCCATCGGGAGCATCCCGATCTCGCGCACGAGGCCCGGGTCGAACAGCCGCCACTGTTCGTCGGCGGCCTGGAGCTCCTCGAACCGCTCGAGCAGCTCGGGCAGACGGTCCCGCCCGTCCACCAGCACGCGGTGGATCCACCCGCAGTGGTTCAGCCCGAAGTAGTCGGCGTGCACGCGTTCGCGCGGCAGGCCCAGGAACTCCGCGACGCTCCGCTGCATCGAGATGGGGCCGTCGCAGATCCCCACCGCGCGGACGCTCGAGTGGTCGTGCAGCGCCTGCATCACGATCCCGACGGGGTTCGTGAAGTTCACGAGCAGCGCGTCGGGCGCCACCTCCTCGATCAGCCGCGCGTACGCGAGCATGGCGGGGATCGTCCGAAGCGCCATCGCGAACCCGCCGGGGCCGGTCGTCTCCTGCCCGAGCACACCATGTTTCAGCGGCACCTCCTCGTCGACGGCGCGGGCGGCCTCCTGCCCCGGCCGGATCGCCGAGAAGACGAACCGCGCACCGGCGACGGCCGCGCGGGCATCGGCCTCGCCGCGGACCGTGAACCGCGCACCCCACCCCTCACACAGGTGCCCGCCGAGCGCCGTCATCAGCTCCAACCGCTCGTGATCGGTGTCGTGCAGCACGACCTCGTCCAGCCCGAGGTCGTCCTGGCCGGCCGCGAGCCCGCGCAGCACGAACGGAGCACGAACGCCCGACCCGAGCATCGTCAGCTTCACGGCGCTCCTCCCGTCGTGGGGAGTACGATCCCGCGCGCCGCCGCGATCTCGCGCAGCTCCGGCTCGCGCGGACATCCCCGGTACCCACCGTAGTCGCCGGCGGCGCGGCTGCCGCAGATCACGCCGAGCGTGAGCGACGCCTCGAGCCCGATCCCGCCCAGCCACCCCGCCAGGAATCCGGCGTTGAACGCGTCGCCCGCGCCCGTGGCGTCGACGAGCTCGACGGGATCTGCGGGGACGGCGTACATCTCTGCGCCGGCCGCAGCTATGGCGCCCGCCGCGCCGCGCTTGATCGCGACGCATCCGCACTGCCCGGCGAGCCGTTCCAGCGCGCGCGCCGGCTCGGCCTCCCCCGTCATGGCCGCGGCCTCGGCTTCGTTCGCCAAGAGCACGTCCGTTCCGGCGAGCTGCTCGCCCAGCGGACGGGACGCCGTCCACCACGGACCGCCCCATGCGTCGAGCGAGATCGTCATCCCGCGACGGCGCGCGGCATCGACCAGCGCGGGCGGCTCACCGACGTACGTGTGCAAGTGCCGCGCGTCGATCCGCTCCACCACCTCGAGCGCCCGCGCGTCGAGCCGCGCATCGTAGGTGTCGTCGCCTCCCCAGTGCGTGACGAAGCCCCGGTCGCCGTCGAGGTTCAGCGCAACGGACACGCCGGGCAGCGGACGGTCCTCGACCTGCAGGAAGTCCGTGGGGAGCCCCTCAGCGTCGAACTCGTCGCGGATCATGTGGCTCCACACGTCGTTGCCAACCGTCGCGACGAACGCGACGCGCAGGCCGATGCGGTTCGCGGCGGCCGGGGTGTTGAACGACGTGCCGGCGCACCAACCGAGGCCGTCGGACTCGATGTCGTTGCCCAGCTGCGGCCACTCATGCAGTCCCGAGAACATCACATCGATCGATGGCCGGCCCGCGACCATCAGGTCGTAGGCGGCACTCATGCCCTTCCCCATGCAGCCCGGTCGACGACCACGTGCACGTCGCCGACTGCCTGCTGCACGAACGATGCGGGCACGTCGGGCCCCACCGCACCCTCCAGGGCGCGATGCACGATCGTTCCTTTGCTGCTCCCCGACACGACCAGCACGATCGTGCGCGCCCGGAGCAGATGGTGCAGTCCCATCGTCACGGCTCTGGCCGGGACGACCGACCCGTCCCAGTAGCGGCCGTTCGCCTCGAGCGTCGCCGCCAACAGCTTCACCACACGTGTCGGGGACTCCGGACCCGAGGGCGGCTCGTTGAAGCCGAGGTGCCCGTTCGTGCCGAGCCCGAGGATCGCCAGATCGAGCGGCCCGCGCGCCTCCATCGACCGGTCGTACGCGGCGCACGACTCGCGGAGATCTCCGTCGAGCGGCAGCCGGATCACGCGCTCGTCCTCCACGCCCAGCGGCTCCAAGAAGCTCCGGTGCATCCACCCGAAGAGGGAACGCCCGTCGCCGGGTTTCAGATCGAGGTACTCGTCGAGCTGCACGGCCGTGATCGCGGAGGGATCGAACACGCCGGCGCGGCGTCGCGACGCGAGCTCGGCGTACAGCCCCATCGGCGTTCGACCGGTCGCCACGACGACCGTGGCGGCCGGGGTCGCGGCGACCACGTCGGCCACGAGCTCGGCCGCGACGCGGCCGAGCTCGTCGGCGTCCGTCACCACATGGATCTGCGGCTGCTCCCATGTGCTCAGCCCTCCGCGCAGGAGCGTCGCACGGAAGCGGTACCGGTCGCCCCGGTAGACCATCTCGCACAGCTCGATGAGCCGGCCGCTCTCGTCTTCGGTCTGCTGCTGGCACCGCAGCAGCGGCTGCCCCGGTTCCAGCCCGAGCAGCGCGGCTCGGCGTTCGTCCGCCGCGACGGCTTCCACCGTGAAGCGCGCCCGGGTCGGTCGCATGCCGTACCGCTGCTCGAGCACCTCGTAGACAGACGCCTCCTCGAGGTCGACCTGATCGAGCCCGGGGGCGATCGCCAGCGGGATGCGCGTGCGATCGATGAGGATGGGCACGCCGTCCATGGACCGCAGCCGCTCCAGCTCGAACAGCGGCGCGCCGGGCGCGAGGCCGAGCGCCTCGGCCTCGTCGATCGTCGCCGGTCGCGCGCGACGATCCAGCACGCGCCCGCCCGGCGTGAGGCCACGAGAGGCCGCCATCTCCGAGAAGCTCATGAGCACGTTCGGCGGCTCGCCGATTGCCGTTGACGCGACGACCCACCCGGTGCCGGACCGCGCGACCACACCCAGCCGCGCCAGCTCGTCGAGCGCGCGGCGGAGCGTCACGCGGCTCACCCCGAAGTGCTCGGCCAGCGCCCGTTCCGGCGGCAGCCGCGAACCGACCGGACGCCCTCCGCGCTCGATCTCCTCCGCGAGCTGCTCCTGGACGTGCTGGTAGCGGAGCTGGAGACGATCGAGCGGGTGCCCCTCATCCGGCCTGGCAGGCGCCGACATGCGGGCCATCATAGACCGTTCGCAGGCCGAAGAGAGCCGAACATAGGCCGTGGCTTGACCGCTCTCGAACGTGGACCTAGAGTCGCGGCCGTGCGGACCCGGATTCTGGCCGGCGCTTCTGATCCTCGCGGCGCTCGTGGGGGCGGCCTGCACGCCGGGCGGCATCGCCACGCCCGTTTCGATCCCCCCGCCGCCCGCCGCGACCGGCGTTCCGAACACCGGCCCGATCACCCTCACCATCTGGGATCAGGAGTCGGGACCGCCCAGCCGCGTGTGGGACACGCTCAACGCCGAGTTCGAGGCGAAGTACCCGAACGTGACGATCGACCGGGTGAACCGGGACTTCGGCGAGCTGAAGACGCTGCTGAAGCTCGCGATCTCGGGGCCGCACGCCCCCGACGTCGTGGAGGCCAACCAGGGCTGGCCGGACATGGGGCAACTCGTCAAGGCGGGTCTGCTCCTGCCCCTGGACAACTACGCGAAGGCCTACGGCTGGGACGAGAAGGTCTCCGAGAACGTGCGCGCGGTGAGCACGTGGTCGCCCGACGGCAAGGAGTTCGGAACGGGGGATCTGTTCGGCTACACGACCATGGGGGAGATCGTGGGCGTCTACTACAACAAGCAGATGCTGGCCGATCTGGGGCTCACGATCCCGACCACGTTCGGCGAGTTCGAACAGGACCTCGAGGTTGCCGCGCAGGCCGGCGACGTGCCGATCCAGTTCGGCAACAACGACGCGTTCCCCGGCATCCACGAGTACGCCGTGATCCAGGACCAGATCGCGTCCACGAGCTACCTCACCGACTTGATCTTCGGGAGCAAGAAGAACGCGCTCTCGTTCGACACGCCCGAGAACGTGCAGGCCGCGACCACGCTGCAGGACTGGGCGCAGAAGGGCTACTTCACGCCGGGGTTCGGCGGCGGCGGATACGACAACGCGGTGGCCAACTTCGGCGACGGCCAGGGGCTGTTCATGATCACGGGCAACTGGATCGTCGCGAATCTGGGGGCCGACAACCGGAACTTCGGATTCTTCCCGCTGCCCCCGATGACCGCCGGCGCGCCGCCCGTCTCGACGGGCGGCGCGGGCTTCCCCCTGGCCATCACGGTGGGGTCCGAGCACCCCGACGCGGCCGCCGCCTACATCGACTGGATGAACAGCGACCACGCGAGCGACCTGCTCGTGCAGGCGGGGCAGATCCCGCTGCGCGCGGGGGCTCGGAGCTCGTCGATCGAGCCGGGCACGGTGCTGGCCGACGTGGTGGACGCGGCGTCGGCTGTGTCGAAGGCCAACGGCGTCGTTCCCTACGAGGACTGGGCCACACCGACCTTCTACGACACCCTCACGGCGGGGATCCAGGAGTTGATGGCCATGCGGATCACGCCGCAGGAGTTCGCGGCCCAGGTCGAGAAGGACTACGCCGAGTTTCAGGCGTCGAGGACGTGATGGACGAGCCGCAGGTCGTTGCCTCCAGAGCCGTCGCGGTCGGGAGCCGCCGTGCCGAACGACGGGCCGAAGCCCGCGCCGAGCGCCTGCCGGGTGAGGCGAGGCGCATCGGCTACATCTACATCGCGCCGGCGTTCATCCTGTACGCCGCGTTCAACCTCTGGCCGCTCGTCCAGGGCGCGAACGATTCGCTCTTCCACTGGGACGGCATCACGGTCGGCACGTGGGCCGGGCTGAGCAACTACAAGGAGTTCTTCACCGACCCCGACATCCGGGTCGGGTACCTGCACGTGCTCATCCTCCTGTTCTTCTACGCGTTCATGCCGATCCTCATCGGCCTGTTCCTGGCGGCCGTGCTGTCGCGCATCCGCATCCGCGGCCTCACGGTCTTCCGCCTGCTCCTCTTCCTGCCGCTCGTCATCACCGACGTCGCCACCGCCGTCGCGTGGATCTGGGTCTACGACGTGAACGGGCCGCTCAACACGGCGCTCCGCTCGGTGGGGCTCGGGCGACTGATCCCGTCCGCGGGCTGGCTCGGGAGCTTCAACACCGCGTTGCCTGCCGTCGGCGTGTTCGGGATGTGGGGGACGTTCGGCTTCTGCCTGATCCTGTTCCTGGCAGGCGTCATGAAGATCCCGGCGAGCCTGTACGAAGCGGCGCGCGTCGACGGAGCGAACGCCTTCCGGGAGTTCTTCGCCGTGACGCTGCCGGGCCTGCGCTACGAGCTGCAGGTGGTGCTGGTGCTCACCGTGATCGGCACCCTCGGTACGTTCGACGAGATCTACGTGTTGACGAGCGGCGGGCCGGGCACCGCGACGACGGTGCCGGCGTACCTCGTCTGGAAGCGCATGTTCGTGACCGGCCAGGTGGGATCGGCCGCCGCGCTCGGGATCATCCTCATGCTCTTCGTCTTCGCGGTGACGTATGCCATCAACAAGCTCATGGAACGCGGGGTCGCCAAGTGAGCACCCGGACGACGTCACGCGCGCAGGTGACGCTCAACTACGCGCTCCTGATCGCGTGCACGCTGGTGGCCATCTACCCGCTCGTCGGTGTGGTCCTCGCGAGCCTCTACCCCGCGGGACGGCTGAGCTCTCCGTCGGGCTTCGCGCTCCCCCCGACGTTCGCGTGGCACAACTACGTCGAGGCGTGGCGTCAGGGCGGGTTCGCGTCGAGCTTCACCACGAGCCTCATCGTCGCGGTCGTGATGGTCCCGGCATCGGTGGGGCTGTCCGTCGTGGCGGGGTTCGCGTTCGCCACCATGAGGTTCCGCGGAGCGAAGGTGCTCTTCTACCTGTTCATCCTGGGGCTCATCATCCCCACCGAGGCCACGATCGTGCCGCTCTACTACGACGTGAAGGCCCTTGGGCTTCTCGATACCTACTGGGCGCTGATCTTGCTGGAGGTCTCGGGCGAGCTGGCGTTCGGCATCTTCTGGATGCGCGCGGCGTTCCTGTCGGCCCCACCGTCGCTGTTGGAGGCGGCCAGGATCGACGGCGCGTCGAGCTGGCAGACCATGCGCCGGATCATGGTCCCGTTCGCCCGTCCGGCCATCCTGACGCTGGCGGTCCTCACGTTCGCCGACAGTTGGAACGAGTTCTTCCTGGCCCTGGTGTTCACGATCAACCACCAGACGGCGCCTGCCGGCCTGGCCAGCTTCTCGGGCAAGTACACGACGAACGTCCCGCTGGTCTCGGCCGGCGCGGTGATCGTCGCGGTGCCGATCCTGATCGTCTTCATCTTCTTCCAGCGCGAGTTCATGCGCGGCATGTTGACCGGCGC
This sequence comes from uncultured Actinomycetes bacterium, assembly GCA_963727185.1. Lineage (GTDB taxonomy): Bacteria > Actinomycetota > UBA4738 > UBA4738 > HRBIN12 > JBBQVZ01. The sequence continues at coordinate 62,356 of CAVSFP010000011.1, read as the reverse complement.
GGTGAAAGGCTGAGCGATGGCACGTGTGGGCTTCGAAACGGTGTCCAAACGGTTCGGTGAGGTCACGGCGCTCAGCGACTTCTCGATGGATATCGAAGACGGCGAGTTCGTCGTGCTCGTCGGTCCGTCGGGTTCGCGGCAAGACCACGGCGCTGCGTCTGTGTCGCCGGGCTGGAGGCGCTGTCGTCCGGTGGAGATCCGCATCGGCGACCGCGTCGTCAACCGCCTGGCGCCGCGCGACCGCGACATCGCGATGGTGTTCCAGGACTACGCGCTGTACCCGCAGATGACCGTGCACCAGAACATGGCGTTCAGCCTGAAGATGCGGAAGACGCCGCACGACGGAGATCGAACGCCGCGTGCGACACGCGGCCGGGTTGCTCGACATCGAGGAGCTCCTCGAGCGCAAGCCGCGCGAGCTGTCCGGCGGCCAGCGGCAACGCGTCGCCCTGGGACGGGCGCTCGTGCGCGAGCCGGAGGTGTTCCTGATGGACGAGCCGCTCTCGAACCTGGATGCGAAGCTGCGCGCCCAGACCGCGGAGCGAGATCAAGCACCTCCAGCGAGCAGGTCGGCACGACCACGATCTACGTGACGCACGATCAGGTCGAGGCCATGACCATGGGCGACCGTGTCGCGGTGATGAACGAGGGCGTGCTCGAGCAGGTGGGCGACACGCGCTCCGTGTACGCGCATCCCGCGAACGTGTTCGTGGCCGGGTTCATCGGGAGCCCGGCGATGAGCTTCGCGACCGTGCACGCCACGCGGAGCAACGGCGCCTTGACGCTCTCGCGGGGGGACTTTTCGTTGACGCTCGACGCGGTGCATCTTCCCGCCGACGGTGTGCCCGACGAGGTGATCGTGGGTGTCCGCCCCGAACACGCCCGGCTCTGGCGCGACGGCGAGGGACTCCTCGGGCCGATCGCCTGCCGCGCTGAGTTCGTCGAGATGCTCGGGCGCGAGACGCTGATCGGCGTGGTGACCGCGGAGGATCTGCGCTTCACCGTGCTCGCCGACGCCGACGCACCGGTGAAGCCCGGCGATCAGGTCCGCTTCGGGCTCGAGCCGGGCCGCCTCTACCTGTTCGACGTCGCATCGGAGCACGCGCTGGGCCTCGTCTAGACTCCGGCGACCGACCGGAGGGGGAACGTTCATGCCGCTGCCCGAGCACACGACGCTCAACTGGGGACCGTGGTACCGCAGGTCGCCGTACTTCGAGGCGACGCTACGCGCCGGATGCTCGGCGTACGACATCTATCAGCACATGTACCACCCGAACACGTACGGCGATCCCGTCGAGGAGTACTGGGCGCTCGTGAACGACGTGACGCTGTGGGACGTGAGCGTCGAGCGCATCGTCGAGATCACCGGCCCCGACGCGAGCGCGTTCACGAACCTGCTGACGTGTCGCGACCTCACGACGTGCGCCGTGAAACAGGGCAAGTACGTGCTCATCACCGCCCCCGACGGCGGCATCGTGAACGACCCCGTGCTGCTGCGCGTGGAGGAGAACCGGTGGTGGCTCGCGCTCGCCGACTCCGACGCGGGCCTCTACGCGATGGGCGTTGCCGTGAACTCCGGACTGGACGTGCAGGTCGGGCACCCCGAGGTCTACCCCGTGCAGGTGCAGGGCCCGAAGGCGAAGGACACGATGCGCGACCTGTTCGGCGACTGGATCCTGGACATGAAGTACTACTGGTGCGACGAGGCCGACCTGGACGGCATCCCCGTCGTGATCAGCCGGACCGGCTGGACGGCGGTCGTGGGCTACGAGATCTACCTGCGCGACCCGAGCCGCGGCGACGACCTGTGGGAGCGCATCCTGGACGCGGGCAAGCCGCACGGCATCCGGGTCACGCCGTCGTCGGACATCCGTCGCATGGAAGCCGGCATCTTCGACTGGGGCTCGGACTTCGGGCTCGAGACGAACCCGTTCGAGGTGACCGGGTTGGAGCGCCTGGTCGAGGAGCAGGAGGCCGACTACGTCGGCAAGGCCGCGCTCGAGCGCATCCGGCGCGAGGGCGTGTCGCGCAAGCTCGTGGGCATCGAGATCGAGGGCGAACCGGTCGACCAGCCGACGCAGCACTGGCCCGTGTCGTTCGGGGGCTCGGTCGTCGGGCACGTCACCGACGCGTGCTGGTCGCCGCGCCTGGAGAAGAACATCGGCTACGTGTGGGTGCCGACCTCGCTGGCCGCGCCCGGCGCCCGTCTGGACGTCGCAGGCGGACGACGGCCCGCGCGTGGGCGTAACCGCTTCGGTCCCGTTCATCGACCCGAACAAGAAGGTCCCCGCGTCGTGATCGATGTGACCCTTCGGCCGGCGCCAGCCGGCTGACACGCAGGCCGGCAAGAACGGGCAGACTACGGGCTGACGCTCTCAGAGGAGGTTCGGTGCTCGCGGACAGTGCGTACATGTTGGTGTTCCGGATCCTGCACATCACGGCCGGCGTGCTGTGGGTGGGGTCGGTATTCCTGCTCTCGATGTTCGTGGCGCCGGCCGCAGAAGCGATCGCGCCTGCGGGCGCGCCGCTCATGGGTGAGCTCCTCGGCAAGCGCCGGCTCGTGGACCGCATCATCGGATTGGGCACGATCACCGTGGTGGCCGGGCTGTTCCTCTACTGGCACGACTGGCACCTGTTCCCGAGCTTCAGCGACTGGCTCTCATCGCGGTTCGGCGGGACGCTCACGATCGGGATGGTGTCGGCGCTGATCGCGCTCGGGATCGGCGGGTCGATCACGCGCCCGAACGTTCGGCGCATGCTCGCGCTCGGCGCGGAGGTGGCGGCGTCGGGCGCGCCGCCCACGCCGGAGGTCGCCGCACAGATCGGTGCGATGCAGCGGCGCCTGAAGGTGGCCGCGCGCGTGGGTCTGGGGTTCCTCCTGTTCGCGGTGCGTCGCGATGTCGGTGGCGCGCTACATCTGAGCAACCTGAACGCTGAGCACCCGTCCCTACGTCCGCACCCCCTCGGACTAGACTGCGACCTCCCATCCGAGCGGAAGGCGCCATGGTCGAACCGATCACCGGAGGCGGACCGGCCGAGGCCTGGTGTCGGCGGGAGCGGTGGTGTTCGCCCTCCTCGTTGCGAGCCTCGTCCCGGGGGTGCCGGCAGGGGCCGTCGTCGCAGGGACATCGAGCTCGCGATCCATCCGGCCGCCGGTGAGTCACGGCACGCTGAAGATCGCCGGCGACATGGCGACGGCGGCGTGGTCGAAGCGAAGGGCCTCTCGTGGGCACCTCCCCATCTCCCGTCCGGAGATAGCATCCTCAGCTTCCAGGTGGCGTACGACTGGCAGGCATGTGCTCCACGAGGGGGCAAGTGCGTGACGGCAGCCGACACGACCGCGACGCCGTTCGCCGCGAGCCGGTACATCGTCGGCCACGCGGACGTCGGGATGCGCCTGAAGCTGACGGAGACCGCGACCGAGGTGGTGGAGACCGATCCCGCGACCTTCTCGTTCAAGGTCGTCCGCGCCTCGGTGACCGCCACGACGACCGCGTCCGTGACGGGGTTCGCCGGCCGGGCGCCGACGACCGAGTTCGTCAACGGGACGCCCGAGCAGCGCACCGCCTCGACCGAGGAGTACTTCCAGGTCGATCCGCCGCACTTCGATGCGGCCGACGGGACGCCGCGTCTCTCCTCCCGGATCGACGGCGGGCCATGGAAGACCGTGTCATCCACGCACCGCTTCTACACGGGGACGCTCGACGTCGGACCACACCACGTGACGGTCCGCACCTCGAACGCCGCGGGGGCGACGACGGTCTCGTTCCACTGGCAGGTCGTCCCCATGCCGGCGCCCGCAGCCCTGCGTGCCCGCCCGTCCGGGCATGTTGGTATCCGCCGCATCTCGACAGCACCAACCACCCCATGCGCTGGGACTGGCAGATCGGGCGTGTGACGCCGCTCGAGCGCACGGGCTCCGGCGCCGTCGACATCTACGACATCGACGGGTTCCTCACGACCACCGCCGAGGTCGACCAGATCCACACGACGTGGCAGGCGGCGACCCTGCCCCACCCGAAGGCCATCTGTTACCTGGATCTCGCGTGGGAGGACTACCGGCCGGACGGAACCGCGACGCAGTACGGAGGAGGGTTCCCGGCCGACACGCTCGGGAACGTCTACTACGGCTATCCGCAGGAGCGATGGGTCGACTTCCGACAGCTCGATGCGCTGAAGCCGATGCTCGACGCACGCATCGCCGATGTGCGCGCAGAAGGGGTTCGACGCCATCGAGCTGGACGACATCGACAGCTTCGAGCCTGCGTCGACGTCCGGCTTCAACCTCACGCCGGGCGACGCGCAGAACCTCCTGGCCTGGCTCGACAACGAGATCCATCGCAACGGGATGACGGTGCTCTGGAAGAACACCGGCATCCTCAGCTGGTGGGGCCGCGACTACAGCGACGGCGCGGTCGTGGAGGAGTGCTACATCTACAGCGAGTGCTTCTCCTCACAGGTCGCGGGAGGAACGAACGTCGGCATCACCTGCACCGCACTCGCCGGTCCGACCCCGTGCGGGTGGGACGACTTCACCACCGACGTCACCGCGAACCAGCCGACCGGGAAATGGGTCGGGGAGGCCGAGTACGGCGCGGATCACTACGTGTGCGACCCGACGCAGATGTGCTCGCACAAGAAGTCGTTCGCCACCTACTGCAACGTCGATCTACGGCCAGAGCTACGGCTTCGCGGCCGTCAAGTTCGACGTCAACCTGGACGGGAAGACGTTCTTCCCGTGTCCCAGCGGCGTTTGATCACGTCCGGGGGAGCGGCTCTCAGGCTCGCGTCTTCTCGAACAGTCCGACCTCGTTGCCCGCGGGGTCGACGAACATCGCCCAGTAGCCGATCTCCTCGCTGATCAGCGTGCGACCCTCCTTGGTCGTGCCGCCCGCCTTCCCCACGGACTCCAGCGCGGCATCGGCCGAATCGACCGTGATGTACACCTTCGGGGACGCGCCCTTCGGGTGCGACGTCGTGAAGCCCCCTGCGACGGTGCCGCTCGTGTCGCTGAACATCGCGTAGTCGGGCATGTTCGGGTCCGTCTGGATCTTCCAGCCGAAGGCCGCTTCGTAGAACCGGCCGAGCTCCTCCGAATGGCCCTCCTCGCAATGGAACTCGATCCACTCGATCGCGCCGTGTGTCATCGCGCCTCCTTCCTCGTGCGCTGAGGGTATCGGTTCCGGCGTCCTTTCAGGGCGTTCGAGCAGGCGAGCTCCGCAGCTTCGAGGCGAGGTGTGCAGCGACGACCAGTGGCGTCACGACGAGGACGATCATGAGCGGGATGCCCAAGACCGGCGGCATCGAGAAGCCGGTGCAGGATTCCACGGATCGGCCGTTGACGGTCGCAACGGTGCAGACCTGGCCGACGGCCACGAGCAGCACTGCCGGCAGGGCGAGCCCACCCGGGAACAACAGGAGCCCGAGGATCTTGTCCCGGCGCGACCAGATCGGCGAGGAGAGCAGCAAGATCGCCCCGAGGACCCAACCCAACACCCCCGATATCCCAACGATCGCGAACAGCAGAGCGCCGAACGGCAACAGCACGACCGCGGCCCAGTCGCGCCACGTGGGCGTCACGCGGGGGATTTCGAACCGCTCCCGCGCCTCCGCGGCGATGTCCGCCGGCTTCCCGAGCCGGTCGAGCACGTTGCGCACATCCGCCTCACTCGGATCCGGCATCGAGGCGAGCGCCTCGTCGATATGGCCTCGGATCTCGTCGACGAGCTCTCGGCGGCGATCCCCGGGAAGATCCGCGAGCTCCCTGTCGAGCCGATCCAGGTAGGCCTCAACCGTCTGCCGGGTCATCATGTACAGCCCCTTCCAATAGGTGATCGACCGCCTGCACGAACCTCGCCCAATCTCGGCGGAAGCCCGCGAGCGCTTCGCGGCCCCGGTCGGTCAGCCGGTAGTAGCGGCGAGGCGGTCCGTTCGGGGACTCGCGCCAGGTGGTCTCGACCAGGCCGCCGCGGCGGAGCCGGCCCAGGATCGGATAGAGCGTCCCCTCGCTCGTCGCCATGGCATCCGAGGACGCGAGCTCACGCACCAGGTCGAAGCCGTAGCGTTCGTCCGGTTCGAGGAGCGCCATCACGCAGTACTCGACGACCCCCCGGCGGAGCTGTGCGATGTGAGGCTCGTTCGCCACTACCATGTTTCGCATAGTACCTTGTCGGGCCCATTAGGGCACGGCGGATAGATTCCCGGCCGTGAACGACGACGGCTACTTCGACGAACGGGTCGCCGCGAGGTACGACGACGACCCGGAGATGTTCGACGCCGAGGCCGTCGACCCTGCCGTCGAGTTCCTCGCCGAGCTGGCCGGGGATGGACGCGCGCTCGAGTTCGCGATCGGGACGGGCCGGCTCGCGCTCCCGCTGGCGCAGCGCGGCGTGCCGGTGCACGGGATCGACATGTCGGAGGCGATGGTCGCGAGGCTGCGCGTGAAGCCGGGCGGCGAGGACATCGGCGTGACCATGGGTGACTTCGCGACGACCACGGTGGACGGGTCGTTCTCGCTCGTGTACTTGGTCTACAACACGATCATGAACCTGACGACGCAGGCGGCACAGGTCGCGTGCTTCCGCAACGCGGCGGCGCACCTCGATCCCGGCGGCTGCTTCGTGATAGAGGTCATGATCCCCGAGCTCCAACGGCTCCCGCCCGGCGAGACCATCCACCCGTTCCACGTGAGCGAGTCGAGATGGGGGTTCGACGAGTACGACATCGCGAACCAGGGACTCACATCCCACCATTTTGAGATCGTCAACGGGACGATCGAGCGCCTGGCCATCCCCTTCCGGTACGCGTGGCCCGCGGAGTTCGACCTGATGGCGGAGCTCGCAGGGATGCAGCTGCGAGAGCGCTGGAGCGGATGGAAACGCGAGCCGTTCACGAGCGAGAGCCGCCAACATGTGTCGGTCTGGGAGAAGCCGGTGAGGTAGGCGCTCAACAGGGCTGGTGCAGGTGGTAATCGGGGAACCGGTGGATCGCCGCCTGGTACGTCGCGAAGTGCACCAGGTACGTCGGTGACAGGTCGTGCCACGCGGGGTCGTCGGCGCAGTAGATAGTGGAGGCCGTCGGATAGCTCGACGCGTAGAAGCCACCGGGATCGGTCGGGGTACCGCCGCCACCGCCGCCGCCCGGTTGCGTGCCCACGTAGCGCCGATAGGCGGCGACCCAGTCCGACGCCTCCTGGTGCTGGGCTGCCGCCAGCGACATCTGGCCCGAGCAGACCAGCGAGTGCATGCGGTTCTCCAGAACATCCTTCGTGCGAGCTCCCCAGCGGCCGGCGTACGGCTCCGGCCAGAGGTTCCGGATCGCGTTCGAACCCCCGAGCTCGAGGGATATCAAGTGATCGATCTCGTGTTGATAGGGCACCCACGCGATCCCGTAGCGGGCATACACGCGCGCCTTCTCGGCGTCCGTGACGTGCCGCACGCTGCTCGCGTAACCGGGAACACAGACCTGTGCCGCGACGACCGGGAACCGGCGTCCCGGCGTGAGTGCGTGATCCGGCACGTCGACATCGGGAACCCGCCTGAGCGAGGACGGGTGCGCCGGGGATGGAGCCGACGTCGAAGCTTGCGACATCGGGGATACGCCGGCCGAGCGACTCTCGATGGTCGCCGAGCTGCAGCCGGCGAGGATCAGGGTGACAACGATCCCGAGCAGCCTGATGTCGGAACGCCGACGCGGGTTGGCTGAGGTGACGAGGGGCTCCTGGTCGAAGGGAAGTACACCCAAGGATAGGCCTCAGGTGTCGGGGCTCAGCGTTCGGTCAACGCGACGATGTCTTGGGCTTCTTGGGCTTCGGCTTCTTCGGCGGGAGCGAGGACGCGAACGCGACCCCGCGGTCGACCCACGCGTGCAGCTTCTTGTCGATCGTGGTCGCCTCGGGCGCCACGGAGAGAAACCCTCGTGACGTCCGCGAGCCGACCTCCATCAGTCGCACGCCGGGTTCGGCGAGCGCCGCGTCGCCGTCGTCCGGCGACAACCGCACCAGGAGGTCGTCGTGGCTCACGCCGACGGCCATGTTCCCGCCGACCGTGAAACAGAGGCCACCGAACATCTTGATCTCGGCCACGCCTTCGACGTCGTCAAGCGCTGCCCGGACCCGTTCCGCGAGCTCCTCGTCGTACGCCATGGCGGACTACTCCAGACCGTTCCAGCTCCAGCGGGGCACCGGAAGGTCCGCCGGCGCCTCCTCCCCCAGTGCCGAGATGGAGACGACCTCGGCGACCGCCCACTCCATATACGCGCGGAGCGCGGCGCGGAGATCGGGATCGTCGGGGAGTCCGGCGTCGTCGGCCGCCTGCAGGAAGCAGGCGACGAAGTGCGTCCCGAGATCCTCGTCGGCACCCTGGCCGGCGTGGATGCCGAGCATCGCCGAGTGGCCGCCGAACGACCCCGAGTAGCGCGTCGGGCCCCCGAACACCTCGGCCCAGTAATCGGCCAGTCGCTGGATGTGCTCGGGGTTACCGGGGTGGGAGAAGGGGTGACTCAGCACCGGATCGTCGAGACAGCGCTGGTGATGCGCGGTCGCGAGCGCCAGGAATGCGGGCTCGCCGCCGGCGAAGTCGAAGATCGAGGGCCGCAGCATGGTGCGGAGTTTCGCGCATCCGCGGCGATGCCGCACGGTTCCGAGCGACTATCTCGAGCTCGCGATCCTAACGTCTGACGATTGGGGAACCCGTCCCGCGACGGTCGTTCCCTGACCCGGCGTGCTGCGCACCTCAAGCGACCCGCCCAACGCGTCGAGCCGGTCGGCCATCCCCTGGAGCCCGGTGCCGAAGCCCGTCGAACCGGGATCGAACCCGCGGCCGTCGTCGGTCACCTCGAACGCGAGCGTGCCGGACCCGTCGGCCAGGCGGATCGTCGCCGTGTGCGCATCCGCGTACTTCGAGATGTTCTGCAGCGCCTCGAGGCAACAGAAGTACACCGCTGCCTCGACCTCCTGCGGGTAACGCTCGAGGCCGTCGCACTCCAATGACACGGGCACCGACGACTTCCGGGCCTGGGACTCCAGGGCTGCCGCCAGCCCCTTGTCGGCGAGCAGCGGCGGGTAGATCCCCCGAGCGAGGTCGCGCAGGTTCTCAAGGGCATCGGTCGCCTCGTCCTTCAACTGACCGAGCATCACCTCGACCGTGGCCGGATCGCGCTTCGCCATCGTCTGCGCCAGGTTCGCCTTCACCGCCAACGCGACGAGCTGCTGCTGCGCACCGTCGTGGATGTTGCGTTCGAGGCGGCGCCGCTCCTCGTCCTGCGCTTTCACCAGCCGCTGGCGCGACGCGCGCAGCTCCTCGATCAGCCGGACGTTGAACAGGACGAGCCCGGCCTGCGACGCGACGTCGTCGATCAACTTCCCCTCGTCGGGCCGCAGCGGATCGTTCGCGGACTTGGTGACGGCGATCGCGCCCAGCAGCGTTCCTCGATGGAGGACCGGAGTGGTTCTCGACGTCCCGGGGAACTCCGGGAGTTCCTCGTCGACGACCACCCGTTCATCCGAGGGACTGTCAGATGCGCTCTCGCTCGGCCACGTCGCCGAAGCGCGCAACCGGTCACCGACCCGCAACCAGATCTCGGCGCGCCCTCCTGTCCCTTCGGCCAGGACCCGAGCCATCCGGGGCAAGATGTCGTCCAACGCATACGTGCCCGCCATGTGTTCGGAGAACTCCGACAGCACCTCGTACGGCGTCGCGCGCGTCCCGTACACGAGACGATCGGCCAGCCGCTTGGCGCGCTCGCGTACCGGGTTGAATGCGACGGCGATCACGGCGGCAGCCGCCACCGTCAGGAACGGGTCGTGCGTCGACCCGATCGCGGTGCCTAGCCCTACCACGACCGCGACATAGACGGCGGTGAAGAACGCAGCGAGGGTTGCGTAGACCACCGTCTTGCTGATGACGACGTCGATGTCGTAGAGGCGGTACTTCAAGACCGCCACGGCGACCGCGGTGAACAGGACCACGAACGCCAGGCTCTGCAGCACCAGGAACGCTGGGGCATCCGACACGAACGTGGGGACGAGCGACGCCACGACGAACGCTGCTCCGGTTGCGAACCACTTCAGCTGGAGCCGTTCCTCCCCGGACGAACCTCGGAACCGCACCACGACCGCCACCAGCGACACCACGAGGGCCGAGACGATCAGCAGTGGCAGGAGCACCCACCACGAGACGCCGGATGAGCCGCTGGAGGAGGACTGGCCGTACGGGTCGTTCCACGTCATGGTCGAGAAGACGAGGAAGAACGCCGTGGCAAGCGTGAAGGCGCCACCCACGAACCACGCTGCCCAGCGCCACTTCGCCGATCGGAGATGACCCGTCGGGAACAGGAGGAAGAGGAAGCAGAGCACGCCCAGCGGGATCAACCCCGTCCAGTTGGAGACCCACGCGGCCGCCCGGCCCGCGGGCAACGAGCCGGGGTCCGCCACCAGAGCGTGGAGTGCATACACGGTGCCGAACCCGGAGAAGCCGAGCGCGAGCCCAGCGGCCAAGAACAGCCAGCCGATCGGATTCCGCGGCTGTCGGGACGCCAGGAGGATCCCGAAGCCTGTCGCCGCGATGTTGACCAGCGTGTTGAGCACGTCCGCGAAGTTCCACACCGCGGAGGCGGTGACGGTGGTATTGGGCAGCGTGAGGTTGCGATCGATGAACATCACCACGAGCTGGCCGACCATCAGCGCGATCGAGATGATCCCGATCGACCACGCGAGCCTGGACGCGGTCTGTGCCTTCATCGTTGACGTCGATATTGTCCGTCTTCCATCAAGAACGGAAGAGTGGAAGCGAGCCGATCTTCGGAGGCGAACAACCATCGGTGGCGGAGTGGTAGCACCCGATCGTGCCGACCGTCCGATCCTTATCCGACCCACATCTGGTCGACCAGCGGGCCCCACTGGGGACTGGCCTGATAGTTCCCGAGTCGCTGCGACACGAGATTGACCCAATACCTGGTGCCCAGCGGGACCCACGGAGCCTGATCAACCAGGTCGTGCTCGATCTTCGACCACAGGTCACTGGCTCCCGCGGGATCGGTGGCACGCAGACGCGTCGCCGCTTCCATCCGTTTGTCGATGGCCGGATCGCAGAAGCCCGTATCGTTGGAAGCCCCATCGCACGCGAATGTCGGGGCGATGAATCCCGATTCGCTGGCGTAATCGGCCGTCCAGCTCCCCCAGCCGATCTGCCCTCGGCGCGGGTGAGCATAGATCGCTGAGAAGTACTGGTTGAATCCGACGACCTGGAGGGTCGCTCGATAGCCGAGCTGGTCCAGCAGATCGCGGAAGTAACGGCCGATCGGCACCGACGTCGGATTCACCGCCTCACTGGCCCATACCGCCACCTTCGTCCCCGCCGTGCCCGAGCGGTCCACCAACTCCTGGGCTTTGGCGAGATCGGGCGCCGTCCACGCCCCGCCGGGGTTGCGGGTGTACGGGCAATACGGGGCGTACCCGGGGAGGTTCGGAGGCAAGATCTGACACGTGGCGCGGATGTCGCCACCGGCCAGCGTTTCGACGACACCCCGGTCGACCGCGAAGTTCAGCGCTCGGCGGACCCTGACGTCGTCGAACGGCGGGGCCTGCGTGTTCAGGCTCATGTACGTGGTGTTGGGTCTCGGACTGAGGTGGAGCTGCCCGGCATGGCTGCTCGCCAGACCGGCGATCCGATCGGGAGGTGGAACGAACACGAGGTCGGCGCCGCCGTTCAACGTATCGACGACCATCGCGTCTTGATCCGATCCGAGCTTCCACACGATGCGATCCGGGAAGCCGTCCGGCCGGGCGGCCGCGGACCATATCCGGAACTCGGGGTTGCGGGTGAGGTCGACCTCCTTCCCGGGCTCGTATCGGTCGATCACGTACGGTCCGGTGGCGGGGAAGGTGTGGCCGTCCACGAGCGCGTCCGGGCTTGCCGCGGGAACCGCGAACGCGAACGGCATCGTCAGCGGCGTACAGGAAGTCCGGATCGGGTGCGCTCAGATGGAAGGTCACCGTGCGGGCCCCGTCGTCCGCGATGATCCCGCCGGACAGATCGCAGGGTTGTCCGAGCGTGCGAGCACACTTCTGAGCGCCGACGATCCCCGAGAAGTACGAGACCCCTCCGGAGGCATACCCGCTCGAGTCAACGTTCGCGAACACCCGCTCGATCGCCCGGCGGAAGTCCTCCGGTCGAACGGGCTCCCCCGTCGAGTACTGGAGTCCGTGTCGAAGCTGGAACGTGTACGTCGTGCCACCGTCGGTAGGTTCGGGTAACGACAGAGCCAGATCCGGAACCAGCGTGGTGCCCTCGAGCCCTCCGATGCGCTGGAAACCCACCAGACCGTCGTTGGTGAGGGTGAGGATGTTCCAGGTCAGGGCCGAGTACGCGAGAGCGGGATCCAGCGAATCGAGATAGCCGCTCAGCGCCCAGGCCGTGAGTGTTCCACCTCGATGCGACGCCTCGAGGGCCCGCACCGTCACCCAGAGGACCCCGTCACCGAGGGCGATGTCGTTGGCTTCGGACCCCAGTTTGACCGAGGTGGCCGCCTCGGCTCCGGGCTCGAACGAGGACACGGAGCCGTCGGATCCATCCGACACCCACACGGAACCTTCCGCCAAGGTGAGGCCGGTCGGCGCGTCCCCCACGTGGATCGCTTGAACGACGGCGCCGGTGTCGGGGTCGACGTGCGCCACGGTGCCGTCCAGGAAGTTCGTGACCCAGACCCCCTCGGGTCCGGCGGCGATCGCCCGTGGACCGTTGCCCACCGGAACGGTTTGCACCTCGAGATCGCTCGTCGGATCGATCCGCGAAACGGTGCCCGACGTGGAATTCGCAACCCAGACGCCGCGATCGTCGACCGCGACGTCGACCGGCGCGTCCCCCACGGCGATCGTCGCCAGCACATCGCCGGTGTCAGGATCGATGTGGGAGACCGAGGCGCTCAGGCTGTTGGCCACCCACACCCCACCGTGGCCAACCGCGATCCCCGTGGGTCCCCCGGGCGAATCGATCGTCTGGACGACCGCACCGGTCTCCGAGCTGATCCGGGAGACGGTCGAGCTGCCGCCGTTCGTCACCCAGACGGAGGTCCCGTCGATCGCGATCCCCGAGGGGTCGGCACCGACCGGGATCGTGTCCCGCACGGTCATCGTCTTCGGATCGATCCGTACCACGACGCCGCGATCCGGCAGCGTCACCCAGACCCCTCCGGCGCCGACGGCGACGTCGCCGGGTCTCGAATCGAGCGGGACGGAGCCGGCGAGCTTCCCGCTGCCGAGGTCCATCATGGCCAACGCGTCACCTGCGACGAGCGCGTCCGGGCCTCCGCCTCGCAACGCGAGCGTCGTGGGGATCGCGACCGCCGCGACGAGCGCCAGGGCCACCAGGACGGCCACGGCCGGATGCCGGCGCGCCGCGCGGAGCGGGGCGGGTCCCTGGGCAGGTTTGGCGGGAGCCAGACGTCGGAACTGCTCCGCCGGATCGCCCTCTTCGGAGATCACCCGGAAGACGCGAACCGGCTCGTCGAGTCCCTTCAGGTGAAGCTCACCCCCGTCGACGAGCCGGACCCCTTCCACCTTGCGGGCGAGGAGGACGACGCTCTGACTGGCCAGGATCTCCCCCGGCCCGGCTCGGCCGCAGAGTCGTGCGGCGAGGTTGAGGGCTCCCCCGCGATAGCCGCTCTCGAGAGGAACCGCCTCGCCCGCGTCCAGGCCGATGCCGACGGGAAGGGGAAGCGTCGGGTCAGATTCGGTCTCTTCCAGGAATCGTTGTTGGAGCACCGTCGCGGCGCGGATGGCCTGACGCGCCGAGTCGAAGACGGCGAGCGCTTCATCCCCCCGGAGCTCGATCACCGAGCCGCCGTGATCGTCCACCGCCTCGCGGGCGATCCCGGCGAAACGTGCCGCGAGCTTGGCGGCGGCTTCGTCGCCGCGCTCCTGCGTGAACAATGTGTAGCCGCGGACGTCCGCGATCAGGAAGGTCCGTATCCTGGCTTGTCCGCCGACCGGCTCGTCGGCTGGTTCGTCGCCCAATGGACCTCCCATCCGTTGCGCCGATTATGGGCGTCCGGTCAACCGACTGCCGCAGATGCCCTAGGACGACGGGCACCCTGACTTGTTTGCCGAGACGACATGCGCGAAGGTTCCGCGATGCAGCGGCTCACGTGGCGCGATCTCTCTTCACCCGGGGCGACGCTCGCCTCGGGCGTCTCGGCGGGATTCCTCACCGGCCTGCTGTTCGGCGGCGTGGGTGGGCGCCTGGCGATGTTCTTGCTCCGATCGACATCGGATCCCGCGTTGCGCGGAAGCGCAGACCGACGACGGATTCACGATCGGCGTGTTCTCCACCCAGACGCTGTTCCTCCTGGGCGTGACGGCCGGCCTCGGGATCCTCGGCGGCCTCTTCTACCTGATCGTCCGCGGCTGGATCCCTGATCGGTGGCGCGTGGTCGTGATGACGGTGTACGTCGGCCTGGTCGGTGGCGCGGGCCTGATCGATCCGGACGGGATCGACTTCGCGGAGCTCTCGCCGCTGCCGCTCGCCGTTGCGCTGTTCGTCGGGATCGCCGTTGCCTACGGCGCGGTCATGCCGTGGCTCACGGAGCGGATGTTGCGCGACGGTTCGGTCATGCACCGGGGGTGGACGTGGATCGCCGGACTCCTTCCATTGGTCGCCGCGAACATCGTCGGCATCCTCGTGCTGCTGATCGCGATGCTGGTCTTGTTCGTCCGTCGCTCGGCACCGAGCACCATCGAGATGTGGCGTTCACCGGTCGCGACGTGGATCGGCCGTACGCTGCTTGCCGTGACCGCGTTCATCAGCGGCGCCAACCTGATTCGCGACACCTTCGAGATCCTGTCGTAGATGGGTATGCGGGAGCCGCAAAACCCTTCCGCCCCGATTCGTTCTGATGAGAGGGAGCGTCATGGTCGATGAAGACACGCAGCGCGACGAGCTGGTTGAGCGGTTGTTCTCCGCGACCCTCGGGATGGCGGAGGTGTTGACGGTCTATCTCGGCGACACCCTCGGGCTCTATCGGGCGATCGAACGAGCGGGCTCGATGACGGCTCCCGAGCTGGCCAACGAGACAGGGATCTTCGAGCGATACGCGAGGGAGTGGCTCGAGCAGCAGGCCGCCGCCGGGATCCTTTCCGTCGACGACGAATCGGCGCACGCTGACGCACGCCGGTATCTCCTGCCGCCGGGTCACGTCGCGCCGCTCCTCGATCCCGAGAGCCCGTACTCGATCGCGCCGTTCTGCAAGTCGTTCGTCGCGGTATCGAGCGTCATGCCGGACCTCGTTTCCGCCTTCCGAACCGGAGGAGCGGTCGGCTGGAGCGCATACGGCCGCGACATGGTCGAAGCGCAGGGTGACTTCAACCGGCCGTGGCTCGTCGGTTCGCTCGGCACCGACTACTTTCCCTCGATCCCCGATATCCACGAACGGCTCATGAGCGAGTCGGGCGCGAGGGTCGCCGACGTCGCCTGCGGCGTCGGCTGGGCAGCCATCTCGCTCGCTCGCGCTTATCCGCACATCACCGTCGACGGCTTCGACCTCGACGGATCGGCGATCGAGATCGCCTCGCGGTACGCGAACGAAGCCGGCGTCGCCGATCGGGTGCACTTCGAGGCGAGAGACGCCACCGATCCGGCGCTGGAGAGCCGGTACGACCTCGCGATGGTGGTGGAGGCGATCCACGATCTGTCGCAACCCGTCGCAGCGTTGCGCTCGATCAGGGAGATGCTCAAGCCAGGGGGAACGCTGATCGTCGCAGACGAGCGGACCGAGGACGCGTTCACGGCCCCAGCCAGCGAGACGGAGCGACTGTTCTACGCCTACAGCGTCCTGTGTTGCCTGCCGTCCGCCATGGACGACGACACATCGGCGGCGACCGGCACGGTCATGAGAAGGACGACCTTCGAGACCTACGCGAGGGAGGCCGGGTTCGACGGCGTCTCGGTCCTGCCGATCGAGCACGACTTCCTTCGTTTCTATCGGCTCGATCGGTAACCGCTCACCCGATCAGCGAGCGCGCGGGCTCGCGTCTCGGATGAGGTGCGGGAGTCTCCGGCGAGTCGAAGACATCGAGCGCCGCTGTCCAATACCCCATCGATCCCTTCCCAGTAACCCGGGTCAGGGATGACTTCGGCTTGGATCGCGCAATACAGCGATCCATCCGACGTTGGCGACCGCCGCATGAAGCTTCATCCGAGCCAGGAGCCGGGGTGTCGTCTCTCCGAAGTACGACTCGCAGAGCACCGCGACGAGGTCATCGTCCAACTCGGCCTCGCTCGCGATCCCGCCCAGGTCGTAGCACGGGTCGTTGTTCCCGCTGAACTCGAAGTCGATGATCCACAGCTGCCGCCCGTCATCGATGAAGTTGTACGGGCGCGAGATCGTTGTGACTCGGCACGCTCGGCGCTGCCTCCGTCTTGAGTGAGCGCACGACATCCTCTATGCCGTCCATCCGGGAATGGATGCCTTCGGGAACCGGGAACGCCTGCTCCTCGCACGCGCGGAGCCACCGCGTCGCCCTGCCGAACATGTCGAACTCGTTGCTGAACCGGGGGCCCTCGTGCAGCCTGCTGATGGACGCGGCCATCCTGCGGACCTGCTCGGGCGATCGAACGCTCTTCGGTCGTCGGGATCGCGCCTTCGATGAACTCGAGCACCATCACGTTCATGTCGTCGACATACTCGAGGACCCGGGGACCAACCCCTGTCGATGCCGCCACCTCGGCGTTATGCCTTTCGGCGGCTCGATCCATACCGAGGAGATCCGAGGCCCGGCCCGGCACGCGGACGGCGAACCGCTCGTCATCGGCGACGACCAGGAACACGCCGTTGCTGAACCCACCCGTGAGGGGGGATACGGTCACGTCACGCCCGGCGATGAGGGCGATCCGTCCGATCACATCGTCGATCGAGGCTTGATCCGTCACGCGGCGATTCTCTACCTATCGCGATGCGTTCGGCTTTCTCGGTAGATCCCGACCGCGGTTCGTCGGGATCGGCTATTCCACGGGCGCGGGAGCGGAACCCGCAGCGGCGTCGAGCTCCGCGATGTCGGCGTCGTCTAGGTCGACGGCCACCGCACCTGCGTTGTCGAGCGCGTGAGCCACGCTCGACGTCCCGCAGATCGCCGAGGTGACGCCCGGCTGGCGAAGGACCCACGCGATCGCGACCTGCGCGACCGTCGCCCCCAGGCGACTCGCCACCGGCCGGATGCGATCGACGAACGCGATGCTCTGGTTGAGTCGGTCGCCCGCGAACAGGCGTCGGTAGAACCGAGAGTCGTGCCACTCCGGACCCCACTGATCGTGACCGGTCTCACGGGTGAGCGCACCGGTGAGCACGCCGCTCGCCAGCGGCTCGTAGATCACGGCCGCGATCCCCAAGTCGCCGCAGCGCGCGACCACCGGCCGCTCCTCTTCGTGGTCGATCAGTGACAGCCCCTGCTGGATCACGTCGACCGGCCGGCTCGCGTGACACGTCTCGATATCGGCCATCCCGAAGTTGGACAGGCCGATCGCACGGACGAGCCCGTCGTCCACGAGACGTGCCATCCCTCCCCAGGTCTCCGCGAGCGGAACGCCGCCGTCCTCGTCCGGAAAATGAACGACATAGACATCGATCCGGTCGGTGCGCAGACGTTTCAGGCTCGCCCGACACGCCGCCTCGATCTGCTCGGGCCGCACGCCCGCTCCATCTGGCGCCGGCGCGACCTTCGTCGCGACGATGAGTTCGTCGCGGATATCGACGATGGCCTCGCCGATCGCCGTCTCGTTGCGCGTGTCCAGGTAGACCTCGGCCGTGTCGAGCCAGTTCACGCCCGCATCCAACGAGGTCGTGACGATCTCGCGGGCGCGCTCGATCGTGAGGTTGTCGCCGTCTCCGAGCTCGAGCCCTCCGAGCCCGATCGCGGACACCTCAACGCCTGACGTCCCGAGCGCTCGCACCATCATCCTGCCCTCGCATCGCGGCAGACTATGTAGCTGACCCATCCTCCGCAAACGCATCTCGACTTTCTCATCACCCGGGATGAGCAGAACATGGTCCCTCATGACGTCCATGGAGGGTGCGAGCAGGCGAAGAAGTCGTGAGCATTCCCTCGAGGGAGGTCGAAGCAGGGGCCCGCTTCGACATCTTCTTCGAGGAAGAGCGCGAACGGCTGTTCAAAGCCCTCTACTTCGTGACCGGGAACCGGCACGACGCGGAAGAGCTCACGCAGGACGCGTTCCTGAAGCTCTGGGAGCGGTGGGACCAGATCGATCGGATCGACGATCCGACGGCCTACCTCTTCCGTGTCGCGCTGAACACCTTCCGATCTGCGGCGGCGCCGAGCATCCATGGCCGTCCGGAAGCTGATCCCGATCGCGGAGCTCCCCGACGCGTACCTCGAGGCGGAGATGCGTGCCGACGTTCGGCAGCTCCTCCTCGGGCTCACGCAGCGGCAGAGGGCGGCGATCCTGCTCGTGGACCTGCTCGGGTATCCCTCCGAGCAGGCAGCGCGCATCATGCGCGTCCGACCGTCCACGGTTCGGTCGCTGGCCACGCAAGGCCGACGGGCCCTGAGAGCGGAAGGAGCGCGGGATGCCTGAGATGCAGGAGGTATTCCGTATGGCGACGCAGAAGGTTCGCCAGGACCCCGGGGCCCTGGACACGGCAAGTGGCCAAACAGGAAGAGCGACTCGGAACCGCCGCGTGAGCGCCTTCGCGATGGTGTTGGTGTTGGTGGCGGCTGCCGTCGCGGCGTACGCGCTCACGCGCGGCGACACGGGGAACGTGCCGGCGAACGGTGCCGCGATCTCGGTCCCGCACGCGAACGGGTCGATGGTGGATCTCCGCACGGGCGAGATCACGCCGCTTCCCACCAGCATCGCAACATCAGGCGACTACTACGCCGTGTCACCCGACCACACGACGGTCGCCTTCAGCGCGTGTTGCACGCGCTTCGAGTCCGGTCTTCGTCGCGAACGTCGACGGCACCCAGGAGCGCCAGATCTCAGCGATCGGTGATGCCTACGCCGCGCAGTGGTCCCCGGACGGGTCGATGCTCGTGTATCAGCAACGGGACAGCTCGACCTCACATCTCGGGAACCTGTTCGTCGCCGAACGTCGCGACAGGCCAACAGACGCCAGTCACGAACCTCGATCAGACCCAGAACTGGGGCTATTGGGCCACGTTTCCGAGCTTCGCGCCGGATGGTCGGTCGATCCTCTTCCAGCTACCCGAGAGGCGACCACCCCGACCATCCGATCGAGGACCTCTGGTCCGTGCCGGTCACCGGCGGGACGCCGACCCTCGTCCGACGGAACGCCTCCTCGGGCGCCTACTCGCCCGACGGCAACTCGCTCGCGTATCTCTCACCGGTCGGCGCGAGGACACGAGGCGCTCTGGATCACGAGCGTCCACGGAGGAACGCCCCGGATGCTGGTCGAGGGGAATCTCGATTGGCTGAGATGGTCCCCGGATGGGACGCGGATCTCCTACCGGGACGGCGGATCGATCTACGTGCTGGACGTCGCCACCGGTTCGGCCACGAAGGTCGCCGAAGGCGGCAACGCAGAATGGTTCGACGACAACACGCTGATCGTTGCACACCCTCCGAACTAGCTGATCGACCCACCTCGGCCGAGGAGCCCGGCCCCTTCGGGGAGCCGGGTTCTTGGTCGATGGGCCAGGCTCACCAGCCACACGGTTGGACCAGGGCGAACGAACGGAACGTGATCAGGTCTAGAGCGCGGGTCCTTCGATCAAGGTCACCGACGACGTGTGGGTACCGCTCACATCGGTCCACGTAACCTGCACGATATCGCCCGGTTTCTTGTCGAACAGCACCGATCCCAGGGAGCTGGCCGAGGAGACCCTGTGTCCGTCGATGGCGACGATCGCGCTGTACTGCGGGATGCCGTTCTGATCCGCCGGGGTCCCCGGCACCACATCGACGATGAGCGCTCCACGGACGATCTGCAGTCCGATCTTCGATGCCGTCCGAGCGCTCAGATCGGTCACTCGGACGCCGAGGAACCCTCGTGGTCCGAGCACGATCGACGACGACGCCTGTCCCGATCGGATCTCGTTCACGATCGTCATGGCTGAGTCCACGCTGATCGCGAAGCTCGTCCGTGATGTAGCGGAACCATCGCTCGGCTGGCCGGCCGTGATCATCCCGACGACCTGCCCCGATCGATCGGCGATGGGACCTCCCGAGTCTCCGGGGCTGATGGGGGCGTTCATCTGGATCACGCCGTTGAGCCGCTCCGGCCCGACGCTCCCGCCTCCTGCGGTGATGGTCTGATCGAGCGCGGCAACGGTGCCCATGCTGATCGAAGGCGTCCCGCCACGCCCGAACGCGTTGCCGATCGCAACGAGTTGCTCACCCACCCGGAGATCGGATGAGGTTCCGACCGCGACCGGCGTGAGGCCCGACGAACCAACGAGTTGGATCACGGCAACGTCGTGCGTCGGATCAGCACCGACCACATCCGCCGGATACGTGCGGCCAGAGCTCGGGATCGTCACGCGGATCGAGGTCGCGCCCTCGATCACATGGTTGTTCGTCAGGACCTCACCGGACGCGGTGAGGATCATGCCTGTGCCCGAGCCCAGCGGCTCGTTGCTCGAGGACCCTCCCGTGTATGAAGACCTCGCGAACGTATCGATATCGACGACGCCAGGCGTTACCGCCGCCGCGATCGCCTTCGTCGATCCCAGGTCCGCACCCGACGACGTGGCCGGGATCGTGGGTACAGCGCGATGCACGCCGATGGTCGTCGCCGACCCGCCTCGCGTCGATCCCCACTGGGTACCGGCCACCGTGGCGATGACCAAGGATCCGACCAGAACCGCAACCATCGCGGCCCGCGAGCGGCTCCTCTGGGAAGGCTGCTCCCGATCCTGTCGACCCGGAGGCGGCGGAGGTAACGGAGGAACGTCATCCCGTTGGGGGTGCATCGGCTCCGAACCTGACATCTCCTACCTCCTACGTCGCCGACCCGTGGCGAGTCGAAGTTCTCCACCGATATCTTCCGCGATGCTCCTGAGAAAGTGATGAGGATGCTGTGCGGATGGTCTGTGGACGCCGCTCAGCGGGGAGATGTGCTGAGTCCGTTGCAGGCGGCGGTCGGGCAGGCCGATGCCCGTAGCCTTCGCTCATGCGGCACCGAGGTGGACATCTCGCTGGTCACAGGAAGCGCCGGCTGGCCTCGCACGTCACCCGGCGCGGTCGGATCGTGATGGGGGTGGGTTCGTTGGCTATCGCTGCCGCGGCGCTCTTCCTCCTCCTGCCCCGCGCCTCAGGCGTCGTGGTTCCCTCCGATGCATGCGCCAGCCCGCCACCGCTCACCACCTACCAGGGCGTCACGCTCCAGCCCCTGGCGATGGTCGCGTTCAAGGGAGCCGAGCAGCGGGCGGGCCAGCGGATCCCGGTCGTTTGGAGCTACCGCTCCTGCGCCGAGCAGCGCCTCGCGTGCCAGAACATCTGTGGGGATGCGCAGTGCCCGGGAAGGTGCGCGCCGCCGGGCAAGTCCTGGCACCAGCTCGGTGCGGCGATCGACACGAACCAGCGTGCCCTGGATACACCGAGCATCGTCGATGCACTCAAAGCGGATGGGTGGTGCCAGTCACTCCCAACGAGCGATCCTGGGCACTTCTCGTTCGGCGGGTGTCACTGAACGCTCTTCGTCAGCCATCGACGACGCTCGTCATACCCTGGGCTCTAGACTGCTGACGCTGGCGACTGGTCGTCGGCGTTTCGCCTCGTCGAGTACATGGAGGGCGTTCGTGGTACTCCTTGCGATCCCCGAACGTCAGAGCCGGCAGTGAAGCAGCTCGTCGTCTTCGATCTCGACGGAACACTTGCCGAGAGCAAGTCGTCGATCGAACCCGGGATGGTCGAGCTCCTCAACTCGCTCCTCGAAGTCACAAAGGTGGCGGTGATATCGGGTGGCGATTGGCCCCAGTTCGAGAAGCAGGTGCTGTCGGGCCGCTTCGACGCCGAGGGGCTGGCGAACCTGTCCCTGCTTCCCACCAGCGGAACGAAGTTCTACGTCCACCGATCGAACTGGGAACTGCTCTACGCGGAGAACCTCACCGATGCAGAGAAGACGAAGATCACCGGCGCGTTGCAGCATGCGACCGAGTCATTGGGGTTCACACCCGACAGGGTATGGGGCGCGACCATCGAAGATCGTGGAACCCAGATCACCTACTCGGCTCTCGGGCAGGAGGCCCCGCTCGAGGAGAAGAAGGGATGGGACCCCGACTTCGCGAAGCGGAAGAAGATGAGCACCCTTCTCGACGATCTCATCCCCGAGTTCTCCGTCCGTCTCGGCGGCACGACGTCGATCGATGTCACGAGGCCGGGCATCGACAAGGCGTACGGGATACGGAAACTCCGTGACGTGCTCAACATCGACATACCGGACATGATCTTCATCGGAGACGCGCTCTTCCCCGGCGGCAACGACTATCCGGCCAAAGAAGCGGGGGTCGTGTCGATAGAAGTCAGTGGTCCCGGTGAGACCGAACTCGTGATCGAGACGCTCGTCGCCTGCTTGGGGACGGTGTCGTGGAACCGTTCGAGCTGACACAGGACCACGATCGCTGGGCCGTGGCAGGATGCTCGCATGCGCACGATCGATGTCGACGAACGCCGGGCCCGCCTCGCCCGTCGCCACCGACTCGCAGCTGGTCATCGGGCGGGCGACGTCGTGGAGGCGACCGAGAGCATGGTCTGTCTGCACGCGACCGATCCCGCGACGGTCTACCTGTCCGCGTGGGCGCGCGTCGACGGCATGGCCGTGGCCGACATGGAGCGCGCCCTCTACGACGACCGGTCTCTGGTCAAGCACCTGGCGATGCGCCGCACCCTGTTCGTCTTCCCGCAGGCGGCGTTGCGCGTCGCGCAAGCCGGAGCCAGCGAGCGTGTGGCCAACGGCGAACGGCGCCGGCTGATCCGCTGGGTCGAGGAGGCGGGGCTGCAGAAGAACGGCGAGCGCTGGCTGAAGAAGGCCAGCGAACAGGTGTTGTCGGTCCTGTCCGACGGGCGGGAGGCCACCTCGTCGGAGTTGCGCGACCTGATCCCCTCGCTCGAGGGTTCCATCAGCTACGGCGAAGGGAAGTCGTGGGGCGGGAAGCTGTCGGTCGGCCCGCGGGTGCTGACCACGTTGTCCGCCGCCGGTCGCATCGTGCGGGCCTCGAACGACGGTGCCTGGTCGACGTCACGACCTCGGTGGGCGTCGACAGAGTGCTGGCTCGGAGAGGAGATCGCACCGCTACCGGAGGCCGAGGGCGTGGCGGGGTTGGTCGAGCGATGGCTTCGCGCGTTCGGGCCCGGGACGGTCGCGGACATCAAGTGGTGGCTCGGCTCGACCGTCGCGGCAACGCGGAAGGCGCTCGCCGACCTCGGCGCCGTCGAGGTCGATCTTGACGGCACGACCGGATACGTGCTGCCCGACGACCTGCAGGCGACGGCTCCGGTCGAGCCGTGGGCGGCGCTCCTGCCGCCGTTGGACCCGACCACGATGGGATGGTTCGAGCGCGACTGGTACCTCGGCACCTTCAAGACAGACGTGTTCGACACCAACGGCAACGCCGGATCCACGGCGTGGTGGAACGGCCGGATCGTCGGTGGCTGGCGCCAAACCGAGACCGGCGAGGTAGATCTCCAGCTGCTCGAGGAGGTCGGGTCGGACGGACGACGTGCCCTCGAAGACGAGGCCGCACGCCTGACCGAGTGGCTCGGAGGCACACGGATGCTGGCGAGGTTCCCCTCCCCGCTGTCGAGGCGGATCAGCGGAACCGGCGCTTAACGAGGTGGCAACGACTACTCCGGGGCACCGACGGCCTTGGCGACCCTCGTCATCATGTCGCGCTCGCCCTGGCTCACCAGCTCGGCCCCGAAGCCCATGAAGCCGCCTTCCTTCGCGGCGTCGGCGGCGGCCTGCGCGACGGCGACCATCCACACTCGCCAGGCTTGCGCCTCATCAGGCGTGGCCTTCGCGCCGACGACCGCGTTGGTAGCGCTCAGGTCCTCCAGGATCTGGATGCCCGCCTGGGTCCCCTTGTGGATCTTGTAGTCGCCCAAGGGGTTCTTCTTGTGTTGCGCCATCTCCATGATGTCGTGCGAGACGGCGGTCAAGAGCTCCTCGTTCGACGGTGGCGACGAGGCAGCTCGAAGGGATGCCATCGTCTCCTTCGTCAGCTCGATCGGGCCACCCGGGTCGGCGATCGAGATCGCCAGACCGGCAACCATCGGGGCGCGAACGAGCTGCGCCCATTCCTTCTCGGTGAAGTCGTCCTTGTTGGTCATGATCGCTCCTCTGTCAGTGGAGGACACAGCCTAGACGTCCGATCATCGAGCGGGCGGCGACCCGGGTTCCTGGTATCTGCTGTAGAAAGGAGGACGTCAAGCAGCGGACCAACGAGGAGGAGGACACATGAACCTGAACAGCATCATGATCGGTTCGGAGGACCCCACCCGACTGAGGGACTACTACACGAAGCTCTTCGGCGCACCCGGCATGGAGGACAACGGCTACAGCGGCTGGGCGATCGGCAACGGCTGGATCACCGTTGGGCCGCACGATCAGGTGAAGGGAAGCAACGCCGAGCCCGGCAGGGTGATCTGGAACATCGAGAGCGGCGACGTGCTGGGTGACTTCGACCGCCTCAAGGCCGCGGGAGCTTCGGCGGTCCAAGAGCCGTACCAGCCGCAGGGCGCGTCCGAGATGTGGATCGCCACGTTCTCCGATCCGGACGGCAACTACTTCCAGCTGATGAGCTCGATGTAGCGATCCCGAAGGATCAAATCACCGCATCGCGTGTCGCCGTCGTCTCCACGATGCGTGACTCCCCGTCGGGGAACGCCAGCTGATAGGTGTAGCCGCCGGCGATCAGAAGAGCCACGACTCCGCATGTCTGACAAAGGGCACCGATCGGTGCATCGATCGGATCAAGGCACTGGTCGGCGGATGGTGTAGACCACAACACCTCCCACCGGGTTGGGGTCCGAACCGGTGACCTCGGTCATCAGCGAACGCCATCGGTATGCGATGTCAGCCGACATGACGACAGCGCCAACGCCATGAGCGAAGAACCAGGACTGGAGTTGTCCGGACGTCACGCCGAAGGGTTGCCCACTCTTCAGGTTCTGCCAGACAGGGTCGTTCGCGAACGCGGCAGGCTCTGGGCCGGTATGACCCTGCGGCATCCGGAAGGAGAACCCACTCTCCGCTTGCCAGAGCATCTCATCGCCATCGTCTTTGAGACCGTGGAAGATCATGATCGTCTCCCCCGGCGAGAGGTATCCACGGAACCGTCCGGTCGTGAAGAACGGGGGGCTGTTGATCGGCAGGTGCAGGTTCGGCAAGGACTCGTTCGGTAGCAAGAGGATCGCCGCGACGCCGACCGCTATCCATGCTGCCGCACCCCTCCAGGTGGTCGCTGACTTCTGCCTCGTGAGCCATCGCGCGACGATCACCGCGACGCCGAGCCACATGAACATCGTGAACCGCTCGGGCAACGCATCCCTCAGTACAGGGATCCGTTCGAAGAGCCACCAGGGAAGCGGGATCGTGGTCCGCCCACGGATGACGAGGAACCCACCGAGAGCGAACAGTCCAGCCAAGCCAGTGAAAGTGAACAGCAGACGCGTTGTTCGATCCCGCCGGCCTCCGACGGCGATGACTACAAGGAGAACCAGTAGCACCGGCGTCAGATAGGCTCCGTCTTCGCTGACATTCGCGCGGAAGGCGTCGGTGAGCCCATCGAACCTGAACCCTCCGATCAACGTGCCAGATCGCGGAACGACGAAGCTAAGCGCATCGATCGACGTGCCGAAGACACTGTTGCTGAGGACCGGAGGTACGTTCGCCGTCGCGTACCACAGGTACGGAGCGAGCAGGAGCGTCGCGAGCCCATACGCCATCCCGACCGGTACCAGTAGCTCGTGCGTCCGCGCTCGGACGGTAGGGTCGGCGATCAGCACGCCCGCCAAAGCGATCGCCCCGAAGAAGGTCATCGTCGCGAATATCTCGGTCGAGATCGAGAACTCCGCAACGAGGACTGCCGCGAAGAGCCAGATGAACGTGCGGCGGGCCAACCGCCCCTTCGCGAATCGCACGAATAGGTACGCGGCGAGCGGGACGGGGAACATCAAGAACAGGTTCATGTGCCCGTGCATCTGTGCTACCTCGTAGGTCGAGAAACCGAACAGGTAGCCGCCAACCAACGATGGCCATCTGCTCGCGGTCACCTCGTAGCAGAGCAGGAAGGCTGCCCACGCCGCCAGGGCCGGCGCGAGGATCGCGAGGACATTCGAACTAACGACGCCGCCGAACAGCCGCGTCACGGGGAACATCACGAGCGCGGGGCCCGGTAGTCCAGTCACCCACGCCATGTTCGCCCCGGAGGGTGCCCACACAACCCCGGCATGGAACGGGTTCAGCCCGGACGAGATCGCGTGGGGCCACCACTCCAGATCCCACACGTATAACTTCGAGTCGGCGCTCCCTTCGCCGATGAGTCTGGAGCCCAGGTGAACCAGTACGGGTGCGCCGAACATCACGATGGAGACGCTTAGATAGCAAACGAAGGCCAACCCGGCTCGGGAGCGCGGGGTGGTCGGGCGATCGTTCATGGCATCCAAGTTCCGGCGCGGGGTGTGTTTGCGCAACCCAAGTGTCATAGCTCAGGGCACCGGGTATGGCAGGAACCGCGATTAGATCCAACCGCGGGTCACGCAACCGAACTTCGGTTGGATCGATGCTCGCTGCGTGGAATCCCTGGTGGACCGGACGGGTCCACCGGGGGTCAACCCTGGATCATCGGCATCTCGGGGTCCACGGAGCGTTCCCGCGGCCTCCTAGGAGCGGGACCGTGGCCTGGACGCGACGAAGAGGGCCGCAGAACCGACGACGTCGACATCCACCGCGCTGAAGGACATCTCCAGGATGCGGCGGAGCCCCTCAGCCGTGTCGTCCACGTTGTCGAAGCCCCCTTGCTTGTTTGCTGCTCGAAGGAACGCGCGCGCGGGCTTCGTGTGGTTGCTCTGGAGGCCGAGGACCGTCCCGCCGAACAGGACCCCCTCCGGGCTGAGGACATCCGCGATGTTCCTCACGGCGACCGCCTTGTTTGCCTCTGGCCCGCGAAGGCAGTGAAGTACGAAGCTGAGTGCCGCGGAGTCGAACGGTCCGTCGACCGGGAGGGGCTTCATGACGTCGGCCTCAACGGTGATCGGATGCCGTTCCTCGAGTCGCTTCGCCACGTGGCGAAGCACGGTCTGATTGGGGTCAAGGAGCGTGATCTCCGTGTCGCGGGGCGGGTCCGCCTCCTCGATGAAGTAGCCGGTCCCAGGCCCGACGTCGAGGTGCCGGTGCCCCATGTGCTGTCGATACATGTCGACGCCCTGTGCTACGGGAACCTTCCAGACCGCCTTCGTCATGAACTTCAGCACCCACACGTCGTAGATCGCGAGCATCGCCGCGTTGTACCCGGACTGCCCCTTGTACGACGGATCGGACTTATCCATGCCGGGAAGCATCCCATGGTAGATGGGCACTCACGGTCGTCCGCTCACGCGAACTCGCCGCGGCACCTTCTGCACCGCTGGAGATCTCGATAGCCACGAACCTCGCTCTTGCCCACCGTCTGATCCCAGATGCATGAAGTGCCGTGGATCCAGTCGCGGTCGAACGAACCCCAGATGGGTCGACCGTGTGTCGTCGCATGATCGGACAACCACAAGCGTCAAGCCGGCGTTGCGGCGGAGCTAACGTCACCGAGCGTGAATACGACTAGCGACGGCGGCGGCACGTGCCCCGGTGCGTGGCCGTTACCCGTCCACTAGATTGGGAGGCCACGTCGATGAAGGTTGCGATCTACGCGCGCGTGTCGAAGTCCGATCGGGACGACCCGACGTTCGTCCCGGTTCAGGTCGCGGACTGCCGCTAGCGGGCTGCGGCGGAGGGCTGGGAAGTCGTCGAGGAGTACCTCGAAGACCCCGTATCCGCGTGGAACCCGCGCAAGGTTCGACCGGAGTACGAGCGGCTGCTCGCCGACGTAGAGGCCGGACGGAAGTCATCCTCGTCCGCGAGCAGGAGCGCCTACTTCGACAGATGAAGGACGCCATCCGCGTGCAGGACCTCGCGTCGCGAGGAAGGTTGAAGCTGATCGCGTCGACGATGGAGTCCGACGTCAACTTCAAGCGCGCCCGCGACCGGGACGAATTCCGGAAACGGGCGAGCCAGGCCGAGTTCTACTCCGACTTCTTGTCCGAGAAGGTAAAGCGGACGAAGGCAACCCAGACGTCCGACGGGGCATACACGGGCGGCGAGCGTCATCCGTTCGGGTACCGGCGCACGCCGACCGGACTCGAGGTCGAGCCGGAGCAGGCCGCGCTTCTACACGAAGCCGTCCACGGTTGCATCGCGGGGACTCGCTCTACCGGATCGTCGTCGAGTGGAACCTGGCGGGAATCACGACCGCGAACGACGCGAGGTGGCGACCGAAGACGCTCCGACGGATGCTCACCGACGGGCACCTCATCGGAGAGCGCGGCTACCCGCGCATCCTCGACGACGTGGAAGCCTCGATCGCTGCGGCGGCGCTCGAACGGGAACCCACGCCGACTCCCGGGCGACCGACGGGACGGAGATACGCGCTAACCGGCTTCCTCTTCTGCGCCGACTGCGTCGCCGAACTTGTTTGAGCGCCCCCTCGTCGCGGGGTTCCGCCGGATAGCAGCGGGACCCCGCGCGTGGGACCCTCTCACGGATGCGCCGCCCACTCGTCCTTGCGCTGTTCGCTGCGCTCTTCACGGCCGAACTGGGGTACTCCAGCATCGCGCCACTGATCCCGGACTTGCGAGATCGATACGGCCTCAGCGAAGCACAGGCCGGGCTCGTGTTCACCCTTGCGAGCGTCGGCATCCTGCTGGCGTCGCTGCCGGCGGGAGCCCTGACTCGCCGGTTCGCGGTGCGGACGCTGACCCTGTGGGCCATGGCCTCGATCACCGCGGCGAACTTCACGATCGCCCTCGCGCACGCGTTCCCGATCGTCCTCGCGGGGCGTCTGCTGTTCGGGATCGGGCTCGGGACCATGTGGGTGACGGACACGGCGTGGATCCACGACGCGGCCGGGAAGGACGCTTCGCGTGCGCTTGCGATGACCACCGCGGTCGTCGGGGTGGGGGGGCTGCTCGGTCCGGCGTTCGCCGGGTTCTTCGCCGAACGGTTCTCGCTGGGCGCGCCGTTCTGGGTGCTGGGTGTGGGGTCGCTGGCGATGACGCTGGTCCTGCTCGTCATGCCGTCGGACGTCGGGAGGGCCGCGGAGCCGAGTCCGCCTCTGGCCGACATGCTCCGAGCTGCGGGAGCCGATCCGCTGATGCTCACCAGCATCGTGCTCACGCTCGCCGTGTCCATGCTGTGGATGACCGCCGACCTGCTGGTTCCGATCCGCCTCGATGGGAACGGCTTCTCCGCCGCCGGCATCGGACTGGCGCTCTCACTGGCCTCGGTGATGTTCATCGCGATGAGCGCGCTCACGGCGCGGCGCGCCGACCGCTACGCGACGGTTCGCCTCGCCGCCGTCTGGACGCTCGTGATGGGCTGTGGCATCGCGGTCGCTGCTCTCAACGCGTCGACCGCGGCGACGCTCGCCTTCCTGGCGATCGCGGGCGCGTCGTCGGGGGTCTTGATCGCCCTTACCTACCCGCTCGGGGCGATCGGTGCCCGGCGGGGTCACTTCTCGGTCGCGGTCGTCGGAGCCCTCCTCAACATGGTCTGGGCGGGCTCGGGCCTGATCGGGCCGACGGCGGGAGGTGCCGTGTCCCAAGCGTTCGGGGATCAGGTCGCCTTCTGGCTGCTCGCCGCGATCGCGGTGGCCAGCGCCACGTGGATGTGGCTCCGTCGGGGGCGGGGGACCGTTGACGTCGGCGAGATGCGGTGAGCGTCTGGGTGGGCATCGTCGCAGGACGACGGAGTTGTGCACCGAACGGCGGTATCCGTGGCGGTCCGGCGGGTCGACGAACATCCCGCCCCGGGGCAGGGGTCTAGAGCGGTGGCCTCAGCGCGGCACCGAAGGTCCCGACCGCGCGGCGCGCGCCGGACCTAAGGGAACGCGGGCGCGCGCGTATCGGCTTCGAACGCCGAGCCTGAACGCGACCATGGGTGCAGTCTTCAGTTGCACCGAACGCCGACGCGCAGCTGACAGATTGCGCCTGTCATTTCTCGGCGCCTTTTGGCGAGCGACTTTCAGAACGAGCCGGTGCTTGCGGACCGCGCATCACAGCCGGCCGATCCACTCCAAGGGGAACGGCGGCCGAGCGAGCGGCAGGACCGCGATGCGGAGCAGGGCGAGCGGGTTGTCGTCACCTGCGGCTCGATTCAGGTGGAGCTCGTCGCAGCCCCCGCATCGATGCACCAGGACCCATTCTCCGGACCCGCGCACCGTGATCGCGATCGGCTCCATGAGCGAACCGCAGTCGGCATCCCGATCGCCGGGAGTGTCGTCGTCGACATGGCGGCTCCACAGACAGTTCGGGCAATGGTTGCGGTGAGCGGTGCCGCTCGCCCGCAACGGCACGTCGAGATGACAATGGCCGCACCGGAACGAGCCTGATCGGTCGCGCCGCTCACCGCGGCGTTGGTCGCGTGACATCGGAAGACCTCCATGCGAGCACGGTGGACGGTGCGTCGTGCTGCAGGAGGACGAACGGCGAGGTTCAGCAGGAAGCGTGCCGACCGGAACCGGAGCGCGACGCGATGACCACCGTCGTCACAGTCATCGGTCCACCTCCTCCCGATCGGGCCACCTCTGGGTGGCGAGGAACCGAATGTAGCAGCCGGAACGCGTCGGTCCAACGACATCCGACGGGCTGACTTCAGGTCAGGGGTCCCTTGGTGCCGTATCGGTGCCGCGCTACCACCGGATCTCTGCGCGTACGGACATGACGGCGACTCGGACCAGGTTGTCATCCCGACGACACGGCCATCTGACGGAGACGGCGGTCATGAGGTCGCGGCAAGAACAGTAGGAACCCACGATGCAGCCTCTCGGTGAGTTCAGCCTCACCGGCCGGCGGCACAGCTGAAGCCCGGCAGTCGCACCGGGCCTCAGCGTCGAACGTTACTTCGAGTGCCGCTGCTTCATCTTCCGCCGGGGACGCGCAGCCCGTGCTTGGCGAAGTACGCGCGGCACGTATCGAGCTGCTTCGGTCCGACGTCCGTCCACCCCGCGACGATCCTCGCTCGCCACAGGCCGCGGGAATCTGAAGTCGAGCCGCGATCGCCGCGCGACCTTCCTTCTCGTCCGCGTCCAGGATCCGCTTCACGTCGTCCTGGGTCATGACGTCGCGTTCCGACTTCTCGACGACCGTCTTCGGCGCCGGTGCCGCCGCCTTCTTCGCGGTCGCCTTCGTCGGTCCCGGCTCGTCGATCGGGGGCTTCTTCGCGCGCGACTTCCGCGCGACCGGGGTCGCTGGCGCGTCCGGCTTCTTCTTCGCGACCCGCTTCGGCTTCGCGGGTTCGTCCTTCGTCCCGTCCGTCATCTCGACTCCTTCCGGGGATCGGTCCGTCCGATTCCCCGGGACGACGGTCCCCCGGAACGGGGGCGAAGAGGACCCGCCGTTCGGTGCAACGTTGGCGCAGGCGGGATCAGACGCAGTTGTGCACCGAACGGCGGTATCCGTGGCGGTCCGGCGGGTCGACGATACGGGTTCGCCTAACGGCCACGCGCCCCAGCGCGCGATGCTGCGCTCCTGCCGCGTCTACGTGGTGCGTCGTCGGCGGATCGAGAGGGCTTCTCCCCCCAAGGACGGTGCTGCTCCTGAAAGCTCATGCTATGAAGACTGTTCTGTACCCTGGAGCGCTCCATGATGACGACGCCGCAGATCGAGGAGTTCGTCTTCCCGGACGCCGACTTCCCGCGGGAGCTCGATATCCAGCTCTGGGCCTTCGTGCGACTCGTTTGGGGCGAGTTCATAAGCGGCGATGCTCGATTCCGCACACGCAGTTGGAACGAGCCAACCCCAACACATTTCGTCCGCGCGGCTGGCGACCTGCTAGTCAGCCACGTGCTCGTCTTTCCGCTTTCGATCGAGGGCCATCGCGGAGTGCTGAGAGTCGGTTGCGTCGGCGCGGTGCTCACCTTCCCGCAGTTCCGTCGCGAGGGTCATGCGAGCAAGCTCATGCTCCGGGCTGCGCAGCACATCCGCGAGACGGCGGATGTCGGGATGCTCTTCTGCGATGCCGTGGATGCTCCGTTCTACGAGCGACTCGACTGGAGTGCGCTGCCCCGCGGACGCGCTCTCGTCAACGGCGAGATCCCCGATGAAGAAGTCGTCATGATCCTGGGCGACGACCTCCTCGCGCCTGATCCGATCCGACTGCCCTTGTCTTGGTAACGCCCGCTCGAGTCGAGGCCACGGGCGACCGATTCCCGAACGGGCAACGAACTGCGCGAGAACTCCTCAACGCCCTACGCGAGGGTCCACCGTTCCCGACGCTCAACGCCGTGATGCGCGCCGATCAGGTGTAGGTATCGTCTCGCGGAGCTGCTCTCGGCGCCCGGGATCGTGCTCCCAACGGCGGTATTCACCGCCGTTCGTCCCGTCGACGATACGGTCCGCCTAACGGCCTCGTGCTCCGGCGCGAGAGGCCCCCCGAATCAGACGGGCTGTGCGAGTCCTGACCGACTCGAGGCGGACGACCCTAGACACCGCTCAGACTTCGGCGGGCAGGACGAAGGTCGAAGCGGCGGCGACGGTGGCGACACGGACCGCGGCCTGCCTGCACACGGCGCGGGAGGTCATCTACCTCAGCCCGGGCCACGGCCCGAAGTAGCGGCGCCGGGGTCGGATAGGTCTTTAGGGGGCCAAATCGTTCACGCGCCCCGCCCGCGTCGCCTCAGGTGGTCAAACCCGACACCCTTGTAGACGTGCCGACCAAACGACCGCGCCCACGGCGGCCTCCTCCGCCGGTAGCCTCCTCAGCGACAAAGCTGATGCCGCCGCCCCGATAACGCGGGAGGACGTGCGGGGGGTACCTTGCAGCGTGAGAGTCGAGCGGATCGACCCTGGGATGTCGACCAACCGACGAGAAGGGAACCGCGGTCATGAAACTGACGACCACCACGCAGGTCTCCGTCGATGGAGTGATGCAGGGGCCCGGCGGGCCGGACGAGGACGAGCGCGACGTATTCCAGCGCGGCGGATGGGCCCACTTCGACGACGAATCCGGGACCGTGATGGACGAGATCTACCAGCGCGCCGACGCGTTCTTGTTCGGCCGCCGGACCTACGAGATCTTCGCCGGCTCCTGGGGAACGTGGGACGATCCGGGCGACAGCCCGATCTGGACGGCGTTGAACACGAGGCCCAAGTACGTGGCATCGACGACACTCACCGACCCGCGGTGGGCGAACACGACCGTTCTCTCCGGTGATCTCACGGCCGCGGTCGGCGAGCTGAAGGCCACGCCGGGCGGCGAGCTGCAGGTGCACGGCTGCGGCGCCCTGTTCCGGTGGCTGTTCGACAACGACCTTGTCGACGAGATGAACCTGTTCACCTTCCCCGTGGTCGTCGGCCAGGGCACGCGGCTGTTCCCCGACACCGGCCCGAACGTAGCGCTCGAGCTGGTCGGATCGCAGGCGGCCACCCCCAGCGGAGTGACGATCCAGGTCTACAGGCCCACCGGGCGCCCGCAGTAGCCACACACTTCCCGACGCGCGCGCTGCCGGGATGTGCCGAACGGGTACGTGCGCCCCCGGCGCGTTCGGCCACGCAGTCGCACGCGATAGATCCGTGGGCGAAGTCGGGGGTCATCCCACGATAATGTCCGACGTGGAGGAGGTCGAGGTCGTCGTCGCCCATAACGAGCGCGCGACCCTGCGCGTCGGCGACGTGTTCCTGAAGATCGATGCTGACCAAACGCGCACCGACGTCGAGGTCGAGGCGATGGCCCTGGCGCCGATCCCGACTCCGGAGGTCCTGTGGCGGAAGCCGCCCGTGCTGGCACTCGCCGCCCTTCCAGGGACGGCACTCGGCCGCCTCGGCGAGCCGTCGACCGCGTCCGTGGCGGCGTGGGCCGCTGCCGGTGCCGCCGCACGGACGCTGCACGACGCGCCACTGCCGCCATGGCCCGGTGAAAGCCTCGACGAGATCGCATCGCAGCTCGACAGCGAATGCGAGTGGCTCGTCACGAACGGCATCCTTCCGACCGACATGGTCACGCGCAACCGCCGGATCGCCGAGGCTGCGCTCCGCGAGTGGACACCGGTGTTCACGCACGGCGATCTGCAGATCACCCACGTGTTCGTCGACGGTGACGAGGTCACCGGAGTAGTCGACTGGTCCGAAGCTGCCCAGGGCGATGCGCTATGGGACCTCGCCAGCTTGACGCTCGGACACGAGGAGCACCTCGCCGACGTTGTCGCCGGCTACGGCACCGACGTCGACCTCGACGTGATCCATGCGTGGTGGTCGCTGCGAAGCCTGCTGGCGGCCCGCTGGCTGATCGAGCACGGCTTCGACCCGTCCTCGCCAGGCTGCGAGTTCGACGTGCTGAGATCCCGGATGCGAGACTAACGAGAACGAGCCAGTCAGACCTTGCGGCGGCGCTTGGCCCAGAAGCCAGGTGAGCGTGAAGGCTCAGGTGTCTTCGCCCTAACGATCTCTTGGAGTTCGGCTTCGAGGCTTCGCCGATCCTTGTATCCGTTCTCCGCGACCTCATGGACCTCATCAACGGTTGCTTCGCTCATGCCGATCCCATCGACCGTTGCGGCCCTTCCACCGCACCTGCCTATCGGCTATTCCTCTCATGCGAAGGCCGGTTCCCGGTGGTCACTAGGCACTAGTCAAGAGAGTGCGGTCAGCGTGTTAGCGTCGTTGCGTGGCTCTGCAGCTGCGGCCGATGGAGGAAGAAGAGTTCGTGGCTTGGCTGCCGCTACTGCGGGCTGACTACGCTGAGGATCTGGTCCGCGACTACGGGATGTCGGCAGATAAGGCTAGGGCGCAAGCTGTTGCGGAGATCGACGGGCATCGGTCCGCTGGACACTCCGTGTTCGTGATCGAGGTCGAACGCGAGCCAGTGGGCCACCTGTGGCTGGTCGAGCGTCGCGACGCGTATGAGCCGACCTTGGTTGTGTACGACATCGATGTAGACGAGGCCTATCGCGGCCGTGGCTACGGCAAGGCAGCGATGGTCTTCGCCGAGGAAGAGGCACGACGGCGGGGACTGACTCGCATCGCCCTCCACGTTGGAGCCCGCAACGAAGGCGCGCGCAATCTCTACCGATCGCTCGGGTTCGAGGAAAACGGAATCGCGATGAGCAAGCCCATCTAGCGTCGCATCGGCCGGGGAGCGCAACGACCGGCGTGCGTCAAGGGATCCCGGTCGCGCCACCCGATGCTATCCGGAGATCGTGACCAGAAGGAAGGAGGACCCGCTCAGTGGAGATGGGCGATGTGGCCGCCTCGGCCGAGGCCCTGGCGGGTGTGCGCAGCACCGTGAAGCAGGGCTTGACCGAGTGGAGATACCACGGCAGGCTGGTGGCGCGCCAGCTGGACGACGCCCACATCGTGATCCGCGCCGACTTCGACTACCGAGACTGGCTCATGCACCAGTTCCCCGAAACCTTCAGCGTGCCGACCCGGTACATCAAGCACATGATGGTCGTCGCTGACCTTGCCGGAGGCGACGCCGGCGCCATCGAGGATGCCCTCGAAGCAGCGTGGAAGTTTCAGCGGAAGGCCGACTGACCCTATGCCCGCCGCGACGCTGAACATCGGGAACATCGAGATCACCGCGATCCTCGACGTCGACACGCAGATGCCGTTCGCCGAGATCTTCGATGGGAGCGGCGACCAACCACCCGGCGGATCGGACGCCCTTGCCACGACGTATCCGGACGAGTTCACCGCCGACATGTGGCGCTTCCGCGACCATTGCTTCCTGGTTCGCACGCCGACGCGCCTGACCTTGATCGACACAGGCGCTGGCCCGCCCGACTCGGCCTTCGGACGATGGCTGGGCATCGGTG
This sequence comes from uncultured Actinomycetes bacterium, assembly GCA_963727185.1. GTDB lineage: Bacteria > Actinomycetota > UBA4738 > UBA4738 > HRBIN12 > JBBQVZ01. The sequence continues at coordinate 26,334 of CAVSFP010000011.1, read as the reverse complement.
GGACGCTGCCGGACGAACTGGCCGCGCTCGGCGTGATGCCGGACGACGTTGACGACGTCATCCTCACCCACATCCACTCGGACCACACGGGGTGGAGCACGATGCCGTCGTCGAGCGGATGGGTCCCGCGGTTCTCGAATGCCGGGTACCACCTTCATGGCGCCGACGTCGCGTGGATGCGAGGCTTCGTCGACGAGGAGGACGTTCGGGAGTTCGCCGAGGTGATCGCCCCGCTCGAGTCATCGGGACAGCTGGACACGTCCATCGAAGACCGCGAGGTGTCGCCCGGCCTGAGCCTGCGACACGCGCCGGGTCACACCCCGGGACATCGCTGCGTGCTGTTGGACACCCGCGACGAGCGGGTGCTCTTCGCGGGAGACCTCCTGCACTTCACGTTCCAGCTGAACGACCCCGGGTTCCGCTCATCAGGCGACGATGATCCCGAGGAGGGGAGCCGCACGCGGGCCGCGTGGCTCGACCGAGCGGAGTCAGAAGGGCTCACGCTCGCGACCGCGCATGTTCCACCGTTCCCGATCGGTCGGATCGTCCGTGAAGGAGGGTGGCGGCAGCTCGGACGACGACCCCGGTCGGGAGGACGAAGCGGTCTCCGCCACACCTAGGGGTGTTCCGTCTCCTCGAGCAGGCGCCGAAGCACCGGAAGGACGAGGCGATCCTTCTCTCGTCCTGCCGCCTCCTTGGAACGGATCACATCCGCGAGCGACGCGACGTCCACCTCGGCGCCGAGGATCGTCAGGTGCACCGCGTCACGCGCGACGTCGGCGTAGCCTCCGGTGCCGCTCGGCTCGAACGCCAGGTCGAGCCGACCGAAGTCCGTGACCAGGTTCCACGTGCGCGACGCGGCGAGGGACGACGCGTCGTGGTCGAACGGCACGCCGCCCGGCTCCGCATCGGTCCACACCCGGGCGTGCAGCTCGTCGAGCGCCGCGGAGAGCCGTTCGAGGTTGGCGCCGGACGGCTCGGGCACGACGTCGATGTCGGTCGTGACGTACGGCGACCCATGGATCACGCCGGCGAACCCGCCGATCAGCACGTGGCGGACCCCGTGACGAGCGAGGACATCCAGGAGCTTCTCGGGGCGGAACTCAGCCTCGGGCATCGGTCAGCGCTCGCCGCCCGGCCGTCGCGAATCGGAGCGCCTGCTGATGGCGGCGCACCCGGGCATCGGGCCCGACCAACAGGTTCGTCGAGGCGATCGACCAGTCGGCGTCGTCGGTGGGCAGGAGCTGCGGCACCAGCTCCAACCCGCACGCCCGAACGGCTTCCGCGACGCGCTCGTACGAGGGCTCCGTCCCGCCCCGCTCCAGGCGGGCGATCGCGGATTGGGTCGTGCCGAGTCGTTCCGCCAGCTCATGCTGGGTGAAGCCCGCTCGCCTCCGCGCCTCCCTCACGACATCGCCTCCTCGCATGAAGTGAGTATAGCGGATACGCTATGTTCTTGCCCTCCCGGTCAGGTGGGTCTGCGGAAGTCGTCGAGGCAGAACGTCTCGAACACGCCCGGTGCAGGCGTGCCCGGACGTGATCGTCAGCGAGCGCCGAGCGGGTTCGGCGACCATGGCGAACAGGATCGTCGATCCCTCGTCGCCTTCGGCGGGATCGGGATGGACGCAGATGCTCTGCGGCTCCGCCTCGTGGTCCGCCAAGATCGCGACGACGCCCGCCATCGTCGGCTCCACCGTCTCGACGAGTGACGCCGCGCGTGCGTAGCGCCCGAGGCTGCCGGGCGCGGCCGGGAACGTCACCTCCGCGACGGAGGGGTCGAGCGCGTGGTTCGTATGCACGTTCGCGGCCATCACCGCATCGCGTGTCGCCGTCGTCTCCACGACGCGAGACTCCCCGTCGGGGAACGCCAGCTGATAGGTGTAGCCGCCGGCGCGTCCGGGACGCGTCGCACGTGCCGTCGCGTCCGCGGCATCCCTCGCATCGAGCACGTCGCGGGCCACGAGCGCCCGCGGGATGCCGATCCGCTCGTCGCGCGCCGACAGCGACATCGCTCCGACGGCCACCCCGAGGTCGTTGATCCCGACCAGCGGCAGCGTGCCGGCCACCACGGGCGCGAGGACCGTCGGACCGTCGTCCGCGACGTCGATCACGATCCCGACGGCGCCTTGGTCGCCGGCGTACCACTGCTCGGTATGACCCAGGAGCGGCCCGTCAGGGCCGTCGACCACCACGTCGGTGCATCGCTCGAGCGGCTGCATCATGCCCGTCCCGAGCTCGACCTGCCCGTAGATCTCCTCGAACGCGTTGGCCGCCATGAGCAGGGAGAACGGCTGCTCCGCGCCGTCGGCCATGCCGCGCAGCTGCTCGACGAGGTGCGGCAGCGCGGCCTCGGACGCCGCCACGTACGGCGCGAGCACATGGTCGAGCGAACGCGTCCCGATGCCGTGCGACTCGAGGTAGCGCTCGACGAAGCCGAGCGCGTCGTGGATCCCCTGACCGAGCCCGCGGCCGATCGCACGTCCACGCTCGAACGGGCGTGCCCGTCGCCCGCACCACGATGAACCCCACGACTCCTCCGATCGACCCGTTCAGACGACCGCCAGGGTAGCCACATCGCTTAGGGCGGCGGCCGAGGACGACGCGAAGCTGTTCTGAACGCTCATCGTCGAGTCTCTTTATCATTTAGGGAAGAAGCTCAACCACATCAAGGAGCGAGCGGAGCGAACCGCCGCGGCGGTGGCGGTGCGCGCGAGAGGAGGAACGATGGAGCCGACGAAAGGATTCACGTCTGACGAGGCGTCCGGGATCGCTGATCTGCTGGCCTTGGACTTCTCCAAGGAGGCCTTCGACCTGGAGCAGTTCAGGATGGGTCTCGGTGTCGAGCTCGAACACGGTCGGCGCGATCCCGCCACGAACGTGACGAACGACGACCCGGTCGTCACGGGCAAGATCACGCTCGCGCACCTACGGGAGATGCCCGACTACTACACGCGGCTGGCCGACATGGAGGCGGAGGCCGGCTCGTGAGCGACACGCCGACACTCGCAGCTCAACTGCTCAGACGCCCAGGTACATAAGACCCTCGAGCAACCGAGAGTCGTCTCGCTTTGTGGGAGAGACACTGAGACCAGCCACAGGAACCGAGGAGGGATCTCGATGATCACCAGGTCATCCACCGCAGTGATGTCGAGTCGATCGGAGTTACCTGAGCCTCTGCCCACACCCGATCCTGCTCCTACGCCGGTCCCTCCCGCGCCGTCGCCGCCGACACCAGAGCCGCGACCGATGCCGCCGGCGCCCGTTCCCGATCCTCCAGTCCCACCTGACCAGCCCGTTCCCACGGTTCAGGATCGTCCATAGCTTGGGAGCTTCCGTGGAAGGGAACGGTTCACCATCGGATCCGTGTGAGCACTTCGGATGCCGCTGTCTTACCGATCAAGCCTTCTGTAGCGACTTCTGCCGTTTACATGCGACAGAAGCCGCTGACTCGGGACCTGAATTCGGCTGCGGATGCGAGCACGATGCCTGCAAGACCGTGGTCGGAGAGGCATGAGTCGAAGAGCTACCCTGGTGTCCGGTCGTGGGTCCCATCGAGCTTGATCAGAGCATCCAACCGCGCGCCTCGCCGACGGCTGTCCGTCTCTCTATGCTTGGCGCATGTCCGTCGCCGCGTTGCGGCCTTTCTACGAAGGATGGGCCACCCACCAGGCGTTGTTCATCGATGCGCTTCACGACCTTACCCCCGAGCAGCTCGACCTCCGAACCGCTCCCCACCAATGGGCGGTCTGGCAGTTGGCCGGTCACGTTGCCGGTTCGCGCGTCTGGTGGTTCCACGACATGCTCGGTGAGGGCGACCCGTCCACCCTGGATATCTTCCGCGTCGACAGCACGACCGTTCCAGACCTGCCGTTGGAAGACGCCGGATGGGAGGACGACGAGGACCATCCCAGAAGCGCCGAGGAACTCGTGGACGCGCTCAGACGCTCATGGAGCATCGTGGACGACTGTCTCCGACGCTGGACCGACGAGGATCTAGATGCCTCGGTCGTGCGTCCGTCGAGAACGCACCAGCGAGGCTGGGTCGTGTGGCACGTGATGGAGCACGACCTCCACCACGGCGGTGAGATCTCACAGATCCTCGGGAGCAACGGGCTGTCGGGCCTCGATCTCTGATCGGTGGACCGAGACGTGTCAGGCTCCAAGGATCGGGAGATGTGGCGGGCGGCCGTCGTGGTCTTTGCGGCTTTGGCGCTTGGTGTACTGACGGCCTACGCCCAGGGATGGCTGCCGCAGCAGATGGGCTCGCTCGCCAACTCGGCAGGATCCTGGGCGCTCGCGGCCTGCGCACTTTCACTGTTAGCAACCAGCGATCGACTCGCAGCGGTCTTCGGCTGCGCATCGCTCCTGGGGCTGCTCGCGGGGTATGTGCTTGGAGCCCACATACTGGGTTACCCGTCGTCCCACACGACGGTCCTCTTCTGGAGTGGTGCCGCCGTCCTCGCCGGTCCACCGCTCGGGATCGGTGCTCACTGGGTCAAGACTCGGCGGGATCTCCTGGCGGCGATCGGAGTCGGCGTGATGAGCGGTGTGCTCGTGGGTGAGGGCATCTACGGGCTCACGCGTATCGCCGACACTACCTTTCCGCCGTACTGGTGGGGTGAGATCATCGTCGGCCTCTCCCTCCTCCTGGCCGTCGTGTGGGGACGACACCTCAGCGTTCGCGCCGTCGTAGTCTCCGTCGCTCTCACCGGGATCATCGCCATGGCGTTCGTCACCGCATACAGTCGGGGCCCGTTCGCATTCCTGTCGTAGACGCCAGCGACTCAGGGCTGCGACACCTCTCATGAAGTCCTCCAGAGCCCAAGTGGGAACGTCGCCGGGCAACTACCTGGGAGCGATCCTGATCATGGCAGGAGCCGCGATGGATCTTCCCCGGGCCGACTGACCCTTGAACCCAGCGGGTCGACCGCGTGTCGTCATGATCGCTAGTGGTGTGAGCACCAACGCCCACGCAGGAGAGAACACCCTGTTCGTCCGGACGGCCACCAGGGAAGATGTGGCCGATGGACGGTGACGGCGCGCGCGCAGAACGGCTCTCCACGGTCTTGTGGGTAGTGACGGTCGCGTTCGGGATCGCCGGCGCCGTCCTCACGCTCGTCGTCTGGCGTTCCCTCGATCCGAGGGACGGGTTCCCGAATCTGTTCAGCGGCCTGAGCGGGGTCCTCTACGCGACCCTTGGCGCCTTGATCGTGCGCCGCGCGCGCAACCCGATCGGGTGGATCCTGCAGGGGATCGCACTCGGGTTGGTGCTCTTGAGTTTCACGGGCGCGTACAGCGTGGCCGGGCTCGTGTGGCGACCCGGATCTGTCCCCGGTGCGGTGGCCGCCGGTGGCTTCGGCGAATGGGTGTTCGGACCGACACTCACGGCGCTGGGGTTCCTGTTGTTCCTGTTCCCGACGGGGAAGTTGCCGTCGCCTCGATGGCGGCCCGTCCTGGTGGTGGGCCTGGTCGCCGCAGGCATCACCACGATCGGTTTCATCGTGAACCCGGTCACGTACGGCATCCCCGCTCCCGGGGGCGTGTCGTTCCGGATCGCGAACCCCGGCGGGATCGAAGCGCTCGGGGATGCGATCTCTGCCGTGCTCGTGGTGTCGGTGCTCACGGTGGTCGCCGTGGCGGGGGCGGCGTTCGTGTCGCTGATCGTCCGCTACCGGTCCGCCGGCCGCGACGAGCGTCAGCAGATCAAGTGGCTCGCGTTCGCGGCTGCGCTGGCGCTCGTCTCGCAGGCGATCGCGTTCGGCTCGCTGATCGCGTGTGGGTGCGATAACTCGCCGGTGGCGAACGTCGCGTTCAGCGTGACAGAGGTCGCCGCGTTCATAGGTATACCGGCCGCGATCACGATCGCGATCCTGCGGTACCGACTCTACGACATCGACATGATCATCAACCGCGCACTCGTGTACGGGCTGATCGCGACGACGCTCACCGCGATCTACGTGGGTGTCGTGGTCGGCGTCGGCGCGATCGTCGGGAGCGGCGGGAGCTCGACGCTCACGATCGTCGCTGCGGTCGCGATCGCGCTGCTCTTCCAGCCGCTGCGGCGTCGCGCGCAGCGCTTGGCGAACCGGTTGGTCTACGGCGATCGAGCGACGCCGTATCAGGTGCTTTCCGACTTCGCGAAGCGGATGGCTGGCACGTACGCGTTGGATGACGTCCTGGAGCGGATGGCGTCGATCCTCGCTCACGGGACCGGCGCCACGCGGGTGAACGTGTGGTTGCGCGTGGGAGGCGAGCTCCGCCCGGTCGCCGCATGGCCGGCCGATGCGGCGGGCCTCGATCCGATCGCGCTCGCCGCGGGTGACGCGTTGCCTGCCTTCGATGTGACTCGCGCGGTTGCCGTCCGACACGGCGCGGAGCTGTTCGGCGCGCTGACGCTGATCAAGCCGCGGAACGAGCCACTCACCCCAACCGAGGACAAGCTCGTGGAAGACCTCGCGTCGCAGGCCGGCCTCGTCCTCCGCAACGCCCGGCTGACCGCGGAGCTGCAAGAGAGCGTCGATGACCTCCGGGCGTCGCGCCGCCGATTGGTCGAGGCGCAAGACGAGGAGCGTCGCAAGATCGAGCGCAACCTCCACGACGGAGCGCAGCAACAGCTCGTGGCGCTGTCGGTGCAGCTGGGCTTGCTCGAGCGTCTGGCGGACGATCCCGAACGTGTCCGACATATGGCGACCCAGCTCCAGGGCGGGCTCCGCGACGCGCTCGACGACCTGCGCGACCTCGCGCGCGGTATCTATCCGCCGCTGCTCGCCGACAAGGGTCTGGCCGTCGCGCTCGAGGCGCAGGGTCGAAAGGCCGCGGTGCCGACGACGGTCGAACCCGACGGGGTCGGCCGCTACCCGAGGGAGGTCGAGGCGGCGGTTTACTTCTGCGCGCTCGAGGCGATGCAGAACGTCGCGAAGTACGCGGACGCGCGTTCGACGACGGTCCGGCTGGCCGAGCGCGACGGACGCCTCATATTCGAGATCGAGGACGACGGCCGCGGTTTCGACGCGGATGCGACGACGTTCGGCACGGGGGTGCAGGGGATGGCGGATCGTTTGGACGCGATCGGGGGGACACTCGATATCCGGAGCGCGCCGGGTGAAGGGACGCGTGTGCGTGGCGAGGTCATCGTGGACCGTAGTGCTGGCGACGTCGAGGTCACATCAGTAGCCGTGCGAGAGCCCCCCAGGGGAAGCTGAGGGCTGGATCGCGCTCCACTTGGACTCGCTCACGGATGGAGCTTGGAGCCGTGGAGTTCGAGAGCCGGAAACACCCCCTGGATCCGCTCGAAGTCGGTCTGTTTGGCTCGGAGTGATACTTACCAATCGCCCTGTACCCCCTTATGATACTTTTCGATGGCGAAGTAACATTGTTGGGCCAGGACTGGAGGTGAGTAGCGTTGGAGCCCGGAGACTTCGCCGGATCGCAGCGGCCACATGTGCTGAAGACAGCGACCGACTATTGGGCCTTCGTCCCGCCTCCATTGCCACCCGGCCTGGACCTCGATCTTGGACTAGTGGGAGCCCTCTCTGAGGCCGACCGCGCGATCGGGGAGCTTGGCGGAACGGGTGGATGGCTCCCCGAGCCGCACATCTTGATCCGTCCGTTCCTCAGGCGCGAAGCCGTGCTCTCCAGCAAGATCGAGGGAACCGAGGCAACGATGGCGGATCTGGTTCTGTTCGAGGCCGACGCGCCAACCTTAGATCACCCTGACGTCCGCGAGGTCTTTAACTACGTCAAGGCCCTGGAAGATGCGACAGCTCCAGGGCGGGCGATACCGCTCAGCCTTCGGTTGATCCGTGACATGCATCGGACCCTCATGACAGGAGTCCGCGGCGGATACGCGACGCCCGGCGAGTTCCGACGATCTCAGAACTGGATCGGCCCGGCCGGCTGCGTTCTGAACGACGCTACGTATGTCCCGCCCCCGGTTGACGAGATGCACGCATGTCTCGACCTCCTCGAACGCTATCTCCATGACCACTCGGATATCCCACCGCTCCTCCGGATCGCGCTCGTGCACTACCAGTTCGAGGCGATCCACCCGTTCCTGGATGGTAATGGTCGTGTCGGGCGGCTCCTGATCAGCCTGCTCATGCTCGAGTGGGGCCTTCTGCCGAAGCCACTCCTGTACCTCAGCGCTTACTTCGAGGCGAATCGATCCGAGTACTACGATCGGCTCCTCGCCGTGACCACCGACGGCGACTGGCAGGGGTGGGCGAAGTTCTTCTTAGCGGGTGTCGCCAGTGAATCCGCTGACGTGATCGAGCGCGCCGGACGCCTGCAAGCCTTGAGGGAGCAGTATCACGCGAGGCTGCAGGTCACGAGGGCTTCCGCGCTCCTGTTGAAGCTCGTTGATCACCTCTTCGCGCAACCGGCTATCCGGATCGCGATGGCGGAGGAGATCCTGGGGATCACGTTCCGGGCAGCCTCCCTGAATGTCCAGAAGCTGGTCGATGCGAACATCCTGCAAGAGATCACCGGTCGGGAGCGCAACCGGGTGTTCGTGGCGGAAGAGATCCTGGGTTTGTTATAGGGGCTGGTCGCATGTCACACGGACGATCAGCGGAGATCGTCGAGGCTGAACGTCTCGAACACACCGGCCACGCCTGCACGGGGTGGTCGGAGTTCGAGGCTACGTGCGAACGATGTGCGCGGTGCCAGCAGCGGGCGAGATGAGGGTCTCCGCTCCATCAGTCCACTTGATCTTGTAGCTGATTCTCACTCCGCCGTGGATGACCTTAAGGACCTCTCCCTCTCGAGGCGGTGAGCCGACCTGAGCCGAGTCGATGACGATGAGGTCGCCCTGCCGGGCCTTCATTGACCCCGTTGATGTCCGCCCGACTGGTGTCGCGGCGCGACCAGGTGGCCTCGCGCCTCCACTTGCGGGCCGATCGGCCCGAACTGCGACTGGAGTCGACCGAGTCGCTGTGGTCCTCTTCGCTGTGGTCCTCTTCGCTGTGGTCCTCTTCGCTGTGGTCCTCTTCGCTGTGGTCCTCTTCGCTGTCGTCTTCTTCGCGGTCGTCTTCTTCGCGGTCGTCTTCTTCGCGGTCGTCTTCTTCGCGGTCGTCTTCCGCTTCGCGGCCGTCTTCTTAGCCGTCGTCTTGCTTGCGGTTGTCTTCCGCGCGGCTGTCTTCTTCGCCGTCGTCCTCTTCGCGGTCGTCTTGGTGCCGTTCTTCTTCGTTGGCATGGTCGCCTCCCTAGTACCTCTCACCCTAGGCTCAACTTGCCTAGGCGACCATCGACGGCGCGGCGACGCACCCTGGGCTGAAGGGCGTACCCGACCGTTGGCACCTCTACCCGGTCGCTCGCTGAGTCCAACGCGGACCGCGGTGCATCGGTCCCCGGGAGCCTAACTGTGACCCGTCGACCGCTGCAGGCTGTCCTCGTCGGGTCGACCGACGCCGCCCAATGCCCACCAAGCCACCAGCGCCCCGACCGACGCGGCGGCGGCGGCACCCGCGAACAGCGTCGCCGGACCCAGGATGACGTAGACGAATCCTCCGATCGCCGGTCCTACGATCGGGCCCATCGACCACTGCGCCAGCTGCATCAGGGTCTGGCCCGTGTTCCGGAGGTGATGCGCGACGAGCCGGTCGGTCACCACGACGAGCGCCCCGTACTTCAGCCCGAACCCCGCTCCCGCGAGTGTCCGGAAGACGGCGACCTGCGTCGGCGAATGAGAGAGCGAGTAGCCGATCAGCGTCACGATCGAGACGGCGGCCCCCGCCAGGAAGAGGTTCCGCATCCCGAACCGCGAGCCGAGCGGCGCCGACCAGGTGAAGAACGGGATCTCGATCACCGCCGCAAGTCCGGCGGCGAGTCCGATCAGGAACGGGCCCCCGTGTGCCCCGAGCATCTGCAAGGGGACGAAGCCGTCGGTCGCCGAGGTCGCCACGGAGAGCAGCAGCAGCCCGCCGAGGAATGGCACCAGCCGAGGGGTCTCGCGGAGGGCTTCGCCGATCGCGCCGAGCCGGCCAGGGTGCTCGTCCCCGTGGCGCAGGACCCCCCTCGAGGGGAAGCGGCGAGCGTACACGGCATAGATCAGGAGGGTCCCCGCATACAAAGGAAGGACGGGCCAGAGCCCGACCACCTGGCAAAGGGCGCCGAACGCGATCACAGCCACGGCCCAGCCCAGGCTCGCGAAGCGCCGGATCCGACCGTAATCGTTGGCCCGGTCCGGGCCCAGGACGGCGAGCGCGAGCGCGTTAGCGAGGGCCGTGCCCGGCGCCGCCGCGGCAGCCATCAGGACGGCGGCCGCGGTGATCGTCCATCCGTTCGATCCCGTCGGGATCATCAGCACCGCGCACCCGGCGGTCGCGAGCGTCGAGGCGACGAGCGCCCGAGTGGTCCCGAGACGCGTGTCGGCCTCGTGGCTCCACAGCGGGGCGGCGACGACGCTCGCGAGCGCCATCGCGGAAAGGACGAGTCCGATGCGATCGGGGGAGAGACCTCGGGAGAGGAGCAGCGGGCTGAAGAACGGAAGCAGCGCAGCCGTCGACACCCCAACGAGAACGAACAGCCAACGTACGTCGCGGTCGAGCCGCGCGTTCACCTCGGGCTGGGTCTCGCTCGCGGCATCGCTCACGTGGTCGACCTCCTGAGTGTCAGCTTCCCAGACCATCTCAGGCTGCTGCGCGGGGATGGACAGACCGCACCTCCTCGCCGAGGAAGAGATGGAGCGGATCCGCAGGTGGTGGGAGCGCTCCGCGACGACCCCGGGCGCCCTCCCGGTGGCACCTCGACCGGGTCGTGGGCGAGCGCAGCTGCGGAAGCGCCGGACCCTGTTGCGCGAATCGTACGCCCCCGTACTTCATCCCCGCAAAGACGGCGCGGGCGACACGCTGAAGAGCAGGCCGCCGACCCTTTGACCGTGCGGCGAGAACCCCGCAAACACGGGCGGCAGCCCGCCGTGCCGCTAGCGATCGATAGCTACGAACCTCGCTCTTGCCCGCATCTGATCCTAGATGCTTGAAGTTCCGTGGGATCCAGTCGCGGTCGAACGAACCCGAGGATCCATCCGTGCGTCAACGGGCATCAGACAGTGGTCCTAGTCGTCGCGCTGCTTCGCCTCTGCCTCTTGGTTGACCTCCACACGGGCGACCTGCCACGCGGACCAGCGGCCCGACACCAGTGCCCACAAGGAGAGAGCGGCAGCGACGGTCACGTTCCAGGAAGATGGAACGTGTAGATCGTGTCACTCGAACCCACATAGACGATCCCGTTGCTGACGGCGGGTGAGGATTCGACGCGGGTTCCCGTCTGGTAGCTCCATAGCACCGCTCCGGTGGCTGCGCTCAGGGCGTAGATGTTGTCGTTGAAGGAACCGACGTAGACGACTCCGTTGGCTACCGCGGGCGAAGAGATGACGGCCCCCCCTGTCGCGTAGCTCCACACAACCTCACCCGTCTGTGCGTCCAACGCGTAGACGCTGCCGCCATTGCCGCCCACGTAGACGATCCCGTTGGCGACCGCGGGTGATGCATCTGACGGCGGACCCAGTCGTGTAGCTCCACAGGACCGCGCCGGTAGTTGCGTCCAACGCGTAGACGTTGTTGTCGTCTGAACCCACGTAAACGACGCCGTTGGCGACCGCTGGCGAGGAGCTGATGATTCCCGCCGTGAAGCTCCACAGTGACACTCCGGTGGTTGCGTTCAGCGCATAGACCTTGCCGTCGCCAGAACCCACGTAAACGACCCCGTTGGCGACCGCGGGCGAAGAAGCGACAGGGGCCCCGGTCGTGAAGCTCCACAGGGCCGCTCCGGTGGCTGCGTTCAGCGCATAGATGTTCCCGTCGTCAGAACCCACGTAGACGACGCCTCCGATGACCACGGGTGGGGAGTTGACGGAGTTCCCCGTCGTGTAGCTCCATAGGACCGCGCCGGTGGCGGCGTCCAACGCGTAGACGTTCCTGTCGAAGGAGCCTACATAGACGACCCCGTTGGCGACCGCGGGGGAAGAGTGGACGGGCCCCCCCGTTGGGAAGCTCCACCGGACCACCAGTTTGAGCGGGCAGGGCAGTTGGGGGCAGGCCACAAAGCCCAGGGCCAAGGCGTAGACCTTGCCGTCGCTGGAACCCACGTAGACGCCGTCGTTCACGACCGCAGGTGAAGAAGAACCAGCGATCGATATCCGCGACTGTTCGATCATCCCTCCGACCGTGTAGGGCGACAGGACACTCTCGGAGGCGTTGTTCCCGCTATGCGTGGGGTCACTGCGGAACTGCGGCCAGTCGGTCGGCACGATCGGCACCGGAGCGAAAGCGTAGACGTTGTCGTCGAAGGAGCCCACGTAGACGATGCCGTTGGCGACCGCGGGCGAGGATCGACAAGCGACCCCGTCGTGTAGCTCCAAAGGGTCGCCCCGGTGGTCGCGTTCAGGGCGTAGAGCTTGGCGTCGTCGGAGCCGAAGTAGACGACCCCGTTGGCGACCGCGGGCGAGGAGAAGTCCTCAGCCCCGGTCGGGGAGCTCCACAGGGCCGCCCCGGTGGTCGCGTTCAGGGCGTAGACCTTATGGGAACTCACGGCGACACTCCGTGGATGGAATCGACGATCGGCCTGCGACGATCCACCGCCACTAGGTGTGGGCTGCTCGTGGTGTTGGCGTTCACGACGGGGCTTGCCGGGTGCAGCAAGACAACAGCTCCACCCACCGCCGCTTCCCCCGCCCCTCCCAGCGCGCCGTCTCCCACCACATCCGCCGCACTCCCGAGCGCGACATCCTCCGCCACCCCTTTAGCCTCTCCGAGCCCCACCGTCACGATCTCGGCCACCTACGGCGAGTCCGCCAACGGCTCTACGGTGCACGTCAAGGTCGGCGATCAGTTCATCATCGCGCTCGGCTGGAACACCAAACTCGTAGGCCTGGACAACTGGGAGATGCAGTACCAAGACGGACTCACCCTCGTTTCCTGGGACGAGGACTACACGAAAGCGCCGCATCCCCCGACGATGCAGGGCGCCAACGCGACCGCCATCTGGACCATGAAAGCCACCAAGAGAGGGCGCTACACGCTCGAGGCCACGGCCCTTGGGAAGGAGCATTTCGCGCCACCTCGCTACGAGGATTACACGATGACAGTCATCGTGTCCTAGCGACTCGTGAACTCGGAATCGTATCGATGGCCATCCGCTCGCGATCGAGCGACCTTGACGCACAAACCAGGAGACCGCGTCACATACGACCCTCGGTTGGGGACCGCCGAGCGTCGACGACTCGGAGCTTTAGTGGCACTTCGCAAACGTCCCGAAAGGCCAGAACACCGCCCCAAACCAACTCAAGGAGGACCGGGTGCACGCGCGGTGCGCTGGATCCACGCGCTCGACCGATCGCAGAGAGCCGCTACGTGTGGTGGCCTAAGGTGGTCAGCGCCTGCACGTTTGGAGCCCGCCGGGGGTTCATAGCTACGACATGAACGAACCGCTAAGCCTTGCCGAAGAGGCCGCCTTCGAGACGGTCAAGGCCTCCCGAAACTTCGAGACGTTCTACGACGCCGAGGCTCGGACGCTGTTCCGTCGACTGTGGCTGGTCACCGGTAACCGCTCCGAAGCGGAGGAGATCATGCAGGACGCATTCTTGAAGGTCTGGGAACGGTGGGACCGAGTCGGCGCGATGGACGACCCGGTCGGATACCTCTACCGCACGGCGATGAACATGTTCCGCAAACGCTACCGGCGGGCCGCGCTGGCGATCCGCCGGTCGATCGGGCTCGCGCCATCGGGAGACGATTTCGCGGATGCCGACGATCGGGAAACGGTCAGGCGAGTGCTTGCGACGTTGCCGCCGCGTCAGCGGGCGGCCCTCGTGTTGACCGAGATGCTCGGGTTCAGCGCCGAAGACGCCGGGCATGCGCTCGGGGTGCAGGCCTCGACCATCCGGTCCCTCTCGCACCAAGGTCGGGATTCGTTCCGCAAAGTGATGGAGGACGACGATGCCTAGCGTCGCAGAGTTGCTCGAGCGTGAGGGTCGGACGGTCGACCTCGAGCCCGCCAGCTTCGAACGGCTCATCCGACGCCGCGACCGGGAAGCGCGGAACCGCCGGATGGGTGCAGCGGTTCTCGCGATCATCATCGCGATCGCGAGTTTCGCGGCCCTGGTCCGTTCCTTCGGCAGCGCCGAGCGTCCAGCCACTGAGCCGACGCCGGAGCCCCAGCCGCGGAACGGCGAGTGGGTGGTCATCTCGGTATCGAGCCTCGATCCCGGCGCGCGGCCGATGAGCAGGGGCAAACCAGCGAACCTGTTCGTGGCCGGACCCGGCGGATCCGCCAGGCTCCTGGCGGGGGCGGAGGGTGACTCCACGTTGCAGCAGTGTCCCGCGTTCTCCCCCGACGGATCCATGCTCGCCTATGCCCAGACCGGTACCCGTGGCCAGGGCGGGACCCGCGAGAGGACGCTCGTCATGAGTGGGTTCTCCTCAGCCGGCGAGCTCGAGGAGCCGACGAACCGGATCTCCGTCCCCAGGGCGAAGTCGTTCGTCCCGCCCTGCCCGGTGTGGGCGCCGGACGGCCAACGGCTCGCGGCGATCGCGCCGGGCCTCGGCGTCCTGATCGTCGATCTGGACGGCACGACGCACCTGGTCCGGCTCGATGCCTACGGCCTCGTCGAGGGAAGCATCACAGGCGCCCTTCCGCTGAGGTGGTCGCCGGACGGGTCGCAGCTCGCCCTCCTCGTCCCGTCGAGCCCATACCACGAGACCGTCTGGCTCGTTCCCGCCGACGGAGGTGCCGCGCACCCACTGGCCGGGTTCGACCCGAACACGCGCGACATCGCGTGGACGGCGGATGGGCGGTCGATCCTGGCGGTCGGCGGAGGCTGCTGCCCGGACGGTGCTCCGTTCGCCAAGGTGGTCGACGTCGCCACCGGCGATACGCACGAGGTCCCACTCCCGGAGGCGTGGAACGATTCCGGGATCTCTTGGATCGTGGGGAGCAAGGACGACCGCTTCCTCGTGTGGCGCGGATGGGACGTGCCGTTGGCGTGGCTCGATCTCCAGGGGAACGTCACCCCCGTGAACCTCGAGCACCCGATGACGACGGTCCCCACGCTGTCCCCGGATGGGCGGCAGCTCCTCTACGTGACGTATGGCGGCGCCTTCGGGGGCGGGCAGACGCTCATCGCGGTCCCGCTCGAGGGCGGCGCGCCGACGACGTACTCGCCCTCGACCGACGCCTTCGGTGACAATTACGCGACGTACGCCTGGCAGCCGAGATGAGGGCGCAACCTCGGTCGCCGGGACGGGCTCCTTCGAACGGGTCGGGATGCGGCGACCGAACTCGAAGAGGTCGCGACCCCTCAAAGGGTAGGGAACGAGCGTGAGCAGCCCGAAGTACCGGACCGGTCAGCTCTTGCTGCGGCGCTTCGCCCAGTAGCCAGGAGAGGGCGACGCCTCTACTGCCTTCGACCGCGCGATCTCTTGGAGTTCGGCTTCGAGGCTCTTCCAATCGCGGTATCGGTCGGCTTCGACCTCTTCGACAGTTATTTCGCTCATGCCGAACGTATCGACCTTGCCGTCCTTCCAGCGCATCTGGCACTCGGCCATTCCTCGAACCCGAAGGCGGGTTCGCCGCTGGTCAAGACGTACTAGTCACTCGAGCGGAGCCATCGGAGTCCAACTGGCACATATGCCGGGCCTCGGTTGGGGATCACCGCGTCTCGCTCATTCCTCGTGGGTCACACGACATCTGCTTGCCTACGAACGACCAAGATGATGCGAAGGTGATGGTTCCCGGGCTCGTTAGGCTGCATCCGTGGACGTTCCTGGGTACATCGAGCAGCTGCGAGCGGACGGTATTCGCCTCGCCGATGTCGCCTCGTCCACCGATGCGGCCGCACAGGTGCCGACCTGCCCCGACTGGAGGCTTCGCGATCTGGTTCGGCACGTGGGCGGCGTCCACCGGTGGGCGACGGGGTTCGTCTCCGGCGCCGGGGTCCAGCCTCCCGACGGCGATCTGGAGCGGTTGGTTGGCGGGTGGCCGGACGATGCACGGCTTACACCGTGGTTCCGAGACGGACATCGTGCGTTGGTCGAGGCGCTGACAGCGGCTCCGGCCGATCTGGAGACGTGGACGTTCCTCGACGCTCCGACTCCGCTGATGTTCTGGGGGCGTCGTCAGGCGCACGAAACGGCGATCCATCGGGTCGACGCCGAATCTGTCGCCGGCGACGTCACGGGGTTTCCACCCTCGTTCGCGGCGGACGGGGTGGACGAGCTGCTGCTTCGATTCGTCGGCCGGCCGGGCAGAGCGATACCCGTGGAGGCGCCTCGTTCGATGCAGGTGCGGGCCGTGGACGTGGCGCGCGCATGGGGCGTGACGTTCACGCCCACCGGTTTCGAGATCCAGACCGATCCGGTGGACAACCAGGCGGAGCTCGTGGTGACGGCCGGCGCGTCGGATCTCTACACGCTGTTGTGGAACCGGCGCGACGCCACGGCATCGGAGTTGGACGGCGACCCAGGGTTGCTCGCCCTCTGGCGGGAGACGGTGCGGATCGGTTGGAACTGATCGACCTGGACCGTTCGGACCGAGATCGCATCGTGCACGCGCGCTCAGGGTGCGGCGAACTCCGTCATCCGATGAAGTCCACCTCTGGCTTGCGGTCCCTCGGGACGAGGGATGAAGCCCGTACAGCGCCCCGCACCGGGCGCGAGCGGCGCGTCCGGAATCGTGTCCCGACGACGGTATGTAGATGACGGCGCACCGCGGGATCCAACCATGCGTCGACCCATATGAGCCCCGGATGGGAGTCGCTCGAGAACATCACCGGAGTCCAGCGTCACGGCGAGGTACAACGCTGGTTCAGAGGACTCGCGGCGGATCCAGCCGTGTGTCGATGGCACCGCCCATGCCCTCCTTCCTTCAACAGACGGTGGGCCCTACAACAGACGGTGGGCGCCTCCCATCGCCGGATCACTCTGCCCTCGGCGTCGCGCTCGACCAATCTCCACGGCCTGCGTCATCGTCGAGGATCACCTCAAGGAACAAGCAGGCCGCACGGTACCCGCCAACCGACCACCTACTCCCTTATGCGAGTAGATGCAGGTCGATATCGAGATTCGCTCTACGCCTTAACCGGGACCGGGTAAACCTCATCCGCCGGATGCCCCGTCCTGTCGTGAATCTTCTTGACGGCTTCCGCGTTGGGGGCCTCCGACAAACAGAACACCATCCCCGACTCTGGATCTCCCCACGCGCTCTTGAAGTTGACGCCTTCCTCATCCTGGATCGCGAGATCCGCCTCGTGCGCCTCCTTAAGCGCCTCCGGTGTGACCCCCTTCATCCCGTGGTGCACGTCCATGAACTCTGGCACAGTGACCTCCTCGCAGATCGACGATTCAAGGAACGAAGGAAACACGGAAAGCCCGTTAAGCGCAAGTCATGAGCAAGTCGAGGTCACTCGCCTTGCCTCGGAAAGGGATCGCCAGAACGCGACGTCGCGAACCCTCGGGGCATTTCGCGGTGCGGGGTCTCTAACTAACAGGCCGCTGAGAAAGGCAGCTGCGTTAGGCCGGTTTAGATGAACAACCGAGACGCGACATCGGAGTCTCTAACTGACGACAACCGGTGACACGCGACCCCCGGTCCAGAAGACCGTGTGTCGTGCGTAGCCTCCTCATAAACCGCTGAACCGCATCGACTGACTCCAAGGGCGAGTCGGCCAAGGATTCGCTGCCAACCGGAAACCGCCGTCACGCTCTTCCCGCTCTCTTCCCGTTCCTTTCCGCTTCCGCCACTCGGACTAACGATCCCGGCCAAGGAAGGGCCGAAGGATCGCGATCGCTACCTTCTACGTCTTCCCTGTCGAGTGCCTTGTCGATCACATCCTGCGCCTTGGACGCCTGCGCGTCCCTCTTGCTCCTGAACCTGAACTCCTGCTTCTCACCGGTCGCGCTCGAGGGCGGCCTCTTCACGGCGGACCCTTCCGAACTCGAGGAAGACTGGATCCTTCAACCAGTTGCGCATGGTCCGATCAGGTGGACGCCCACGGCGCGAGCGACCTGCGCCTGTGTCTTCAGCTCGATGAAGTACAGTTCGGCGGCCCTCATCTGATTGGGCTTGAGAGCAGCCGGAAGTCCAGCTCTCCGAGCTCGGACTCCGCGGGCGTGTTCCAGCGCGGCTGCCTCAGAGTTCGCGCGGAGCGATCGTGCTTGACCCAGTCCGAGCTGGCCCCTCTTGAGCATGAGCAAGGCTTCGATCCGCTGTCACCTTCGCCCTCAGCCAAGAGTGGAGCACGCATGCCGTTTCTCCCGGTGACATCGTCCTTGGCCGTCGCGGTTCCCACTCGTCTTGCTTGGACCATTCCGGCGACGGGATCTTGTTGGAAGCCTCCGTCCGTCGATATGGCGTCGGCGTCCGTATCCACCATTGCTCCTTTCTGAGCGCCGTTCGTGTATCATCATTGCGAGGGTGACTGAGGCGATCGAGGAAGAGCGCCGAATGGCGTCAGAAGTCTCCTGTCCAACTCGTGGCGCCGAGGTCGCTCGTGGATTCGAGATCGAGCTCCCAGAGGAGGATCTGGAAGTACGGATGAGAATCCATTTCTCAACCGTCGTGGAGCAGACATCAACGAGTCGCCTCCTCCGGCTGACCCCTCGGCCAGAACCGGCGACCCGTCGTCTCTGCGCCGGCAAGCTTGCCCTCCCCGATGCGGTCACGATGCTTCTCGTTTTTGCGTTTTTCCTTACCTGTAAATAGACACATTGGGGTCGTCGACCTCGCGATGCAGGTCAGAGGCATGTTTCAGATGGAGGAGGCCCAGCCACTACGCCTTGCGCGTGTGTCCCAAAGCAGGGTCGATGGCCATCGAGCGACCGTCCGGGAAGGCCGAGGGCTCCACGGCGCATCAGCAAGTGCTCGAGGCTCGAGGGCCTCTGGTGTCGATCGCGGATCCTGCGAAACAGGCTCTGGCGCGTCGGGCGTGCGTGAACGCGGAATGAGATACAGCCCGGATCTCAGCGTTGCTAGAGATCCGGTGCTTGGCCTGTGAAGCCTTGCGATGTAGAAGGCTCCCAGCCTGGGCAAGAGGATGACGCTCGCTCGTAGTCTTGTTCACATCAGTAGCAGATCAGGCCGACGATCTCGACCTTGCTGGCCAGACCTCCCCGAAGTCCAGCCCTGCCCGACGTGATGAACTCCTCAGCGGTCGCTCTGGATACGCTGGCTCGGAACAAGATCGTCCACTCGTGTCCGCGGCGGGTCACTTCCAGTTCCATCTTCGGATCTCCTCGGGGGAATCGATGCGACGCACGGTGAGCATCACGGACCATGAGTGAGCGGAGCGTCGGTGTGCTGGACGTGGCTAGAGTCGCAGCAGGTCCCACTGCACGTCACTCGACATCGTGGAGTGGCACCAGAGACCGGGCACTCGCGTCCGCGTGCACCGAGTCGAGTTGGGACGCCGAGATCGTCGAACTGGTCGGGGAGCAGGTGACCGTAGCGGTCCATCGTGATGGCCATCGTTGCGTGGCCGAGGTGATGCTGGATCGCCTTCGGGTGCACGCCCTGGCGGATCAGCAGGCTCGCGCACGTGTGTCGCAGGTCGTGGATCCTCGTCGAGCGAGGGAGCTCCGCGACCTCGAGCGCCGGCCACCACACGCGACGGCGGAAGTTCGCGATACGGAGCGGTCCGCCCCTCGGAGCGGTGAACAGCAGAGCGTCGGGCGCGGGCCTACGGTCTCGAGGTGCGTCGCGGAGCTCCTCGACCAGGAAGCCGGGTATCCGGGTCTTGCGGACGCGGTGGGTCTTGGTCTCGCCGAAGATCACCCGACCGTTCACGTCAGCCGAGCGACTCGGCGACGATCAGGCGGCCGGCGTCGAGGTCGCACCGGTGCCGACGGAGCGCGACCGCCTCGCCCCAACGGAGACCGCCGTAGGCGAGCACGTGGATCAGCGGTCGGTAATGGAGCGGGCACGGCGTCAGCGAGTCGCTCGACCTCCTCCGCCGTGAGGCATGCCATCTCGGTGCGGACGGCCGGGGCAGCTTCACGCCGACGCTCGGGTTGCGGTTCGAGCAGTCCGCAATCGATCGCCGAGGTGAGCATCTGGGAGAGCAAGCCGGTAGCTCTGCTGGATCCGCGAGGCGCTGAGGCCTTCGGCGTGCATCTCGGCGACCCACCGACGGATCGCGAGTCCTTCGATCGCGTCGAGGGGTAGCGCCCGAAGGTCGGGAGGATGCGCGTCTTCAGCAGGCTCTCGTAGCCGACACGGGTCTTGGGTTTCAGGTGGACGGAGAACCCGAGGTACTCCTTCGACCAGCTCCAGAGTTCGTCCTTCGTCGAGCGGACGGGGTCGAGCGTCGCTACGCTCTGCATGTCGGGACCTCCTTGGTAGGTTCCGGCCAGGCCGGGGTGTTCCCGCGCCGCCGGGGCTTCTTCTTATCTCTTGACACGCGCAAGGCTAACGCTTAATAGAGCGTGTGTCAATGGTTGCGATACTCCAATCATGACTCATCACCTAGTTGGTGTGACGGAAATCACGACGATGCTGGGGGTATCGCGTCAACGCGCGGATCAGATCGCACGGGAGCACACAGACTTCCCAGCGTTGGAGGTTGAGCTGGCATCCGGTCGCGTATGGCGGCGGACGGAAGAGTGGCGGCGTGGATCAAGAGACATCCGGATCGGAAGCAGGTCGACCTTCGCGATGACTCCGATGGCCGCCGAAGTTCTAGATCCTCCTGGCGAGTCGATGAGGTGACAGCGTGGTCGACGGCGCGGATCGAGCAGGCGCTCGCCCGAAGCCTTCCGCTCGTCGGCGGTGGACCATGTCGACGGTAGAGGAGGTCCACGGATCTCTGGGCGAGTAGACGTGGTGATCGGTTCGTAGTCGCGCGAAAAGTGCGAGAAGACGTCGTTGCTGAGCTCCTTGGCGTGAGCGGAAGCGGCATGCCGTGGGCTCGGAGCCGAAGTGGCCAGTGCGTAGTGTAGGGGTGGCCGAGCACGAGAGACGGCGACATGACCACCAAGAGACTGCCGCTTCTCGGGGCCCTCGACGCCCACCAGCGTCTTCAGGCTTCAGTCCAGCAGCGATGAGCCGTCAGCGGCGCCCTGGTGCCGGCCTCCTGAACTTGCGGCTCCGTCGTCACCTACATGCCCTCGGGTTGCGTTTCCGGGTCGACCAGCGGCCCGTACCAGGGCTTCGACGACGCGCGGACGTCGTGTTTCCTCGTGCGAGGGGTACGGTCTTCTGCGACGGTGGCTTCCAGTCTCGGCGGCCGACCGGGTTGCTCGCCGAGCACCGGTCCATCGTCGAAGAGGAGGCTGGAGGCAAACCTCGCGCGCGACCGGGATACGGACACGTTCTTGCCAACGCTGGTTGGGTTGTCGTTCGCGTTGGAACACGAGGACCCTGGGGCCGCGGCAGCACGCGTCGAGAGTCTTGTTAGAGGAAGGGCGTGAACGACGGTCGCGTCTCAGTTGAAGTCCTGATGCTGGATCGGCTGCCGTTGATGCCGTCTGGCGGTCGGCGAGGAAGCCATTGCCGACCGAACCGCCCCTTGCGCTCGCCGCGCTGTCAGGGAAGAATCGATTGTGCACGTCCTCGATCTCTTCTCCGGCGCAGGTGGGCTCTCACTTGGGATGCTCAAGGTATTTCCCTGAAGCGTCCCTTACGGCTGTTGATAGTGACACAGTCGTCCGCGACGTTTCCGCCTCAATATGAAGGAAGCGCTAAGCATCCACGCCGACGTTCAGGACATCCCCTTTTCTTTCGCTCCCCCGCGTTGACTTGCTGCTTGCCGGACCGCCTTGCCAGGGATTTTCGCTATTGAATCGTCACCGCCGGGCGATTCGAGGAACAGCCTGTACATGCAAGTGATCCGGGCCGCGCATGACCCTGAGCCGTCCTACGTGGTCCTTGAGAACGTCGCGAGTTTCGGAGACGACGCCGTGCGCGTCTCGTGGCGTGTCTGCGTCGTCGCGGTTACGTCGTGCGTATCGCTAGGATCAAGAGGGGCTCCGCCGGTATATAGGCGTTCCGCAGCGGCGCATCCGTTCTCTCGTCCTCGCCGCGCGCACTCGTCTCCCGAACGCCATGGCCAAGACCTACGCACGGCGGCGCTGGGCAGCCACGTCATCGCACCGTCGGTGATGCCCTCGCGTCGCTTCCGTCAAGGGCGTCTGGTGTGAACTGGCATCTTGCTGCAGAGCCAATCGGCCGAAATGCAGCAGAGACTTCAAGCCTCCCGGAGGGAGGGGATCGAAGTTCTGCCTGCGACCTCCAGCTCGAGTGCTGGCGAACCACGACGGCTACACGGACGTGATGGAAGGCCTTCGTGGCACCGGCCGAGCGTTACAATCAGGACGGAGTTCTATACAGAGCCGAAAAGGGAAGGTTCGTCCGCCCTTACGAGGATCCGGACCCTAACCCCACGCGAAGCCGCGCGGTTGCAGACCTTCCCGACAGTTTTCAGTTCCCGAAGCCCATCACTGAGCAGCGTCGCTCGGCGGAATCGGAAGCGCGTTTCCCGCCCCTGGCCGCGTCGGCGATCACTAGGAGATGAGGACAGTCCTTGCGAGTTGTGTCGCTCGCCCGGCTGCGACGGGGTCGGACTGATGGCGATCATCCATCGTCGGGAAACCCACAACGACGGTGAACGCCAGGGTCATCGCTGCGCTTCGGGATGGGCTGCCCAACACCTGGCACGTCTGTCCCGATCTCTACGTCCGACAAGGGATCACGTATTCGAATGTGATGGCCTGGTAGTTTCACAACCAGGTGGGCCTATTTGCTCAAAGATCAAGAAGTAGTCGGCGCATACGAGGGAAATGACCTTGAGTGGGAGCTGCGCCCAGTCCTTCGTCGAGGCAGGGCCATCCTATCGCCGAATCCGGTCCCAATCACCAGCAAGAAGGCTCAAGTGACGAAGACGATCGTCCAGAAGGCCGATCCAGAGCTGGCTTCCGAGCTCTTCGTCGAGGTCTGCTCGTAATCCTCGTTACAGAGGACCCTCCAAGACTCACGGCTCGGGGATGAGTCGGACGACAAGGTCGCGATTCTGCCGGATCTCCTCGCTCAAGATCACCGCGAATCCGCGGCCCAACAGGAAAGGCTCCGTAGGTCCGGACTTCGCCAAGAGGATCACGGACATCGTCATGGAGTCAAGCGAGGGGCTCGCGCCTTCGGACCGCATTGGAACGTGGCGACTGATCGAGTTGGTCGATTCAGGTCCCACCTGGGAACTCTGGACTGCCCGCAGCTGCCGGGAGAGCGGCCGCTGTGCGCCTCAAGAAGTACGATCTTGATCCATACGCAACCGGTCCCCGAGCCGAAGCTCGTGCGCGAGCGCGTCAGGACCTTCTAGCATTGAACCGGCTCAACGGCGCGTCCTCGGTGCGGCTCCCTTGCTGAACGCTGTCGAAGAGGTGGAAGGATCCTTCCTCGTGGTAGCGCCGTGGCCCGATGGCGTGTCTCTGGAGTCGATCGTTGACGATCATGAACTGGGACATGGCGAGCGCGGAGGAGGTTTCGAGCGGCTCCTGCAGGCTCTGGCGAGCGTGCACGCCGAAGGTGTCGTCCATAGAAACCTCACCCCGTCGGCTGCCAACTACCTCGTGAACGGCAAGGTTCAGCTGTACGATTTCGATTTCGCGCATCTCCAGGCTCTTCATATGTAACGCAGTACATCGAGGATGACCTCGACGAAGCGTACGCGGCACGGAAGATCAAGCGAATCCCGAGAACGCGACGAAGGCTTCAGATGTGTGGTGGGCGGCCCGGATAAGCCCTTCATCTCTTCGGCTCGACGGGAGCATCCGGATGGGAGCCGATACCAGCGCGTCTCCGCGCGTTGCTTGAGCGCTCGCTGGAAGCCGCGCCTAATCACCGCCCTGCAGATGCGGCTCTGTGTCTCCTCGAACTTTATCGGCCAGCTCCGGCTTCTTTGTTTGCCGACTTCGAAGTTAACGACGAGATCAACGCGAGGTACGTCGTCCGGGGCCTTGTCACCGATGGGGGAATCGGCAATGTATATCGGCTGTTCGACGGGTTGATGCTACGGGAGTCGGCTGCAAAGTTCGTGAAGCGTGATTTCGCGGATCAATCGGCCCAAAGGACGGTTGAGGTACTCGATCGGTTGCCGAACACAATGGGATCGTCAAGCCGACCTTGGTCGAGGCGAAGTCGCTTGAGCGCGGGGGCAAGGGGTGCCGATCGATCCGCAACCTTTCTTAGTGTCGCCATGGGTGGACGGAGTCCGCCTGGACGCCCTGGTCGCGCAGCAGATTCCAGTGGCGAGAGCGCTCGATATCGCTCGACAGCTGAGTTCGCAGTAGGCCACCTCCACGCGCACGGACTCCTTCATGAGGATGTCGAGAGCCGCAGAACGTCATCGTCACTACGAGACGGTCGCGTCAACCTCGTCGATTTCAACGTCAGCACTACGCTCTCAGACACCTCCGACACGACGACCGGAACCGTCCCCTACAGGCCCGAGGACTTCCGCCAGTGGACGTCCAGGATTCCGGACGCCTACGCGACATGCGTCGTCCTTGCTGAGCTTCTCGCTGGCAGACCACTCGGGTCCTCTGCCCCAGATTGGATCATCGGGCATCCAACCCTTCATCCGGATGGTTTGTCGCAGCTTCTGGAGCGAGGTCTCGGCCCGGGGAAGAGCGCTTTGCGACGAACGAACTGCTGTCCGCACTGGAAGGGCTCCATGACCACCCGTCGTCGAAGGGAGGAGTCAATCCGCTTCAGCTGTCGGATGACGACGAGGACAGGCCGAATTGGAACGGGTATCAGGCTCAGCTCCGAAGACTGTTCTCCCAGAGCGAGGCGACCAACGCCAGGCACGCGAGGACTCGACGAGTTCGGAGCATGGGCCTACGTCCCGACGCATCTCGACGAGGAGCTACAGCCGGACGTAACAACGAGACAGCTTCTCGTCGTCGTTGTACGCGGCAATGCAGGGGATCGGAAGACCGCGTTCATCCAGATGCTGGAACGCTCACTGCGTTCGGCGGCACGTGGATAGCGGAGAACGGAAACGGTGTGATCGCGACGCTCCCCGGCCTTAAGGTTCTTACCGATGAGAACGGTCTCAGGATGAAGGCGATATCGACAACGACGTTGTACTGACGGACTTCTTCGAACCGTTCAACGGCTTCAGTCCCCACCCTGACCCTGGTAGCGCCCGGGTCATCGCAATCAACGAGGGTCGTCTCCTTGACTTCCTCCTTGAACACGAGGAGGAGCACCGTGGCTCAGCAGGGAGATCAGAAGTCTCTTTCTGACGGCTGGTGTCCCGACGGTCGACTGGCTCTGTACGTCAACCTGAACCAACACGCCCTGACTGCCCCCTCAGGACCCGAACAGGAAGGGCTCACGAGCCGGAATCGCCGCCCGATTCGCGGATCCAAGACTTTGGACAGCTTGCGACGGCTGTATGGCATACGAGCAGTGCCTACTCAAGGGTCAACGCAGCCGTGTTCCGAAGCCCCACCCTGGGCCCCGTGTCACGGAACGAGTTCGGCAAACGCTGGATCTGGTTCGCCTTCACGAAGCTGGTGCCTCGCTATGCGAGACCTTCGGTCAGCCCTTGCTTATGTAATCGTCGGCAACAAGTCGTGCGACGAGATCGTTGAAATGGTGGAAGAAGGAATCACAAAAGCATTTCTTGTCCGGCTACATTATGACGCAGCTTACGGCGGACGACCTCCTTGACCCGCCCAGGAAGGTCGGCCGCCGCAGGGCGAGACCGGCTCCTCGCCCTCGTCGGGCAGGTCGACATCACCAAGAGTCGTCTCCGGACGATGACGACGCTTCTGGATACAAGGTGAGTCTGCCCTTCCCCCCGAACCGGAGGGTCTTGACCGCCGCGACCGCGAGTTGCTTCAGGGGCTCCATTCCCCGGCTTCCTCTAGATCCGCAGGAGCTGAGCCATCCACAGGCAATTGCCGATGCCGGTTTCCTACATGCATCACTCCGACGGAAAGCGTTCCTCAAACAGGAAGAACCCGAATGGCTGCGCATGTTTCCTCTGCGCCTCGTTCATGGCGAGTATCTACGCAAGCTCAAGCTCTGTACGCCAGCCGACCCTCTCGCCGATCTCATGTCGGCGATCTCAATGAGTGAGGGCGTATTCGCCAGACCGCTGATCGAAGACGGCTCGCTGTGCGTGTCGTCGGTGACACGGACCTGCTCGACCGCTCGTTCGTGGTACATCCCATCGAGATGTTCACGTTGTCGGCTGCTTCCGAAATAGTCCCGAGAAGTACATCGAATGTCGCCTAACCGTCTGCGCCTCGAACATCTGCAACACCAGGACATCTCGTTCGATATCGACCTCGATCTACACGAGATGCTGACCCGGATTGAGAGAGGGCTTCACTCCAG
>CAVSFP010000010.1:0-101303 GCA_963727185.1 uncultured Actinomycetes bacterium | reverse complement strand
GCAGCGTGAACGCCAGCCCGATCCCCAGGAACGTCAGCAGCGCGAGACCGCTCGGCGATCCCACCCAGAGCGTGCGAACGACCAGGGCGACCGGCACCGCGACGATCCACGTCCACAGCAGCGTCCGGGTCCCCGGCCGTCGGTAGGTGCCGGTGACGGCCGCGACCGCGAACCACGTCACCTCCAAGGGAACGGCGTTCCGCAGGAAGACGGCCACAGCCCGATCTCGTGATGCGAACGGATGCCCACGAGCACGAAGGTGACCAGAGCCACGGCATCCGCGACGACGTACGGGATCGCCGATCGATCGCCGCTGACCCCGTTTCCGCGCATCGCTCGATGTTCCCAGAACGAGGCCCGAGGTTGTGGCACCATGAAGCCTCCCATGGTCGGGAGACCCCTCCGCTCCGCGCGACGCGGCGCGGCGCTGCTGGTGTGCGCCGCGATCCTCGTGGCCTGCGTGCCCGGGACTCCCCCACCGCCGCCGGTCGTCACGATCACGGTGGGCGACGCGCCGCACCAGGTGCCCGTTGGGACCACGCTCGGCGATGTGGTGGCTCGCTACCGACTCGAACCGCACCCGGGGCAGCTCCTGTCGGTCTCCGGCGCGATCATCGATCCCGCACGCACGCCGGGCCGCATCGAGCTGAACGGTGGACCTGCGCCGGACGAGACGCGCCTTGTCAGTGGCGACGCCATCCTGGTGAAGGAGGGAGCCGACCGGATCGAGGGGACCCGCAGGATCGTCGAACGCCTCCCGGGCCGGCATCTCGGGGACCCCGAACGAACCCTTCGGCGCTTCCGCATCCGGCGGATCACGATCGAAGGCGCCATCTCCGGCGACACGGTCTCGACGCGCGACGTCCCGGTCGGTCGCGGCGTCTCGCACGGCGACGTCGCGTTGACGTTCGACGACGGTCCGTGGCCCGGACAGACGAAGCAGGTCGTGCACATCCTCGAGCGGCTCCATGTACCAGCGCACGTTCTTCATGGTGGGGTACCTGGTCCAGCGATACCCGGGCATCGTTCGGATGGTCCGGCGCGCGGGGATGCGGATCGGCGATCACTCGTGGGATCACCCGGTTGACCCGCCCCTGGCCGATCTCACCCGGGAGCGGGTCGCCGAAGAGATCGGGAAGGCGGCGCATGCCCTCAGCGCTCTCGGGGTCATCCCGCGGCTCTTCCGTCCCCCGGGCGGCAGCTTCGACGGCGCCGTGCTGCAGGAAGCCGAGCGCCAACGGATGCGGGTGGTCACGTGGAGCGTCGACCCTCGGGACTGGGTCTCGCGCACATCGTCGCGGCAGATCGTGCATCGCGTGCTCCACGCGGTCGAACCCGGTTCGATCGTCTTGATGCACGACGGCGGAGGGGACCAGCACGCGACGATCCGAGCGCTGCCAAAGATCATCCGTGGCATACGGAAGATGGGGCTGCATCTGGTCGCGATCCCGTCGCGGGCCTGACGCGGTTCGAACGTAGCATCGAAGGATGAGGGAGGAAACGCGCCCGGTGATCGACGAGCTCCGAGCGGTCGCCGACCAGTCGCGACTCTCCGGGATGGCCCGCGTGGGGATCAATGTCGATCGGGCGCTGGGTGTCTCGATCCCGGAGCTCAGGAAGATCGGCCGGCGTCATCGCCCCGATCACTCGCTGGCGCTGGATCTCTGGCGGAGCGGCATCCACGAGGCCCGCATCCTGGCCTCGATGGTCGACGACCCCGCGAAGGTGACGCGGGATCAGATGGAGGAGTGGGTCGGTGACTTCGATTCGTGGGATCTCTGCGATCAGGTGATCTCGAACCTCTTCGACCTGACACCGTTCGCGACTTCCGTCGTTCGCGCGTGGACGAAGCGGCCTGAGGAGTTCGTGAAGCGCGCGGGGTTCGTGATGATCGCGGCGCACACCGTCCACGACCGGACGGCGCCCGATCGCACGTTCGCAGCGTGGTTCCCGGTGATCCACCGGGGCGCGAGGGACGATCGCAACTACGTGAAGAAGGCCGTGAGCTGGGCGCTCCGGCAGATCGGCAAGCGGAACCTGGAGCTCAACGCGGCGGCCATCGCGGAGGCGGAGATGCTGACGACGTCCGACATCCCCAGCGCGCGTTGGGTCGGTCGCGATGCGCTGCGCGAGCTGCGCGGCGAAGAGACGCAGCGGCGACTTCGGGTCCGCTAGGCGGAACCGACCCCGATCGACGGCCTCGGCCTCCAGCTCCACCTTCCACCGAGGATCGAGCAACGCCGCCACCACCAGCATGGTCGAGGCCGGCCGAACATCGCCGAACACCTCGCCGTGCACGCGTCCGACCTCCGACCAGTCCTGCGGATCGATCAGGTAGGTCCGCGTCCGCACGACATCTTCGCGTCGAGCGCCGAGCGATCCGAGCGCGTCGAGCACGATCTCGAGGCAGCGTCCCATCTGGACGGCGACATCCGGGTCGACGTCGCCGCTGGGCCAGACGGGCGCCGTGCCGGAGACCAAGACCCGGTCTCCGGCACGCACCGCCCGGCTGAATCCGATCGTCGGCTCGAAGGGCGAACCCGACGAGACCCGTTCCAACGCCTAGCTCTTCTCGATGAGCTCTGCAGGTGTGTCGGGCACCATCACCGTCTCGTGCTCGGGCTCGTGACCCTCGACGTGGAGCTGCGGGAGCCACTCGAGCCAGCCCGGCAGGTACCAGTTCCAGTCGCCCAACAACCGCATGCCCGACGGAACCAGGAACACCCGCACGATGGTGGCGTCCATGAAGACCGCGACCGCCAGGCCGAAGCCCATCTGCTGCAACGGTCCCAGGCTTCCCGACGCGAACCCGGTGAAGACGACGACCATGATGATCGCCGCGCCCGTGATGATGCCGGCCGTCGTCCGCAAGCCGTACGCGACCGCTTCGGTGTTGTCGTGGGTCTTGTCGTATTCCTCGCGGATCCGCGAGAGCAGGAACACGTGGTAGTCCATCGACAACCCGAACAGGATCGAGAACAGGAACAGCGGCAGCCAGGCCTCGATCGCCTCGCTCTGATGGAAGTGGAACCCGATCGAGTTGAAGAAGTTGATCCCCACGCCCTTCTGGAACACGAGCGTCACGGCGCCGTATGCGGCGCCCACCGAGAGCAGGTTCATGAGGATCGCCTTGATCGGCAGGATCAACGAGCGGAACACGACCATCAGCAGCAGGAACGACAGGCCCAGGACGAACGCGAGCACGATCCACTGGTAGGAATCGGTCACCGAGAGGAAGTCCCGGAAGATCGCGCTGTTGCCGCCCACGTAGACCTGCACGCCCGGCACGCCCGCGAACGCAGCCGGCACGACGTTGTTGCGCAGATCGTCGATCGCGGCGAACGACGCGTCGTTCTGCGTCTGCCCCTTGAAGTAGGCGGACACCTGGACGGCCGAGCCGTCGGGCGCGGTCTGAACCTGCGTCTGCGGCGAGAAGATCGGCTTCTGCGCGATCGCATCCTGCAGCTTCGTCACCGCCGCCTGCGCCTCGGATGAGCCGACGTTGCCGACGACCACGATCTCGGCCGGGTCGGTCAGGCCGCCGGCGAACTCACGCTCCAGCGTGAGGAACGCCGCCTTCGCCGGCACGTCCGGAAGCTGCGCGATGTCGGTCGAGCTGCCCTTGTTCAACTGGAAGTAGAACGAGCCCAGGCCCAAGAGGATCAAGACGCTGGTGATCAGGAAGACCCATGGGCGCTTCATCACGGCGCGCGCGATGAGGTCCCAGAAACCGCCCGGCACGTCGTGCGGGGTGTCCAGACGAGCGCGCTTCGACAGCCGCGGCCAGTTGATGCGATCGCCGAGCTTGGCGAGGACCGCCGGCAGCAGCGTCATCGAGGAAACGATGGCCACCAACGTCACGAAGATGGCACCGGCGGCCAGCGCCCGGAAGATCGTGGTCGGGATGATGAACATGCCCAGCAGGGCAAGGACCACCGTCATGCCGCTGAAGAACACGGCGCGGTTGGCGGTGGCGCCCGCCGCACCGATCGCCTCCATCTTGTCGAATCCCTTCTTCCGTTCCTCACGGAACCGGGACACGATGAACAGCGAGTAGTCGATGCCGACCGCCAAGCCGATCATCGAGATGATGTTCGTGACGAACAGGTTGAACTCGACGATCTGGCCCACGAGCGCGGTGATGCCCAGGGCGATCCCGATGGCGACGATCGCCATCCCGATCGGCACCAGCGCTGCCACGATGGCGCCGAAGACGACGACCAGCACGATGAGCGCCACCATGATGCCGATCGACTCGCCCTTGCGAGCATCCTGCTCGGCGATCGTGGTGAAGTCGGCGTTCAGTGTGGCCTGACCCGCGAGCTGCATCGTGAACCCATCAGAGGTGGCCGATGCGAGCGTGTCCCTGATCCTCGTGACCGTCGGCGTGTCATCCTTCGTGATGCGCGATCGGGGATCAGCGTGTAGTGCTTGTCCTTGGACACGAGCGCGGCCGCCGCATCGGGCGATTGCGCGAGGGCGTCGTAATAGGTGGACGGCGGCCCGGCGACCAGGTCCGTCTTCGAAGCCAGCGTCGCCTGGAGCTGCTTCACGAACACCTGGTAGGCGGGGTCGTCCACCGTCAGGGAGTCGGAGTGCACGATGACGTACTCGGTGCTCACTCCCGCCTCGGTGGTCGAGAACTGCTGGTCGATCACGTCCTGTGCCTTGATCGACTCCGGCTTGTTGGTGAACGAGATGTCGTTGGTGAGGACGCCGCTCAAGAGCGACGAGGACACGCCCACCATCACGAGGAACAGGACACCCCAGACCCCGATGACCCTCCAGGGGTGACGGCTGCTCGCTCGAGCCAACGATTCCGGATTGATCTTCATCACGCCACCCTCTTTCTCGTGCACCGGCCATCGGTCATCATTGACGTACGGTGTATGCTTACGGCGTATGTTCTACATGTATACGGTGTAAGTCGTCAACCACTATCTCAGAGGAACTACGGATGGCACAGGGAACGGATGCGAAACAGCGCGCGAAATTAACGAGGGAACGCGTGGTCGCGGCGGCCCTTCGGATCATCGACGAGGAGGGCCCCGACGCCGTCTCGATGCGTCGGGTCGGCCGCGAGCTCGGTGTGGAAGCGATGTCCCTCTACAACCACGTGCACGACAAGGACGATCTGCTCATGGCGATCCGCGAACAGGTGCTCTCCGAATTCGTCGACCCCGGCACCGACGGCGATTGGGAGATGCGCGCCCGTCGGGCCGCCAGGTCGTGGCGTGAAGTGCTGCGGGCGCATCCCAACGCCATCGGGCTCATCTCGGCTCCCAAGCATTTCGCCATCACGCCGACGGCCCTGCGACCGACCGAGACCGCGCTCCGTCTGCTCCGTGAGGTCGGGCTGTCCGAAGACGACGCGGTCAAGGCGTTCTGCGCGCTCGGGGGCTTCATCGTCGGGTTCGTGATGTTCGAGATCGGCGTGACCCGCGCGCCGTCCTTCGGGGACCAGCCACCGACGCCCCAGACCTTGATGGCAACGTTCCCCACCGATGACTTCCCGTGCTTCATGACGTCGCTGCCGTACCTGATGTCGGGCGACATCGACGAGCGCTTCGAATACGGGCTGGATCTCTTCATCGCGGGCATCCGGTCGAAGTCCACCGAC
This sequence comes from uncultured Actinomycetes bacterium, assembly GCA_963727185.1. GTDB lineage: Bacteria > Actinomycetota > UBA4738 > UBA4738 > HRBIN12 > JBBQVZ01. The sequence goes on along the minus strand of CAVSFP010000010.1, from coordinate 95,683 downwards.
TGACGGAGACTCGTCCGTCTCGGATCAGCGACCGGCCGGCCGCGGGGCGAGGGCACCCCGATGACCCACGACAGTCGCCGCCAATGCGTGCCCGGCGACCGCACTCTCCTCGGGAGTTTCTCCGCGCAGACGAGCCGCGATGTACCCGGCGTCGAACGCGTCTCCGGCGGCCGTCGTGTCGATCACCTGTACCGGGCTGACGGCGTGGATCGCCGCCACGGCGCCGCGGAACGACACCACGCACGGACCTGGGCCATCGGTGACCACGACCTCGCGAGCACCGATCGCATGGAACGCCCGGGCGATCTCGGCGGTGCTCTCGACCTGCATGAGGTCGCGACCGTCCTCGGCCGACGCGATGAACACGTCGGCGATCGGCGCGATCCGTGCGGTGCATCCGCGAGCCTCGGCCTCATCGGACCACAACACCGGGCGATGGTTCGGATCGTAGACGACCATCCCCCCCGCCTTCCGGACCCGTTCCGCATATCCGAGCAGCGTGCGCCGACCGGCGCCGTGGAGCACGGCCACCGCGATCCCGCTGAAACACAATGCGTCTACCGAACCGGGATCCGGCAGCGGTCCCTCACGGTCGAGCGCGTCGCGGAACGGGCTCGCGCTCCGCTCGTACGCGAACGCGCGCTCGCCCGACCCATCCACCGTCACGCGGTACCGGCCGAGCTCGGCTCCCGCCACGCGACGGATGTATCCATCGTCGATGCCCTCGTCGCGACAGAGTGAGAGGAACGCATCGCTGTCGGCGTCGCTCCCGATCGCCGTCGCCAGGATCACATGGATCGTCGGCGACACCCGCGCCAGATACACCGCGAGGTTCAACGCGTCACCACCGAACCCCCGCCGGACCGTCCCCGTCGGTTCCTCGAGGAGTTCGACCAGCGGCTCGCCGACGACCAGGACGCGCGTCACGACGAACCGAGCGGGGCGAGGTTCGACGCCGTCAGCGCACGTTCCGCGATCGCATCCCACGCTCTTTCGCGGATGAGCGCCGCCGGACAGACCCAGCTCCCGCCGACGGCGAAGACGTGCTCGAGCGCCAGGTACGCGGGCGCCGATCCGGCGTCGATCCCTCCCGTCGGGAGGAAGCGCATGGTCGGAGCGATGGCCCCAAGAGCCGAGAGAGCGGGCGCGCCTCCCGACCCCGCCGCGTGGAAGAACTTCACCTCCCCGAACCCCGCCTCGGCCACACGCATCAGCTCCGTCGCGGTCGCGACTCCCGGCACGAACGGGATGGGTCGATCGGCGGACAGGAGCGCGGCGCTGGATACGGGGCTCACCGCGAACGCGGCGCCGGCGGCCGCGACCTCTTCCAGCTGGGCGTTCGACAGGACTGTGCCGGCGCCCACGACCGCTCCCTCGACCGCCGAACGCACGGCCTCGATCGCGGACAGCGCCCCGGTGGTCCGCAGCGCGATCTCCATCACCGGCATGCCATGTCCCACGAGGACGCGAGCCAGCTCGATCGCGTGGGCCGCGTCCTCCACCTCGACCAGCGGCAGCACCCGCTGCGGCCCCAACAGCTCGGCGAGCGTTATCGACGTCGCGTCGGGCACGTCAGATGAACCCCAGCTCGCGGCCGACCCGCTCGAACGCCGCCGTCGCCTCGCGGAGGTCCCCCTCGGTGTGGTCGGCCGTCACGATCGCCCTGACGCGAGCCCGTCCGCGCCCGACGGTCGGGAACACGATCGCCGGGCAGAACACCCCTTCTTCGAACAACCGCCGGGCGAACGTCTGCGTCTTCTCCTCGTCGCCCGTGATGACCGGCGTGATGGGTGTCTCGGAGTCTCCGGTGTCGAAGCCGAGTGAATGCAGCTCCTCCTTGAAGAGCCCGGTGTTGGACCACAGCCGCTGGAGGCGGTCCGGTTCGTCACCGATGACGTCGAGCGCGGCGATGCATGCGGCGACGACGGCGGGCGGCGCGCTCGTGGAGAACAGGAACGGCCTCCCGCGGTTCTGCAGCCATTCGATCAGATGCGGCGGACCGGCGATGAAACCACCAAGGACACCGATCGCCTTCGAGAGCGTTCCCACTTGGATGTCCACCCGACCGTGCAGCCCGAAGTGATCGACGGTGCCGGCCCCGCCGCTCCCGAGCACGCCGCTCGCGTGCGCGTCGTCGAGCATCATGATCGCGCCGTGTTTCTCCGCGATCTCGACGAGCCCCGGCAGCGGCGCGATGTCGCCGTCCATCGAGAACACACCGTCGGTGATCAGCAGCTGATGCCGGCCAGGACGGGCTGTCTCCGCGAGGAGCGCGTCCGCGGCGTCGACGTCCTTGTGCGGGAACACCTTGATCTCGGCGCGTGAGAGACGAGCGCCGTCGATGATCGACGCGTGATTCAGCGCATCGGAGACGATGACGTCCTCCTTCGACAGGATCGCCGCCACCGTCCCGGCGTTCGCGGTGAACCCCGACTGGAACATCAACGAGTCGTCCGCATGCTTGAAGTCTGCGAACCGCCGCTCGAGCTCACGGTGGAGCGACATCGTCCCCGCGATCGTGCGAACCGCGCCGCTACCCGCACCGAACTCGAGCGCCGCCTTCGATGCGGCCGCGTTCACCCGAGGATGGTTCGCCAGCCCGAGGTAGTTGTTCGACGCCAGGTTGATGACGTCACGCCCGTCGAACCGCGAGCGTGCGCCCGTCGCACCCTCGAGCGTTCGCGGGTGCTGCAGCAGTCCCTGCTCGCGCAGCTCCGCGAGCGCTTCCTTGAGATGGTCGAGCGATCCCATGCGTCAGTCTCCCGGCAGGATGATGACCTTCCCCGAGCGTCCCGACGCCGTGGTCGCGAACGCCTCCTCGTACTTCTCTAATGGGAACCGGTGCGTGATGACCGGCGCGACGTCCACCCGACCGGTCGACAAGAGCGTCGTCGTCTGCTGCCAGGTGCGGAACATCTCGCGCCCGGTTATGCCTTGCAGCCGAGCCTCCTTGAAGATGACCTGATCGTTGAGGTCGAGCGTCACCGGGCCGTCGGGCAGGCCCAACAACGACATGCGACCGCCGCGGGCCAACATCCTGGTCCCCTGGTCGATCGCGCGAGCGTTCCCGCTCATCTCGAGCACGACCTCGGCGCCGATCCCCTTGGTCGCGTCCATCACCGCTGCCACGGGGTCGACCTCCGTCGGATCGACCACCAGGTCGGCGCCCATACCGGCGGCCATCGCTCGACGGTAATCGTTCGGCTCGATCGCGATGACCTTCCACGCTCCGAGGGAGCGGGCGATCGCCACCGCGAACAAGCCGATCGGCCCGCACCCGATCACGGCGACGGGGTTCGTGGCGATATCCTCGCCGCCCCCCGTCCCGAACGCCGCGTGCACCGCGTTGCCGAACGGCTCCATGATCGACGCGGCGTCGGGATGGATGCCCTCCCCCACGATCCAGGCGTTCACCGCCGGGATCACGAGGTATTCGGCGAAGGCTCCTTCGATGTCGACGCCCAGGATGCGCAGGTTCTCGCAGATGTGCGCCCGCCCGGTTCGACACGTCGAGCATCGCCCACACGAGACGTGGGTCTCTGCCGCCACGAACGCTCCGGGCTCGACGTGATGCACCTCGGAGCCGACCGCCTCGATCGTTCCGGCCACCTCGTGCCCGAACGTCATCGGGAGTCGAGGTATCCGCTTCTGGGCCCATTCGTTCCAGTCGTAGATGTGAAGGTCGGTGCCGCAGATCGAGGCGGCATCGACGCGGACGAGCACCTCGCCCTCCCCGGGCGTCGGAACGGGCACGCTCACCAGCTCGGCCCCGGGTCGGGGAGCCGTCTTGCGAAGGGCGCGCATCGTCCCGGCCATGTGCGGGAGCCTATCGTGAAGGGTGGGAACCTCGAGGCGCCGGGTGGGCGTCGAAGCCTCCACACACCGACCAGGAGGAACGACCATGCGGTTGAAGCTCTTCGGCGCCACGGTGCTCTCGCTCGGGATCCTGGCCGGGGCGTGTGCGAACGCACCGACCACCTCCGGCCCGGGCGACGGCGGGACCGGTAGCGGTGGCAGCGACACGGGGACCCCGACACCCATCGGTTCCGATCAGCTCGTGCTTCGGATCGAGGATGTCGGTGGTTTCGTGACCCCCCAAACCACCCTGGCCCGGATGCCGATCATGTCCCTCTACGCCGACGGGCTCCTCATCACCCCCGGGGTACAGACCGACATCTATCCCGGCCCCGCGTTGCCGGCCCTGACGCAGCAACAACTTTCCCCCGAGGCGGTCCAGCTCCTGACACAGGCGGCGGTCGACGCGGGGTTGAAGAGCGACCGCGACCTCCAGACCATGCTGGTGTCCGACATGCCGACCACGGTGCTCACGCTGACCGTCGACGGGCAGACCTACACGACGAACGTCTACGCGCTCGGCATGGATCTGAAGCATGCGCCCCAAGGGATGTCGCCGCAGGAGTTCCAGGCTCGCCAAGACCTCGCGGCGTTCGAGAAGAAGGCCACCGACCTGAGCTGGCTTCCCGCAGGCTCGGTGACGGATCAGGGCATGTACGCGCCGACGGCGCTCCGGATCTACTCGAGCCCGTACCAGCCGGATCCCTCGCTGACCGAACCGGCCATCGCCTGGCCACTCACGCCGGGATTGGACCTCTTCGGCGACTCCCAGCAGGGAACACCGGGTGGGATGCGGTGCGGTACCGTCGCCGGCGACGACGCCGCCACGCTGATGCCGCTCGTCGAACAAGCGAACCAGCTGACGCCCTGGACGAGCGACGGGAGCCAGTACGGGCTCACGTTCCGGCCACTCCTCCCCGACGAGTCCGGCTGCTGAGGGACCGAGCGGGCACCTCCTCCGGCTGGATCTCACCCGTCCGGAAGACACTCTTCTCGTTCAAGGCTCGAACCTGAAAGGCCGATATCGAGTCACAGAACTACCTTGAAGCGGGTAGCCACGTGACGGTTGACGACAACGAGCCACAACGGGTCGACGCCCTGACCGCCAAAGGCGGCTTCTTGGCGGATATCGGCATGTCCGGCACCGACGCCCTCGCGGACCTCGCCCAGCAACACCGGGAGCTCCAAGCACGCTATCGCGGCGTCATCGACCGGCTGCCGGCCGTCCTCTACATCGACGGCGTCAACGACGGGGACACGATGGTCGACGTCGGCCCGGGCATCACCGAGCTGCTCGGTGTGACCCGCGAGGAGTGGCTCGCCACGCCCGAAGGCTGGCGCGATGTGATGCATCCCGACGACCTCGACCGCATCGTCGATGCCAGCGAACGGAGCGTGGCGACGGGCGTTCCATTCCGCGAGCAATACAGGGCGATCCACCGTGACGGACGGGAGGTCTGGATCCGAGAGGAGGCCATCCGCGTCGACGACGATGAGGGGAACCCCCAGTTCTGGCTCGGGCTGATGTTCGACATCTCGGACTCCGTCCGTACCGAGCGGGAATTGGTAGACGCTCAGACACGGTACGGAGCCCTCGTGGAACACATCCCCGCGATCGTCTATGTGGATCTCGCCGACGAACGCATGACGACCACCTACGTCAGTCCACAGATCGAATCGCTGCTGGGGATCACCCCTGCGGAGTACATGGAGGACCCCGACCTGTGGCAAGCCCATCTCCACCCCGATGACCGTGACGGAACCGTGGCCGCGTACATGGAGGGCCGGGCCAACGGCGAGCCGTTCACCCTCGAGTACCGGCTCGTCGCCCGCGACGGTCGCGTGCTGTGGTTCAGCGACAGCGCGGTCGTCGTGCACGGTCCCGCGGGTGAACCGCTCTATCTCCAAGGCGTCATGCTCGACATCACGAAGCGCAAGGATGCCGAGGAGCAGATCGCGTTCCTCGCCTATCACGACAAGCTGACCGGTCTCCCCAACCGGGTCCTGTTCGACGAACTCTTGGAGCTCTCGCTCGCCAGGGCTCGCAGGCACGGGCTGGGCGTCTCCGTCATCTCGGTCGATATCGACAACTTCAAGCTGGTCAACGACAGCCTGGGGCACGAGGCGGGCGACGAGCTCATCGTCCTGGTCGCGGAGCGACTTCGCGAAGCGACACGCGAGACCGATCTGGTGGCTCGCCCCGGCGGAGACGAGTTCCTGATGCTGCTCGCCGATCTCGAGCTGCCGCCGACCCTTCCTGAGGGGGACCCAGCCGCCGTCGTGGCCGAGTCCGTCGCGTCGAGGATCCAGGCGTCGTTGCGGCAACCGTTCGAGGTCGCCGGCACCGAGCTCTACGTGACGGCGTCGCTGGGCATCAGCCTCTTCCCTCGGCACGCGGACGACGCGGGAACGCTCATGAAGCACGCCGACAACGCGATGTTCCGAAGCAAGCAGCTGGGGCCCGGTGGGTCCTTCATGCACGCCGCGAGCGACGTGGACGCGATGGGCCGGCTGTCCCTCAGCACACGGCTCCGGAAAGCCGTCGAGAACCAGAGCTGGATGCTCCACTACCAACCGCTCATCGACCTTTCCACGGGCGGGATGATCGGCGTGGAAGCGCTGATCCGCTGGCCCGAGCCGGGCGGGGGGCTGATCCAGCCGGGAGAGTTCATCCCGCTCGCCGAGGAGATGGGCCTGATCGAAGCGATCGGCGACTGGGTGGTCGGGGAGCTCAGCAGGCAGGACGCGTTGTGGCGTGCCGAGGGGCTCTCCCTGGAGATCAGCTTCAACCTCTCGCCGAGGCAGCTGTGGCAGCCCGACGTCGTCGACAAGGTCATCTCGCGCCTGCGGCCTGCGGGGATGGATCCGGCACGCCTCACCGTCGAGATCACCGAATCGACCGCGATGACCGACCCGGAGCGAACCCAGGCGATCTTGGAGGACATGCACGCTCGCGGCCTCCACCTGGCGATCGACGATTTCGGGACGGGCTACTCGTCGCTCGCGCGCCTGCGTGAGATGCCGTTCGACGTGCTGAAGATCGACCGTTCCTTCATCCGCGACGTCGATACCGATCGGGATTCGGCGAGCATGGTGTCGGCCATGATCGCGCTCGCGCAGAACCTAGGCATGACCGCGCTCGCCGAGGGGATCGAAACCAAGGACGAGTGGGAGTGGCTGGTCGATCGCGGTTGCGCGCTCGGGCAGGGGTACTACTTCTCCCGGCCGATCCCCGCCGCGGAGATCCTCGCGCTGCACCGGCGAGCGTCCCTCACGGTCGTCGAGGGCGGCGCGGGCGCCTGACAGAGTCGCCCGCGGCGTCAGCGGCGCTTCGGCCGACGGAGCCCCGATCGCCGCCCGCGACTCGAACCGCTGAACACGAGCCTGGCGGGCGCGACCTTCATGCCCTCTTGCTCGAACTCCTCGTGCAGGTCCAGGCGCGCGGCCATCCGGCTGACGTCGCCCTGCTGATCCGGCGTGACGAACGTCACGCTCATCCCGCCCCGGCCGGCTCGGGCGGTCCGCCCGACACGATGCACATAGCCCTTGTCCTCGAGCGGCGGATCGTAGTTCACGACGAGCGTGATGTCGTCGAGGTCGAGGCCGCGCGCCGCGACGTCGGTCGCGACCAGGACGCCGACGTGCTTGTCCTCGAATCGCTGCAAGCGCCTTCTCTCGCGCCTGCTGTGTCATGTCCCCGTGCATCATCACCGTCGGCACGTCTTGCGCACGCAGTTGCCGAGCCAGCGACTCGACGCGACGCTTCGTGTTCACGAACACGAGCGTCAGGCCCTCCTGCAGGTTCACCAACTCGACCAGCTTCTCGAGCTTCTCGTGAGAACCGGCCGGCACGAACCGATGATCGGCCTCCTCCACGGTCTTGCCGTCCGACGCGATCTCGTGTCGCACGGGGTTCTTCGTGTACACGTCGGCGATGCGGCCCACGGCGCCGTCGAGCGTGGCCGAGAAGAACATCGTCTGGCGGTCCTTGGGTAGCAGTCGGACGATGCGATCCACCTGCGGCTGGAACCCCATGTCGAGCATCCGGTCCGCTTCGTCGAGCACGAAGATCTTCACGCCGTCGAGCTTGACCAGCTTGCGATCGGCGAGGTCCTGCAGCCGCCCCGGCGTCGCGATCAGGATGTGCGCATCGCCCACGCCTTTCGACTGTTCGGTGACCCGCGTGCCCCCGTACACCACCTTGGTCTTCAGCCGCTTCGCGCGAGCGATGTCGACCAGGTCGTCCTTCACCTGTTGCGCCAGTTCGCGGGTGGGGACCAAGATCAGCGCGGCGGGATGCTTCGTGTCCTCGGGCGAGAGCTGCTCCACGATCGGGATCGCGAACCCGAGCGTCTTCCCGGAGCCCGTCTGGGACTTTGCGAGCGTGTCGCGTCCCGAGGTGGCGTCCTGGATCACCATGATTTGGATCGGGAAGGGCTCGTGGATCCCCCGCTTGGCGAGGGTCTCGATCACCGCATCGGATACGCCAAGGTCTCGGAACGATGTGAAGGAGGATGCGGAGGATGAACCCATGCACAACGAGCGTACACCGCGGACGGCGAGAGCTACGGTTCCGCGCCTCGGCGGTAGGCTGGCGACCTTCGAGAAGACGAGCGAACGGAGCCACAGATGGACGATCGGATACAGCTCTGGAACGAGTTCGCGGCGCAGCTCGCCGTCGACAGCATCCGATGCACGACGGCAGCCGCATCGGGCCATCCCACCTCCTCGATGTCGGCAGCGCACCTCGTCGCGGTTCTGTACGCCGACCATCTGCGGATGCACGTCTCCGACCCCGACGATCCGGCCAACGACCGATTCGTGCTCTCGAAGGGTCACGCGGCCCCGGTCCTGTATTCGGCGTTGAAGGCGATCGGCGCCATCTCGGATGAGGAACTGCTCACGTTGCGCCGGTTCGGTTCGCCGATCCAGGGTCACCCGGCACCCGTGCCGGAGCTGCCGTGGGTCGACGTCGCGACGGGATCGCTCGGACAAGGGCTCCCGATCGGCGTCGGGATGGCGTTCTCCTTGCGGCTCGACGGCTCGCCCGGACATGTCTGGGTGATGGTCGGGGACTCCGAGATGGCCGAAGGGTCGGTCTGGGAGGCCATGGAGACGGCGTCGTTCCACCAACTCGGCGGCCTCACCGCGATCCTCGACCTCAATCGGCTCGGGCAGCGCGGCCCCACCATGCACGGATGGAACGCCGACGTGTTCCGCGATCGAGCGGTGGCGTTCGGGTGGCACGCGATCGAGATCGACGGTCACGACGTCGCTGAGATCGACGCCGCGTATACGCAGGCGAGGAACACGGATCGCCCGACGATGATCGTCGCACGCACGGAGAAAGGTCACGGCGTGTCACTCGTGGCCAACGCCGAGGGTTGGCACGGCAAAGCGCTCTCCGATGAGCAGGCCGTCGCGGCGATCGCGGAGCTGGGGGGCGAGCGGCACCTGACGATCACCCCGCCGAAGCCCGAGTCGTTCGTGCCGATCGAGCTGGGCACCCCGCGCGTCACCGAGCCGCCCGTCTACGAGGGTCCGATCGCGACGCGCAAGGCGTACGGCGACGCGCTCGCATGGCTCGCCGTCCACCGTCCTGAAGTCGTGACGCTCGACGGCGAGGTGGGGAACTCCACCTATAGCGACGATGTCCTCGACGTGGCTCCGGAGCGCTTCTTCGAGGTCTACATCGCCGAGCAGACGATGGTGGGTGCGCAGATCGGCATGCAGGCGCTCGGGAAGGTCGCGTTCTCAGCCACGTTCGGGGCGTTCTTCACCCGTGCGACCGACTTCGTGCGGATGGGTGCGATCGGGCGGGCGGACCTGCGGCTCTGCGGCTCGCACGCGGGCGTTTCGATCGGCGAGGACGGCCCGTCGCAGATGGCGCTCGAGGACTCTCGCGACCATGCGCGCTCTGAACGGCTCGACCGTGTTGTACCCCGCGGACGGGAACGCCACCGTGAAGCTCGTCACCGCCATGTGCGATCTCCCCGGGATCTCGTACATCCGGACGACGCGCGAGGCGACGCCCTCGATCTACGGCCCGCAGGAGGGATTCCCGGTCGGCGGCAGCAAGACCCTGGCGTCGAGCCCCGACGACCGGGTCGCCCTGGTGGGCGCCGGCGTCACGCTCCATCAGTGCGTGGCGGCCGCCGGATCGCTCTCCGCGGAGGGGATCGCGGCCAGGGTGATCGACTGCTACTCGGTCAAGCCGATCGACGCGCCGACGTTGCGGCGTGCCCTCGAGGAGACGGGGCTCGTCGTAGTTGTCGAGGATCACCGGATCGAGGGCGGCATCGGTGACGCGGTGTTGGAGGCGCTCGCCGCGACCGGCTCGCTGTCCGGACGGGTGATCAAGGTGGCGGTGACGCAGATGCCGGGCTCGGGCACACCGGATGAGTTGCGAGCATGGGCCGGGATCGATGAAGGGTCGATCGTCGAACGGGTGCGAGCCGCGCTCGCATAGGCGCGCGGCTCAGGCGCTCCGGGTGGCGGCGGGAACGCCGCCCAGCGCGAACGCGATGATCTCCTCGGGGGGCACGGGCCTGCTGAACAGGTAGCCCTGACCCATCTCGCAACCGCGCGCAACCAGGAGGTCCAGCTCTCCACGCGTCTCGATCCCCTCGGCCAGCGTCGTCATGCCCAATCCCAGTGCCAGCTCGATGAACGCGGACACGATGCTCGCGGCCTGTGGATCCGCGTCGACCCCCGACACGAAGGACCGGTCGATCTTCAGCAGATCGATCGGAACGTCGCGGAGTCGAGATAGGGACGAGTAGCCCGTCCCGAAGTCGTCGATCGCGATGCGGAGACCGCCGCCGTGCAGCTCCCACAGGATCTCCTGTGCGCGATCGGGGTCGATCATGGCCGAGGACTCGGTTACCTCCACCACGATCTTCGCCGGATCCACGCCGCCTTCCCTGATCTGCGCCAAGATCCTGCCTGCCAGGTCGGGCTGCCAGAACTGCCGAGGCGACAGGTTGAAGCCGATCTCCAGGTCGATGCCTAGGTCCCGCCAAGCTCGAGCCTGATAGACGACTTCGTCCACAACCCAGTCGCCGATGGTCTCGATCAGCCCGAGCTCTTCCGCGAGCGGGATGAAATCCCCCGGGGGGATCATGGTGCCGTCGGGTTCGATCCAGCGGATCAGCGCCTCGACCCCGGTCATCGATCCGTCCGAGAGCTCGATCACCGGCTGGTAGTGCAGCGTCCACCTCCTGTTCTCGACTGCCTTGCGGAGCCTTGTGACGAACTGCAGCTTGGCCGAGGAATCGAACGATCCGCGTGCGGACACGACGTAGCCGGCCGGGCCCGACTTCTTGCTCTGATACATCGCGGCCTCGGCGTTGCGGAGCAGTCCGGCCGATTCGTCGCCGTCCTGTGGGAAGAGACTGATGCCCATGCTCGCCGAGACGTACATCTCGGTCCCGGCGACGACGAACGGCGTCGTCAACGACTGGTGGATGTGTTGCACGACCGACTCCGCCCTGATCATCGCGGCGTCCATATCACCGCGCTCCTCGCGCTCCATGTCCGCCAGGAGCAGCAGGAACTGGTCACCTCCGCGTCTCGCGACCAGGTCGGTCTCGCGCGTGGACTCGCGCAGCCGGTCCGCCATCAACTTGAGGAGCTCATCGCCGTGGGCGTGTCCGAGGCTGTCGTTCACCAATCGGAAGTCGTCGAGGTCGAGACAGACCACCGCGACCGATCCGTCGTGACGCCGCGCGCGGTCGATCGACAGGCTCAACAGCTCCTCGAACATCGACCTGCTGGGCAGGCCGGTGAGCTCGTCGTGGTACGCGAGGAACGCGACCTGCTCTTCGTCGTGCTTGCGCTCGGAGATGTCGAGCATCACGCCGTGCGAGAACAGTGGGGCACCGTGCTCATCGCGCACCAGCGACGCCTGATCGAACACCCACACCACCCTGCCGTCCTTGGTGAACATCCGGTACTCCAGCACGAAGGGCTCGCCGGTCTCGTTGTGGCGAGCGTTCTCCGCGAGGGCGCGTGCGCGATCGTCCGGGTGGAGGATCTTGGCCACAGATCCGGGTCGGCGAGCCACTCCTGCTGCGAATACCCGAGCAGCCGCTCGATCTGCGGACTCACGTAGACGGCCGCCGCCTGTTCGTTCACGGCGTCGATGTAGGTGACGGCCGGGATGTGCTCGACGATGGACCGGTACTGCTGCTCGGCGAACCGGCGGGTCTCCTCGGTTCGCTGCCGCTCGATGGCCGCGCCGAGGGCACCGGCCGCCGCGCGGAGCGCGCCGGCCTCCACGTCGGACCAGCTGCGCTCGTCGCGATGGTCGAACCCCAGGAACCCCCACCATTCCGACCCGAGGAAGACGGGGACGGCCAGGACGCTCGCGACGCCTTCACCGGAGAGCACCCGGCGCTCGATATCCGGGAGCTCGCTCACGCACCCGCGCACCTCACCCCGCCGGCCGAGCACCTCGATCCATCGCGAGAAGTCCGGCGCATAAGGGTGCAGGTGGTTCGAGGGGTCCTCGAAGATCTGGGCGACGCCGTCTGCGTCCCATTCGAAGCGGAGATCCATCCACAGGCGGCCATCGGGGCCACGCGTGTTCTGGAAGAGGTAGGCGCGGGACACGCCCGCGGCCGTACCGAGGTGCGCGAGCACCTCATCGATCCGATCGTGCCAGGCCTCGTCCCGCAAGAAGCGCTCGGTGGCGAACGCGACGGCTCCGAGGACGGCCTCTCCGATTCCGGCCGGAGCCTCCATCACTCCGTGCTATCGGCGGAGCTCGGCCCCTTCTGTAGACCGAACGGCTGTGTCCGGTCAGGGCCGGGTCGGAGCCGGTGGGGGTGCCTGCTACCCTTGGCGGACCATGCCCGACTACAAGGAAGTCCTCCACGAGCGCCTGTACGTTCGCGTACCCGGAACCGACAAGCTGCGGAAGACGGCTGCTGCCCGGTTGAAGCACCTCCTCGCGAACGGGTGGCGCGAGACCGATCGCCAGCAGACGCCGGACCACGTGATGGTTCGGTTCGAACGGACCGGCCACGCTCCCATGAAGGCGCGCCTGCCCAAGTTCGTCGCGGAGGTCCGGATGGAACGACGTCCGCGTCGCGACGGTCAGGGTGGCGGCCCCCGCGGCCGCCGCTGATCGTCCGCTCCTTCCCTTCCTCACCGGATATCATCCGGTGATTGCGCGTGTTTCCCGGATGATGTTCGGGTATCCTTGATCTGAACGTTGGATATCCTTCGCGCGCCCGTGACTCCTGTTGGGGCGCGCCCCTACCGATGAACGATGGGGGTGTGAGCATGAGCGTGCAGATCCATCCGGAGCCGTCACACGTTCGACCTGGACATCGCGACCCGCATGCCCACGCCGCACATCAGCCGTTCGAGTACCCGCTCACGCGCGAGTACGTCGAGCCGGATTGGACGCGCCTCCCGGGCTACCGGGACGTCACGGTGGAGCAGTGGGAGTCCGCCCAATGGCAACGCGCGCATTCCGTGAAGAACCTCAAGGAGTTCAAGGAAGCGCTCGGGGACTTCCTGGACGACGACCTCCTCGCCGACATCGAACGCGACCAGCAAGAGCGAGCGACGATGTCCATGCTGATCCCGCCCCAGATGATCAACACGATGGAGGAGCACGACCTCCGCCACGACCGGGTCCGCAAGTACATGGCACCGGCCCTGAGCGACCGGCAGACCGAATGGACAAGCCACCCCATGTCGTCCCGCGACTCGCTGCACGAGGCCGACATGTGGGCCGTCGAGGGCCTGACGCACCGCTACCCGACCAAGGTCCTCGCCGAGCTGATCCCGACGTGCCCGCAGTACTGCGGCCACTGCACACGGATGGATCTGGTCGGCAACGACACGTTGCAGATCCTCAAGTACAAGTTCGAGGCCAAGCAGAACGACCGCTGGGAGCAGATGCTCGACTACCTCCGGCGCACGCCGCAGGTCCGCGACGTGGTCGTGTCCGGCGGCGACATGGCGAACGTGCCGATCAAGCGGCTCGAGGACTTCGTGTCGAAGCTCCTGGATATCGAGAACATCCGCGATATCCGCATCGCGTCGAAGGGACTCATGGGTCTTCCGCAACACTTCCTGCAGGACGACGTCCGAGCCGGACTCGAGGCCATGGCGACGAAGGCTCGCTCACGCGGCGTCGACATCGCGCTCCACACGCACGTGAACTGCGCGCAACAGGTGACCCCGCTGGTCGGACGAGCTGCGCAGGCGACGCTCGAGGCTGGGTTCCGTGACGTGCGTAACCAAGGTGTGCTGCTTCGAGGCGTGAACACAGCGCCGAACGACCTGCTCGAGCTCTGCTTCATGCTCCTCGACCACGCGAAGATCATGCCCTACTACTTCTACATGTGCGACATGATCCCGAACGCCGAGCACTGGCGGACGTCCGTGGCCGAGGCGCAGGACCTGCAGTACCGGCTCCTCGGGTACATGCCCGGGTTCGCCACGCCCCGCGTGGTCTGCGACGTGCCGTTCGTCGGCAAGCGATGGGTGCACCTGTTGAAGGACTACGACCACACCAAGGGCATCTCGTACTGGACGAAGAACTATCGGACCGGCATCGAGGACGACGATCCCGACGCGCTCACGCGTCAGTATCCGTACTACGACCCGATCTACACCCTGCCGGAGGAGGGACAGCGGTGGTGGCGGGAGCAGATCGAGAGCAACGCGCTCGAACAGCTCCCTGCGTAGGCCCTTCTCCGTATCGTGCAGAAACGAACCTCACGCCCCTCCCCGACGCACGCTTGGTGTGAGACTGATCCGCCGCCGTCCTTCGGGCGCGCTCGCGCTGGCGCTCGCGCTTACGGCCACCTCGTGCGTCGGTCGGCACGCGACGCAGGCGGATCCGGCCCCGCACCTCGTCGGGATCCACAAGATCCAGCACGTGATCGTGGTGATGCAGGAGAACCGATCCTTCGATAGTTACTTCGGCACGTTTCCGGGCGCGGATGGGATCCCGATGAAGCACGGCGTGCCGACCGTATGCATCCCGGATCCACAGCGTGTCCACTGCGTTCCACCGTTCCACGATCCGCGCTTCGTGGATGGTGGCGGGCCACATACCCGACAGGCCGCTCGGGCGGACATGCACGGCGGACACATGAACGGATTCATCAAGCTCGCGATCGCCGGGAGCTATGCCTACTGTCGAGACAACGCCGCCGCTCCCGAGTGCACGGGTTTCGCGGGCTCCACCGGGCGACCCGACGCAGTCGGATGGCACGACGCCCGCGAGATCCCGAACTACTGGACCTATGCGCGGCGGTTCGTGCTGCAGGACCACATGTTCGAAGGCGTCCGATCATGGAGCCTGCCGGCCCACCTGGACATGGTCTCCGGATGGTCGGCGAGCTGCCCCGGGAAGAACGTCCCGATCAGATGTCACACCGACCTTGTGAGACCGGCCGACGTCACCGGAAACGGCTATCGCACCCATCCCACCGAACGTGCCCCCTACGATTGGACCGACCTCACGTACCTGCTTCACAAGGCGAACGTGAGCTGGAAGTACTACGTGGCGCAAGGGGGGCAGCCGGACTGCGCGGACTCGCAGATGTTCTGCTCGACCCAGTGGCAGGCCGCGAACACCCCCGATATCTGGAACCCGCTCCCTGGGTTCGAGACGGTGCACGCCGACGGCCAGATATCGAACATCCAACCATCCGCGAACTACTTCCGGGACGCGGCGGCCGGAACCCTGCCGTCCGTGTCGTGGATCGTGCCCAACCAGCGCAACAGCGAACATCCGCCCGCGTCGATCCGCGCGGGGCAAGCGTGGGTCACGAAGATCGTGAACGCGGCCATGCAGAGCCCCGACTGGAACAGCACGGCGATCTTCCTTTCGTGGGATGACTGGGGAGGCTTCTACGACCACGTCATGCCACCCACCGTGAACGGTCAGGGCTACGGGTTGCGCGTGCCCGGGCTCGTGATCAGCCCGTACGCACGGGCCGGCTACGTCGACCATCAGCAACTCTCGACAGACTCGTACCTCAAGTTCATCGAAGACGACTTCCTCCACGGACAGCGGCTCGACCCGCTGACCGATGGTCGCCCGGACGGGCGCCCGTTCGTCGCCGAGGATGCCCCCGGACTCGGAGACCTCCGGACCGACTTCGCGTTCGGTCGGCCGCCGCGGCCCCCGATGCTCCTTCCGCTGCACCCACCGCCTGGACCGGCCTCGGTGCCGGGGACGTGACCGCGAACCCCTCTGCTACCGTGAGCCGACCATGAGCCGGATCCTCACCGTGGTGGCGGCGCAGGTGCGCCCGGTCCCCTTCGACGCTGCGGCGACGCTGCAGAAGTTCGAGGAGGAAGTGCGGATGCTCCGCGGCGCCTTCCCCGACGCCGACCTCTACGTCTTCCCCGAGCTGTACCTGACCGGTGAGCATCCGTTCGTCCATCCCCCCACGGGGTACGACGAGAACGCACAGCCGATCCCGGGTCCCCTCACACGCGCTATCGGGCGCATCGCGAAGCGCGCCGGGCGGTGGATCGTCGCGGGCTCCATCGTCGAACGCGACGACGACGCTCTGTACAACACCGCGGTCGTCTTCGCTCCCTCCGGCCGCCTCGCCGCCCGGTACCGCAAGGTGTTCACGTGGCGGCCGTTCGAGCCCTACGCCGTCGGCACCGAGGCTCCCCCCGTGTTCTCGATCCCGAACGTCGGCAAGGTCGGCGTGATGATCTGCTACGACGGCTGGTTCCCCGAGATGGCGCGGAGCCTCGCGCTCCGCGGGGCGGAGGTCATCGCGCACCCGACGCTCACCACGACCCCCGACCGGGAAGAGGAGTTGGTTCTCGCTCGTGCGAACGCGATCACGAACCAGTGCTACGTGATCAATCCGAACGCGGTCGTGACGATCGGAGGCGGCAGGAGCATCGGCGTCGACCCCGAGGGACGCGTGCTGTTCGTCGGCGGATCCGGGGAGGAGTTCATCCCCGAGGTGCTTGATCTCGACCGGGTGCACACCGTTCGCCGGCACGGTACCCGGGGGCTGAACCGGGTGCTCCAACACGTGCGGGATGCGCCGCGAGCCGCGTTCGGCGCCTACGAGGAGCTCGGCCGGGACTGACGGCAGCGTTCAGGTGGTACGGGCTCATCCCCACGGAACACCGATACCCTGCACCGCAGGGCTTCCCGGCACCATGTCGGAGAACGATGTCCCGTACGGACAATCCTGCCGGAGCTTCAGCACCAACGGGTCCAAGTCCGGCGGTTGAGAGAAGTCGAACGCGCCGGCGAGCGGACTCGCCTGCTTGTCGCGATCCGTCAGCGGCTTGAGCCCGTGGAGCATCTCGATGAACTTCAGGACCGACGAGAACTCGTACGTCGTCTTGTCGACGTACCCGCCGTCGGGGTTGTCGCCCCTGCGCGTGTACGGCGAGATGATGAGCGCCGGCGTTCGCGGACCCAGACCCATGATGTCGTAGTGAGGTGGGACGACGGGATCGTAGAACCCGCCGAAGTCGTCCCAGACGACGACGATCGCCGTCGACGCCCAGTAATCGCTCTTCATGATCGCGTTGATCTGCGTGACCGTCCAATTCTCCCCGGCGCACACGGACACCCCTCCGCCCGGGTGCTCGTTGTAAGAATCGGGTGGGATGAGCCAGGAGACGCTGGGCAGGTTCCCGGACTTGACGTCCTTGATGAAGTTCTCGGGCGGCTGGACCTTCGCCCACATCTCCGGGTTGAAGCGCACATGCCTGATCGCCTGCAACGCGTTCATCCACTGATCGGCGTTGGCGTAGTACTTCCAGTCGATACCGGCCTTCTCCAGCTCGTCCGGGAGCGTCTTGACGTTGATGCAGGTCCGGATGTTCTCCCAGAACGGGTTGATCTTGTAGATCATGTTCGGGAAGTCGTTCGTGTAGTGCTCCTCGTACGACATGATCTTCTTCTGCTGCGCATCGGTGAGATCGTCGCGGAAGTGCGGCGTGAACTCCGTGGGATCGTCGCAATAGCTCCCCGGGTGATCGGTGGTGGTCTTGTTGTCGACGATGCCATCGGCCTGAGCGGCGACGGCGTAGAGATGCTCCGGGAACGTCGGCCCGTACATCGAGGTGAAGAAGTGATCGGCGAGGACGAAGCGGTCGGCGTAGGCCCAGTAGTTCGGGAGGCTCGATCGGTCGTGATAGTCGTACCCCGACATATCCTCACCCGAGCCGATGATGTTGAATCCGTTCATCTTGCCGCCGTTGATCGCGTACAACCCCGACGAGAATCCGTGCGTGATGTCGTGCGGCTGGATGTCGGGGGCCTTCGTCAGCTTGTAGGCGGGCCCGGGCGTACAGATGCCGTTCGTGCACGTCAGCGTCCCGCCGGTCGTGCTCCCTACGGCGCCGGGGTAGGTCGCGAAGTAGTTGTTGAAGGTGTGATTCTCCTTGACCAGGAAGATGACGTGCTTGATGGGACCGTCGGGGCCCACGACGCCGCCGTGCCCGCCGTGACCGTTGCCGTTCCCATGCCCAGAGCCCGGGCTCGGACCCTGTGCCGGCGACGTCGTTCCACCGGCCCCGAAGGGCCAGAACTGCCACGCGAGGAAGACCACGGCGGCGAGCCCCAGCGCGGCGACAACCCGGCGTCGAGCGATCTGTGTGCGGGTCGGCCTCCGCCGACGCCCGGACGCTGGTCGGATGATCGGATCGGGAGGCTGCTGCACGATGGGCGCGAGTCTATCGCCGGCCCGGAGAACGGGTGCGGAACGCGCGCAGCATCGCGGCGAGCCGTCGCACCGTCGCGCGGTAGCGAGGGTCCGCCGCCCGGCTGCGCATCTCGAACGGATCCGCGCGACCGATCGCCCCGGTGAGGTCGTACAGCTCGACGGTGCCGTCGGAATCCTCGATATAAGCGAAGTCGCTCGTCCGAACCCCTTGCCACGCAGGGATATCGCGGTCCCCTGCCCATTCGAGGAAGACGCCCGCCGGGGACCGCCAATGGCCGCCGAGGAGCGCGGGGGCGAAGCTCCGCCCATCCACAGATTGTCCTGGCACCACGCCCGCCAGGTCCGCGATGGTGGGAGCCAGGTCGACGTTCGAGATGAGACCGGGCACGACGTGGGCCTGAGCCCCGGGGACACGAGCGGCGAACGGCGTCCGGACGCACTCCTCGTACGCGCAACGCTTCCCGCGGATCCGATGCTCGCCGAACGAATACCCGTTGTCGGTCAGGAAGAGGATCACCGTGTGATCCAGTTGACCTTCTGCTTCGAGCTGGCCCACGATCCGCTCGACGGCATCGTCGACGCCGAGGAGCGTCTCCGACTCGTGCTGCCGATCCGCGAGCAGCACGGCTCGATCGGCGGCGTCGATCGGGCGGAGCTTCTGGACCCACGCCGGCTTGTCCGAGACGTCGCGCTCTTGGACGCTCGGCGCCTCCGGGAACGGCACATCTGAGAACGCGCCGGCATGTCGGAGGGGCGGGGTCCAGGGCGGATGCGGCGCGCTCGTCGCGAAGTAGAGGAAGAACGGCCGGTCGTTCGGTGCGGTCCGTAGGAAGTCGATGGCGTGGTTGGCGAACAGGTCGGTCGCGTACGTGGCGGGCGAGTCGCTCGTCTGCAGGGCGACCTCTTGGTCGACGAAACCGAAGTTCGAGTACGTGGTGGCCGCGGCGGTGTTCCGCTTGACGACCCAGCGGTCCCATCCGGGCGGGACGTACGGCCCACGCCCGAACGGGTATCGGTTGAGGTACTTCCCGATCAGCCCGGTGAAGTAGCCGGCGTCGTGCAGCCACGTGGCGACCGTCTGCGACTCATCGAACAGATGTCCGTCGTCGTTCGTCCGGACGTGCGTGTGCCGGCTGTACCGTCCCGACAGGATCGTGGCTCGCGACGGACAGCAGAGCGGCGTCTGGATGAACGCGTTCGGGAACCAGAGCCAATGTCCGTTCGGATCGCGGATCTGCGATTGCAGCCACGGCATGGCCGGCGGGTTCGACGGCAGCGAGTCGAACGATTGATCGTCGGTGAGGATCACCACGATGTTCAAACGATCGTCGCGGGCCTGAGGAGCCGGCGTCGCCGTGATCGCGGCCGCAACGAGGATCGCCACGGAAAGGAGCGCCGCGGCGGGCTGCCGCAGGCTAGTCGCCGGCATCCGGCGCCTTCCGCACCTTCCAGATGTGTTCGCCGGGGAACGCGCGAGCCCATTCGAGCGGCGCGTAGTCGACGTACGTCGTGTCGGCGTCGTCCGACGGCCGGAGCTCGATCAGGTCCTCGACCATGAGGCCGTTCGCGCGGAAGAGCCTGATCCAGTCGCCGTACGGGAGCTGGAACTCGGTCGTGGTCCCCTCCGGCTCAACGTACTCGGCTCGCCGAAGCCCGAAGTAGTCGGCGCGCATCTCGCGGGTCGCCGGGACGTCATCATCGTGGCCCCACGCGACCCAGATCCACGGCGTCGTCCCGTTGAACACGAACATGCCACCCGGACGCAGGACGCGCGCCACCTCCGGAACGGTGCGGAACGGATCCGCGAACCCCATCACGCCGTGATCGCAGAACACCAGGTCGAAGCTCTCATCGCGGAACGGGATCAGCTCTCCGTCCGCCTGCACCACCGGGAACCGCACCCCGGTCTCCGCCATCCGCGTCTGACCGTGGCGCAACTGCGCAGCGGTGAGGTCGAGCCCGATCACTCGAGCCCCTCGCATCGCCACCTTGATCCCGAACTGACAGGCACCGCACCCGTATTCGAGCGCGTTCACGCCGACGACGTCACCCAGCGCATGCAGGTCGTCTTCGGGGATGTCCCAGACGCCCCAGGCGAGCCGGTCCCATCGATCCAGCTGCGACGCGTTCCGCTCCTGATAGTCCGCACTGTCCGCCTCCCAGGCGACGCGGTTCTTCCGGACGTGTTCGGTGGATCCGCTCATCAGGCGTCGAGCCACCCGCCGGCGCGACCGGTCCGGGCCGCGACCAATCCGGCGGCGATGGACAACGCGATCTCCTGCGGCGACCTGCCTCCCAGATCCAGCCCGAGCGGCGACCGGATGCGCGCGAGATCCTCGTCGGTGAACCCCATACCGCGCAGCGTCTCGACGTAGGGCCCCACATGCCGCTTGCTGCCCATGACTCCGATGAACCGGACGGGGGATCGAAGCAACGCGGCGAGCGAATCGGCGACCCCCGGAGCGTCGTGGTCGGTGAACGCGACATCGGTTGTCGCGTCGAGGACCAACCCGTCGGCCGTCTCGCGAACGTCGTCGGCCGCGGCACGATGCTCCGGCGTCACCCGCTCGATCCTGGACTCCACCAGCGACGTTCGATATCCCAAGCCGTGCGCCAGACGAAGGAGCTCCACGGCGACCGGCGTCGCCGACACGATCACGAGCGTCGGCGGCGACGGATGGGGCTCGACGAAGACCTCGATATCCCCGAGATCGTGATGGAACGTCGCGGTATGTGGGGCCACCGGGTCCGCGGCCAGCGCGTCGCGGGCCTCTTGCACGGCCGCCGCGTCGAACTCCGCACACCCGAGCGTGCCCGCGAGCGGGCCGCCGGGGCCGACCACGATCCGCGCCCCGACCGGACAAGGGGGCGCACCGATCTGCTTGACCGCGGTGATCGTCACCGTCCCGGGTGCCGTTGAAGCGATCCGACGTCGTCGGATCCCCGGTGACGTGACCCGTTGGATGCGCGCCCGTCGATCCCGCGAGCAGGTCCACGGCGTGCGGCAGGACACCCATGACCGCCGTAAGGTTCTCTCGAACGCCGCTCGGACTCCCCGGGAGGTTGACGATCAGCGTTGTGCCGAGGCTCCCGACGACCGCGCGGCTGAGCGCTGCCATCGGCGTCTGCGCCAGCCCGGCGGCGCGCATCAGCTCGGCCAAGCCGGGAGCTTCGCGTTCGATGACGTCCTTCGTCGCCTCGGGCGTGACGTCGCGCGGCCCGAACCCGGTGCCCCCGGTCGTCACCACCAGGCCGTGGTCCACGGCCTGGTCGCGCAACGCCCGTTCGATCTCCGGCCGCTCATCCGGCACGACGATCCGGCCGTCCACGTCGAACGAGGCCGCTCGCAGGATCTCCTCGGCGGCCTCGCCCGACTCGTCGTGGCGCGTGCCGTGGGTGACACCGTCGGAGACCGTGATCACGACGGCGCGACGCGACCTGTCGACCATGGGCCAATCCTCCCATCTCCGCCGGATGCTGACGTACTACCGTGAGCCGACGCCGCACGACGATCGAGGAGGACGGATGAGCGGATGGATCGACGAACTGGCCGGAGCGCTCGACCTGGACCCGCTGACGACCTCCGAGGCGGACCGCCTGCTCCGCATGGCGCGTGAAGTGGCGCACCGGGTCGAGCGAAAGGGCGCGCCGCTGGCCTCGTTCCTCCTGGGGATGCACGTGGCACGCCGAGCGGCCGACGGATCCGCCCGCGCATCGGCCCTGGACGAAGCCATCGCCTCCGCCGAGGCGCTCCTGCCTCCCGCGCCCGAAGAGCCGTAGCGCCGAACACGCGGGCGCGGGTAGGCTGGTCCGATGACCGAGTGGCAACCGCCCGAGACGCCGCCTCCCGCCGGGGGGCCGCTCGTCGACTCCTTCGGCCGGATCGCGGACGATCTCCGCGTCTCCGTCACCGACCGGTGCAACTTCCGCTGCACCTACTGCATGCCGGCGGAAGGGCTCGCGTGGCTCCCGAAGAGCGAGATCCTGACGTTCGAGGAATCGACGCGGCTGCTCGGTATCTTCGTCGGCCTGGGCGTCCGGTCGATCAAGGTGACCGGCGGCGAGCCGACCGTCCGCGCGGACCTGCCGACGCTCGTTCGGATGTTCCGCGAGGTCGGACCGCAGCTCGACATCTCCATCACCACGAACGGCGTGCTCCTGGACCGTCTCGCGGGCCCGCTCGCCGACGCCGGGGTCGATCGGGCGACGGTCTCGTGCGATTCGTTGATGCGTCACCGATTCGCCGAGATGACGCGGCGGGACGCGCTGGACAAGGTGTTCGCCGGCCTCAAGGCCGCTGAGGAGGCCGGGCTCACGCCGATCAAGATCAACACCGTCGTCATCGGCGGAACGAACGACGACGAACTGGTCGAGTTCGCGCGCTGGTCGCGTGAGACCGGGTACGAGGTGCGGTTCATCGAGTACATGCCGCTTGACGCCGAACACGCCTGGGAGCGCGCCAAGGTGGTCCCGTCCGCTCGGATCCTCGAGACGATCGCCGGCACGTTCCCGCTGTCGCCGATCGGACATGCGAACGAGCCGGCCACGTCGTACGGGTTCGCGGACGGCGCTTCGGGTCGGATCGGCGTGATCGCGAGCGTGACCGAGCCGTTCTGCGACACGTGCAACCGCCTCCGGCTGACGGCCGAGGGCCAGGTGCGAGCCTGCCTGTTCTCGCTCGAGGAGACGGACCTGCGTGGGCCCATGCGCGACGGCGCGTCCGACGGCGAGCTCGCAGCCCTGATCCGAACGACCGTCTGGCGGAAATGGTCGGGTCACCGCATCAACCACGCCGACTTCGTGCAGCCGGCTCGCAGCATGTCGATGATCGGCGGCTGATCAGCCCCTCACACCCCAACCGACCCCCCGGATGCGGAACGGGGGGCGGTCGCCCGCCCCCCGTCGCATCGGTCTTCGATCGATCCGCGTTACGCGCCTCCGTTCGCGAACGCGAAACTGTCGAACGACGCCTGCTGGCCGTAGTAGTCGAACGCGTAGTTCACGACGCGCGTCGACGTGATGTCGTTGATGTTCGTGAACGTCTTCGGTACCCACGGGACCACGTCTTCCATCATGTACTTGTCGAAGTTGGCCCAACACGTGGTCCGTGCATCGCCGAGCTGGAGCGCTGAGCACTGCTTCATCTTGTCGTCCACGTTGGGAACCGTCGTTCCGGCCGGGTAACCCCAATCGCTCAACTGCTTGTCACTTGCCCCGAGGAGCGAGTAGTTGCAGCACGCCGGATACAGGCTGCCCGTACCGAACAGCGGCGGGCCGAACGTGTACGCGTCCGCGTAGTCCTGCACCCAGCCAACCTGGATACAGAGCGGGTACTTGTCCGGCGACGAGATGCACTTGGAGTAGATCACCGGTCCGTCCAACAACTTCGGCGAGACCTGGATCCCGATCCCCTTGAGGTTGTCCGTGACGAGCGCCATGTCCTTCGGACCCGGGTCCTGCTGGATGCCGAGTGTGATGACGTTCTGGCAGACCGAAGCGTCGCAGACGCCGTCGCCGTTCGAGTCGTACTTCGACTGCGCCATCTCGGCCTTGGCTTTCGTGAGGTCGCCGCTGTCGCCGGCGGTCGCGTACGGGTCGTAGTCCTTCAATTGGTCGTTGAGCAGACCGTCGGGCAGGATGTGGCCCGCGTTCGTCCCCGTCAACGGGCCTCCCGCGAGTTGGCGGATACCCGCCTTGTCGATCGCATAGTTCATCGCCTTCCGGACGTGGATGTCGTCGAACGGCGGCACCCCGAGGTTCATCGAGATGTACGTCACAGCGTTCTGCTGGTACGTGTGGAGGTACGGCTGCTTGTCGGGGTTGGTGGCGTATTGCTGCAGCACGTTCGCCGGTGGCGCGACGTCGACCACGTAGTCGACCTCGCCCGTGTCGACCTTGTTGTAGAGGTCGGCCACATCACCACCGATCGTCGCTTCGATCCGGTCGGGGTACGCCGGACGCAATCCATCGGTGGAAGGGTCGTACGAAGGGTTGCGGACCAGGACGATCTGCCGTCCGGGGATATATCCGGAAACGGGCTTCTGGTCCTTTGCGGGAACGGAGAAGTCGAGGTTCTCGCTTCCCTCGAACATGTACGGGCCCGTTCCGACGAGGAATCGGCCGTAGTTCGTCGTGTGACCGTCGGCGACTCCGAGGACCGCGTTCGGGTCGTTCGGGTTCGGCGGGATCGGCGCGGTGGCCGGCAACGCGAAACGCCACGGCAGGTCGCCGGCCGGCTCGGTGAGCTTCACCACGAGCGTCTGGTCGTCCGGAGCGGAGAGACCGCTGATCGGTATCGGCCTTGCCCGACGCCGTAGTCGTCGAAGCCCTGGATCACCGAGTAGTAGAACGGGTAGCCGCCAGAGCTCGCCTTCGGATCGGCCTCGCGCTCGATCGCGCGGACGAAGTCCTGCGCCGTCACCGTCGACGTCTTGGAGCGGGGGCGCGTACTTGATGCCGGGCTTGATCGTGAACGTGTACGTCAGACCGTCGGATGAGACCGTCGGAAGCGCCGACGCGAGGTCGGGCTGCAGCTCGCTCCCGCCCTGGTCCGCCGGGGACTTCCTTCGTCGGACAACAGTGCGCGGAGCATGCAGCACTTGAAGTATTCGAACGAGACTTGGTAGTACTCCTTCTGCGGATCGAACGCGGCCGAGACGTCGCTCGTCTGCGCGAGGTGAAGCGTTCCTCCTGCCTGGACCGCCGCACCCCCAGAGGCAGACGCGCTGGTCTGCGGCGAACCGCTCTTGCTGCACGCGGCAGCAACGATGGCGAGGACCGCTACCACGGCGGTCAATCGCACGACTTTCCTCATGCCACACCCCCCTCTAGACAAAAGCCGGCCAATGGTGTCACCGGACCATTGCGGCGTCCAGCCACTTGGGGATACGAGCGGGGCTATTGCGGAAGGTTGCGCCTCCCGAGGCCAGGTCTTTGCGATTCCTTGCCTTCACCACCGCGGCATCGGATCCACGAGTTCCGCCAGGCGCCACGGCGCCGACACCCCGTGTTCACCACGGTCTGGCAGCCTGACTGCGCCGAGAGGACGCGCCCCCTCTCAGGCGCGGGGGCCGGGCGCAGGTCCGGCCCCCGCGACCCCCCCCTCGAGGTTCGGGATCGGTCAGAGGTTCGCGATCGGGACCGGCTCGATCTCATCCCCGGGCTCGAACCGCAGGATCTGGGCGTAGAACGACAGCTCCGCCTCGTGTGACCGGACGATGTTCTCGGCCTTGCGGAAGCCGTGCTGTTCGCCTTCGAACAGGAGGTAGGCGTACGGGAAGCCCCTTCGCCTCGAGCGCGTGCACCATGATCTCGGCCTGCGACGGGGGGCACGACCTCGTCCTCGGCTCCCTGGAGCAGGATCATGGGACACGAGATCATGTCCACGAAGTGGATCGGCGACCGAGCCCGGTAGAGATCCGCCGCTTCCGGGTACGGGCCGATCGAGCATGTGCTCGTATCTGCGACTCGAACTTGTGGGTGCCGCCGGGCTTCGCGAACGGCTCCAGGTCCGAGATGCCGTAGTAGCTCGCGCCCGCCGCGAAGTCGTCGTGGAACGTCAGCGCGCAGAGCGTGGTGTAGCCCCCGGCGCTGCCGCCCGCGATCAGCAGCCGATCCCCGTCGACCTCGCCTTGATCCACCAGGTACCGGGCGGCGTTGATGCAGTCCGCGGTGTCGACGACGCCCCAGCTGCCGTACAACCGTTCGCGGTACGCGCGTCCGTAGCCGGTGCTCCCGCCGTAGTTGACGTCGACGACGCGCGAAGCCACGGCTCGTCCAGTAGCGCAGCTCCATATCGAACTCGGCGCACACCGCCGACGTCGGACCACCGTGGCTCAACACGATGAGCGGGGGCAGCTCGCCGGGCGGCGCCGTGAAGTCCTTGTTCGCCGGCGGGTAGACAGAACGCGTGGGCGGTGAGACCGCCCTCGGTCGGGAACTCGATCGCCCGGGGCGCGGAGAGGTACTCGGTGTCCACCGTGATCATCCTCGCTCTCCTTCAGGACGTCGATCGAGCGCGACAGGAAGTCGAGCGACACCACCTGGGCCGGGATCGAGGCGCTCCCCCCGATGAACACCATCGACT
This sequence comes from uncultured Actinomycetes bacterium, assembly GCA_963727185.1. Taxonomy (GTDB): domain Bacteria; phylum Actinomycetota; class UBA4738; order UBA4738; family HRBIN12; genus JBBQVZ01. Next base: position 69,058 of record CAVSFP010000010.1, on the reverse strand, counting down.
GTCCCTCCGCCACGATCCACGGGGCGCCGATCGCGTCGTGAGGAAGATCGAGATCGAGCAGTTCTCCGGACCGCGGATCGATCACGGCGACGTGTTGCGTGCCCTCGCGGTTCAAGATGCACGCGATGCGCGCGTCGTCGAGGAACGCGTACGAGGAGAGCCCGAACACCCACTGCGGCCATCCGAACTCCGCGTCCATCGGGCAGATCGCCTGCACGCTCGCCGTCGATCTCGCGATAGAGGTTCCACCAGTCCGGTGCGATCCGAGACGAAGTGCAGGACGCCGTCCGGGCTCCACTCCGGCTGGAAGATCGACTCCTCGCCGAGCCTGCCGGCGACCAGGCGACGACCGGAAACCACGCCTGCGGGGTCGAGATCCGCCACCCACAGCTCGGAACCGTCCCACGGCAGGTAGGGAAGGTTCCACGCCAGCCAGGCGAGCTTCGTCCCGTCGGGCGAGATCCGCGGCGTGGAGAAGAAGTCGTAGCCGTCCACGACGATCGACGCGCTCGCTCGAGCCGTCCGTCGGGATGGCCACGAGCTCGTTGACGACGCCCTCATCCTCATGCCGCTCGCGGACGCAGATCAGGAGCGATCCGTCCGGCGGTCACGCGACCGTCCGCGTACCGGGAACGGCCCCCCGTGTCCGGCGTGATCGGCACGGGCGCGCCGCCGGGCTCCTGGCGGTAGAGCCGTTGATCGGCGAAGTTCGAGGAGAAGACGACGCCACGATGCACGACGTACGCCCCGCCTCCGTACTCGTGCACGGTGGTCCTGCGCGTTGAAGCCATCGGGCGTGACGTCCGCTCGGCTCGGAACCGGGATCGCGGCGAACCACGACCGATCGCCCTCCCTCCGACGGGCGGCCTTCGAGCCAGTAGACCGATCCGTCCTCGATCGACGACGTGACCCAATCGAACGCCGCCTTCCACGAGCATCGACGCGCTGATCGGCGAGCGCCAAGTGCCGTACGGAGCGACGGTGGGCTCGCTCATCCGGGCTCCTTCCCACGATGACGCGGGTCACCTTGAGCGACCCGCCCTTCGTGATCTCGACATCGCGGAAACCGCCGCGGCCGATAGATCGGCGTCACGTCCCGCGCCCTGTCGGGGTCGGTCTCGATCAGCAACCACCCGCGGCTCCGGAGCCAGCTGGGAGCTTCGTCGACGGTTCGCCGGATCAATCCGAGGCCGTCGTCGCTGCGATCCGTGAGCGTGTGCACCGGCTCCCACTCGCGGATCTCGTCCGGGAGGTCGGCCATCTCGCCACTCGCGACGTAGGGCGGGTGAAGCGTGATCACGTCGACGCCGCCGCGGAGCTTCTTCGGCAGCGCCCCGAACAGATCGCCCTGCCGGAACGTCGCATGCAGATCCAGCCGTTTCGCGTTCTTCTTCGCAAGACCGATCGCCTCATCCGAGATGTCCGTGCCGTAGACGGCGGCCTTCGGGACCTCGTTCGCCACGGCCAGCGCGATCGTGCCGCCGCCGGTCGCCAGGTCGACCGCGACCGGGTGCCTTGCGCTTGCGGAGCCTCCGGACCGCCTGCTCGGCGAGGTACTCGGAGGAGTCCCGGGGAACGAAGACGCCCGGCTCGGCGATGAGCTCGAGACCCCGGAACTCTGCGAAGCCCTTGATGAACGGGATGGGCTCGCCCGTCGCGCGACGCGCCACCATCGCCTCGAACCGGCGGCGATCCTTGGCGGAGACCTCGTCGTCGTGGGTCGGGCTCCCCGTCCAGGACGAACCAGAGGAGCTCCTGTGCTTCCCACCGCTCGCGGTGCTTCTGCCAGTGGTCGATCGACGGCGACGCCTTCAGCGTCTGGATGGCTTGGTCGAGCAGCTTGCCGGCGTTCACGGGCACGCATCGTACCGGTTCGCCGTCGCTACACTCGTCCGCGTATGCCACGCGCGAACGCCGACGCACCGGCCGCCAAACCCGCGACCGCCAAACCGAAGAAGCCCCGGGCCACGCACGAGCGCCGGATCCGCCTCCGAGGTTCGTCTGACGGCCGACCGGCTCGTGGTGCGCGTACCCGAGAACGGCGAACGCAAGTCGTCGAGCGGCCTGCTGATCCCGGCGACCGCGACGCCGGCTCCCAAGCACCTTTCGTGGGCCGAGGTCCACCTCGTGGGTCCCGACGTCCGCGTCGCGAAGCCCGGGGACCGCGTCCTGTTCCTCCCGTCATCCGGCTTGGAGGTGGAGCTCGACGGCGAGGAGCTGGTGCTCCTGCGCGAACGGGACGTGCAGGCGGTGGCTTCGGCTCCTGCGAAGGCCGATCGCCAGCCCGGCCAGTACCTCTAACGCCACCCGGCTCCGGTCACGCCGGGACGAAGCTCAGTCGAAGCGTCCGCGTGTTGTTCTCGCGGTTCGGATCCACCAGCACGATCGACTGCCATGTTCCGAGCGCGACGTCGCCGTCGAGCACCGGGAGGGTCAGCGACGGTGATATGAGGATCGGCAGGAGGTGGTCACCCCCGTGCCCGACCGACCCGTGACGATGCGAGTAGCGATCGTCGCGAGGTAACAGCCGCGCCAGCAGCTCGTCGAGGTCGCTCTCAGATCCGGAGCCCGTCTCCATCAGCGCGACACCAGCCGTCGCGTGCGGGACGAACACGTGCAACAGCCCCGCGGACCCCGCGTCCGCGGCGAACGCACGAACCCGTTCGGTCACATCGACGACGCGCCGGCCCGAGGTGTCGATCTCGAGCTCGATGGTGCGCACGTCAGGGCGAGCCGGGAGGGTCTTCCTCCGGTGCGGGAATACCCGATGCCGGCGCCGCGTCCGGGGTGGCCGGAGGCTCGACGGCCGGAGGCTCGGCGGCAACAGGTTCGCTGGCCGGAGGCTCGGAGGCAACAGGTTCGCTGGCCGGAGGCTCGGCGGCAGCAGGTTCGCTGGCCGGAGGCTCGGCGGCAGCAGGCTCGACGGCCGGAGACTCGTCGGCAACAGGCTCGACGACCGCGGGAGGCATCAACGATCCGCCCACCCCCGTCGTGCCGAACCCGGCATCCGATGCCAGCGGAGGAGGAGGTGTGGTTCCCATGGGACCAACCCCTGCCGCCGCGACGCTGGGAGCTCGGCTCGTCATCGCCATGATGCCCGCGACGATGGCCACGACCCCGCCCGCGATGCACAACCAGATACCGATCCCGAGCGAGACCGAGAAATAGTCCCGGATCGTGCCTGGGAGACCGATGTTGGAGAACTGCGCGGCCGCGTTGTCGATCGCGTTGTTCTTCTGGATGGTCGCGTCGTACAACGCGAGGCCGCCTCCGACGGCACCGCCCACGAGCATGACGATCGCTACGACCTGGCGGCTGCTCGCCATCGACAAGAGGACTGACGCGACCGCGACCACGACCCCGGCCACGAGCGTCCACTTCCCGTCGCCGCTCTTCCAACCGGTGACGCTCACGGTGCCCTGCGCCCGGACCCCGGCGGGGATCTGGGCTGGGTCGATCCCGAGCGCCGTTGCGATCTTGTCGAAATTCACGCTAACGGTCGCCCAATTCAGGAACGAGCCGATCGCCAGCGCGATACCGCCGACGATGCCGATGATCATCGGCGTCGACGAACCACGTGATCCACCGTTGTCCATAGGAGAAGCCCCCTCTTCCGTATGGCTGGAGTGTTCCACCCGCCTCCCGCCGATGCACGTTCATCCGGAACGACCGAGCGAGGCGACGGCTCCCTCCGCCAGTGCTTCCGTGTGCTCCCCCTCGACGAACACGTCGAACTCCAAACGCCATGAGAACGACGGCCATCGGTAGTCCACGACACCCTCGGCCGGCCGATAGGCGGCCGTGTAGAGCGTGCCGAAACCGCTGTCGTAGGCCGTGCTGAAGAGTGGCGAACGCAGGAACGCCTCCTCGAAGGAAGCCGCGGTCGTCTCGGAACGTCCGAGCAGGTCGAGGATGCACCGCTCGCGCTCGATGGTCCGGGTCGCGCGCGCCTGCTCCGGCCAGTCGACGATGCCTTGATGGTTCGTCGCTGCCGGAACGTTGCGGAAGATCGGCTCGCGATCCGGCGACAGGTACGCGGTCAACACCTCTCCCGTGCGGTCCACCACCGTCAGGTTGTGGGCGAGCGCGAAGGGAAGCCGTGCGAGCGATTCCCGGGCCGATGCCACGTCGCTGCACGTCTCGAGCAGGTAGCGGACGACGAGCGGGATCCCGAACCCGTCGCCGAGCACTCGGCGACCACCGAACGTGAGCGACACGGCGAGGCCGGCGTCGTTCATCCCGTCGAGCAACCCCCACAGACAGTCACTCATCCCGATGACCCGCCGCTCCGTGAGCCGGGTCGACCAGATGATGCCCTCCATGCGCGAGGGGGCGTAGTCGTAATTGCGCACCAGGATCGGGCCGACGTGCTCCCGAGACCACACGCCCTGGGAGCACGCGGCGAGGTACGGCGGCGGCCGATAGAGCGACAGCATGCGCGCCGCCAGATCGCTGTCGCCCGCGAGCTCGACGATCCGTTCGTAGGCGGGCATCAACTCGGGCATGTGGGCGCGGAGCATGCGGACGCTCGTCGCATACGACGGCCGGGCCCCCTCGCCCTCCCGCAGGAACCACGCACGGTAGTGGGGCCAGCGCTCCTCGAAGACCGCCGCCCACTTCGGACCGATCTCCAACTCCTCGATCGCCCGGAACGAGAACGGCACCATCTGCATCAGAGCATCTTGAAGCCGAACGGCTCGGGCCTGATCGGAGGCGGTTGCTGGCCGAGAGGCACGCTCGCGAACTGCGACTGCACGCCGTCGATCCATCGGCGGGCGCGGTCGGTGAGCTCATGCTCGTCGTCCAGGAACCGCCCCCGCGTGACCATGATCCCCAGATCGGCTCCGGGGTAACGGTAATGGCCGGGGCCGGCGATCCGCAGGTAGAACGCTTCGTGCTCGTCCGCCACCGTGTGCCAGTCCGTCTCACGCCGGGCATACGAGATCGCTTCGTCATCGTCCATACGCCACACGCCCGAGATCGGAGCTCCGACGATCCGCTCCACACGATCGTCGGTCTGTTTGAGGATGAACTGCGTCCAGTCGTCGATGTTCTCCGGATGCGCCCATCGATCGTTCAGCTCGTCCACATCGATCTCGTACTCGACATCCATGAACTCCAGAAGGTGGAACAGGAACAACGGCATATCGCCGTAGGCGACCGCGGTGACGTTCGTGATGCTCGATGCGCCCGTCACCCGTGGGTTGAGCTCGCCCAGGTAGATCTCGCCCGATGATTCATCCGCCAGGAAGTCGAGCTCGAAATACCCGCGGTAGCCCTCACGGCGCAAACGCTCACCCATGGCGAACGTCCGCTCTCTGGCGAGTTTCCGTTGGCCCTCGGACAACACGTTCGGGAAGACGTCGTTCCCGCACCAGCCGCCGTGGTACGGCGTGAGCTCCGGGAAGCCCGTGAGCTCGGCCATCAACGGACCGACCAGCGTGCCGTGACGCGTGATGACCCCCTCGATCGCGCACTCGAGCGGATCGATCCTCCGCATCACCTTGATGTCCTGACCGACCATCTCGGTCGCGTGCGCCTTCCAATCCCCTTCGTCCGCGATGAAGAACGTCGTCTGACCGGAGTCGCCGTACGGCGTCTGCACCACCACGTCGTCGCCGAGCCCACCGGCGCGCGCGAGCTTCATGAGCGTGGCGTAGTCGTTCGCGCGACCCATCGCGTTCGGCACGCTGGGCACGCCGGCGTCGTTCCCGAGTTGGGTGGTAACGATCTTCGAATCCAACCGGTGGCGGAGCGCGGCCGATGGGAACGCCACGTCCAGCCCGAGCTCGCCGGCGAGCTGCTCGGTCTCCTCGTCGAACATCAGGAACGTGGCCTTGCCACCCGGCCCGCGGCGGCTCACGAAGTCGGCGACCTCCTTGTGGGCCAACAGGTAGTTGCAGATCTCCTCGATGGACGAGAACTCCCGCGGGCTGCGCTCCTTGGGCACGAACACGTTCGGATGGAACCCGTCGAACGAGTCGTAGTAGTTGATGAACTTGAAGTTGCGAACCCAGCGGTCGATGCCGAGCAGGTTGAACGCCGTGGCCGAGACGAAGTAGATCGGCCGCTCGTTCGTGCGGAAGAAGCTGCGGATCTCGGCGATCCCGCGGAGCGGTCCCTTCTTCAGGGTTCAACCTCCTCATCCGGCGACTCGCACGGTACCTCAGGTCCCCTACCGGGTCATGAGGCGACCCGTTCCTGTTGTCACATCGAAGTAATGATGTAATCTTCATTCCATGACACATCGAAGGACCACCTCACCCGATGAGCTCCAGGGCTGGTTCGCCGGCCGCCTCCCCGCCGACTGGTTCGGCGGAGCCCCATCCGTGGATGCGGATCGCGACGAGGTCCTCGTCGTCGGTACCCTCGCCGAGCCGGAACTCCCCGCCGACGCGTCATCCGACGCCGTGGCGGCGGCCCGCGCATCCCGCATCGCCGGGTTCCGGGAAGACACCCGCGGCCAGCGGATGCGGATCGCCGACGAGGCCCAACATCGCTTCGGCCTGAAGGTCTCGTGGGGAGCGACCTGCGGCGACCAGACGGTCTTGTTCACAACCCTTGCAGCGCCGGCCATGACGCGACTTCGGATGCCGGAGCGTCGCGTGCTCGACACGCTGGTCGACGCCGGCGTGGCCCGGAGCCGCAGCCATGCGCTCGCGTGGTGCGTGCGCTTGGTCTCCGAGCGCCAGGATGAATGGCTGAAGGATCTCCGCGGCGCCCTCGAGTCGGTCGAGAAGGTGCGCGCCGAGGGCCCGAAGGACTGACGAGCCGCAGACGCTCGCCCCGGCGCTACGCGCCGGGGCGACGAACCTCGACCACGACGTTCATCGCCTTGGCCACCAGGACGTGATCCCCGGCGGAGAGATCTTCGGGCACGCTCTCCCTGCCCAAGCGAGCCGTCTCCACCGTGCGGTCTGGGTACACTAGCGTGACGTCCACGTGACCGACCCCGTGCACGTCCCACGGACGGACCTCTAACACGACGGCTTCCTGTTCCCCGAGCACGAGGGCGAGCCTACCGAAGCAGCGTGACTCAAGCTCCAACGCCCGAGCGCCGACGTTGCAGGTATGACCCAGGGGAGAGGCTTGCTTCGGCGACGGGTGGTCACGATGGCGTTGACGACGACGGTCGCGCTCGCGCTGCTCCCCTCCCATGCCGCGCAGGCCGCCATCGCCACGTCGCGTGCCGACGGTCGGTCGACGATCGTGTGGTCCGACCTGGACAAGTCGACCCGTTGGGCGAGGTCGGCGATCAACTACGTCGGTGCGACCAACGACTGGATGCGCGACTTCGCGCCGAACCCCGACGGGACGTACCCGTTCCAACCGTCGACGATCGAAACCCGGAAGTACTTCGCTCGGGCCGTCGTCATGGCGTTCGCGCCCACGGAGACAGTGGACCCGTCGATCACGTTCACCGACCTGGATCCGAGCGACGCCTTCTACGCCGCAGCGAACATCGCGGTGAAGCTCCACTGGATGACGAAGACGGCCGCGGGAACGTTCGCGCCCGACAAGGCCGTGACGATGACCATGGTGCATCGTGTGCTGACGTTGGCGCTCGGACTCGCGCCGGCGATCAAGTCCCTGAACCACCTGCACACCGCCGACGGTGTGACGTTCGATCTGCCCCCGAACTTCGGGGCGCTCGTGTTGGGTATGCGCTTGGGACTCCGGTACAACAACTCCGATGAATCGCAAGACGTGGGTCCCACGACGCCGCTCTCGCGGGCGCAGGTCGCCTACTCCCTCTACCGGGCGGCGACGCAACCGTCCTGGGATGTACCAGAGTTGATCGCGCAGTATCAGGACATCTCGCTGCCGTCGCTCACGCCCGACCAGCAGGAGATCGTGCAATGGGGTGTCCGGTACGCGGGCTACCCCTACGTCTACGGCGGCGAGTGGGGCATCCCGACGTCGTCGTACGGCCAGGCGGTACCCGGCTTCGACTGCTCGGGCTTCACCTGGTGGCTCCTGCGGGCGAGCGACAGCGCGTACTGGAACGTCTCACCTCCCCGGCCGTACCTCGGATGGGATCTGCCACAACGAACGTCGGCGGACATGGCAACGGTGGGCAACCTGTCGTACGACCAGCTCCAGCCCGGCGATCTGATGTTCTACGACGGTGACGGCGACGGTCGAGTCGATCACGTCGACACGTTCATCGGCAACGGGTGGGCGCTGGACTCCTCGAGCACGCCGGGGGGCGTGACCGTCATGTGGGTGGGTGACGGCTGGTACCGAGATCACTTCGTCCACGGTCGCCGGGTGCTCCCCGGCCAGACGACCTAACGCTCCGTCGCGTCGCGCTCGAGCTCGGCCTGCAGCGACCCTCGCTCCTGTTCGGTGAGCGGACGTGATCGATCGGCGTCGGGGTCTCGCGGGACGACCACCGCCTCGGCTTCGGCCGCGATCGTCCCGTTTCCCTTCACGATCTCCTCGCGCGTTCGAACGCTCGAACGGCCGAACGACGCCAAGCGACACCGAACCACGATCTCGCCATCGGCTTGTGTCAACTGACTCCGATAGTCGATCCCGACGTGCGCGAGGACGAAGTCCCAGCTTCCGTCCGGCCCGCCGAACAGCTCCTGCGCCCACGCGTCGCGGCACTCCTCGAGGTAGGTCAGGTACACGCCGTTGTTCACGTGGCCGTACGCGTCCATGTCGCGCCAGCGGATCCGGATGTGCGTCTCGTGCAACGCGCTAGGACCCTTCGGGGTTCAAGCTCCCCGACCGGAAGCCCTCGAGGTCGAGCGCGACGTACCGGTATCCCAGCGCCCGCAATCCTTGCACCGCTCGTTCGCGCACGCCCGTCTCGGCCAATCGCGGGAGATCCGCCAGATCCACCTCGATGCGCGCGACGTCGCCGTGCACGCGCACGCGACACTGCCGGAAGCCGAGCTCCTTCAGCAACCGCTCGGCGCGGCCCACCTTCGACAGCTCCTCCACCTTGATCGTCACCCCGAACGGGATCCTCGAGGCGAGGCAGGCCGAGGCCGGCTTGTCCCATGTGGGGATGTCCAGCTCACGCGCCGCCTCTCGCACCTCTGACTTCGACATCGACACTTCCACGAGCGGGTGGCGCACACCGTGCTCGGCCGCAGCCGCGAGACCCGGTCGGAAGTCGCCGAGATCGTCGAGGTTCGCGCCGGATACCACCACCCCGAGATCAGACTCTTCGGCGACACGAGCGAGCACGTCGTACAGCTCGGTCTTGCAGTGGTAGCACCGGTCGGTCCCGTTCGCCAGGTATGCGGGTCGCTCGGCTTCGTGCGTGCGGACCGTCCGGTGGGCGATACCCAGCTCCGCCGCGACCCGGCGGGCGTCATCGGCCTCGCCGGGGGGGAGCGACGGCGAGACCGCAGTTATCGCGAGTGCGCGATCCCCGAGCGCGCGGGCGGCAACCGCGGCGACGAGTGTGGAGTCCGTTCCCCCCGAGTACGCGACGACCACGCCGCCGGTCGCCGACAGGGTCTGATGAAGCTGTTCGAGCTTGCGTGAGACGCCGGTGGCCACCATCGCGGCGATTGTCCCACGCGACCCCACCCAGCCCGGTGGACGGCTCCGGAACGTCAGAACGGCCCGGATGGGGGATCCGGGCCGTTCCTTCGGAGAGAGGGGCTCCACGGATTGGTTCGCTCAACCTCCCGGGAGGGTTCATGACGAATTGTGGCGAAGATGTGACCGCCGGTTCCCATCACTTCAGGTGCCGGTCGATCTTCCGGTTGGCAACCCTAACGCTCCGCCGCGACCCCGTCACAGCCTCGAGGAACACATCCCGCTCCAGCGCGAGCAGGCGGCAATCGGTGAGGGCCGTGACCGTGGCGGTCCTGGGGACGTCGCGGAGCAGAGCGATCTCGCCGAACGAGGAGCCGGGGCCCAGCTCGCGTCGGGCGTCCGCGCCCACCGTGACCGAGAGCCGGCCCTCCACCACGAGATAGAACCGATCGCCCACGTCGCCCTGGCGGATGACGACCGTGCCGGCCGGGGCCTCCACCGGGATCAGGCGCCATGAGAGTTGCTCCGCGACATGCTCGGGGAGCGGCGCGAAGATCGGGATGCGCCGGAGCAAGGCGAGCTGCGGCCCTGGCACGACGGCGCGCGCATCCAGCCTGCTGAGCGCAGGCCACGTCGTGACGGCAACGACGAGCAGGACGACGCCCGCCGCCACGAACGCGCCGCGCGGCCCGAACCCGGAGACGAACACGGGAGCCATCGCCGAGCCGGCGGCGAGACCGAGCATCTGGAGCCCTTCTTCCACGCCGAAGACGCGAGCGAGCACGTCGTCCTGAACGGCCCGCTGGAGCAACGTGCGGGCGGCCACGTCGAAGAACGCCCGCGCCGCCCCGACGAAGGCGATCAGCAGCAGCGCGACAGCCATCACCTCGGCAGACCCCACGGTCGCGAGCGCCAGTCCGCTCACCGCCAGTCCGGCCGCCATCGCCGGCGAGAGCCGGCGACGGCTCGCGAGCGTAACGGCCACGGTGGCGCCGAGCAGGCCTCCGAAACCGAATCCCGCGGAGAGGACGCCCGGCCCGGAGCTGCCACGGCCGAGGATCTGGATCGCGAGCAGCGCGTAGAACACATCCAGGAGCCCGATCAGGAAGAACTGCACGCCGCCGACGCCGAGCAGGAGCGCGGCTCCGGGCTCCGCTCGAAGCTCCCGGAAGCCACCGAGCGAATCGACGAAGAACGACTCCGGCTCGGCCCGCGATATCGGCTGCGCGTCCCGGTAGAGCCGGAGCCGGAACGTCAGGAGGCCGGCGGCCACCATGAAGAGCGCCATGACGCCGACGACCCCGCCCACGCCGATCGAACCGATGAGCAGGGCCGACAGACCCGGACCCACGAGCGTGCCCAACCCTTCCATCATGCCCGTCGCGGCGTTCGCGGCCGTGAGTTCCTGCGGCGTGTCGGCGAGCTCCGGAAGGATCGCGTTGTGTGTAGGCCGCGTGAATGTCACGGCACAGCTCGCCAGGACGGCCGCCGCGTAGGCCGCGAGCGGCGGAGCCTTCCACAACGCGACGGCCAGCACCCCGCAGGCGCCGGCCTGGATCCCGTAGCCCAAGCTCAGAGCCGTATCCCGTCGGAGCCGATCGCCGAACACGGCGGTGAACGGTGCGACGGTTGCCGCCGGGACGAGTTGGGCCACCAGGACGCCGGCTGCCGTCGCGGTCCCGCCGCGTTCGAACGCGTAGATCGTGACGGAGATCCAGACGGCGTACTCCTGCGCGGTGAACAGGAAGAAGCCGGCGAGCACCCGTCGCAGCGAGCCGTTGCGGATGGCCGAGCGGAAGACCTCAACCGACCTCGCCATCCGCTCCGTCTCCTCTACTGCACCCGGGGGCGTTCGCCACGCAGCTCCTCGCTCCCGTCGACCCCAGCGAGCGCTGAGGCTACCCGGAACGTCGATGAGGCCCCCGGAGGGGCCTCATCGACGTGCGATAGAGAATGCGCGAGGTCTAGAAGTCCATGTCCCCGCCGCCGCCCGGCATCGCCGGCGCCTTCTCCTTCTCCGGCTTGTCGGCGACGACCGCCTCGGTCGTCAGGAACAACGCGCCGATGCTGGCCGCGTTCTGGAGTGCCGAGCGGGTCACCTTCGTCGGGTCGATCACGCCGAACTTCAGCATGTCGCCGTACTCGCCGGTGGCCGCGTTCAGCCCGAACCCGGCGTCGAGCGCGCGGACCTTCTCGACGATGACTCCGCCCTCGAGCCCTGCGTTGAACGCGATCTGCTTGAGCGGCTCCTCGAGCGCGCGGCGAACGATGGCCGCCCCGGTGAGCTCGTCGCCCTCAAGGTCGACCTTGTCGAGCGCCGACTGCGCGTTAAGCAGCGCGACGCCCCCGCCGGGCACGATCCCCTCTTCGACGGCCGCCTTGGTCGACTGCACCGCGTCTTCGATGCGGTGCTTCTTCTCCTTCAGCTCGACCTCGGTGGCCGCGCCGACCTTGATCACCGCGACGCCGCCCGAGAGCTTGGCCAGCCGCTCCTGGAGCTTCTCGCGGTCGTAGTCGGAGTCGGTCTTCTCTATCTCGGCCTTGATCTGGTTGATGCGGCCGTGGATCTCCTCGTCCTTACCTCCACCCTCGACGATGGTCGTCTCGTCCTTGGTGACGACCACCTTCCGCGCGGAGCCAAGCAGGTCGAGCGTCGCGTTCTCGAGCTTGAGACCGACCTCCTCGGAGACGACCTGCCCGCCGGACAGGATCGAGATGTCCTGCAGCATCGCCTTGCGACGATCGCCGAACCCGGGAGCCTTCACCGCGACCGAACGGAACGTTCCGCGGATCTTGTTCACCACGAGCGTCGCGAGAGCCTCGCCCTCGATGTCCTCGGCGATGATCGCGAGCGGCTTGCCCGACTGCATGATCTTCTCCAGGAGCGGCAGCAGTTCCTGCACGCTCGAGATCTTCTTGTTGACGATCAGGACGTAGGGGTCCTCGAGGACCGCCTCCATCCGCTCGGGGTCGGTCACGAAGTACGGCGAGATGTAGCCCTTGTCGAACCGCATGCCCTCGACGAACTCGAGCTCCATGCCAAAGGTGTTGGACTCTTCGACCGTGATCACGCCGTCCTTGCCGACCTTGTCGACCGCCTCGGCGATGACCTTGCCGATCTCGGGGTCGGCCGCGGAGATGGCGCCGACGTCGGCGATCTGCTCCTTGGAGTCGACCTCCTTGGATTGGTTGCGGATCGCCTCGACCGCCAGCTCGACGGCGCGTTCGATGCCACGCTTCAGCGACATCGGGTTGGCACCGGCCGCGACGTTGCGGAGGCCTTCCTTCACGATCGCCTGGGCGAGCACGGTGGCGGTCGTCGTGCCGTCACCGGCGACGTCGTCCGTCTTCTTGGCGACCTCCTTCACGAGCTCGGCGCCGACCTTCTCCAGCGGATCGTCGAGCTCGATCTCCTTGGCGATCGAGACGCCGTCGTTGGTGATCGTGGGGGCGCCCCACTTCTTCTCGAGGACCACGTTGCGGCCCTTGGGGCCGAGCGTGATCTTCACGGCGTTGGCGAGCTGGTCCATGCCCCGCTCCAGCGCCCGCCGTGCCTCCTCGTCGAACGAGATGATCTTCGCTCCCATCCCTGCCTCCTCCTCCGGCCTCTTCGATCCGGTTCTCAGCCTGCGTTGTCGACTGCTAGCACTCGGCGACTCCGAGTGCTAACGATTCTAGGGCCGGGGTCTCACGGCTGACAAGGCGGAACGGTGCCGTGACATCATCCTTCCCATGGTCGATCCCCCCGCCTGGCAGCGACGCTTCACGGCCCCCCGGTTCGGCTTCCCAGCCTGGAGTGACAGCGCCGCAGACCATCTCGCGTTCGTCTCCAACGAGAGCGGGTCGTGGCAGGCATGGGAGACGGATCGGGCCACCGGCGAGCGGCGGCAGCTCTCGGACGAACGGGTCGGCGTCGAGAGCGTGCTCGTGGCGCCCGACGGGCGCGTCGTGTGGTGGCGAGACGACACCGGGGACGAACGGGGCTCTTGGGTTGCAGCGCCGCATAGGTCGGGAGAGCCGGAGCCGTTCGTCGCCGGCGTCCCCCGCGGCTGGTCGGCCGGGATCTCGTTCGCAGGCGACGCGGTTGCGCTCGGGATCGTCACCGACGACGAGTACCTGGCGGTCGTGGCGGTACAGGGCTCCGCGCCCCGGATCGTCCGCACGAGCGCGACGCCGCTCGGCGTCGGTCGGGAAGATCCACCCGGATCGGGAGGGCTGTCGGCCGACGGCGGGCTCGTGTGCCTTCGGCACACCGATCACGGCGACATCCTTCATCACGGGCTCCTGGTGCTCCGCACCGCGGACGGCGCCGCGGTAGGGGAGCTCAACGACCCCGGTTCGAACCTGGATCCGGTCGCGTGGAGCCCGCGACCGGGCGACGACCGGCTGCTCTTCACGTCGGAGCTCGGCGCGTTCGAACGCCCGTCGATCTGGGCGCCCACGGAGGACCGGCGTCGCGAGTTGCCCGTCGATCTTCCCGGGGCCGCGATCCCCGTCGGGTGGTGGCCCGATGGTTCCGCGATCCTGATCCGGCACGAGTTCGAAGGCACGTTCGAGCTCCACCGGTTGGACCTTGAGAGCGGGGAGACGACGATCGTCGCCGACCCGCCGGGAGAGATCGGAGACGCCGCCGTGCGCCCCGACGGCGACGTGTGGTTCGAGACGAGCGACAGCGTGCACCCGCCCCGCGTGATGAACGCGGATGGGCAGGAGATCCTGGCTCCGGCGGGCGAGCGCCCACCCGCGGGCCGGCCCTACCGCTCGTTCTGGTTCGAGGATCCGGCGGGTCAGCGCATCCAGGCGTTCGTGGCAACCCCACCGGGTGATGGTCCGTACCCGACCGTCATGAGCGTTCACGGCGGCCCTGAATGGCACGAGCGCGACGCGTTCGATGCGGAGACGCAGGCGTACGTCGATGCCGGGTACGCGGTGGCGCTCGTCAACTATCGGGGCTCGACCGGGTACGGCATCGCGTTCCGCCGCGCGCTCGTCGGTGATCCGTGGTTCCCGGAGACGGAGGACGTCATCGCGGGACTCGACGCGCTGATCGAGGCAGGCATCGCGGACGCCGCGCGGGTCGCGTTCGCGGGATGGTCGTGGGGTGGCTGCCTCGCGTGCCTGAACGTCGGCCTCCATCCCGATCGGTGGAAGGCCGTGTTCGCAGGGATCCCGGCAGGCGACATGGTCGCCGCGCACTACGCGTCGATGCCGGAGATCCGCGCGTACGACGTGGCGATGTACGGCGGCACGCCCGACGAGGTTCCCGATCTCTACCGGGAGCGCAACCCGATGACATACGTCGACCGTGCCGTCGCACCCGTCCTGATCATCGCCGGGGAGCAGGACCCGCGATGCCCGGTCGAGGGGATCACGCCGTGGGTCGACGCGCTCCGATCACGCGGCGTCCCCGTCGACGTCCACATGTATCCGGAGGGGCATCATGCGAACAGCGTCGATCAGCGGGTCCACCACATGCAGCTGATCCTCGACTTCTTCGCCCGATACGTCTGAGGGCCGACCGGGCGCTCACTCGTCGCCGGCGCCGGACCCCACCATGTCGTGGATCTGCTCGACGATCTCGGCGTTCGCGAGCGTGGTGACGTCGCCGAGCGGGCGGCCGCGGGCTACGTCGCGCAGCAACCTGCGCATGATCTTGCCCGATCGCGTCTTCGGCAGGTCGGTGGTGAAGATGATCCCATGCGGGCGCGCGATCTTCCCGATCATCTGCGCTACGTGCTCGCGCAGCTCCTCGGCCATCGCGTCGTCACCGACGAACTCGGACTTCAGCGTCACGAACGCCACGATCGCCTCGCCGACCAGGTCGTCGGGGCGCGACACCACCGCTGCCTCCGCGACCTTCGGATCGTCCACGAGCGCGCTCTCGATCTCGTACGTCGACAACCGGTGCCCCGCAACGTTCATGACGTCGTCGATGCGTCCGAGCAGCCAGTAGTAGCCGTCCTCGTCGCGTTTGGCGCCGTCGCCCGCCACGTAGATCTGCGGCCCGTACTGGCTGAAGTACGTGTTCACGTACCGGTCGGGATCTCCCCAGATGGTGCGCGCGATCGACGGCCACGGGTGCTTCAACACCAAGTACCCACCGCCGCCGAACGGCACGGAGTTCCCCGCCTCGTCGAAGACATCGGCCTCGATGCCCGGGAAGGGGTCCGTCGCCGACCCGGGCTTCAGTGGGGTGACGCCGGGGAGCGGTGTGATCAAGATCGCGCCGGTCTCCGTCTGCCACCACGTATCGACGACCGGACAGCGCTCGCCCCCGATGTACTTCCAATACCAGACCCATGCCTCGGGGTTGATGGGCTCACCCACGGAACCGAGCAACCGGAACGAGGACAGGTCGTGCCGCTCGGGGAACTCCGTCCCCCAGCGCATGAACGCGCGGATCGCCGTCGGTGCCGTGTAGAGGATCGTCGCCTTGTACGTCTCCGCGATCGACCACAACCGGTCCTTGTCGGGCCAGTCGGGCGCGCCCTCGTAGATGATGCCGGTCGTGTGGTTCGCGAGCGGGCCGTAGACGATGTAGGAGTGGCCCGTCACCCAGCCGATGTCCGCCGCGCACCAGTACACATCGTCCTCGTGGATGTCGAAGATCAATCGATGCGTAGCCGCGACCTGGGTCATGTAGCCGCCCGTCGTGTGCGCGATGCCCTTCGGCTTGCCGGTGGTACCGCTCGTGTAGAGCAGGTACAGGAAGTCCTCGGCGTCCATCTCCTCGGGCGGACACTCCGCGGATTGCTCGGCGATCAACTCGTGGTACCAGTGGTCGCGCTCCGCCGTGAAGGAGTGCTCCCCACCCGTTCGCCGCACGGTTACGACGTGCTTGATCGTCGGGCACTCCTTCAACGCGGTGTCGGCGCTGTCCTTGAGCGGCACGACCTGTCCTCTGCGATACCCACCGTCCGCCGTGATCAGGACCGTCGCCTGCGCGTCGTTGATACGATCCTTCAGCGCCTCGGCAGAGAAGCCGCCGAACACCACGGAGTGCGGCGCGCCGATGCGTGCGCAAGCAAGCATCGCGACGGGGAGCTCCGGCACCATCCCGAGGTAGATCGCGACACGATCGCCGCGTTGCACGCCCAGACCCTTCAGGGCGTTCGCGAACCGACAGGTCTCCTCGTACAGGTCCCGGTACGTGATGGTCCGGGTGTCCCCCGGCTCGCCCACCCAGTGGTACGCGACCTTATCCCCGCCGCCGGCTTCGACGTGGCGGTCCAGGCAGTTGTACGACGCGTTGAGCGTTCCCCCCGTGAACCACTTGACCCAAGGGGCGTCCCACTCCATCACCTCGTCCCATCGGCGGGACCAGGAGATCCGCTCCGCCTGCTCGGCCCAGAAGCCCAGGGGATCGGCCGCCGCCCGGTCGTAGATCGAACGATCAGAGATGAGCGCACGCTCGACGAAGGCCGGGGAGGCCTCGAAGACGCGCTTCTCCGAAAGGAGCGCCTCGATGTTCTGCTCGGTGTCGCTCACGTGTGGCACCTCTCTTGGTCGCAGACGGTCAGCATCGTACGCAGGAACCCCCCGTCCCCGCGAGCCGACCTCAGCGCCGTAAGTGCTTGCAAGAAGGCTCGTGTAGCCTCAACATCGTGTGTGAGGCCGCCGTCTGAGGCGGCCTCGAAGCGTAAAGGGGAAGGAGGCAGGCGGTGGCGCAATACGAGGGCTACTGCATGAAGTGCCGTGAGAAGCGGACGTTCGAGGGGGAGATCGTCACCCTGAAGAACGGCCGCCCCGCCGCACAGGGCGCCTGCCCGGTGTGCGGCACGAAGCTCACGCGCATCTTGAGTAAGGCTGATGCCGAAGCAGCGAAATAACCCCGCCTGACCAGGCGATACCTGGTCAGGAAGAACGGGACAACAGCGTCTCCGGGGCGATCAACACCGGCCCCGGGCTCATCCGTTGGTGGCGGGCCGATAGGTCCGCCACCGTCGTCTCGTCGAAGACCTTCTGCGCCGCCCGGGCCACGTCGGCCCAGAACCCCTGCAAGCCGCACTGGGAGTCCTGGAAGCAGGTGTGGTCGGACGGCTCGAGGCAGAACATCGGGAAGATCTGGCCCTCGATGGCGTCGGCGATCTGCGCGATGGTGATCTCGGAGGGTTCTCGGGCGATCCGGCAGCCCCCTCCGGCTCCTCGGAAGCTCTCGACGAGCCCTGCCTTCGAAAGCGCTCCGAGTTGCTGCTCCAAGAACCGCAGGGGGATCTGCTGGCGTTCCGCGATCTCGCGAGCGGGCACCAGGGCTCCATCTCCCCGACGATTGGCGAGCTCGATCATGGCCCGCATCGCGTATTCCAGCTTCTGAGATACCTTCAGCACGATATCCGCTCCCTCCCCAGCCAGCGTAGGGTGGGCGTGTCACGACGTCAACGCTCCGACCTGCGGCGATGCCACTTCGCGCAACTCCCCGGTTTCGGGTATGCACACCTCCCTCGTATCGGCCGAAGACCCAAGGGACTAGACCTATCCAACACGTGCCCGGGGAAAGAGCGGTGATAACGCGATGGCCCGGATCCTCGTCGTCGACGACGAACCGGACGTGCTCCTGCTGTGCAGGGTGAACCTCCAGCACGCGGGCCACGACGTCCTGGAGGCGCCGGACGGCGAACGGGGCCTCGCCCTGGCGTTCGCCGAGGTGCCCGATGCCATCGTCTTGGACCTGATGTTGCCGTTGATGGATGGCTACGGGGTCCTGTCTCACCTGCGCGCCGATGACCGGACGCGGGATATCCCGGTCCTGGTGCTCACAGCGAAGGCGCAACGGGAGGACCGCGTTCGCTGCTGGGAGGAGGGCGCGTCCGAGTTCATGACCAAGCCGTTCTCACCGGCTGCGCTCTCGTCGGCCTTGATCCAGCTGATCGCGTTGACTCCCACAGAACGCGAGACGCGCCGCAACGACGTGCTCAGCAAGCTGCGGGACGAGTCACCCTCGTGGCGCTAGCCTCCGCCGGTGCTCGCACCTGTCGTGTAGTCGACCCCGACGATGATGACGACCTGCGCGCTGGCGGCGATGTTGGCGCCCAGGGTCTGGTCGAGGACCGCGACGCGTGCCCCGGAGAAGTACGTGTCCGCGACATACTTGGCGTCGGAACGGTTCTGCGCGGCGTTCGACCCGCCGCGGAAGTAGACGATGGTCTTGGGGACGGGCTTCGAGGCGGCGTCGGCCGGGCCCTGCGCTGCCACGTAGCCGTCGGCCTCCAGGACCTGCTGTACCTGGGCGGCCAGCCCCGCCTCGTTCGTGCCGTTGAAGACGGCGATCTGCACGCCCTTGATCTTCGGGCTAGGCGTCTGCTTCGGCGGCTGAGTGGGCGAGCTGCTCGGCGAGGAGGAGGGGCTGCCCGTTCCGCTGCCCCCCGCCCCCGTCGGTGGAAGCACGACCGCCGCGCTCCCGAACCCATTCGCCAGGATGGCGATCCCGCCTGCGGCGAGCGCCAAGATGATCACGATCCGTGCGGTTCCCAGATTCACGCGGCCCATCCTACCCCAGGCCTCCGCAGTGCCGGTCGGCTACAAGGGGATCCCGAGACGACCGGCCGTCCTCTTGCGCCGCCGGGCATCTCGGATACGCCGGAGCCGGCGCACGAGCATGGGGTCGTACGCGATCGCTTCCGGGCGGTCGATGGCGCGGTTCAGCAATTGATGGTAACGGGCGGCGGAGAACCCGAATCGCTCGCGGATCGCGCGTTCCTTCGACATCCGCAACTTCCACGCCTCACGCTCGAAATCGAGGAGCTCGCGGTCGCGCTGATCGAGCGCCGGGACCTCCCCCGCCTTCCCCTCGGTGGACGAACGGCTCACGATGCGAGGCTAGCAACCGTCACCCGCCGTTCAAGCACCCCGGGGGAACGAGCCGAAGTCCTTAGTGAGAGCCCGATCATCGACAGTGAGAGGATTGACACGTGGTAACCACCGGTGACGACGTGGCTGCGGAGGCCGAGCGTGAGCCTCGCATCCCGGCCGATCATTTCCGGTCGGTGGCGCAGCTCAACATGCTCCACAGCCTCGCCGCCAAGCTCAACTCCCTGGGTGATGCCTACGAGATCAGCTCGGCCATCACCGCGGAGCTGCGCACGATCGTCGACTATCACAGCTGTCGTGTCTATCTCCTGCAGCCCGACGGGCGCACGTTGTATCCGGTCTCGTTCCGCGGAGAGATGTTCTCCGACTACGAGAAGGACACCGTCGAGTCGCTGATCACCGAGGTCGGCGAAGGCATCACCGGACACGTCGCTGAATCCCGAGACTCGCTCATCACTCCGGACGCCCGCGAGGTCGGATTCGCGGTTCAGATCCCCGGTACCGACGACGTGCTGGAATCGATGCTGGCCGTGCCCATGGCCGTGGGCGACCAGCTGCTGGGCGTGATCACGCTCTCCATGCTCGGCTACGGGAAGTTCGACGAGGATGATCAGCGGCTCCTCGAAGTCCTGGCGTCCCACGCAGCGGTCGCCCTCCAGAACGCCAAACTGTTCCAAGCGGAACGTGAGGCCGCGGAAACATCGACTTCGCTCCTGCACCTGTCACAGACCCTGACACAGCTCCATTCGGTCGAGGACATCCTGCAGGAGGCGATGGATACCGTGCCGCACCTTGTCGTCGCGTCCGGCCTCGCGGCGTACCTCCGGGATGAAGAGACGGGAGACTTCCACCTCCTGCGCCTCTCCACGACGGCCGACGACACTTCCGCGCCGGTGGAGCAGGACACCTTGGTCTCGGTCGTCCCCTCGGACGTCGCGACGGCGTTCCTGTCAAGCGAGTCCGGGCCCTTCGTGGTCCCGCGCGATGTCGTTCAGCAGGTGCCTCCCGAGTACCGCGTGCTTGGCGAGGTCCGAGAGGTCCTGGTCGCTCCGCTGCGGTGGGAGCCCGATGGCTTCGGCGCGATCGTGTTGGCAGCCAAGGACGTCGACGCGCGGTTCACCGACCAGGATCTGCGTCTGGCCCGCGGGATCGCCGACATCACGTCGCTCGCCCTCGGGAACGCACGGCGCCTCTCGGAGTTGGAGCGGTTCCACGAGCTCGTCGCCAGCCTGGATGCGGTCTACTGGGAGGCGGACGCCGCCTCGCTCAGACTCTCGTTCATCGGGGGCCGCGCCGAACAGCTCCTGGGCGCCAACGAGCAGGAGTGGATCGCGGAGGGGCGCCGGTGGGGCGATCACACGCTGCCCGAAGATCGCGAGGGCGCCGTCACGGCCGCCCGGATCGCTGCCGACGCCGGCCAGGACCAGAGCTTGGAGTACCGCGTGTCGGCGCCCGACGGCCGCACGATCTGGATCCGCGACATGGTGCACGTGGTGCGCAGCGCTCAAGGCCCGCGACAGCTCCGCGGCCTGATGATCGACATCACGGAACGTAAGCGCGCCGAGCAAGCCCTGCGACGGAGCGAGCGCAAGTACTCGGAGGCGTTCCGTCGGGAACGCGAAGCAGCGCAACGACTCCGCGCGCTCGACGAGATGAAGAACACGTTCCTCGAGGCGGTCTCGCACGACCTGCGGACGCCCCTGACCTCCATCCTGGGCTCCGCTCTCACCCTCGAACAGACCGAGCTCAACCTGCCGAAGGAAGACGCCCTCGACCTCGTCGGCCGCATCGCGGCGAACGCGCGGAAGCTCGAACGGTTGCTCTCGGACCTGCTCGACCTCGACCGGCTCCAGCGGGGGATCGTCAGCCCGCAACGGCGACCGACCGACCTGGCCGACCTGGTGCATCGCAGTGTCGACGGGACCGAGAATCCGGCCGGCCGTGACATCCAGGTGGAGGTCGAATCGATCACGGTGTCCGTCGACGCGGCCAAGGTCGAACGGATCCTGGAGAACCTGCTGTCGAACGCCATCCGCCACACGCCGGACGGCACCCGGATCTGGATCCGCGGTTTCGGCCAGGACGGCGGGGTGATGTTGATCGTCGAGGATGAGGGACACGGCATCCCCCACGAACTGCACGAGGCCGTGTTCGAGCCGTTCAGGCAGGCACCGGGCTCGTCGTCGGGGCACTCCCCGGGCGTCGGGGTCGGGCTCTCGCTCGTGCGGCGCTTCGCGGAGCTCCACGGCGGCCGGGCGTGGCTCGAGGATCGCGAGGGCGGCGGTTCCTCGTTCCACGTGTTCCTTCCCGGAGGCTGACGGGCTGGGCCGTCCGGGTCGTGCGACGGTACGGTGATGCCCGTGGAGTTCGCGTTCGCCCCTGACGATCTCGGGTTCATCGCCGATCCGTATCCCGTCTACACGCAGATGCGTGAGCAGACGCCCATCTGGTACCACGAGCCGACCGACCACTGGCTGGTGTCGCGGTTCGCCGACGTCAACGCCCTGCTCCGCGATCGACGGTTCGGCCGCACGTATCACCACGTCGCGACGCACACCGAGATGGGTCGTCCGGAAGAGCCCGACTGGCACGGGCCGTTCTGGCACCTGATCCGCAGCGGCATCCTGGACATGGAGCCACCCGATCACACGCGCGTGCGAGCGCTCGTCTCGAAGGCCTTCACGCCCCGGATGGTGGAGGGGATGCGCGATCGGATCCAGCGGATGATGGACGGGTTGGTCGACGGCGTGGCGGGCGGAGGGGAGTTCGACCTGATCTCGACGCTCGCCGAACCACTGCCCGTGGCGGTGATCGCGGAGCTGCTCGGTGTCCCGCACGAGGAGCGAGGATTGCTCCGGCCGTGGTCCGCCGACATCTGTGGCATGTACGAGCTGCAGCCGTCCGAGGAGACGGCCCGGACCGCCGTACGAGCATGCGTCGAGTTCTCCGACTACCTCCGGAAGCTCTCGAGGGAACGCCGCGCCGCGCCGCGCGACGATCTCATCAGCGCGCTCGCGCAGGTCCTGGACGAAGGGGAACGGCTGACGGAGGACGAACTGATCGGGACCTGCGTCCTGCTCCTGAACGCGGGCCATGAGGCCACCGTGAACGTCACCGGGAACGGCTGGTGGTCGTTGTTCCGCAACCCGGACCAGCTTGCGCGCCTCCGCGGCGACGCAACGTTGGTACCGCGGGCGATCGAGGAGCTGATGCGGTGGGACACCCCGCTGCAGATGTTCGAGCGGTGGGTATTGGAGGACTCGGAGATCTGCGGCGCAGCCGTTCCCAAGGGAGCCGAGCTCGGACTGCTGTTCGGGTCCGCGAACCGGGATCCGGCGGTGTTCGATCGACCGGACGATCTGGATGTCGGGCGCGATCCCAACCCGCACGTGTCATTCGGCGCCGGCGTGCATTTCTGCTTGGGGGCGCCGCTCGCGCGGTTGGAGCTCGAGACGTCGTTCTCAACGATGCTTCGACGCCTGCCCGCGCTGCATCTCGTCGCGGAGCCGAGCTGGAAGCCGAACTACATCATCCGGGGCTTGCGGGAGCTTCGCGTGGCCGCCTGAAGCCTCACGCCGGGGTGGCTCGGGGCCACTGTCGTTCTTTCGATCGGAGAGCCGGCGGTCGGATTCGAACCGACGACCTAGCGATTACAAGTCGCTTGCGCTTCCGGGCTGCGCCACGCCGGCCGGTCCGAGCGAGTCTACCCCTGACGGGTGCCGCGGAAGGCCGACGCGTGCGCGAAGAGCACGTAGATGACGAAGGCATACAGCCCGAGCGTCACTAAACCTGGGGCGTATCCGTGCGAGACGTTCCCGATCCCGCCCACCAGCCCGATAGACGCGAGGACGATCGCGAGGATACGGCCCCCGACGGAGCGTCGAAGCACGAGGATCCCGGCGATGATCTCCAGCGACCCCACGACCAGGATGAAGAAGCCGATCCCTTTGGCGAGCGGCTCGATGCGCACGTTCCCCATCGAGGCGATGCTCGCGAGCTGCTGGGGACTCACGACGAGGAACACCATGCCCGCGAGGGCCTGCAGCGCCCCGATCGCGATGAGGATCACGGCGGCGGCGGTCACGAGTTGCGGACGCGCTGGGATCGACGCCGGCATCCGATCGGGGGCCTGCCACGCCATGTCCGGGCGAGGGGGCGGCGGCGGTGGAAGCGGCGGATCCATCATCCGAGGATATCCACGGTCACGACCGCCTCGAGGGCAAGACGTAGCCGTATATGGCGGCGGCGAGCGACGCAGAGGCGTTCAGCGAGCCGACCCGCCCCCGCATCGGCAGCGCGACCAACACGTCGCATCGCTCGCGCACCAATCGCGACATCCCGTCGCCTTCACTGCCGACGACGAGCGCCACGCGCCCCTCAGGGCACGGCGCGTCGAAGATCGACGCCTCCGCGTCTCCGTCCAGACCGACGACCGTGAATCCCGCGTCCTGCAGGCGGTCCAACGCGCGCGGGACGTTGGCCACGCGCGCGAGCGGCAGGTGGAGCAACGCCCCCGCCGACGCGCGCACCGCGGCGGGCGTGACGTCGGCTGCGCGTCGGGTCCGGGTGACGAGCAGCGAGGCGCCGGACGCTTCGGCACAGCGAGCCGCCGCGCCGAAGTTCTGGGGATCAGTGATGCCGTCCAGGACGACGACGAACGCGTCGTCGTCGAACGCGAACGTGCCGAGGTCCCGCTCCCCGAGCTCCGGCGGGCGGGGATCATCGCGCAGCCGCGCGACGACCCCCTGGTGATCGCGCGCGAGGCGGTCGAGCTCGGTGCGGTCCGCCTCGCGCATATCGAGCCCGGCTCCGGCGGCCGCATCCATGACCGCCCGCAACCCCTTGGTCTCGCGGACGCCGGGAGCGACCAAGATGTCCCGCACACGTCCGGCGCGGATGGCCTCGACGACCGCGCGCCGTCCACCGACGGCCGCAGGATCCGTCATCGCAGCGTCGCGAGGGCGAGACAGCCGATGCCGTCGCCGGACAACCCGAGGCCCTCCGGGCGGGTGGCCTTGACCGACACACGCTCCAGCGGGAGGTCGAGGACCTGCGCGAGGGCGGCGCGCATCTCGCCGCGCCTCGGGGCGATCGCGGGACGTTCGCACAGGACCGTGACGTCGCACGATCCGGGCGCGTGACCGGTGTGGGCGATCAGCGCGACGACACGTCCCAGGAGGTCGAGCCCGCCGATCGCCTCGAACGTCGGGTCCGTGTCGGGGAAATGCTCCCCGACGTCCCCAAGAGCCGCGGCCCCGAGGAGCGCGTCGGCGACCGCGTGACAGACCGCGTCGCCGTCGGAATGCCCGGCCAGGCCGGCCTCGCCCTCGAACCGGACGCCGCCGAGCCAGAGCGTTCGTGAGGCGTCGCGCGGATGGACGTCGAATCCCAGGCCGGCGCGGACGTCACTCACGCGTGCCTCCGAGGATCCGATCGGCCCGGGCGAGGTCCTCCCGCGTCGTGATCTTGAAGTTCCCCGGTTCGCCCGCAACCGTACGGATCGACGCGCCCGCCCACTCGAGGAGACCGGCGTCGTCCGTGAAGTCGAGGCCCGCCTCGTCCGCCTTGGCGAGCCCGTCGCGGAGGAGCTGGGCGCGACACGCTTGCGGCGTCTGCGCGAGCGCGAGCTCGTCGCGAGGCTCCGTCCCGATGACCGAACCGTCGCGAACGCGTTTCACCGTGTCGACGAGTGGCAGGACCGGGACGGCGGCATCGGCACCCGCTCGCACGGTTTCGACGACCGCCGCGAACAGCGCGGCCGACGCGAACGGGCGAGCGGCGTCGTGCACGGCGACCACGTCGGCACCGGGATCGACCGCATCCATCCCCGCCGCGACCGATCGTTGACGGGTCGCGCCGCCGGTGACGACCACCGCCGTCCCCGCGACGCTCCCGAGCGCGCTACGGATCGCGTCCTCGTACCCGGTCGGAGCGACGACGACGACGCTTGCGATCGATGGAGACGCGAGGGCTCGCTCGACCGCGAGCGCGACCAGCGGGCGGCCACCGATCGTGAGGAGCGCCTTGGGTCCCTCCCCGAGCCGCGTGCCCGATCCGGCCGCGACGATCACCGCGACGGCCCCTGCTCCTTCCATGCGAGGAAGCATGGCAGACGGTCCGAGGCTGGGTGCGATGGGAGTGGATCGAGGATGCAGCGCTTACGCGTCGACTTCGGCGAGCGCGGCGAACACCATACGGCCGGTGGTCGTCTGGATCACGTTCGTGACCCGAACGTCGACCTGGGTGCCGATCTGGTCGGTCGCCTTCTCGACGACGACCATCGTGCCGTCGTCCAGATACCCGACGCCCTGGCCGTGTTCGCGGCCCTCCTTCACCAGGCGGACCGAGATCTCATCGCCGGCCGCGTACGGCACCCGGAACTTCGAGGCGAGCGCGTTGATCTGCGCGACGGGCACCCGGAGCGCCTCGGCCACTTTCGCGAGGTTGGCGTCGACGGTGATGAGGGTACCCCCGCGCTCGCGCGCGAGACGAACGAGCGCGGCGTCGACGTCCATCACTCCCGTCTCCTCGACGAGCTGGAGTTGGATCGTCGGGGACTTCTGGAGCTCCACCAGGACGTCGAGACCCCGGCGGCCACGTGTGCGCCGCCTCGGGTCAGACGAGTCCGAGATCGATTGCAGCTCGCGGAGGACGCCATCGTGAAGCAGCATCGTGCCGGCGACGAACCCGGTGGCGACCAGGTCGGCGACCCGGCCGTCGATCAAGGCGCTGGTGTCGATCACGTGCAGGTCACCGCGGCTGGCGACCGCGGCCCGCGGCTTCATGCCGACCAGACCGAAGATATCCTCGTACTTGGCCGCTCCGACCCGGAACCCGAGGGAGCCCAGGACCATGTACAGGAAGACGAGCGTGGGCCATGCGGCCGCCGCCGGCAGGAACAGGAGCGGCACCATCAGCAGCGCGCCGATGATCAACCCGACGACCATCCCCACGACGGCTCCGGCCAGCTGGGGAGCGGGTGTGCGACGCAGCTCGTGCTCGAGGCCCGTCACCGCGCGGAGCGTGAGACGCCCGAGGACGCCACCGATCACGTAGCCGATGCCGGCGCCGAGGAAGACGTACAGGAGGGTCCTGGCGGCGCTGGGCTCGGAGAAGGAGGCGCCGATCTCGAATCCACCGGTCGCCAGCAGGGCGATGAAGATCAGGCGCACGCCCTCGACCAGACGCCCCTTCAGCGCACTCGTGCGACCCTCCGACGTGGGTTCGCCCATCCCCTCGGTTCCTTCCGATCGCCTACAGGGGCAGATCGACTCGTACCCCTCCTAGGAGACATCGGTTGGGAACGCCCGGGACCTGAACGGTTTGTGACCGAAAAGGGGGCTCAAAAGGGTGTTCGGCCGGCCCAAAGCGGAACGACGGCTAGGACGAAGGATGGAGGTCCGGAGCTAGGCCTGAGCGGCCATCTTGACGCCGTGGGCGCCGTCGAGGACCTCGTCGATCATGAGCTCGGCCTCGTCCTCGGTCTTGGCGGTCGCGTAGGACAGCTCGGAGATCAAGATCTGGCGGGCCTTCAAGATCATGCGTTTCTCGCCCGCCGACAGGCCCTTCTCGCGCTCGCGGATGGCCAGGTTCCGAAGGACCTCGGCCACCTGATACGGGTCACCGGAGTGGAGCTTCTCCATGTTGTTCTTGAACCGGCGGCTCCAGTTGGCGGCCATGGAGGATTCGTCCTCGGTGAGCACCTTGAGGACCTTCTTGACCTCGTTCTTGCTGACCACCTGGCGAAGGCCGACCTGCTCGGTCGAATCCACGGGGATCAGGAGCGTCAGGTCGCCGTAGGCAACCCGAAGGACCAGGTAGGTACGCTTCTCGCCGAGGAATTCCTTCTCACGAAGTTCCTGGATGACTGCTGCTCCGTGCTCGGGGTGGACAACGGTGTCACCTTTTCGGAACAACAGATTCCCCCTTGCAGGAGTGAAGCGCGGGTGGACTAGTCATAAGATAGCACGCCCCGCATGGTGAGCGCAACCCAAACATGCAGGTCAGAAGCCCTTTGGACGGGCTCGCGGGGTCCGAAGAGCCTACGACTTGCGGTTCTCATTGCACGCAGGCATCCCCCGTTTCGCCCAATCCAGTGCCTCTCGTACATGTCGAACGGGCAGCACACGAACCCCGTCGATCTCAGACGGCCCACCCGCGGAGGCGTAGACGACCGAACACCCCGCGGTGCGCGCCGCCGCCACACGTTGCGCCATGGACGGCGCCGACCGCACCTGACCGGTGAGGGCGACCTCACCGACGAAGGCCGATCCGGGAGGTGGCGCCAGTCCGGTCGCCGCGGAGGCGAGCGCCGCCGCGATGGCCAGGTCACAGGACGGATCGTCCAACCGGACCCCGCCCGAGGACGCGCCGAACAGCTCGCAGCGGCTGAGCGGAACACCCGCACTTCGGTCGAGGACCGCCGCCACCAGCTGGAACCGGCGCGGATCGAGCCCGGTGGCCTGACGCCTGGCCGGACCGTCCGAGGCACCGACGAGCGCCTGGACCTCTACGGCGAGCGCGCGCCGGCCGGCCTGGGGCAACGCGATGGCGGCGCCGGGCGCCGGGGAGCCAGACACGAGCAGGTCGGTCGGATCGATCTCCGTGAGCCCCCCTGCCCCCATCTCGAACCACGCCGTCTCGCCCTCAGCCCCGAAGCGGTTCTTGCCTCCGGATAGGACCCGGAGGCCCGAGCGGGGATCGCCGTCGAACGTCAGGACCACATCGACCGCGTGCTCGAGGGTCCGTGGTCCGGCGAGGTCGCCGTCCTTCGTGACGTGACCGGTCAGGAGGACGGCGATGCCCTCTTCCTTCGCCATCCCCACGAGCGCATCCGTGCACAGCCGAACCTGGGACGGCCCTCCCGGCATCTGCGTGCCGGAGGTGTCGCGGATGGTCTGGATGGAATCGATCGCCAGCAGGGACGGGCGGGTCTCCCGAGCCATCTCGAGCACGTGCGCCAGATCACGCCCCGGCGCGAACGAGATCGCGTCGCCGGAGACACCGAGCCTGCGGGAGCGCGCCGCCACCTGCGCGTGGGACTCCTCCCCCGACACCAACACGCATGACCCTCCAGCGCCGGAGAGGTGCGCCAGGATATGCAGGAGCAACGTCGACTTGCCGATGCCGGGCTCCCCTGCGAGCAACACCACCGAGGCCGGAACGACCCCTCCGCCCAGCACCCGGTCGATGCCTGCGAACCCGGTGGAGACGCGTTGTTCGTCGTCGGGCGCGGAGGCGAGCGTCACGAGCGGTGGCGGGCTCCCCAACCGGGCGCCCGCCGGGTTGGCACCGCGAACCTCATCGATCGTTCCCCACTGGCCGCAGCCCGGACATCGACCCACCCACTGCGACACCTGTTGGCGACATCCCGAGCACGCGAGGATGGTCCGTGACTTGGCCACGAACCGAACCGTAGCCGCCGGGTCTGACAACGCTTGCCACGGCTCGTTCGCGCGCCTATCCTCGCGGGGCGGGCTGCAGACAGCGCCCGGCTCCACGACGGCTCGGAAGGAGGGATGAGGCATGGCTGCGATCTCGGTCTTCGACAGCGCCCTGACGCCGCGTCCCTCCGGCTCCGCGTAGCCGCCGCTCACCCGCACCTCGGCACCCGCTCCGCGACTCCTCACGGACGTGGCGTATGTCCGTTCGCTATGCCGATGAGGAGGTTTCACGTTGCAGGACAACGCGTTCGAGCACTTCTTGGACGAAGGGCTCATCGAGAAGGTCATCCGACCCATCAAGAGCGGCAAGGAGGCATCGGTCTACCTTGTCCGCGCCAACCCGAGGACGACCGGCGAGACGCTGGCCGCGCTGAAGGTGTTCCATCCGCCGGATCGCCGTGCGTTCCGGGACGAAGGGATATACCGGGACGGCGAGTTCATCAAGCCGCGGCGCGTCCGCGTCGCCGTGGAGAAGCGGACCGCGTTCGGCAAGGTGGTCGCCGCGGCGATCTGGGTCGATCGCGAGTGGGAGATGTTGAAGACGCTGTTCGCCGCAGGCGCGGACGTGCCGAAGCCCATCATGCGATCGGACCGGGCACTCCTGATGACCTACATCGGCGACGAGGACGACGCCGCGCCGCAGCTGCGCAGCTACCGGCCGGATCCCGATGAGGCCGAGGAACTGTTACGGCAGGTGATCCGCAACGTCGAGCTGTTCCTCTACCGGAACGTCATCCACGGCGACCTCTCGCCGTACAACATCCTGGTCTGGGATGGACAGGTGACGCTGATCGACCTGCCGCAGGCGGTCGATCCCCGCAAGAACCGGCATGCCCGGGCGCTGTTGGAGCGCGATCTGCATCGCGTGTGCGAGCACTTCGAACGGTTCGGCGTGCAGCGATCGGCCGGTCAGCTCACCGCCGATCTATGGACGGCATGGGAGTTCGCCGATCTTGTGCCCGAGGAGCTCCGGGGTCTCGTCTGACCCCGGAGCTCGGCATCCCGAGAGGGAGCGGATAGAGATCGGTCGTAGGGTGCACTAAGCGCTGGCGCCCGCCATGACATCTAGGTATGCGATGCAAGAGGCAGAGGGCGGCGTCATCCCGTTCCCGGACCGGGCCACCAGCGACCGGCTGACTTCTCGGTGTTCTTCGCCGAGGAGCACCGGAAGGTCTTCAAGGCGCTGTATTTCGTGACGGGGAATCGTGCCGACGCCGCCGAGCTGATGCAGGACGCCTTCCTCAAGCTCTGGGAGCGGTGGGACACGATCGACAACATCGACGATCCCACCGCGTACCTGTTCCGCGTGGCGCTGAACGGGTCGAGGATGCGAGCGCGCTCCGCACGCCGGGCCGCGCGGAGGGTGGTATCCCCCACCTCGTCGTTCGATCCGTTCGACGAGATCGACATCCGCGAAGACGTCCATCAGCTGTTGCTCGGATTGGCTCCGCGCCAGCGCGCCGCCCTCATCTTGCTCGACCTCTACGGCTACGGCTCCGAGGAGGCCGCCCGGATCATGGGCATCCGACCCTCGACCGTTCGAGCGCTCGCCACGCAAGGCCGAACCGTACTCCGGACGTCCGGGGGCCCACATGGCTGAGTTGAAGCAAATCTTCGAGTTGGTTACTCACCAGATCGAACCTGACATGGACGCGTGGAGGGAGCTGGAACAACGGCAGCGGCGTACGGCGCGCAACCGCAAGGTGGCCGCTCTGGCGATGGTCGCCGTGATAATGGCTGCGATCGCGTTGTTCGCGGCGGCCGCATTGAACCGCGGCAAGGATGGATCGGCACCAGCGGTACCACGGGGTGAATCTGTGCCCAACTTCACGACGGTCGGATCCGACGGTTCCGTGCGATCGACGATCCCTGGGTATGCCGGTGCCGCGACACCCGACGTATCGCCGGATGGCACGATGGTTGCGTTCACCGTCGCGGACCGTACGGTTCCCCAGGTTGCCACGATGCGGATCGATGGCACCGGGTTCCGCATCCTCACGAACGATCCGATCGCCGCGAATTCTCCTCGATGGTCGCCAGACGGACGTCAGTTGGCGTACCTCCGAGTGGATCGGAAAGGCAACCTCCGCCTCATGGTCATGAACGCGGACGGGACGAACGTGCGGGAGATCCCGGGAACGCACCAGACGGGGAGCTTCAATCCGCCCGATTGGTCACCCGATGGATCGCTGATCCTGTACACCTCCTTCAAGGATGGGCTGCCGATCCTCGCCACTCTTCCTGTAGCGGGTGGTCGCACACACTTCCTCAACAAGGGGAGCGGTTGGCCCGAAGTCGGCGGCGCTTGGTCGCCCGATGGAAATACGATCGCGTTCACGCGGGGAACCGGGATCCGAAAGGGAGTCCTCGTGTTCGAGGTCTGGGTGATGAACGCCGACGGGAGCGGCGAGCATCGCCTGGCCGCGCTGCAGGGAGCGAGCGCGGAAGCTCCTGCGTGGTCTCCAGATGGGACCAAGGTCGCGTTCATCGGGACTGATGGCGGGATCTATAGAGGGAACGGCGTCCTGTACGTAGTGGACGTGACGACCGGTGAGATCACTGAGGTCCTACGAGGGACCGCAACCGGGCGGCGTCACGAGAACCGGCCGAACTGGCTCACGGATGGCGACGCCCTTCTGGTCATGACCGAGGAAACGTGAATCGGTCGAGTCGGCTCCAGCCAGCCGTAACAGGATGGCTCACTCCCGAGGAAGGGGGATGAACAGGGAAGATTTGCCGTCGCGCCCGCATCGCCGCACGTTGATCTCGAGAGAGGGGACAAGATGCGTTCAGTTCGAAGGCTCCTCGCAGTCGCCGGAACGATGTTGGCGCTCGGCGCCGTCATCCCGTCGGCGTCGGCGGGCACCGCGGTCCAGACGCTGACGATCACGAAGGAATGTAGCGAGTACACGGGGACCATCCCGAGCTTCTGCACGATCACAGGCTCGAACTTGTCGCAGATCCCGGTTGGGACGAAGGTCTTCTACTGGGGGCCCGTGATCGCCGACCCGAACTTCCTGAGCAGCAAGGTCGTCGCTCGGGCCGGACACGGCAACAGGGCGATCGGCTGGTGCGCGGTCATCCAGGACCCGTATCACGGCGTGTGCACGTTCTGGCGAGGCACAGGGACGCTATCCGGGTTCCACGCGAGCGTGGACGTCACGCTCGACTCGGCAGGCGTGTTCCATTGGGATGGGACCTACAGTCTCCCCTGAGAACGACCGCGTCCGATCGGAAGAGCCGGGGGTTCGCCCCGGCTCTTCCGTTCGCCGGGTGGGAGCGGCTCGGCTACTCGGTCGAGCCGGCGAGCTCCACGGGCGGGATCTCGGGTGGGACGATCGAGCCGCCGTCGAACACGATCTCACCGTCGAGCGCGTCGACGATGATCGTCTGTCCGGCGCGGAACTCCTTCCACAGGAGCTTCTCCGAGAGCGGGTCCTCGACCAGGCGCTGGATGGTCCGGCGGAGCGGCCTGGCCCCCAGCGACGCGTCGAAGCCCTGGCTGGCCAGCAGCGTCTTGGCCTGGTCCGTCAGCTCGATGTCGATGTCCTTCGCCTTCAGCTGGTCGCGGACGCGGGTCATCATCAGGTCGACGATGTTCTTCACGTCGTCCTGCGTCAGCGAGCGGAACACGATGACCTCGTCGATCCGGTTCAGGAACTCGGGTCGGAAGCTCTTCTTCAGCTCTTCCGTCACGCGATCGCGCATCCGCTCGTACGTGACCTCCTCGTTGGCCGACGCGGCGAAGCCGATCCCCGGGCCTTTCTGCATGTCGCGGGTGCCCAGGTTGGAGGTCATGATGATGATGGTGTTCTTGAAGTCCACTTTATGGCCCTGCGAGTCCGTCAGGTGCCCGTCCTCCAGGATCTGCAACAGCGTGTTGAACACGTCTGGGTGGGCCTTCTCGATCTCGTCGAACAGGACCACGCTGAACGGCTTGCGGCGCACGGCTTCGGTGAGCTGACCGCCTTCTTCGTAGCCGACGTAGCCGGGAGGCGAGCCGATCAGGCGGCTGACGGTGTGCTTCTCCATGTACTCCGACATGTCGAGCTGGATCAGTGCATCCTCGTCGCCGAACAGGAACTCCGCGAGCGCCTTCGACAGCTCGGTCTTCCCGACACCCGAAGGTCCGAGGAAGATGAACGAACCGGAGGGCCGGCGCGGGTCCTTCAGACCCGAACGGGTGCGGCGGATGGCACGCGAGACGGCCGAGATGGCCTCGTTCTGGGTGACGATCCGCTTGTGGAGCTCGTCCTCCATCCGGAGCAGCTTCTCGGTCTCTTCCTCGGTGAGCTTGAACACCGGGATGCCCGTCCAGATCGAGAGGACCTCGGCGATCTCCTCCTCGTCGACCTCGGACAGGATGTCCATCTCGCCGGACTTCCACTCCGCCTCACGGCGGGTGCGCTCCTCCTGCAGCTGCCGCTCCTCGTCGCGGAGCGATGCCGCGCGCTCGAAGTCCTGGCCGTCGATGGCCGACTCCTTGCGGAGGCGGACCTCGGCGATCTTCTCGTCGATCTCGCGGACGTCGGGCGGCGCGGTCATGCGACGGATGCGCATGCGGCTGCCGGCCTCGTCGATGAGGTCGATGGCCTTGTCCGGCAGGAACCGGTCGCTGATGTAGCGATCCGCCAGGTTCGCGGCCGCGACGAGCGCGTCGTCGGTGAAGTTCACGCGGTGGTGCGCTTCGTACCGATCGCGCAGGCCCTTCAGGATCTCGATGGTGTGCGGGACCGTGGGCTCGTTGACCGTGATCGGCTGGAACCGCCGCTCGAGCGCCGCGTCCTTCTCGAGGTGCTTGCGGTACTCGTCGCGCGTGGTGGCGCCGATCGTCTGGAGCTCGCCGCGGGCGAGCATCGGCTTGAGGATGGAGGCCGCGTCGATCGCGCCCTCGGCCGCGCCGGCGCCCACCAGCGTGTGCAGCTCGTCGATGAACAAGATGATGTCGCCGCGCGTCTTGATCTCCTTCAGCACCTTCTTGAGGCGCTCCTCGAAGTCGCCGCGGTAGCGCGACCCGGCGACGAGCGCGCCGAGGTCGAGCGTGTAGATCTGCTTGCCCTTCAGCGTCTCGGGAACCTCGCCGCGCACGATGTCCTGCGACAGGCCCTCGACGACGGCGGTCTTGCCGACGCCGGGCTCGCCGATCAGCACCGGGTTGTTCTTGGTTCGGCGCGACAGGACCTGCATGACGCGCTCGATCTCCTGCTCGCGACCGATGACCGGGTCGAGCTTGCCCTCGCGGGCCAGCTGCGTGAGGTTCCTCCCGAACTGGTCGAGGACCATCGACCCCTGCGGGCCACCTTCTCCCGAACCGGCGGGCGTCTGCTCGCCCTTGCCGCCCGTGTAGCCGGAGAGCAACTGGATCACGGTCTGACGGACGCGGTTGAGGTCGGCGCCCAGCTTCTGCAGCACCTGGGCCGCGACGCCCTCGCCTTCGCGGATGAGCCCGAGCAGGATGTGCTCGGTGCCGATGTAATTGTGTCCGAGCTGCAACGCCTCGCGGAGGCTGAGCTCGAGGACCTTCTTCGCGCGTGGGGTGAACGGGATGTGCCCGGTGGGAGCCGCTTGACCCTGGCCGATGATCTCTTCGACCTGCTGACGGACCGCTTCGAGGGAGATGTTCAGCGACTCGAGCGCCTTCGCCGCGACACCCTCGCCCTCGTGGATCAGGCCGAGCAGGATGTGCTCGGTGCCGATGTAGTTGTGGTTGAGCATCCTCGCCTCTTCTTGGGCGAGAACCACGACTCGTCTGGCTCGGTCCGTGAAGCGTTCGAACATGTCAGCGTCCTCCGGGCAATGACCCGCATGTTCCACGTCCCCGGGGATCCACGGACCACGTCCTACCCCCGAGGTGCGCCGGGCGCCGCAGCCGACGAACGGTCACGGAGCCCGCTGAACGTGAGTATACCTGTGAGCCCCGATAAGCCTTGAGCGCCATCCGTCGTTTCCTTTCGACCAACGCATCCCTCTCCCTAGTTCTTCGGATGTTCTCCGCTCGGGGATTAGGTGAATCACGCGGCGGATATAGGAATCCTCCGTTGGTACTACCGGAAGTCCCCCGAAGGTCCGTTGTGTCGAGCAGAGACGCGTGGAATCATCGGACAACTTCCCCACGACGGCGTGCCCCCCGCCTTCGCCCCCGATCAGTGAGGAGGTTTCGCGTGCGAGTTTTGGTGGTGGACGATCATCCGGCCTTCCGCCAGGCGTTGACCAGTGCCCTGGAGATGGTGGACGAGATCGAGGTTGCGGGGGAAGCCGGCGGCGGCGTCGCCGCGTGCCGGCAGGCCGAACACGTCGAGCCCGACGTGGTGCTGATGGATCTGTCGATGCCGGACCTCTCGGGATTCGATGCGATGGAACGCATGCACGAGCGCCGGCCACGTCTGCCGGTCGTGATCCTGACGGCCGACGCCGATCCGGAGGTCGAGGCGGAGGCGCGCAGAGCCGGCGCGTCGGGATTCGTGGCCAAGGGCACCCGGCTCGACGACATCGTGATCGTGCTGCACGAAGTTACCGAGAAGTCGGCCTGAACGACCGAACCGCTACTGCGAGATGGACTCTTCGACCGTGCGGAGCCGTCGACAGAGTTCGATCAACAACTTGCGGGCCAGTTCCGGGAACTGATCCAAGAGGACGTTGAAGTCCCACGACGTGAGCGAGACGGTTTTGAGATCGGTCGCCGCGGTCACGGTCGCCGAGCGAGAACCTCCATCGATCAGCGAGATCTCCCCGAAGTAGGAGCCGGGGCTAAGCTTCCCGTGTTCGACTCCGTCCACCGACACCGTGGCGTCGCCTTCGACGATCATGTGGAACCCTACGCCGGACTCGCCCTGCTTCGCGATGACCTTGCCCGCCGGGAACTCGACCTCCTTCGCGATCGCGGCCACCCGTTGCAGCTCCTTGTCGCCGAAGTCGCTGAACAGCGGCACCGATCGGATCCGTTCGATCGTTCCCTGCTGGTCCATCGCGTCCCCTCCTCCTGCTCCCGCGAGCTCACGGGCGTTCGCGCGGCCAAGTATAGGTCCCACCTCTCGCGACGGGATACGCCCGGATCGACTAGGAGCTCTCGGGTCGGTGGTGCGGGAACAGGATCAGATCGCGGAGCGACGGCGCGTCAGTCAACACCATGAGCAGACGGTCGATCCCGATACCGATCCCTCCGGTCGGCGGCATCCCGTGCTCGAGCGCCGTCATGAAGTCCTCGTCCAGTGGATGAGCCTCCTCGTCGCCGGCCACACGCTCCGCCATCTGTTCCTCGAACTTCGCCCTCTGTTCGATCGGGTCCGTCAGTTCGGAGAACGCCGTGCCGAGCTCGATCCCGCCCACGATGACGTCGAAGTGCTCGGTGAGCGCCGGATCCTCCCGGTGCGGGCGAGCGAGCGGAGAGACCTCCCGCGGGAAGTCGCAGACGAACGTCGGCTCGAAGAACGTGTGCTCGGCCAGCTTCTCGAAGATCTCCAGGACGATCTTCCCCGCCTTCCACGTGGGGTCGACGGGGACGCCGTGGCGGTCCGCGAGCTCCGCGAGGTCCGAGCGATCGAGCGTGACGTCCTCACCGGTGGCCGCGGAGACGGCCCCCAGCACCGTGACCCGGCGGAAGGGCGGCGTGAGGTCCAGCTCCCGATCGCGGAACGTGAAGGCGAGCGAGCCCTTCAGCGCCTGTGCGCTCGCTCGGATCAGGTCTTCGGCGATCCGCATCATCGTCCCGTAGTCGCCGTACGCCTCGTACAGCTCGAGCATGGTGAATTCCGGGTTGTGCTCCCGGTCGATGCCTTCGTTCCGGAAGTTGCGCCCGATCTCGTAGATGCGCTCCAGGCCGCCCACCAGCAACCGCTTGAGGTACAGCTCCAACGAGATCCGCAGCTTGAGGTCGGTATCGAGCGCGTTGTGATGCGTCGTGAACGGCTTGGCCAGCGCCCCCCCGGCCACAGCTTGCAGGACCGGCGTCTCCACCTCCGTGTACCCGCGATCGTCGAGCTCGCGACGGATCGTCCGCAGCACGGTGGCGCGCGCCGCGACGTACTCACGGGCGGTCGGGTCGGTGATGAGGTGCAGGTAGCGCCGCCGCTGCTGGAGATCGGAGTCTTGCAGGCCATGCCATTTCTCCGGGAGCGGACGGAGCGCCTTCGTCAGCATGGTGAGTGAATCCACCTTTAGCGACAGCTCCCCCCGCCGCGTCCGCACGACGTGCCCGGTGGCGCCGACGATATCCCCGAGGTCGATCTCCTCGAGCAGCCCGTAGCCGGCGCCGAGCGTCGCCTCCTCGCAGAAGAGCTGCAGGTCGCCGGTGCGATCACGGATCACCAGGAACGTCAGCTTCCCGTGCCGCCTGGCCAGGACGACCCGTCCGGCCACGGACGCGCGGCGGTCCGACTCCTCCTCGTCCTCGAGCCGGTCCTCGAACTCGGCGAGGAGATCCGCGGCGTGGGCGTTGACGTCGAAGCCCATGGCGAACGGCTCGATGCCGGCGTCCCGCAATCGCTCCATCGACTCACGTCGCGCGCGGAGGACCTCGGCCTCGCGCGGAAGGCCTTCGTGCGTCTCGAACTCACTCATCGGCGGTCACGACGTTCCGCTCGAAGACCAGACGGAGTCCCTCCAACGTGAGCCACGGTTCGTGGTGTTCGATCGTGTGGCAGTGCGGGATCACGACGGAGGCGAGCCCGCCGGTCGCGATGACGGTCGCCTTCCCCAGCTCGGCGATGATGCGTTCGACGATCGCATCGACCTCCCCGGCCGTGCCGAAGATCAGCCCTGATTGGATGCATTCGACCGTGCTCTTGCCGATCACCGACGCCGGAGCCGTCAGCTCGACGCGGGTGAGCCGCGCGGTTCGGGAGAACAGGCTCGCGGCCGACGCCTGCATGCCGGGCGCGATCACGCCCCCGATGAACTCCCCCTTGTCCGAGACCACGTCGAAGTTCGTGGCCGTGCCGAAGTCCACGACGATCGCCGGACCGCCGAACCGGGAGAACGCGGCGAGCGCGTTCACCACCCGGTCGGCGCCGACCTCGCGGGGGTTGTCGGTCAGGATCGGCACGCCCGTCTTGGTGCCCGGGCCGACGATCACCGGCGGAGCGGGGAAGTAGCGGGCGGCCATCTCGCGCATCGCGGCGGTCACATCGGGAACGACCGACGCGACGACCAGACCGGTCACCTGCGACTCGAAGGACATGTCGGCCTGTGCGAGGAACCCGGAGAAGAGCAGGGCCAGCTCGTCCGCGGTCCGCTCCGCCTGTGTGGAGATGCGCCAGGTGTGCGCGAGCTCGGGGCCGCGGAACACCCCAAGGACGATCTCGGTGTTGCCGACGTCGGCGGCGAGGAGCATGGGCGGCATCCTACCCAGCTGCTGCTGGGAGTCGGAGCGTGTCGATCAGGCGCGCCGACGAGAAGCGCGCCGCGATCAGGGCACGGGCGGGACCGCCGAGCTCGGCCGGCGGCTCGAACGTGGCCTCGTCCACCACGGCGGCGTACTCGAGTGCGGCGAGCGGCGTGGCACCGACCTCGCGTGCCATCACCGCGACCAGCACGGCCGGGTTGCGCTCCCCCGCCCGCGAGAGCTCCGCCGCCTCCGAGAGGGCCAGGAACAGGCATCCCGCCTGTTCGCGTTCCTCAGGCGTGAGGTAGGCGTTGCGGGACGACAGCGCCAGTCCGTCGGGCTCGCGCACCGTGGGGCACGCGACGAGCGTCACGGCCAGCTCGAGCCGTTCGACCATCCGCCGGACGAGGAAGAGCTGCTGCGCGTCCTTCTCGCCGAAGTACGCGGCA
This sequence comes from uncultured Actinomycetes bacterium, assembly GCA_963727185.1. Lineage (GTDB taxonomy): Bacteria > Actinomycetota > UBA4738 > UBA4738 > HRBIN12 > JBBQVZ01. The sequence continues at coordinate 30,539 of CAVSFP010000010.1, read as the reverse complement.
GACGGACCCACCACGTCGAACAGCCGATGGACGGCGGTGAGCACGCCGGCGAAATGACCGGGCCGTGCTGCGCCCTCCAACACGTCGCCGATCGGGCCGGGCTCCGGTGAAGGGAGCTCGACGCCCGGAGGGTAGAACTCGTCCTCGGAAGGAGCCCAGACCAGGTCGGCGCCGAGCCGATCGCACAGGGCGAGGTCCCGGGTCTCGTCGCGGGGGTAGCGATTCAGATCCTCCTCCGGGACCGAACTGCTTCGGGTTCACGAAGATCGACACGACGACCATCTCCCGTTCGTTCCGGGCCCGGCGGATCAGCGACGCATGTCCGTCGTGCAGCGCCCCCATCGTCGGCACCAGGCCGACGTCGGCGACCGTGGAACGGCGCGCATCCACCGCCGCCGTGAGGTCCGCGGCGGCGCGGATCAGCTCCATCGCGCGAGCACCTCTTCGACCGCCGCACGGCGATCCTGCGGCAGGCGGCCGGACCCGGATGCGAGCTCGAGCGCAGCCCGGCAGAGCACCACGTACGCGGCGACCGCGTCCGGTCTCGCCGACCGCAGCGCGGCCAGGTTGCGTTCGATCGTCGTCGCGTCCCCGCGGACGGCCGGTCCGGTGAGCGCCTCGGCCGCGCCCAACCGCTCCACGTTGTCCAGGCTCGCGCGCTGTAGCGGGAGCATCGCGCCCAACGGATCGGGCACGCCCGCACGCCGGAACAGATCCTCGGTGATCCCGCTCGTCACGATGAGGTAGTTCGAGGCGAAGACGGCGGCCGCGTGATACAGCGGCCGCATGGAGTCCTCCAGCCGGAACGGCCGGGCCATGAGGTCGTCGGCGATGCGCTCCCCGACCGTATAGCCCTCGTCGTCCTCGGCGGTGACGGCCATGGCGCACCCGGGGATGCGTTCGAGGGCGCCGGCGACGTCGGGGAACGTCTGCAGCGGATGGAGCGCGAGCGGCCGGGCACCGGCCGCTCGCGCGGGCGAGAGAACGTCGAGGCCCGATGCACCCGACAGGTGGGCCACCCACTGCCCGGAACGGAACCCTCCCGACCCGGCGATCAGTCCGGCAACCGCACGGATGTCGTCGTCGGGGACGCCGATGAGGACGAGCTCGCCCGCGCGCGCCGCGTCCGCGGGATCGAGGAACGGCACGCCGGGGAGGAAGCGCGACGCGCGGTCGCGGGTGGGACCACGGCCCGCCACCGCGACGATCCGATGGCCGGCACGGCCGAGGAGGACCGCCATCGCGGTCCCCACGCGTCCCGCGCCGACGACCGAGACGTTCATCGCAGCGAGTATGCCAAGTCGGACCGATCCGCCGGTCAGCGGATCCAGACGATCGGTCCATACGGCGAGGGGGCGTCGACCGGAGGTTGGAGCCGAACGAGGTGCCCGTCGATCGTGGCGAACACGCCCTCCGCCGTCTCGACGAAGACGGTGTCGTCGACCGAGAACGTTCCGTACGGGGTCCCCGACAGCGGACCGATGTACCGCGGGGCGTCCAACCCGTCACCCGGCGCGGTGTCGAGGACGTAGAACCCTCGACGGAACGCCTCGCGCCCCACGACGAGGGCCGACGCGCCGCTCGCGTCCCATGCCAGCATCCGCGAGATCGCGAACGGCTCGTGCGGGACGCCGTACGGCAGCGGTCTCGCCTCTCCCGAGCCCAGGAACTGCATGGCGGCACCCCCGAGCTCGGCGTGTCTCTCGTCGGGCCGAACGGGGAGCGGCGTCAGGTTGGCGAGCGACTCCTGCGGAACCACGATGATGTCGGACAAGGTCGAGATCGCGACCATGGCGTAGCCCGCGAGCACGCGGTGGATCGTCCGAACGGTTCCCCCGGCGAAGAAGACGCCGATCCGGCCGCCCCGATCCAGCGTGAACATCGTGCTGGCGTCGTCCAGCCCGATCGAGAGCAGGTCGCCGCAGAGCGCCGGGTCCTGATACCGGCGTTCACGGAGCGCCGGCACGAGCTTGGCCCAGACGATCGAGACCGAGCGACGACATCCGGGGCGAAGCGGTCCGCGCCTGCCGGCGGCAACCGTGGCGCCCTGAGGCCCCCAGCTCACGAGGTCGCCTTCGAGGATCGGCGTCGAGCGGTCGTCGGGTCCGAGGAACCGCAACACCGATGCCTGGAGCCGCCCGTCGCCGAGCGCGGAGGTGACGCCGATCCACCCCTCGTTGGCGCCCCGTGCGTCAACGAGTTGGATGGCGCGCGGCACCCGCGGGCCGCGTACCGCTCGACCCGTCGTGAGATCCCAGCGCCAGATGCGCGACACGCCCACCCCGTCCGGGACCGCGTAGACGAGCGTGCCGGCCAGCCCCGTCGGTGCGACACGCCCAGCTGCAGCGTTCTTCGTGGGTTCCCGGTGGGCGGTGAGCCATGAGCCGACGGCGACGGCCAGGACGATGACTGTGAGGACCATCGCGACCAGCGAGCGCGACCTCTGCACTGGGGTCTGCGGTCTGGCCGCCGTCGGTTCTCGGGGAGGGAGGCTCGACGGGCGGGGCGGGGTCGCGGACGGGGCCACTATTCCGGTGCTCGCCGCTTCGCGGCTGCGCTCCTCGGGGTGGCCCCTTTCCGCGACTCCCGCCCCTTCTGACGGTCGCTCCGCACGCCCGTAGAGAGGTGCGGCGCAGTTGGGACACATCTTCGCGTCCGTTTCTCCTTGCCAGTCGCACCGCAGGCACGTTCGCTCGCTCATCTGGTGACGCTCAGGGGTGGGTACGCGGGGTGAACCTGTTGGTCGGGGAGGCGCGTCTCGAGGAGGTGGGTGTGGTTGGGGAGGACGGGGTCGGGAAGCAGTTCGAGGAGGGGCATGACGACGAAGGCTCTCTGGTGCATGCGGGGGTGAGGGACGGTCAAGCGATCGTCGTCGATCGTGAGGTCGTCGATCAGGAGGATGTCGATGTCGATCGTCCTCGGGCCCCACCGGACGTCTCGCGTGCGGCCGAGCGCTGCCTCGACCCGGTTGACGGCTGCAAGGAGCTCGAGCGGCTCGAGCGACATGTCGATCTCGGCGACGACGTTCAGGAAGTCGGGCTGCTGCGGACCTCCGACCGGATCCGTCTCCCAGACACGGGAGGTGCGAAGGACCGAGATGCCCGGTTCGGCGGCGAGCAGGTCGATCGCGTGTTGGAGCGTCGAGAGCCGGTCGCCGAGGTTCGCGCCCAGCCCGAGGAACGTCGCCATCGGCCCGCTACCGGTTGGGGGCGGTGGCAGCAGCGGCGACGCCATCGACGCCCAACCGCCCGGCAGCGTTCGGCTTGTGGACGACGGCGGTGACCCGAGCCACACGGTCGAGCGTCAACAGGTGGTCGGCGATCGCGGCGGCCATCGACTCGATCAGGTCGAACGACCGCTGCTCCACGATCGCACGGGTCGCCTCCGTGATGCTGCGATAGTCGGCGGTGCCCGTGATGTCGTCGTCGCCGACGTTCACCTCGATGTCGAGGTCCACGACGAAGTCCTGGGGTTCGTCCTTCTCGCCGGGACGCGCCCCGTGACGGCCCGAAGCGCAGATGCCCGAAAGGAACAACCTGGCGGTGGTCACGTCTGCTCCTCCCCCTCGACGTCGTGCCAGGCATCTTCCTCGTATTCCGCCAGGTCGACCCATGGCGGCCGGCGCTCGAGCTGGATCGTCACGATGCCCGACTCGTCGCCGTGCCCGCCGTGCGGCTCCTGAAGGTATCGGGCCCGCAAGTACTCGTAGATCATCGGGCCGATCGTCTCGATCGCGTCCTCGACCAGGAAATGGCGACAGCCGGGGAGCAATCCGAGCGTCGACGTGGGGATCGCCGCGTTCAAGCGCTCCGCGACGGCGGGCGGGTAGAACTCGTCGTCCTCACCCCAGAAGATGAGGACGGGCATCTCGAGCTTCATCAGGTCCCGCTCGCGGTCAAGCAGACCTGCACCGTCCATCGCATCGGCGAACCGGAAGAACGCCTCGACGTTCTCGGCTCCCGACCACGGTCGCAGGTATTCCATCACCTGCTCGGGGGTGATGCGATCGGGGTCGGCCATCCCCACCCGGAGCGACGCGCGGATGCCCGAGTGCACGAATAGCTCCACCTTCTGCTCGGGCGGCGTCCGTTGGACCTCGCGCGTCAGCAGGGTGGGCCACGCGTCGAACGCAGAGCTCGACATCAGCACCATGGCGTCGACGCCCTCGCCGTCCAGCGCGAGCAATTGCGCGACTCCGCCACCGACCGAATGCCCGATGACGGCGTACCGCTCCACCCCGAGGTCGGTGAGGAGCTCGCGGATGTATCCGGCCTGGGCGACGATCCCCAGCGGCACCCCGGCTGTCTTCTCCGAGTCACCCGACCCGATCATGTCGGGCACGATCACGCGGAACCGCGAGGACAGCAGTGGCCCGAGGTCTCGCCAGACGAACGACGACTGCGGGAACCCGTGGATCAGTACGACGGCCGGACCGTCTCCGTCATCCGTGTAGGCCAGCTCGCCGCCGGATGTGCGAGTCCGACGCTTCGGGTCGGCCGTCATCCACTCGCGCGTGCGATCGCGTCCACCACCCGCACGACGCGCGTCATCTCCTTCACGTCGTGCACGCGCACGATGTCGACGCGCTCGGCCGCGCACCATGCCACGACACCGGCCGTTCCCTCGATGCGATCGTCGACCTCGGCGCCGGTGAGCGTCCCGATGAATCGTTTGCGGCTGGGGCCCACGAGCAGCGGGACACGCAGGTGATGGAACGCACGGATGTCGTGGAGGATCGCCAGGTTGTGTTCGAGCGTCTTGCCGAACCCGATCCCCGGATCGACGCAGAGCTGCTCGAGATCGATCCCCGCCGATAGCGCCGCCTCGATGCGTTCACCGAGGAAGCCGCGCACTTCGGCAACCACGTCGTAGTACGTGGGGTCGTCCTGCATGGTCTTCGGCTCGCCCTTCATGTGCATCAACACCAGGCCGGCGCCGGTCTCGGCGACAACCGCGGACATCGAAGGGTCGCCTCCGGCGGAGACGTCGTTCACGATGGCCGCGCCGGCCCCGAGCGCGGCCCGCGCGACATCGGACTTGCGCGTGTCCACCGACACGGGGACGTTGGGGAGCTCATCCACCAGCCGGCGGATCACGGGAACGACGCGATGCATCTCCTCCTCGGCGGACACCACCTCCGAGCCTGGACGCGTGGACTCTCCCCCGACGTCGAGCAGGTCGGCGCCGTCGGCTACCATCTGCGTCGCGTGCTTCACGGCGTCGTCGACGCTGCTGTACGAGCCGCCGTCGGAGAAGGAATCGGGTGTGACGTTGACGATCCCCATGACCAACGTGCGCTGATGCAGAGCAACTGCGTGCGTCCCGCAGCGCCAGATCGCCTCGTCAGGCATGGCCGAATCGTAGTCCGATGCACCGCGAGCCGCCCCACGGCTGGGCGATGACGGCTATCGCATGCCGATGTGGCTCATGGCCTCTTGGCGCGTGCGTGCGTCGGTGCGGAACAATCCCCGCACGGCTGAGGTCACGGTCACCGAGCCCGGCTTCTTGATGCCGCGCATCGTCATGCACAGGTGTTCGCATTCGATGACCACGAACACGCCTCGGGGCGACAGCGCCTCGTCGAGGGCCTCGGCGATCTGCGTCGTGAGCCGCTCCTGCACCTGTGGTCGTTTCGCGAGTAGATCGACGACGCGGGCGATCTTCGACAGACCGGTGATCTGTTGCTGCTTGTTCGGGATGTAGGCCACGTGCGCCTTCCCGCTGAACGGGATGAGGTGGTGCTCGCACATCGAATAGATCGGGATGTCGCGCACCATGATCATCTCGTCGTGGTCGGCGCCTTCGACGACGGTCACCAGCTGCGACGCGTCCTGTCCGATGCCGGCGAAGACCTCTCGATACATGCGAGCGACGCGCCCCGGTGTTTCCCGGAGACCACCACGGTTCGGGTCCTCGCCGATCCCCTCGAGGATCAGGCGGACGCCTTGCTCGATCTTCTCGTCGTCGAATCGATCCTCGTCCATCGCGGCTCGATGCTACCCGTCGCCCGCCGGAACGAGCCCGTCGACCATGTCCGGCAGCTTCGCGAGATCCGTGAGCTCGCCGGCGCGCGGGAGATCGCTCGCCTCGGCCTGCCGGTTGATCCACACGCACGGCAACCCGAGAGCAGCGCACGGCTGGACGTCGTGGAAGAGCGATGCCCCCACATGGACGTGACGCGAACGGTCGGCTCCTGTCTGCGTGAAGAACGACTCCCAGTGCCCGAACGCTGGTTTGTAGGAACCGATGTCGGACGCGACGACGCGCAGATCGACCGGCACGCCGATCGCGGCGAGCGACTCGTCCAGGAGATCGGGGTCGGTGTTCGACAGGATGCCGAGCCTCCATCCCCGCGCGCGGAGCTCCGAGAGCGACCCGGGCACTTCCGGGAAGACCGGCCAGGTCGGCAACGACGCTCCAAGCGCGCCCTCACGACCGGCGGGAACCGCAAGCCCTTCCGCCGTCGCCACCCGTGCGAGCGCTTCGGCCATCACCGCCTTGTACGGGATGCCCCGGCCCGCCTGCACGGCGGGCTCGACGGCGTGATACCGGGACAGGAGCGTCTCGGCGTCGGCATCGGGCCACAGGGAAGCCAGCGTCCCGCGGATCCCGCCCATCCAGTCGATGAGGGTTCCGTAGCAATCGAAGGTGGCCCAACGGTCCGGCGGCATCCGCGGATTGTACGGGCGTCGAACACCGACGGGGGCGGTTGTTCGCCGCCCCCGTCGCGCTCGATGATCTGCGGTCAGACGCAGGACCCGCTCGGCAACGACGTGCCGCAGTAATTGCCGCTCAGATCGTTGCCGGTGCCGGTGCCGTCGTAGGAGATGTCATGTGGGGAGTTCCCGAACGCGGTGTTGTTCGTCACCGTGTTACCGGTCGGGTTCGCACCGTGGGTGAACGACGCCGCGCTCATCAGGACGATGCCGCCCGAGTTGGCCTCCGTGCCCGCGTTCCCCCGGACCGTGTTCCACGTGACGCTGGAGTCGCTCGCACCCAGGAGCAAGATGCCGCCTCCGGACAACGCCGGACCCTCAGCCGTGGCCGCACACGCCTCGTTGTTGAAGGTGACGTAGTTGTACCGGATGTCGATGGCGCTCACGCCGCCCGAACCGTCGTCCAGAACCATGATCCCCTGGCAGTTGCTGAACGCGTGATTGAGCTGCAAGGTGATGCCGCTCGAATGGCGGATGAAGATGCCGAACTGGGCACCTGAGACCTCGTTGTGCGTCACCGTCGCTCCGGCGTTCGCGGAGTCGCCGAGGTAGATCCCTGCCTCGCCGCCCCCGACGACGATGTTGTTCTGGACGACGCCACCTAGCGAATCGAACCTGGCGAGACCGTAGTCGCCCGCGTCGAACACCGCGTTGTTGATCATCCGAAGATCCTGCGTGCCTTGCGCGAAGACGCCCATGGACGGCCACCCGGCGAACATGATCCCGGAAACGGTCACGTCGGCGACCCGCTTCGTGATCACGCTCTGATCGTCGAACTTCCCGAGGACGCAGACCCCAGCACCGCCCGAGGCCTTCGTGCAGGCGTTCTTGGGTAGCGATGCAGGAGGCTTGAAGACGGTGCCACCTGAAGCCGAGCCTGCGCCCCGAAGCGAGATCCCGTCCTTCTTGATCGTCACGGATTGCGTGTACACACCTCGGACGAGCAGGATGGTGTCGCCCGGATGCGCTTTCTTGACGAACGCCTGCACGGATTGACTCGGGAGGACGACCCACGTCTTCGGGCCGCGCGCCGCGCCGGCCGGGATGGCGGTGAACACCGATGCCGCAACGACTCCGATGGCGACAAGGACGCGAACCGTTCGACTCATCTTCCCCCCGTTCGATCTGGACGGCCGCACTCTACGCGCACGCGCGCGTGCGCGGCCAGGCAAAGGACCGGATCTACGCCGGTGCCAGGCCGGAATCCCCGAGCGTTCCGGGGCTCGATGGGCGACGCCCGCGCTTCTTCTGGGTCGCCCGGGACACACCGAGACCGGCGCTCCGCTCCTCGGCCTCGCGAGGTGCCCGCTTCTCGACGTCGCGGAAGAACTGCTCGACCGCTTCGCGATCCAGCGTCTCCTTCTCCAACAGCACCGCCGCGAGCGCGTCGAGCTTCTGGCGGTTCTCCACGAGGATGTCGAGGGCCACGTCGTGCGCCTCGTCGATCAGCAGACGCACCTCCTGATCGATCTCGAACGCGACGGCGTCCGAGTAGTCCGGTGTGGAGCCCCAGTCGCGACCGAGGAAGACCTCGCCGCCCTGCTTCTGTCCGAGCGTCCGGGGGCCGATCGTGTCCGACATGCCGTACTCGGTCACCATCTGCCGCGCGACCTTGGTCGCCCGCTCGATGTCGTTGGCGGCGCCGGTGGTCACGTCGCCCGCCACGACCTCCTCGGCGACACGGCCGCCCATCAGCATGGCGAGCTCATCTCGCATCTGCTCGCGCGTCATCAGGAATTTGTCCTGCTCGGGCAGCGTGAGCGTGTAGCCCAACGCGCGTCCGCGCGGGATCACGGTGATCTTGTGCACCTCGTCGGTGTTGGGGAGGATGTGCGCAACCATGGCGTGACCGCCCTCGTGATAGGCGATCAGCCGGCGCTCTTCCTCGTCCATCACGCGTGACTTCCGCTCGGGTCCGGCCATCACGCGATCGACGGCCTCCTCGACCTCGATCATGGAGATCGCCTTCTTCGAACGACGGGCTGCGAGCAGCGCGGCCTCGTTGATCACGTTCGCGAGGTCGGCACCGGTGAACCCCGGGGTGCGTCGCGCGAGCACGGCGAGGTCGACCGTCGAGTCGAACGGCTTGCCGCGAGCGTGCACCTTCAGGATCGCCTTGCGGCCCTCAAGGTCGGGCCGATCGATCACGACCTGGCGATCGAAGCGTCCCGGACGCAACAGGGCCGGGTCCAAGATGTCGGGCCGGTTCGTCGCAGCCATCAGGATCACGGTCGAACGCTGATCGAACCCATCCATCTCCACGAGGAGCTGGTTCAGCGTCTGCTCGCGCTCGTCGTGACCTCCGCCGAGGCCCGCGCCGCGGTGGCGGCCGACAGCGTCGATCTCGTCGATGAACACGATCGCCGGAGCCGCGGCCTTCGCCTGCTCGAACAGGTCGCGGACGCGGGCGGCCCCCACCCCGACGAACATCTCGACGAAATCAGACCCGCTGATGGAGAAGAACGGCACGCCCGCTTCACCGGCCACGGCCCGGGCGAGCAGCGTCTTGCCCGTTCCCGGTGGTCCGAACAGGAGCACACCACGGGGGATCTTGGCGCCCATCGCTTGGAACTTGGCGGGCGACTGGAGGTAATCCTTGACCTCCTCGAGCTCCTCGATCGCCTCGTCCACGCCTGCGACGTCGGCGAACGTGGTCTTCGGCTGATCCTTGGAGACGGTCTTGTGCCGGCTGCGCCCGAACTGCATCACGCGCCCGCCGCCACCCTGCGAGCGGTTCATCACCCAGAGCAGGACCCCGGCGATGAGGACGACCGGCAGGATCACCGTGATGAGGGTGCTGAGGAGGGTGTTCGGGAGCTGAGGATCGGAGTCGTACGGCACGCCGAGCGTCTGCCAGCAGCTTCTCCAGGTCGGTGCCGGAGTCGGCCAGGTACGGGGCGCGATACGTCCCTCCGGGCGCGTAGTCGCCGGTGATGATCTGGTCACCCTCGAGGAACTTCGCGTTGAGGATGTCGCCTTGCGCGACCGCCGCCCGGAACTCTGAGGTCGTGAGCGTCTTCCCCTGGGGTTTCCCTCCCAGCATGGACAGCACGAGCATGAACCCCACGGTGATCAGGACGATCCACAACGTGGGCGTCCGGGCGATCTTCCGGAACGGGCTCTCGGGTTGGCTCAGCTGGGGCTCCTGGAGGTGGTCGGAGACGGTGCGGGCTCCGGCGCGACGCGCACGGAGGCCCGTTGCGCATGGTAGCACCGGCCGAAGTCAGAGGTGGAGATCATCGGATCCCGCTATCCACCGCGAGGGTTACCTGCGTGTACGCCCCAGTCACCACCTGCACCGTTTGCGGAACCGGCGTGGGCGGGCCGCTCCCGCTGGGAGAGACCGCCACTACCACGTAGGAGCCCGCAGGAAGGTCCAAGGAGAACCGACCCTGGACGTCGGTCGACACACGTGTCGTGGCACCGTCGATCGATGTCGCCTGCACATCGCCCTGGAATGGGCTATCGAGGCACGGGCTCGCGAGGCTCTCGACGGGACAGGTTGGACCGAGTCTCACGACCCCACGGACCCCCGTGCCCGGTGGAGCTGAACGATGGCAACCCGCGAGGAGGACGACCGGTACGAGGAGCAGCGTGAAGTGCCGCCGGGTCATCCTGGTCGGACGACCTCGGACCGTGGTGGGTTCCCGCCGGTCAGGCCCCGCCGTACGCCTCGGGGCGAAGGGTCGCGATGTACGGCAGGTTGCGGTATCGCTCCGCGTAGTCGAGGCCGTAGCCGACCACGAACTCGTTCGGGATCTCGAAGCCCGTGTAGCGGATATCGAGCGGTACCCGCTGCAGGTCGACCTTCCGCAACAGAGCGGCGACCTCCAGGGAAGCGGGCTTGCGCGCTCGGAGGTTCTTCAAGCAGGTAGTTCAGCGTGAGGCCGGAGTCCACGATGTCCTCCACCAACAGCACGTCGAGTCCCTCGAGGTCGTGATCGAGGTCCTTGAGGATGCGGACCACGCCGGACGTCTGCGTGGCCGCTCCGTACGACGACACCGCCATGAAGTCGAACTCGAGCGGCAGTCGGATGTAGCGGGCCAGGTCCGCCATCACGACGAACGCGCCCTTCAGGACCCCCACCAGCAGCAGCTTGCGTCCCGCGTAGTCGTTCCCGATCCGCTCGCCCAAGCTCGGCGAGCTTGGCCTGGATCTCCTCGCCGGTGATCAGGATGCGATCGATGTCGGGTTCGTAGGCCTCCACGTGACCCGTCAGTGTAGAGAGCGAGGACGGTTCGATGAGCGTCACGCCTTCCCCTTTCCCTGTCGGGGTGGATCGGCCTCGCCGTCGCGGGGGGAAGGACGAGTGAGGCGAACATACTCCGGGTCGCGCCGCGCCTTCAAGCCGGAGGACAGATCGCGTCGCCGTCCCGGACGCCCCGCCGCGAGGTCGAGGACGGCCAGCACGTCCGCCCTGGAGCACGGGACCCCGCAGCCGTAGACGGCGTGGGCCACGACGCGTCCCGAGATCGCACGGGGGAGGTCGAGCAACCGTGCCGCCAAGAGCTCCGCACCGTCTGGCGTCTCGTCGACGACCTCGTCGAGCACGTCGAACGTCTGGCGCATCAGCTCGTCCGCGTCCTCACGCAGACCCGCCGCGGTTCGGACAAACGGCTCGCGCAGGCTCCGGCCGACCGCGCGCTCCAGGCCCGGGATCCCGCGCAACCGGATGGCGTTGCGCAGGAACCGCAGATCGGCGTTCGAGGGATCCGTTCGCGGTCGCAGGTGGAGCGATCGACAGAACGCCTCTACTTCTTCGCGTGTCACGTCGATCAGTGGGTTCACCCAGGTGCCGGTCACCGGCGCGATACCGCTCATCCCGCGGATCCCGCTCCCGGTGATCAGGCCGATCAGCACGGTCTCGGCTTGATCGTCCATCGTGTGCCCGATCGCGGTCCTCGCGGCGCCGGTCTCGTGCGTGACCTCCGCGATCGCGAAATGCCGTTGCTCGCGCGCCCACGCCTCGATCGACGCACCCCTGTCGGGCGACGACGAGGCGGCCCGAAGATGGCACGGAAGACGGTGTCGATCCGCCAGCCGCGTGACGTACGCCGCGTCCGTCGCGGAGTCCTTCCGGAGCCCGTGATCGAAGTGGAAGACCTCGAGGCGGATCTTGAGAAGACGGCGGAGCCGCACGAGCGACTCCAGCATGCACACGGAATCCGGGCCTCCGGAAACCGCTACCAGGACCGTCTGGCCCGGCAGGAACATCTCGTGCTCGCGCGCAGTCGCCGTCACCCGCTCGAGGACCCGGGCGACTGCCGGAGGTCGACGCATGGCGTTCCTAGCCGCCGACCCTCGCGAGCCAGCGATCCGGCTCGCCGATCTCGTCGATCGTCGGCAGATCGTCGGCGCTCCGCCACACCAGGTTGAACGTCGACATCCCCGCGCGTTCGACGATCGTGCGGACGAATCGCTCGCCGGTGTCGTACTGACGGATCTTCTGCTCGAATCCGATCGCGCGCTGCAGGGTCTTCTCGAGGCTCGAGGCCTGCCTCCGCGCGGAGAGCGCCCGTCGCATGCGGTCCACGTCCTGCACGTGATCGCGAGCCACCTCGTTCATGACGAACGACGCGTGACCCTCCAGCAGCGACATCATCGCCTGCATCCGCATGAACATCTCGCGCTGCTCCGGCGAGAGCAGCAAGAAGACGCCGCCCATGCCGCGCCAGTCGACGCCCGACCTGGCCTCATCGGCCGCCCGTCGCAGCTGGTTCATGAGCTGGCTCGAATCGAGTTGGATGCTGCCCAGGTAGTCATCCACCTGCCCGGAGAGATAGCCGCGCAGCCACGTCGCCGAGCCGAACTGCACCCGATGGGTGACCTCGTGGATCGCGATCCACAACCGGAAGTCCTTGGGTGGGAGCGAGAAGCGCCGTTCCGCTTCGACGATGTTGGGACCGATGAAGTACAGGAGCCCTTCGTCGTCGGGAGGGAGGAAGACGTCGTACTGACCGAGGACCTTGCGAGCCACGTAGCCCATAAGTGCACCGGTCTGCGCACCGAGCGCCTTCCGCTTGTACTCGGCGCGGGTGGGTCGCCCGTCGAGCATCCGCTCGGCCAGCGGCTCCAGCAGGCGCTGCAGCCCGTTGAGGTTGGCGCGGATCCACTCCGAACGCGCCATGACCCACGCGCGCGAGCGGAACCCCTGGACCTCCATGTCGGTGAAACCGCGGATCAGTCCCTCGGCGCGCGGGACGATCTCGGCCATGTCCTCGCGGAGCCGAGCCCGCTCGACGCTCGGGACGGGTACGCCGGGGCCGGAGACGCGCCGGCCGATATCCGCCGCCGTGCCCCAGTCGGCCAGACGGGACGCGTACGAACCCATCGACCAGTCGAGGGTGTTGGCGGCATCCATCGGCGGCGAGGGGGGACTAGCCCCCTTCGGCCTTCTTCCGCGCTGCGATCATGGCGGCTCGGCGAGCCTGACCCTCGGCGACGCGGCGGTCGGTCCCCTTCTCCAGGAGCTCTGCGAGCTTCTCGTCGAAGACGGCCTGGTCGAGCGCGACCTCGACGCGCTCGGCCGGAGCCACCGGCGCGACGGCGGCGGGCGCAGGTGCGGCCGCAGGGGTTTCGGTCGGCGCGGCGGTCGGTGCAGGCGCCGCGGCCGCTGCAGGTGCGCGGCGGCGGCTGCTGCGGGCGCTGCTGCCGCAGCCGGGGCAGGCGCGGCTGCCACGGGAGCCGTCGCTCCGACGGCGACCGGCACAGCGGGGGGTGCCACGACGATCGGAGCTGCCTGCGAGATGTCCACGTCACGGCGGGGAAGAGCTTGGCCCGGGCGCACGCGGTCGGCGCGGACCACGCTCAGCCCTTCCTCATCCTTCGCGAACCGCGGCGCGTACCGCATGTACATGACGATCAAGAAGAGCACGGTGGCGACGCCCAAGAGGAACAGTAACTGGGCCATGGAGAAGACCCAGCCGCCCGTGTTCTCCGTCGGCGTGGTCGAAGGATCGACCGGTGTTTGGGCGATGGCGGCAGTCAGCGAGGAAGCGATGAACACAGACGCTCCGGCGAGAACGGCCAGGAGCTTGCGGGATGTCTTCATCTGGGCGCGATTGTCGCAACCTGAGGACCCGGCGGCAACCGGGCTCGAGCGCGAGCCCGTATCGTGCGACGGGTCAACTGCGGCGTCGCGCCCCGTGCACCGCGATCGCGATGCCGATCAGCACGCAGATCAGGCCGATCACGAACCAGAGCGAGCTCCCGCTCATGAAGCTTCCGCCGATGACACCGGCCCCTTGCAGCATCCACACGCCGCCGACGAGGATCAGCAGTCCGCCCACGATGACGAGCGTCCAACGCATCGGCGGACGTCCCCTCAGGCGATCCAGTGGAGCGCGCCGTCCTTGACCCGCACGCGCACGGGTGGGTTGGGATCGCCTCGCCATGTGGTGATATCGAACGTCGAGCCGACGTGGATCACGTGGACATCGAGGAACCTCGTCTCCGGCGGCGCTCCGGGCGCGCACGACAACACGTCGTCGGCGCGCATCGTGACGAACGAGACGTTCCCCTGGCCGACGACCGTAACCACGCCGTCGCTCGTCACGAGCGCCGCGGCGTCCTGGTCTACGCCGATCCCCTTCACGCGCGACGCCCAGCCGTCGGTGATAACTCGGGCCATGAACGTCAGCATCCGGCCCATGCGCGCGCGTTGCGTGAAGTGCGTGTCGGTGATCGCCGAGGTCAGCATCGGGAGGTCGAGCATGTCGCGTTCGAGCGTGATCTTCTTCGCGTAGCAGTCCGCCATGGCCTGGCCGGACTGGATCGTGTCCCTCTCCGCCGCGAACAGGAACTGCCCCAGGATCGCCAGGCCGGCGCTGATCCCGCCGACCGCTCCCGAACGCGCGATCACCGCGTTCACGGCGTCCTCGACCGGCGAGTCTTTCCAGACCCGCACGTAGTCGGATTGATCGCCGCCGGCGAAGAAGATCCCGTCGGCGTCAGCGATACTCTGGATCACGAACGGATCGGACGCCGCCTCCGGTTCCGTGAGCTTGAGCGTCTGCACCGAATCAACGTCGTGGATGTTCAGGACGTACTGGTTGTAGACGTTGTCGCAGCTCGCACAGACGATGACGATGTCGCCGTAGTCCGCCTGTTGCAGGAACCACTCCCACGCGGGGATCCGGTCGGAGCCGCCCCCTTCGAGCATGGCGCCCCCCAGCGTGTGGACCTGGACATCGGCCGGGTCCCCGCGGAGCCAGGAGCGCCAACCATCACCGTGTGTCTCGGTGGCGCGGGCCGGCGAGGGGGCCGCCGGGAGCAGGACGAACGCAAGGGCGACGATCACGATGACACGGGAGGTCGTTCGCAGCACGATCCGGAAGCCTCTCTCGGGACCCCTTCGACGTCAACACCTGGTGGACCGGAGGGTGCTCGGATACGCTCGCCGCCATGGTGGAGCGTCCATGACCTGCTCGAGCTGTGGCACCGAGAACCGCGGAGGGCGCAAGTTCTGTTCAGCCTGCGGTGCTCCCTTGTCGCAAGCGTGTCCTGCAGTGCGGCGCCGCGAACGATCCCGGTGATCGGTTCTGCGGCGAATGCGGGACCGTCCTACGCGAGGGAACGTCGTCCCAGGAGCCCCGGCCGGCGCCCGTCTCTGAACGGAAACTCGTTTCGGTGCTCTTCGCCGACCTGGTGGGGTTCACGGCGCTGGCCGAGGACCGCGACCCCGAGGAGGTCCGTGAACTGTTGTCGACCCGTACTTCGAGACGGCGCGCACGCTCATCGAACGGTACGGCGGCACGGTCGAGAAATTCATCGGCGATGCGGTGATGGCGGTCTGGGGCGCGCCGGTGACCCAGGAGGACGACGCGGAGCGCGCCGTCCGGGCCGGGCTCGAACTGGTCGCCGCCGTGACGGCGCTCGGGTCGGACGTCGGGAGCGGATCTGGCCGCGCGCGCCGGGGTCGCGACCGGTGAGACGGCCGTCACGCTCGCCGCGGAGGGCCAGGGACTGGTCGCGGGAGACCTGGTGAACACGGCCGCCCGCGTGCAGACCGCGGCCTCGCCGGGCACCGTGTTCGTCACGGACGTCACGCGGCGGGCGAGCGACGCGGCGATCGTGTACGAGGACGCCGGGACGCACGAGCTGAAGGGCAAGGCGGAACCGATGCCGCTCGCACGCGCGATGCGCGTGATCGCGTTGCGCGGCGGCGAACTCAGGTCCGCGCGGACTCGAGTCGCCGTTCGTCGGCCGGGAACGCGAGATGCGGTTGATCAAGGACCTGTTCCACGCGGCGGCCGACGAGAGGCGCGTGCACCTGCTCTCCGTCGTCGGGATCGGCGGCATCGGGAAGTCCCGCCTGTCCTGGGAGTTCCTGAAGTACATCGACGGCCTGATGGAAACGGTCTGGTGGCATCGGGGCCGCTGCCTCGCGTACGGCGAGGGCATCACCTACTGGGCGCTCTCGGAGATGGTGCGCTCGCGGGCGGGGATCGGAGAGGACGAGCCGAGCGACGCCGCCGGTCGGAAGCTGGCAGCCTGCGTCGAGGAGTGGGTCACCGATCCCGAGGAACGACGGTGGGTAGAGCCTCGGCTCGCCCATCTGCTCGGCCTCGAGGAGCGCACATCGTGGTCGCGCGACGACCTGTTCGCCGGGTGGCGCCTCTTCTTCGAGCGGATCGCTGATCGCGGCGGTCCGACGGTGATGGTGTTCGAGGACGTCCAGTGGGCGGACGACGCCCTGCTCGATTTCATCGATCACTTGGCCGAGCGCGCACGCGACCATCAGCTGTTCGTCGTCACGCTCGCCCGCCCTGAGCTGATCGAGCGCCGGCCGGATTGGGGCGTCGGCAAGCATCGGTTCACGTCGCTCTACCTCGAACCGCTGCCCGACGCCGCGATCGACGAGCTCCTGCGTGGCATGGTGCCGGGTCTCCCCGATGAGCTCTTGGTTCGGGTCCGCGAGCGGGCGGAGGGCGTCCCGCTCTACGCGGTGGAAACGGTCCGGATGCTGCTCGACAAGGGCCTGCTCGCGCGCGGCGAAGGTGAGGGCTACGAGCTCACCGGCTCGGTCGACGAGCTCGAGGTGCCCGGTTCCCTTCAAGGGTTGATCGCCGCCCGTCTCGACGGCCTCCCCTCGGAGGAGCGCGGGCTGCTGCAGGACGGCGCGGTCCTGGGCAAGACGTTCCCCCGGCAGGCGATCGCGGCGTTGAGCGGCCTGCCCGACGACCGGCTGGACGAGTTGCTCGCCTCCCTCGTCCGCAAGGAATTCCTGTCGATCCAGAGCGACCCGAGGGCCACCGATCACGGCCAGTATGGGTTCCTGCAATCGCTCGTCCAGAAGGTCGCGTACGACACGCTCGCGAAGAAGGACCGCCGAGCCCGGCATCTCGCGGCGGCCGAGAACCTCGAGCGGACATGGTTGGGCGACGAGGACGAGATCGTCGAGGTGATCGCCGCCCACTACACGGAGGCGTATCGGTCGGCGCCCGACGAGCCCGGCGCGGAACAGGTCCGCGCGAAGGCGCGGGACACCCTCACCCGGGCGGGACGCCGCGCGCAGCAGCTCGCCGCGCCGCGAGCCGCCCGCGGCTACTTCCTCCGCGCCGCCGAGCTCACCGACACGGCCGCCGAACGCGCTTCGCTCCTGGAGCAGGCGGGGACCATGGCGAGCGTCAGCGCGACGGTGGATGAGGCCATGCGCGACCTCGAGGAGGCTGAAGAACTGTTCCGTTCGGAAGGCCTGACGCACGACGTCGCTCGCGTCTCGGCCCGCATCGGCGATGTCTCCTTCCTCGCGTCGAAGCTCGACGACGCCCTCGTTCGGATGACGTCGGCGTTCGAGATCCTGAAGAACGACGAGCCGGACGAGGACCTCGCGACCCTCGCGGCCCAGCTCGGACGGCTCCACTTCTTCGCCGGTCATCTCGAGGAAGCCGGCGAAGCGCTCGAGCTGGCGCTCCACGTCGCCGAGTCGCTCTGGCTGCCGGAGACGATCTCGGAGGCGATGAACACGAAGGGGATCCTCGCGAGCGCTCGGGGCCGACCGGAGGAGGCGCTCGCGTTGATCCGTCGCAGCCTCGAGGTCGGCGCTCGAGAACGACACCCCGAGCGCCGCGCTCCGTGCGTACTTCAACCTGGCCAACGAGATGTACGAGCGCGATCGATATGACGAATCCACGCGGCTCGATCTCGACGCGATCGCCCTGGCCCACCGGCTCGGATGGAGCGGCCCGGAATGGTTCGCCAGGGCGCAGATCATCGGGCACCAGTTCCTCGCCGGGAACTGGGACGACGTCCTCGACACGATGCGCGAGGCTCTGGAGTCGGATGACCCCGGGGTCAAAGCGGGCATCGAAGGCATCGCGTGGGGCGCGATGGAAGTGGCGAGGAACCGCGGCGATGTCGACGGCGTGAACCGGTTCTTCGCGATCTGGGACGACTACAGCGATAGCGACGACGTCCAGATCCAGGCGATCTACGCCGTGGTCCGCGCGATCGTCGCCGACGCCAACGGCGATGCAGCACAGGCGCTCGCGTTGGCACGGCTGGCGTTCGATCTGCGGGACGCGCTGAGCCACCGGCACGGGGCGGTCAAGTGGTCATACCCGATCGCCGTGCAAGCCGCGCTGGCGATCGGCGATCTCGCGGCGGCGGAAGAGCTCGTGTCGACCGTAGAGGGCTGGAAGCCCGGCCAGATCTCGCCACTGATGCGGGCGATGACGGAGCGGTTCCGCGCGCGGCTCGCTCCCGACGAGCCCGAGACCGACGCTCGGTTCAAGTCGGCGACCGGGTTGCTCCGGGAGATCGGCGCTCCGTTCTACCGGGCCTGCACGATGCTCGAGCACGCGAGTGGCTCGTCGCGAACGATCGGACAGAGGACGCCGAACCGCTCCTCACGGAGGCGCGCGCAGATCTTCGAGGAGCTCGCAGGCGATCCCGTGGCTGGAACGGCTCGACGCGATCGCCTCGAGTCGCGTGAAGACCTGAGAGCCGGAGCGGGGATTCGAACCCCGGACCTACCACTTACGAGGCGGTTGCTCTACCACTGAGCTACTCCGGCGGCGGTTGCCGAGTCTACCCAACGGCGCCAGCCGAACAGGGTGCAGGCACCACCGAAGGGCGGCGGGTGTCCGGCTCGCCGCGACGGCCCTCCATCGGGGATGATGCGCGCATGAGTGCGAACGGCGACGTGCGGGTCGGTGGCCCCGTGCAGCGGGTGATGGTGGGAACCGATCGCTCCCAGACCGCCGAGCGTGCCGTGGCGTGGGCGGCCGCGTTCGCGGATCGCTACGGAGCCGACCTGCACATCGTCCAGGTCATCCTGCCGGGCAGCCCGACCGACACCGAGTTCGGAGCCGCCGAGGCGACACGAGCGCGCGGGGCCGCCGACGAGCTGCAGACCTACGCGACCCAGGTCGCCGGCGAACGTGGCCGGGCCCACGTGGTGATCAACGACGACCCGGCGATGGCGATCGTCAGCGCCACCGAGGAACACGCGATCGACGTCCTGGTCGTCGGCAACGCCGGCATGGCCGGCCGCAAGGAGTTCCTGCTCGGCAACGTGCCGAACCGGATCAGCCACAACGCGCGCTGCACGGTCATCATCGTGAACACTGTGGACGGGCAGGCCGCCGGATCCGCCAGCGCCACGCGCGCGCCGGCATCCCTCCGCGCGAGCGCCGCCGAGGTCGAGACGGAGCCGCACCTGATGGCCCGCGGCACGAAGATCGCGACCGTCTTCGCGAAGCACGGGCTGAAGGAGCTCTTCGGCCGGCCGGACGAGGAGGGCGCGGTCGGCCGGGAGCGGCAGGGCAAGCGGCTGCGCGCCGCGCTCGAGGAACTGGGGCCGACGTTCGCGAAGCTCGGACAGATCCTCTCGACGAGGCCCGACCTGCTTCCGCCCGAATTCATCGAGGAGCTCGCGACGCTCCACGACAACGTCCCGCCGCTCACCGAGGAGCAGGTCGTTGGCGTGATGGAGCAGGAACTGGGCGTTCCGTGGGAGGACGTGTTCGATCACATCGAGCCGCCGCCGCTCGCCGCCGGCACGATCGCCGAGGTGCACCGCGCGACGCTCGCGAACGGCGAGAAGGTCGTGGTCAAGGTGCAACGTCCCGACGCCGAACGAACAGATCGAACAGGACCTGGCGCTGCTCGAGGTCTTCGCCGAGAAGGTCGGCTCACCGCCCCGGGCTGAAGCAGGTGATCGACATGGAGGCGGTGTTCGGCACCTCTCCGAGTCGCTGCATCGCGAGCTCGACTTCCGCCAAGAGGCGGCCAACATGCGACGGATGACGGAGGTGATCGCGCCGTTCCCGCGCCTTCGCGTGCCCGAGGTGCATCGCGACTTCTCCACGTCGCGACTCCTCGTGATGCGCGACGTCGCGGGCGGTCCGATCGCGAGCGCGCCCGAAGGAACGCCGCGCAAGGAGACCGCGCGACAGCTGCTCGAGTCGTTCTACAAGCAGATCATGGTCGACGGCTTCTTCCACGCCGACCCGCATCCCGGCAACCTGATGTGGCAGCCGGAGGAAGAGCTCCTGTACTTCCTGGACCTGGGCATGGTCGGCGAGGTGAGCGCCGAGATGCGCGAGCAGATGATGCTGCTGCTGATGGCGTTCTGGCAGGAGGACGTCGGGTTCCTCACCGACATCTCACTGATGCTCTCCGGCGCGATCGATCGCAGCGACCTGGACGTCGACGCGTTCAGCGAGGAGATCGGCGCGTTGATGGCGAAGAACCGCGGCGCGTCGCTCAAGGACATCCAGCTCGGACCGGTGCTGCAGGAGATGACCGAGATCTCGCTCCGCCACAACGTGCCGCTCCCGGCGTCGCTCACGCTCACCGGGAAGTCGCTCGCGCAGATGCAGCTCGCGGCCGCGCAGCTCGATCCCGAGCTCGACCCGTTCGACGTCGCCGGCAAGTTCCTGATGCGGAACGTCGTTACCGGCATGGGGTCCAAGCTGGACCTGAAGGTGGTCTTCTATCAGGCGCAGAAGATGAAGGTCCGCGCGATGCGGGTGATCGAGGCCGTCGAACGATTGATCGGCGCGCGCCCGGGGCAGAAGCTCGAGGTGAACTTCCGAGCGGCGTCGCTCGAGACCACGATCCGTCGTGCGGGCAGGCGGCTGGCGCTCGGACTGACGGCGGGTGCCGCGATCCTGGCGACGTCGCTCGCAGCCCTTTCGACGCGCGTTGCCAGCTGGGTACCGGCCGTCTTCGGCGCCGTTGCAGCCCTGCTCACCCTCGCACTGATCGGCGACCTGGTCCGCCGGAGGGATTGACCTCGTCCGTCACGGACTAGTCGAGATCGGCCTCGGCACCTTTCGATGTGATCATCGTGGGCGCAGGAGCGGGCACCGAGCCACCGCCCCGCTTCACGGATCGCATCACGGCCTTCTCGAGCACGAACGCGATCACACCCATCGCCAGCCCGACGAACCAGCGCTCGACGCGCCGCAGGCCTTTCGGCTTCTTCGATCGAGCGGGGCCGGTCATGCCATCGACCCGACGTCTGTCGGCATCGGCAACCGGCCCTCGATCGTGGTCCCGGATCCCGGGCTCGACGTGACCGTGACCTGGCCGTCCAGCGCACCGACCCGGTCCGCGATCCCTTGAAGCCCGGTGCCACTGGTGGCAGCCGCCGGATCGAAGCCGCGGCCGTCGTCGGACACCGTGAAGCACAACGCATGGTCTCGCTCGGCGATCGTCACGGACGCCGCTGAAGCCGAGGCGTACTTCGCGATGTTCTGCATCGCCTCGAGGCACGAGAAGTACACGGCCGCCTCGACGTCCTGCGGGTACCGGACGATCGCGTCGGCGCGGACCTCGACCGGCAGACCCGACTTCCGCGCCTGCGCCTCGAGCGCCGAAACGAGACCCTTGTCCGCCAGGAGCGGCGGGTAGATGCCCCGGGCCAGGTCGCGGAGGTCCTCCAACGCGGCGTGCGTCTCGCCCTGCAGCTGGCCGACGAGCTCTCGCGCCTTCTGCGCGTCCCGTTCGATCAAGCCGTCGGCGAGCTTGAGCTTGACGGCGAGCGCCACCAACTGCTGCTGCGCGCCGTCGTGGATGTTCCGCTCGAGCCGCCGGCGCTCGGCATCCTGCGCGGAGACCAGTCGCTTCTGCGCGGCCTTCAGGTCGTCCAGTCGTGCCTTGAGGGCCTCGGTCAGTCGGACGTTGCTCAGCACGAGTCCGGCTTGGGACGCGAGATCGGCGATCAGCTTCTCGTCCGACGGCGAGACGGGATCGCTCGATGGCTTGCGGACCGCGAGCGCGCCCAGCAACTCTCCCGCCTGCACGACCGGATACACCCGGTCCATCCCCTCGATCTGGGGCGTCGACCCGTTCGGGAGCGGGATCGCCGAGCGGCCGGGCGCTTCGTTGGGCCAGGCCGCGACGTCTCGGAGCTCTCGGTCGACCGCGAGCCACACGTCGGCGCGCTCGGCCCCGATGCCCTCGCCCAGGATCCGAGCCATCCTCGGCAGCACGTCCACATCGGCATAGGCCCCGCCGACCCGTTCGGAGAACTCGGATAGGACCTCGTAGGGCGTCGCGCGCTTGCCGTAGACCAATCGGTTAGCGAACCGCGTGAGTCGCGCGCGAGCCGGTTGGAACGTGAGCGCGACGACCACGGCCGCCACCATGGTGAGGAACGAGTTGTCGCGTCCCAGCCAGACCCCCACGCCGACGACGACAGCGAGGTAGATGGCCGTCGCGAAGAGCGCGAAGGCGCCGTAGATCAGGGTCTTGCGCACCACGACGTCCAGGTCGTACAGGTGGAACCGCAGGATCGCGATCCCGATAGAGAGGGG
Source organism: uncultured Actinomycetes bacterium (assembly GCA_963727185.1). Classification (GTDB taxonomy): domain Bacteria; phylum Actinomycetota; class UBA4738; order UBA4738; family HRBIN12; genus JBBQVZ01. Next base: position 8,055 of record CAVSFP010000010.1, on the reverse strand, counting down.
AAGCAGCAAGAATGCGATCCCGCCGATCAACGCGGTCACGATGGTTTCGTGGTTGTTGAATGTGGTCGCGGTGATCCCGACGAGGGCCACCCCCAGCCCGAACACCACCCACCTGATCTGTTGTCGCTCCACGCCCGTCGAGCGACGGAACCGGAGGACGAGCGACACGACGGATGCCGCGAAGATGCCCGGGAAGAAGACGGCGATCACCGGATCCAACGTGGGGAGCTTCCCCACGGCCGGGACGTAGAGTGGATTCGCGATCGAGATCGTTTCCACCGAGCCCGTCAGCGCCTTCTGACCCAGCGCGAGATCGATGCCGATCACCGCCACGAAGGCAACGCTGAACCAGAGGAACGGGCGCCACCGTGGCGTGGGGACGTGCCCGTCCGGGAACAGCAACGGCGTCAGGAAGACCACGGGGAAGATCCCGAACAACCAACCGAAGTTGTTGAACAGCCCCAGGGCCGGGAGCCACCAGCCGCTGTGGCCGTGCACCACGGCGTACGTGAAGACCTCGCCTGCAAGGAACGAGGAGGCTGTCAGGAACGAAGCCCACAGGAACAGCAACCCGATCGTGTTGCGAGGGTCGCGGCTGACGATCAGGGCACCCACGACGCCGAACATCGCGAAGGCGACGATGTAGGGAACCTGTTGGCCGATGGACTCGCCGTTCGCGTTCACGAGGACCAACGCCACGACCACCACGCCAAGGAAGGCGGCGACGACCGCCCACGGCCATCTGACCGATCGCTGCTGGGCGGCCTGGATCGTCTCAGCCGATGACGACACGGAACACCTCCACCGGCTCTTCGCGACCCTTGACGTACCGCGGCCCGATCGATTCGCAGACCACACCGGGCGCGGCTTTCACGGTCGACGCGGCGGCGACGATCTCGCCACCCTCAGCCTCCGACTGCAACCGCTGCGCGACGTTCACCGCGTCGCCCACCACCGTGTACTCCAGGCGCCCCCCGCCTCCGACGGTTCCCGCGATCACCTGGCCGGTGTTCACGCCGATCCCCACGCCGAGCTCCGGAACATCTGCGTCCCAACCCTCGGCGTTGAGCTCGGTCTGCCGCGCTTGCATCGCGATCGCGCAGCGGAGCGCCTGCTCGGCGTGGTCCAACGTGGGCTCGGGAGCGCCGAACACCACCATGACCGCGTCGCCCTGGAACTTGTCGATCATGCCGCCGAGGGACAGCACCACCTCCGCCATCGCGGAGAGATGCTTGCCGACGACCGCCGCCACGTCGCGCGCCGGGAGCCGTTCGGCGAGCGTCGAGAACCCCCGGATGTCGGAGAAGAGCACGCTCACCTCGACCTCCTGCGGCTCGATCGCCGTTTCGGGCTGCGCCGCCAATCGATCGGCGAGCTGTTGCGGGACGAACGACGCGAGCGTCTTGCGCGAGGTGGTCTGCTCCACGACGGCGGCGTGGAGGCGCTTGAACTCGTCGACGAGACCCGCTCCCGCGCCGTCGCCGGCCATCCGCTGGAACAACCCCGTGACCTGCGAATCGACGGCCTCCTGCGTGGTACCGAGCGCGGCGGCGATCTCCGCGTACCCCAGGCCCTTCGCCATCATGTCCAGCAGCTCCCGTTCGCGCTCCACGGCGTCGCTCCGCCCGGAGAGTCGCTCGGCGATCACGGGATCGACGGTGCTGCCCCCGGCGTGGACCTCGCGGATCGCGCGCGCGAGCTCGTCTCCCTGCGAGATCCGATCCTTCAACAGGTAGCCGAGCCCGCTGTGGCCTCGGCCGAGCAGCGCGATCGCGTACTCCTCGTCGTCGTGCGCGGACAGCACCACGACACCGGTGTCCGGATGGCGTTCGCGGATCGCGTGCGCGCAATCGATGCCCTCGAGCTGGAACGAGGGGGGCATCTTGATGTCTGTGACGACGACGTCGGGCACGTGTTCGGCCGCGGTCTCCAGCAGCGACGGCGCATCTGCGGCCACGCCGACGACCTCGATGTCGTCGTATGAGTCGAGGAGCGCCCGGACGCCCTCGCGGACCAAGACGTTGTCCTCCCCAAGGACCACTCGGATGCTCATGCCGCGTACGCCTTCCCCTCGAGACCCCCGTGTACCATCCGCGCATGATCCGCGTGGTGTTCGCCGAGGATAACTACCTGGTCCGCGAGGGTACAGCCGCGCTCCTGGCCACCTCCGATCAGATCGAGCTCGTGGGGACCGCGACCACCCGCGACGAGTTGCTCGCCGCCGTCGAGGAGCACTCCCCCGACGCCGTCCTGACCGATATCCGGATGCCGCCCACGGGCACGAACGAAGGGATCGAGGCGGCCAAGGAGATCCGCGCGAGCCATCCGCGGATCGGCGTCGTCGTGCTGTCGCAGTTCGTCGAGGAGGACTACGCCTACGACCTGTTGAAGGACGGCGCCGGCGGGCTGGGGTACCTGTTGAAGGAACGGGTCGCCGACGTGGACGAACTGGTCCGTGCGCTGGGGGAGGTCGCGCGCGGCGGCTCGGTCCTCGATCCCAAGGTCGTCGAAGCGTTGGTCACGGCGAAGGACCGGATGGCGCACTCGCCCCTGGCACAGCTCACGGACCGCGAGCGCGAGGTGCTGTCGCACATGGCCCAGGGCGAGAACAACGCGGCGATCGCCTCGTCGCTGTTCCTCACCGAGCGGGCCGTGGAGAAACACATCAACTCCCTGTTCCACAAGCTCGGCCTCACGGAGGAACCGGACGTGCATCGCCGCGTGATGGCGGTGCTCGCGTTCCTGCGCGAGACCGACCACGCCTGACGGCATCCGTCGTCGGATCATCCGCCGGCGGATCATTGCGCCCGGCGCGTGTCGACGATGAAGACCGAGCACGGGGCGTGTCGCAGCACCATGTTCGGCACGCTGTCGCGGACGCGCCATCGGGTGCCCTGTGCCCCGCGGTTCCCGACGACGATCGTGTCCGCGAGCTCCTCCGCCGCCACGTCGCAGATGCGGTCGGCAGGCTCGCCGCGCTCCACGCGGGTGCGGGTCGCGACATCGGGGAACCGCCTCGGGATCCGCGCCAGGTAGGCGCCGGGGTCGGCCGCGCGATCGGGGTCGGCCACCGCGCGCAGATCCGACTCGGGCGCGACGTACAGGACGAGGAGCTCGGCGCCCCGGTCCCGTGCCAGCCGAGCCGCGTCCTCGACGGCAAGATCGGCCGCCGCCGAGGTATCCGTTCCCACCAGGATGGTCTGCATCTCACGCCTCCTTCGTTGTCCGATCCGAACGTACGCCCGTGTCCGTCCGAGAACGACCCGGCCGCCACCACGATTGCGCGGGGGTGCCAGCACCCCAGAGCCACGACGACCTAGGTCGAAGACCGCTCCGCATCCCCCGCCGTTCCGATGGCCCGGCCCGGTTCGGGTGTTAGGTTGCTTCCTCAGTCGACAGGAGGGGGACTCCGCATGCAACACACCGTCGGACGCAGAAGGGGCCGACGCCGGATATCAGTCGCCGTGCTCACGACGGCGATGACGCTCGCGGCGGTCGTGGCCGTCACCGCGCCGGCGAGCTCCGCCGGACGCGTAGCGTCCGAACGCCACCGGTGAGCCGGGCACGCGGGGACTTCGATATCCGCGTCCGCGGCAGCGCTTCGGTGGCGCCCAGCGCTCGGGTCACCAGCGCTCGGGTCGACCTCGCGCGCCGGTTGGGCACCCAAGGCGTGATCGAGTCGGTCCGCTGACCGGCACGCTGCGGATGGTCGGGCGACTGAACGGCTACCTGACGGGACGAAGCGCCCAGCGCCCTCAAGCGGTCGCCATCGGTTACGTCCGATCGAACCTCGCGGCCTTCGGATTGAGCAAGGCCGACCTCACGACGTTCCGCCTGCGACAGGACTACGTTGATGTCGCAGGCGTGCATCACATCTCGTGGACGCAGGCGAAGCGCGGCGTGCCGGTATTCCACGACGGCCTCCGGGCGGCGGTGACAAGCGACGGGCGACTACTCAACATCACGGGCTCACCGTCGCACGCGATCCGCATCGGGTCGACGGTGCCCGGCATCACCGCCGACGCTGCGATCAGTGCGGCACGCGTCGACGGGAGGCGCGACGGTCGCCGCCGCGCAAAGCTCCGACTCGGCGTCGCTCGCGCCGTTCCCTACGGACACGTTGCTCGACTCGCATGGAAGACGTTCACCTGGCCGAACACCCAGCAGCTCTATATGTCAGTGGTGGATGCGCGGAGCGGGTCCGGCGCTCTACCGGCAGAGCCTCACGAGCGACGACACGGGAACCGCGACAGCGTGGGAGTTCTACCCGAGCGACCTGGTACCCACTGGTGCGAACGTGGCGAACCCGGTCACGTTCCCCGTCGTCGACGGTGCGAAGCTGAACGGCGACAACGCGCACGTGTGGGCGGACGTAAAGGACAACAACAAGCCGGACCCCGGCGAAGAATCCCCGCCGTGTCGGGAACAGACTGGAGCGTGCCAGCGATCCTGGATACGACGAACGCCGCGCAGAACTGCACCACGTCGCGACCCTGCACGTGGGACAGGAACGTCCCGTTCAGCTGGCGGGCGAACATGGCCCAGAACGCTGCGCAGGTCATGTACTACCTGAACAAGTACCACGACCACCTGGCCGGCGCGCCCTATGGCTTCACGGCCGCAGCGGGCAACTTCGAGGCGGCGGGTGGCGACCCGGTCCTGGGCAACGCGATGGACGGGGCCAACTCCGACAACGGCCTCCCGGACAAGAACCACTTCGACAACGCCAACATGAGCACGCCCCCTGACGGCAAGTCCCCGACGATGCAGATGTACCTGTTCCGCGCAGCACCGGACTCGCCTTGCTGCCGACCGCGAACGGCGGGGATGACGCCGAGGTCGTCTACCACGAGTACACGCACGGCCTGTCGGGCCGGCTCGTCCTGTACCCGGACGGCACCGGCGGTCTGACGACCCAGCAAGCCAACTCGATGGGCGAGGGCTGGAGCGACTGGTACGCCGAGGACTTCCTGAACAACCAGGGGTTCAAGCCGGACACGAGCGCGATCGGTGACGTCGTGATGGGTGACATCACGTTCGCCGGCGAGCTTCGGTCCCAGCCGGTCGACTGCCCGGTTGGCGCACCGCCCCCCTGCGTCGGTTCCCAGGGCGCAGGCCCTGGCGGCTACACGTACGGCGATTTCGGCAATGTTGCCGGCTTCCCCGAGGTGCACGCCGACGGTGAGATCTGGCTAGAGGCCCTCTGGCAGATCCGCCAGGCGCTCGGCCCCACAGTCGCGGAGACGCTCGTTACCCGCGGCATGGAGCTATCGCCACCTGCACCGACGTACCTCGACATGCGAAACGCGATCATCCAGGCTGACCAGGCGAACTTCGGCGGCGTGAACGAGACGGCGCTCTGGTCCATCTTCGCGGAGCGCGGAATGGGGTACTTCGCCGCGTCGACGAGCGACGACCTGAACCCGATCGAAGACTTCTCGGTCCCGCCTGACTGCTCCACGACGGATTGCGCCACCATTTCGGGCAACGTCAAGGATTCCGTGACCTCCGACCCTGTTCCCGGGATCCGAGTCGGCGTGCCCGGATTGGACTCGGGATTCGAGTCGGACTTGGCGGACACGACCAACTCTGCCGGCCGTTTCTCGATAACCAACGTGCCGTTTCACACCTATCGGCTGTTCTCCGTCACGGGATTGGGTTACGAGCCGATCCTCCTCACTAAGAACCTTCATGTCACCGGAAACACCACGTTGTCGTTCAAAGTGACCCGCGACTGGTCATCGACCGAGGGCGGAGCGAAGCTCGGGAAGTTCACGCTGCCCGACTACAGTCCGCAATGCGACCGGACTTCGCGTTTCGACCTTGACCTCCACACAGGCTGGGGATCCGACGCCGTCGGAAGCACCTCGGGTAGTCACGTCAAAGGTCCACGCAAGGTGGTCATCAAGCTGCCGAAACCGGTCGACGTGAAGAACTTCGCTGTCGCTTCATACGGCACCTGCGGTGATTCACCCGCTGCGGGCGTGAAGAAGTTCAAGATCGAGACCGACAAAGACCAACGGCGGCCAGTGGATCACGGCGTTCGTGGACACCGCGCCCAGCAACGACAAGTTGCTGAAGTACGTGCCGCACGCGGGCAAGGCCAATGTCCGGTTCGTGCGGTTCACCATGCTGTCGAACCACGGTGACCCGCTCTTCATGGACGTGATGGAGTCTCGGTCCGCGGCAAGTAGCGGTTCTGGCTACAACACAGGAGGGCCGGCATCCGCCGGCCCTCCCGATCATCTATCTCAACAAAGTAAGGATTAGACCGCGCGAAGAAGATGAATTGCAGGTTCCGCGGGTGTGGGAGCGGCTTGCCGCTGAACGGTCAGTCACCACGCTCATGTCCGTCCACACCACGTTCGCGTGGCCATCCGCACCGCAGTCAACGCCGATGTAGTCACCATTGAACGTTGCGCATTTCCTGCATCCGTCGGCGTTGGATTGGAAGAACAGCGAGTTGGTCGGGTCCGACGGCGCGACGCTCACGGTCGATTTCGTGAACAGACCCGGCGCGCCAACCGAGAGCGACGCGTTATACAGATCCGGGTTCATTGGGTCACGGTCGTTGTAGACCACCCCCAGCTGTCCGGTCACTGGGTTCACGTCGGCCCAAGGGAACCATTGGTCTCCCGGACCCGTGTCCACCCCGACCCGCGCGCTCCACGTCGCGCCGCCGTCGTTCGACACGACCAAGTACACGTTCATGTCGGTGACGGGTTCGGGGACGTCGTGTGTTCCCGCACGGTTGTCGGCGAACACGACGTAAAGCGTGCCCGTCGCCCCAACCGTGATGTTGCCGGCGGAATTCAGCCGGAGCTGGTATCCGTTCACGGTCGGCTCACCGTCAACGTTGTGCGCCAGATCGTGCTTGCCATCCTCGAGGTCGGCCGCATCGACGGGTGCGCTCCACGTGGCCCCGCCGTCTGAGGACTTCACGACCAGATAGCTGCTCTCCGTCTCCTTGCCCGTCTCCCAAACTGCCGAGTTCTGGCCGTTCTCGAATGCGACGTAGACCGTGCCGTCGGCCATGATCGCGCCGACCGAGAATTGGTCTTCGTCGCACTGCCCCGCCGGCCCGTCCGTCTGGAAAGTGCAGAACGCTGCGTTCCCCGAGATTTCATGCGCCGTGCTCCACGTGATGCCACCGTCGTCGCTATGGGACTCCCAGATCGGAGATTCCGCGACCGCACCATCGTGTGAGAGGAACCGGCTCCAGGTCAGATACACACGGCCGTAGTACGGCGAGTTCGGGTTCGTGTCCGCGACCATCCAATCCTTGTCGTTGAAGACCTGCGTCGGAGTCCTTGTCCGCACCGTGGCCCTGATACACGACCACGGGCGTCGCCCATGTCACGCCCCCATCGGTCGAGAATGACACGACCACGTCACCCGACGTTACCTGCCCGTCGTTGCGGATCACGTAGTTGAGCGACGAGTGCAGGACGTTGCCGCTCTTCGGCTCGAACACGGTGACGGGATCGCTTCCGGTCCGGCGCTTGGTGAGGACCGACATGTTCCCCGTCTGCCAGGTGAGACCACCGTCGAACGTCGTGTCGGCGACTCGTCGCAGCACGAAGTAGTAGTAGTTCGAGCTCGCCACCATGTGGAGGGGGTACAAGTGGGATCGACGGCGATATGTGGCTCGTTGTTCGGAGCCTTCGTATCGCAATCGAGCTGGGTATTCGCAGCCCTTGTCGGTGTGGAGGCAGTGCAATCGATGACGGAGGCTAGACGACCAGGCCGATACGGACAGTCCCCCCGTGCGGACCCCCTCGACCGATGGTCGAACACGGCTGCCCACGTGCGCGGATCGAGGAACGATGTTGGGTCGGCCAGCGCCGGCTGCTGTTGGTGCCGCCATCAATATTGTCACGGCTGCCGTCGCCACGATCGTCGAAACACGCTCCACCGGACCCCCTCTCCCGGCGGCAACGCCACCGGCCCAATCACGCTCCGCGGCAGAACGCGCACCGGCCGCATCATCACATGACGCGGAAAAGGCCGTCGAGGGAGGTCAGGCGGCGCCGGACGCGGCGGCCCAGGCAGCTT
>CAVSFP010000009.1:0-305885 GCA_963727185.1 uncultured Actinomycetes bacterium | reverse complement strand
ACGTATAGCAGCCGAGACTTTGCCGCGCGACGGTAGTCTTCTCGAGGCATGAGGCCGGTGGAAAAGGTTGTCACACAGCACCTCCCATCACGGGAACTACTCAGTCAGTGCTGGCAACATTATCGCGCCCGCTGCGCTCCGCCTGCAACGACAACATGTCATAATGTGTTCGTCAGACCGATGTGATGGGCAGGATCAGCGATTTCCTACTTGCACACGCTGAGCAAATAGAGTACAATTAGTAATGTAACACAGGTCTCCCTCGTCATATCTTCGCGAATCTGGCTCTAGGTGACTTTGTCCGGGTTTTGGCCCGGTGCGGTGGCTCAGTGCGACCTAAAGGTTTGGGATCGCCAGGAAGCGAACCGATGATCAGAATACTCTTTCTTTCAGCCAATCCGCTCAATACGGATCCACTGCGCCTGGATGAGGAGATGCGGTCAATTGACTTGGCTCTACGCCAGTCAGAGTTCCGCGATCGGACTGATCTGCGCAGCCACTGGGCCGTCCGCATAGGCGACCTGCAAGAGTTATTCCTCCGCCATCGGCCAGATATCGTTCATTTCAGCGGTCATGGCAGTGATGCCAGCGAGATTGTCCTTCAGGACGATCTAGGGCAGGCTGTCGTTGTGCCGGCCCACGCATTGAGTAATCTGTTTGCGCTGTTCAAGGAGCAGATTCGCTGCGTCTTTCTCAACGCCTGTTTCTCGGCAGAACAGGCCGCCGGTATAGGCGAGCATATCGACGCGGTCATCGGCATGCGGGAGGCTATCTCTGACCAGGCCGCGACCCTGTTCTCCACTGCATTCTACCGCGGGATAGGGTATGGGCAGGATCTCCTGACTGCCTTTAATCTTGGATGCGGCCAACTTGACCTAAGCAGCACGGATGAGGCGCAAAAGCCCTGCTTACTGGGCAAGGCTGACCCAGCGAAGGTAAAGTTCGACCTAAAGGTGGCCGAAGCAGTGGAAACGGAGGAGGACAAATCCGCGATGAACGCAACACCCTGGTGGAAGCAGCTCCCCGAAACTCCGCCGACGATTGAAACCGGCACAACGAAAGGAGATGTCATCATTGCCACAGTCGGAGCAGGAGCCAAGAATGTGGCCGTCGGCAAGAACATCCGCCAGGTGATCACCGAGGTTCTTGGGGAGCCACAACCGGATGACAAAGCGATCATCCAGTCACAGCTCGCCCAGGTAAAGAGCGCCCTGGACTCGCCCACAGGCCCGACCGATGCCATGACGCTTCAAATGGCCAACTTCCAGCTTAAGCTGCTTGGCGGTGAGCTGACCAAGACTGGAGAGGAGGAGACGCCGAGCGCCAGCACGATCACGCAGGTAGGCGACTGGCTCCTGGACAGCCTTCCCCAAATCGCAGAGGTATTGACCAGCCTCTTTGCCACCCCGACGCCGTCGGCCGGGTGGTCGGCAAAGCCGGGGAGGTCGCGGTGGAGTGGGTGAAAAAACGCTTGGGGAAGTGATGCGGGCCATATCCATAACCATGCTGCTCTCGTTATTGGCGTTCGCCGGATGTGTGCCGGTCGTGCTGGTCATGGCACCCGCGCTCGTGACAGCTTCCGAACAAAAGCAGGCTGAACTCGCTCGCGCTCAGGGAGTCCAGATCACGCCTCAGGCGAGACGTCTTTCTTGCCTGCCTGGCGCAGCACCGAAAATATCCTAATTCTTGGCGCCGACCAGGACGTGCGCTCGGGCAACTGGCGCACGGATGCGATGATCGTGCTGGGCATCGATCGGATTGGCGAGCGCGCAGCCCTACTCCAGCGTGCCGCGTGATTCTCGATGTAGAGATTCCCGGCCAGGGAGGGGGGCGCATCAGCACGGTCGATGCAATGAGAGGGCAAGCGGTTGGCCCTGATGCGGGCGGACCGGCGCTGGTCGCGCAAGTCTTGGAACAAACTCTCGGCTTGCGGATCGATCACTGGATACGCATTGAGATCGATGACGTGCAGGCATTTGTCGATCAGTTGGGAGGCATCACCGTACATCTGGATTGCCCGTTCAATGAGCCGGTCATCAACCTGGACACGGGTCAGTGGGAATATCTGACCGTGCCTGCCGGCGATGTCCGGATGGACGGCGAGACGGTTTACTGGTTTGTGCGCCTGCGATTGCTCGAAGGAGACGCCGGGCGCACCAGTCGCCAACGCCAGCTCTTGTTGGCTTTGCGGGAGCAGGTCATCAATACGAGGTCGCTGCAGAACCTGCCGCAGGTGATCGACGAGTTTCACTCCATGTTTTCGACCGACATGACGGCGGCCCAGCTTCTCGATCTTGGCCGGGTGGGATTATCTCTTCCACCGGCCGATATCCATTCGGGCGGCCTCAGCGATGGCGGGTTGCAGCTATTCCGCACACCCCACGGGATCGACGTATTGCGCATTGCTGATCCCACGCGTGGTACGGAAGTCGGTGAACGAGTTGTGGAACAGCGCTCCTCCGGCCGCAGAGGGAAACACGCGGCCGGTCAAATGTACGGCACCCTCGAAGGAACTGTTGGCGTCTATTGCCAAACAATACGCCGAGGACCAAAGCGCGTTGAAGTAGATGAATCGAGCGAAATGATGGGCGACTGGCTGCCACACTTTATCAACCGGAACCGCGACACCGCCAAAGGGGACGTGATTGGGGCCGAGGTCGGCGAGGACGCGTGGGTGGGGTGGCGGTCGGCAAGTACATCGTCCAAATAGGCACCCTCAAAATACCGCTTTGGGCCATCGTCGCAGTTATCGTGGGCACGGCAGTCATCGCTGCGTTGTCGGTCTACGGTGTTCTCAACAGCCGGGCTCAGTATAAGTCCATCATACAGACCGTATCTGCTACACCTACGCCCACGCCGATGCCGAAGATGGAAGGTTCGTTCAATGTCGCCGTCGCCGAGTTTCGTGTTGAGGGACAGGACCTCGCGATCGAGGATCACAGCCGAATTCATCCCATAGTCCTCGAACTCGTCATGCTGGCCACGTAGAAGCCGACCAGCGTGCGATCGGTGTCACCCGCCAGTTGGGCGAAGATGTCGAAGGGTTGCGGATCCTCGAAAGAGAGGTCACCTTCGCCGAACGCCAGACTGACTGCGTCATTCACCGTTTCGACGAAGTCCGCCTCCATCGTGTACGTGTGTCCGTTGCCCACGAACGTGGGGTCCTCCTGTAGGAGTGGACTCACCGACCCGTGAAAGGCTTGGCGCACAGTCTGAATCATCGGTGGCGGAATGGCGTAGGTTCCGGATCCGTACTCGACCACTGAGTCATCAACCCAGTGGAGTCCGTGGCGCGCATACTCTTCGCGAGTGCGGGGGATGTAGTTACCTGGTCCGTGTGCTGGTCGCCCACAGAACTCACAGACCTCTTCGCTCATGGGCATTGCCTCTGTTCGGTTAGGGCCCCTTCCTCATATCACCCATCCGGGCCCGAACCGCTCACGAGGGAGCGTGATGCGACGACCCGACGAGGTGTGTCAGGCACGCCCGCTAGCATTCATCGAAATGGAACATGCCATCGACTCCAAGAATCAGCGGAAGCAACTCGCGGCTCTCGGACCTGAGCCCACCACCCCAGCAGCACGGCGGATGTGGGCGCGATCGGGCCTCATTGACGACTTCGGGACGGCCGAGCGGGGGTGCGACTGCGATCCCTGCCTGAACTGTCGTCACGAGTCTCACGATGACCGAGGTCGTCCGAACCCCATCTACGAGGGGCCGGTAAACGCACGCTGAGTGCCCGTAATCACGTGGCGTGGGCTTGAGTTCATCCAGGCATGCCATACGTGTTCAAGGCGGCGCCGTACACATGAGCCGAGGTGGAAGTGTGACCTTTGGAAGGCCCCCGCCAAGCGTTCGGTGGTGCGGCTACTGAATCGGATGGCTAGGGAAGCGCTCATCCGAGTGGCCAAGAAGTACGACTGAAGCGTGTACTACCTCAATGGGCGACCTACTTGACCTGCGACGATACAAGCGGCTAGATGCTGGTGAGCATTCGGAGGATCAAGGGTTCCTCACTCCCTTCCGATTTCAAGGTGGTACGAGTTGGACTCAGAATCGGGTGAAGACGTGCAAGAGGAGGAATCACCGGTACTGCTGGAGCGGGCTGTGCGCCTGTTCGACTTCCTCATCCGATTCCAGCAGCAGCGACTCGCTCCCGTTCGGAGCCTCGACACCTACGCCAGCCAAGGTGGCAGGCTCGTCTGGCTCCATGCACTCCCCGATCATCAAGCGATAGCCGCCGCGCACCGAGTTGCCCATCCAGCGCCAGAAGCACCATTGTTAGTCATCGACCGGGTCCCTCGTCGAGAACCTCCGGGAGTCCCTGACTTGCTGCAACCATGGCTGCTGGCCGAGGATCTTCGCGATCCGCGCGGTGAGCCGGCGCTTCGACAGACGATCTTCGAGTCGCGTCTAGATGAAGATGGCGAATCCTTGCCCTCGACACGCCGACTCGCCGACGAGCCAGACGCGAGTCTCATGTACGATAGCTGGTTGACAGATTGGCGAGCTTGGGCCGTGACTGAGATCCAAGACGAGCCAGTCCGCGAGGTCTATCGATGGCTCTTCCAGATGTCTGAGCAGGCGGCCGCTGCACCGGAGGAGCTTGAGGTCGTCGGCGCAGTCGGCTGTTTGAGCTGGCTCCCTGAGGGCCATGATGAGGTTCGTCGCCACCTGCTGACCGTTCCGGTTCGGATCGACTTCGACGATGAGTCGGGGCGAATCACCGTTCATCTGACCGAGGCGGCCGAGGGCTTGCTGGTCGAGTTGGACATGCTCGACGCGCGTCTGTGGCCACCGCCAGATCGCCTCAACGACATCCGAACGAAGGCCGCAGAGTTCGACGAGCACGTGTTCTATCGAGAAGACGTCGAGGTAATCCTGCGCCGACTTGTCAACAATCTCGACGCGAACGGTAGATACGAGGATGCGGACGAGCCATGCGAAAAGTCTCCAGATGCGGCCGTGTCGATGGCGCCCGCGATCATCCTACGACGTCGTACAAACCTCGGACTGTTGCGCATCTTCCAGAAGATACGTGGTGAACTCGAGGAAACGAACGAAGTGCCAGTCGGCATCAGACAACTGGTCGAGGTTGTAGAGCCAGGTGATCGGCTCGATGAACCGGGGTCGGACGGTGCCACGGCAGTCTTGATGCAGGCCGGCAACACCTACCTCCCGCTTCCAGCGAATCAGCAGCAGCTGGACATCGTCAGTCGGGTTGATAGCCGGAACCACACAGTGGTCCAGGGACCGCCGGGCACAGGCAAGACTCACACGATCGCCAATCTGCTTGCCCACCTGCTTGCGACCGGTCAGCGAGTGCTCGTCACCGCTCACACCAATCGAGCACTTCGCGAGCTGCGTGACAAGGTCCCTGAGTCGCTCGAAGCGCTCTGCGTCTCGGTCGTCGGCCGCGATCGGTCAGACCTCGCCGACCTGAAGGTTGCCGCGGCCACCCTGGCGACGCGAGCGAACGAATACGACCCGGCTCGCGCCACTGCCGAGATCGCAGAGCTTGAGGTCAAGATCAGCAGCCTGCGGGAGGCTGAGGTGGAACTCCGCAGGCAGTTGGTCGAGGCGCGAGAGCAGGAGACGGTGGAACGCGAGCATGCGAACTATCGAGGAACATAGCCGAGATCGCAAGAGACCACCGGAATCATACCGACGAGTACGTCTGGCTCTCGTCGCTCGTTGCGGATCCCGGATTATTGCCGCCGCTGGACGATGACGAGGTGGTCGAGTGGCTGTCGCTGCTTCGTGATGAGGTTCTCGTTCGCGACGAGCGAGAGGCGCACCAAGCCTTGATAGAGCCGCATTCCATTCCGGAGGCGAGTGCTTTCGCAGATCTCGTGGACGCGGAGCGCACCTTCACGCAGATGGCGGATATGCATTCCGCGCAAAGGAAGCACGTAGCCTATGCCGCGATCGTCTCTCTCGATCCTTCCGCCCGAGCAGAGCTTCGCGATCGATTCCGTGGCTACGCCAAGCTCGCGGAGAACCTTGCGGCCCGAGACGAGCCCCCCTGGATGTCGTACGCGCTCCGGGATATCCACGGCGGGAAGCCTGAACAGTGGCAGGTACGTCATGCCGAGATGACGAAGTTGCTGGGACGATGTCGGCCGGTGATCGACCGCCTGGACGCCTCCGCGCGGATCGAGCTGAACACCAATCAACCCCTCGCACTCGTGACCCAGGCGAAGGAGTTGAAGAAGCATCTCGAGGATGGCGGCAAGGTCTGGAGGAATCCTTACGCCCCGACCCGTGAAGAGAGCTTCCGATTTGCTGGCACAGGTTCGAGTGAACGACAGGCCCCCGACGACGATCGATAGCCTCGCAACGTTCATCGATTGGATGGATGCCCAGCGGCTGCTCGATGCGACGGAGAAGTCGTGGCCTTCAGATGTCCCGATCCCCAAGGAGGACACGCTCGCTGAGAGATTGGGTTGGAATCATGCGGAGGTGGGACAACTCGGAGCGCGTGATTACGCTCGGCGAGTCGCTTCGAGCCGAAGAGTCTCGGCTGGAAGAACTGGCCATAGCGAAACCCGATTGGGCAGACCTCGAGAGTGTCCGCGCGTTCGGCGATCTGGTGGAGGCAGCAGATGCCGCTGAACAAGCCGAGGCGACACGACGGCCGTTGGTCGAATTGGCAACGCAGCTCTCCCAAGCGTGCCGCTGGCCCGACGCAGCTCCCGGTGCTCGTGAGTCTGAAGGAGTCTGTCGAGGCCCGCAACCCGATCGCCTATCGCACTGCGTTGGAGCGGCTTGAAGGGCTTCAGCAATCCCGGGCGCTCCTTACCCGAGAGATGGCCTAAGGGACAGATTGATGGATGTCGCCCCCCAGCTAGCTGAGTCTGTAGGCAGCTCACCGGCCGACGAACGATGGGACCGTCGTTTGGCAGCCTTGTCCGACGCGTGGGGTTCGTGCCAAACAGCCAAGTGGATTGAGCACGAGGCCTCCACCGACGTCGAGAGCATGCAAAGACAGATTCATGGAATCGAGGATCGCATCCGGCAAACGGTCGCAGGATTAACAGCGGCTCGTGCTTGGTCCCTCGCGGTCAATCGTCTCGGTACCGCCGAGCGGCAGAGTCTCCTTAGCTACGTCCTCGCTATCAAGAACCTCGGTAAGGGGACCGGCAAGTACGCAGCTCATCGACGAGGAGAGGCCCGAACCGAGCTGAAGCAATGCCGCTCAGCCGTGCCTGCCTGGGTGATGCCTATCTACCGCATCGCCGAGACCCTCGATGTCGAACGCGACATGTTCGACGTCGTCATCATCGATGAAGCTTCGCAGGCGGGCGTAGAAGCGTCCTTCCTTCAGTACCTCGCGCCGCGCATCGTGGTCGTTGGTGACGACAAGCAGGTTTCACCTTCGGGCGTCGGACTCGACAACCAACAACTGATCAACCTCCGTCGGCAGTTCCTATTTGACTTCGACCACGGCCATGTCTGGGAGAAACCTACAACCAGCTTCTTCGATCTCGCCGAGGATCCGGAGCCGGAGATGTCATCACCCTGCGCGAACATTTCCGGTGTGTCCCAGAGATCATCGGCTTCTCGAACCGAATCGCTTATGAACCTGAGCGGATCCCTCTCATCCCTCTAAGGCAATACGGTATCGACAGGCTCGAACCGATCAAGCTCGTGCACCTGGAGAACGGCTTCCGCCTAGGCAGCTCCGGAAAGGTCGTCAACCCACCCGAGGCTGAGGCGATCGCCGAAACCGTGCTGAAATGCAACGCGGATCCGGCATACGACGGCAAGACCTTCGGAGTTATCTCGCTTACCGGCGGAGCGCAGGCAGATCGAATCGAACAGATGCTCCTCGAGCGCATGGACCCGAAAGAGTATCGAGCTCGAGATCTTCGCTGTGGCATCTCAGCCGACTTCCAAGGTTCGGAGCGTGACGTGATGTTCCTCTCAATGGTCGCCGCGCCCGTACAGAAGGTGAGCGATTGGCTCCTCTCGTAGGTGAGGGCTACGTGCAACGCTTCAACGTCGCTGGCTCACGAGCTAAGGATCAGATGTGGGTCTTCCACTCTGTTGCCTTACAGGAGCTAACCAACCGCGAAGATATGCGTTACGAGCTGTTGGACTATTGCTACGGCCTACGAACCCGGGGGAACGGTGTCGAAGGCGGAGCTACCCGCGTTCCGGATGATGTGCAGGTCGAGCTCGTTCGACTCTCTGTTCGAACAGCACGTGTACAACTCAATCTTCGAACGCGGCTACAACGTGTCCCCCAATGGGAGGTCTACGGATATCAGATCGACCTAGTGGTCATCGGGGGAGCGCTCTCGCCATGGCCGTGGAGTGTGATGGTGATCGATGGCACGGAGCCGATCGATACGAACAGGATCTAGCTCGGCAGAGAGAACTGGAACGATGCGGTTGGACGTTCTTCCGAATCAGAGCGTCGACGTACTACTTGGATCCGCACGCGGCATTGACACCTCTTTGGACCACGCTGGACGCACATGACATACGGCCTGTCGGGTGGTCACACCCGAGCGATGAAACTACGGGACACCAGTCGGCGCCCGAGTCCGCTGAGTCATCGACCGGGACCTCTGGACGACAGCTCCCACCACCCCCGACTATTGAAGTTGTTGCTGACCCTGACGTGTCGAAGGCCGAGTCGGCCATGGAATCCGTTGAAGAGGATGCCTGGCTCTATGACGTTGCGACTGGACAGGAAGAGCGTTCCGTCTCCGATATCGCGGTAGCAGATGTTGAACAGTCCGCCAATCGAACACGTCCTCCTTCGGCGAGCATGACCGGGCCTCGTCAGAGCGCACTGTCAATCCTTCCGAGCCAACAAGCACTCCCGAACGCGAGCCTCGAGAAACATGGGCGCCGTCCGTCTCGAATCAGATCGATAGGAAGGCGTTCGGCGGAAGGCGCTTGGCTCGATACGATGAGTTCTCCGGACAGACTTCCCCAGCTTTGAGCGCGTCATCCTCTCAGCTAATTCAAGAGCTGACTGCGATCGTCGCTACTGAAGGCCCAGTCCTCGGCGACCGTCTACACCAGGCCCACGTCAAAGCAGCCGGCGGTCAGCGCGTTGGTCGGCAGATTGCGCATGCACTGAACTCCGCGATCAACACCGCGACTCGAAAGGGCCTCCTCGTTCAAGACAACCCGCTCTCCGACAAGGGCATCAAGCTACTCATTACCGCCTTCCGGAGCAGCCCGTTAGCGTCGTTCGGGAACTAGGGCCTCGTTCGCTTGACCAAGTGCCGCCCCGTGAGCTGGCTGCTCTGATGGGTGACGTTGCCGCGAACCTCGGATGGGCGGATGAAGAGGTGTTGTTTCGGGCCGTCCTCGACCGATATGGCCTGCGTCGGCTCACGACTAACGCAATTGCCCAACTTCGCCGAATTCGGCCCTTGGCTGAAGAGCGGCGCCCGGCTAAGGAGGATCGGCCCGCCCAACTTTCGAGTCAGGTGACCCACCCAGATCACCGGATCGTTGGGAGAAAGCTCAACAACGGATTGGATGTCCCGCCCTCCGGAAGATCACCGGTCTCAGAGGTACCGACGGACCAGGAGGTCGAAGAGGTCGCTCGGTTGCACCAGGTCGAGGCACTTCGGCGGGTCGTCCGCGAGATCGATTTGGTCCGGCACGTTCTGCGCGGAGAGCCCCGTCCGCGGCGATCGGGCCTTCAAACTGGTCAGGATCCGAAACGAAGCGTTCACGGATCGCGCACGGGTCCTCTTGAGCACCGCACCTCGGTCGACGGATGACGTCGGAGCCTGTGCCGGTACCGAGTACTCCTTGGAGAAGTCCGACTTGTCGATCCACGAGTACCTTGCGATCTCGTCCTTCAACGTTGGGTCGGTGAGGAGGTCAAGTCGAATCCTCCCTCTCCTACCGTTGACTCTTTGCGGAAGCAGCTCCAGATTCGCGATGTGGTTGCGCTGCATCTTGATGGGGTTTGCTTGGTCTAGGAACGAGGCACGAGGGATGAGGTGGTCGACCTCACCGCGCTCAGGCTGCGACGGCGTGATACCGGCAAGCGCAGACGCATAGACCAAGAGCAGTCGAATCCGACTGTCGCCTTGATCCTTCTCTGTTAGATACGGGTCCTCGCCGATCCTACCGTCAAGGACTTGGACCACCAGGTCTTCCCAGAGAGTGGGTGCCACATCAGGGATTGGCAGACCTGCTTGCAGGTTCTTTGCGATCTTGGAGTCGCCGGACCCTCGCCACTCGCGCGTCACGTACTCATAGATCAACCTGTCGAGCAACCTCATGGCGTTCCGATCAAACGCGTCTCGTTGAGCGCCTGTTGGAGGATTCCCTTTCGCCTTCCAATCCTGAACAAGCAATAGAAGGAAGTTCATCGCAACGGCATCGCTCATGTCGTCGGCGAAGTTGAAGGCCCATTGGAAGAGGTGCTTGAAGATCCACAACTCGTGGACTCTCTGCGACACCTGTTTGGCAATCGAGTCAAACTCAAGGTCACCCCAATCCAACCCTTCTACGGTGGCTAGGGCGGCCACGTCATTCTTCATCAGCCGCTTCTGGTAGTGCCCACTGAGAGTTCTGAAGCCGAGTGTTACCTTTCGGTCAAATCTCTTAGTCTTGATCCCGAGCCAACTCCAAGTATCCGGCGCTCCCCAGACAATCGGTGCTGCAACCCGATCCAGAAGTGTTGCTGCTACATCCCAGCGACGCACTGTGCTGTCATAGTCGTCGACCTTCAGATACGCGTAGAGAGATTCGACGTTGGTCCGTATAGGAGAGCCATCACGGAGTGACACTGTTTCGTTCCAGACAGGCGTTGCGGACAAGATCTCCGCGAGCGTCAACTTGACCCCTGCCGTGTTGATGATTTCGAAGATCTTCTTGTCGTCCTGTGCCTTCGCGGGCATCTTCACCTCGATGTACCCCACCTCGCTGTCGCGGACTCTCTGCCGGAGTCGAGCGAGGTGCGACAGTGCTTCCACAATGTTCTGCCATTCCGAGTCAAGCCGAGCAGTAAAGGCGGCCCCCGAGGTGCCGTCTGGCTCCTCCTCTCCGTTAAGGAGCCATGTCTCGCGGAAGACTTGTTTCGACGGCGTCAGTCCGGTTCCGGCCTCGCTGTCGCGATAGTCGATCCAGTTCAAGAGCTTCTTCGTGCTCACGCGGTGGGAGCGGCCAGCGCTTTCATAATAGGGGAGGTCAGGAAGGAACCTTCGAAACTCGAAGGGTCGGCGGAACCCACTGGTTGTCTTCGTTACGCCGCGCGACCGCCCTTCTCCTGTCGAATGAACGAACCGAAGGAGGGTGAGTAGCTGTCCGAGATCGCCATACATGGACGGATCAAGGCTCACGGAAGGAGTTGCTGAAGAGACACTTTCCGCAGCGGGTGCGTCACTGGCATGATCTTGGGACGCACTTTCATAAGTCGTCGTGCCATCGTCGCCTCCCGGAGTGGCATCCAACGACTCGTCACTCTCCGCTTCATCCCCTCCGTTCTCGTCAGCGGCCGCATCTGCAATGGGCTCCTCGCTGACTACTGGCGCATCAGCTTCGTCTTGTTCTTCGACTTCCCAATCCTCTTCTCCAAAGAAGTACGTGTCCACGTACTCTTTGAACCCCTCAACGACATCGTCTGGGTCACTTGTTGTGTTGATCTTCAACGCGCTCTTTGCCCAGAGCCACAGTTGCTCTGGATTCTCCATCGCCTGCAGAGTTTCGTACCGCTGACGACCGTCTAGGAGGTAGTAGCGATCGATACCCTGGACACGCTGAAGCTTCACAACGATTGTCCCCAGCGGATAGCCTTTGTAGACGCTGAGAGCGAGACGGAAACGATCCTCATCGTCCCAGGATGACTTGCGCTGGAATCGGGGGAACTTGAGTCCCTTCCCCAGCAAGGCGCCTACGGTCGTGGATCGAATCTCGAACAGCTCCGCCATAGAGTTGGACTCCTTCGTACGTTGGCATGATCGTAGGCCTTCCTGAAGCCATAGGCGCTTCACGGGACTCGATCCCCGACCCGCACCTCTTGGGTGTGTAGAGCCGGTTTCGCGGCCGCCCCTGCCCCTCCTCCCACGCCCCTGTTCTTTGAGGGCCGATCGCTCGTCCCTCTTGGATGGCCGTTGACCCGGCGTTGCGTTTCGAACCCGTCTGTCTATAGACCCGTCAAAGATCGATGGGGCTGGGTGAGGCGCCCGGGCCCCGGTGGCCGTTTCGTGGACATCGGGTCCGAGAATCGGGGTCGGGGTTCGCGTCGCGGTCGTCCTGGTGAAGCGCGCGTCCTGTCTATGCCAGGCTATTGGCCTCTCGTCGCGGCTCGGGCGTGTGCATACGCTTAGGAACAAGAGGAGTGGTGGACACACCGCATCCGAAGTAGACCCCAGTCAGGTCGACGCACACCTCGCTGAGCGTATGGCGGACTGGCTGATGGCCGAGATATTTCGGCTCGCGACCGCCATGCCGCCCGACTAAGCCGCGGCAACGATCGCGGCTTTGGTCGAGCGACGCATACCGGTCGTCTATGCGACCGGTAGCTACAGACGTGTGCTCAGGCAAGATCTGGGACCGACTGCTGAGGTCCTCGTCCTTCTGTATGGGGAAGCGTCGGGGGCGACGATGACGGAACTTCAGGAGTGGACGGGGTTCCCCAGGTCATCGCTGGCCCGATACGTTGACCGATTGGAGTCCGGTCAGACTCGCTCGCAGCGAGCGGGTCGGCGGAGTACGTCGTGTGTTCCTGCTGCCAACTGGTGAGCGAAGGGTGGAAGACGAGGGCTGGCTTACACCTGAGTAGGATGGTCGTCCTCACGGTTTCGCAACTGCAGCGACCGCGCGGAAGACCATCGTGTGGATGGCGCTGTTGATGCCAGCTTCCCGGCGTACACCGACGCGATCTGTTTTAGTCGCCAGCCCTTCGCTTTGGTTCCGGCGACCATGTCTTGGCTCACTTGTTTGCAGCTATCAGCACACCCATGAAACCCCACTCAAATGCCCGTCTCTCGACTTCATTCCATTCAAGACTTTCGCCCACCTTCTTCAGACGCTCGTTCACCTCGTTTCTCGCGGATTCAAGCTCCTGCGCTGAGGGCATGGGCGGCGAAGGAACCTTCACGAGACCACCAGCCGCCGCCCCGACAACTTCTGAGTAGGCAGCGAGGTACTCCTCTCCGAAGACTTGCCCTGCAATCCATGCCGTCGGGGCTGCTTCTCGGGTCTTCTTGGCGTTCTTGATCAGGCTAAGGTTCGTTCGAAACGACAGCTTCTTCATCGTGGCCTTCCTCCGGCGCGCCATGCTCAAGCTCGTTGAACCGGGCTATCACCTCTGATTTTCCGTGGTCCGAATACGGGAACTGCTGAATGGCCGAGCCAGGGTTCTGAACATCCCAGATGCCGTAGTAGGGACTCGTTAGCGTGTAGCCAACTCGGTAGCGTTCGCCCGCCTCCAGCCAACAAATCTCCGGCGGAGGTAGCGGCTGCGGGACGCTCGGCGACGAAACTGGCTGCTGCGCTTTGACCTGCCCACGCGGAGTCAAACCAGCCTGATCTAGGCTCACGCATAGCGGGCAAGTTAAGCCTGGCTGATACCCGCCGCGCACGGCTGCACCGGCCGCCCTGAAAGGGATGTCCAGCCAGAAGAAGCTCATGGTCTTGGCCCCGATTCCACGTGGGGTATGTAGCGACTTCACGTGAAGCGCACGCGCTCCCTTCTGCCCGAGGTCGGGAGCCGCTTCGACCCACTCCTTCAAGGCGGCGATCCCTTTCTCGTTTGGGATGACGCGTCCCCGTTGGGGAACCGGAATGATTGGCATATGCCCTCCACAGTCTCAACGAGCGTCTTCAGCGGGCCTGAGCAGCATCGGGGCAAGCCCAATCGAAGTCAACAGGCCCTTCGGCCCAGCATCCCGTGTGTAAAGGCGTCTACCACCTCATGAAGATGCACCCGGATGGCAGCGAGCGTTCGTTGATCGCCACCATGCCGTTCGGAGAGCGCGGGATCGACTGGGGGCCGGGAACGAGCTAACACCTGGGAGGGATTGGCAGATAGCGGAGGTCTACGCGCCAGAAGCTTGAAGGAGCCCTCCGGTTCTCCCGTTCGCGGAGACACCTCGGTCACGAGTGTGAGGGACCTTGGCCCGCCCAATCTCGATCAACCAAGCCGAAGTGCGAATCGCGACGACACGCGGTTAGACGCACTGAGCTTCAAGACATTCAACCAGCCAACATTTGGGCCCGGAGACATGCGGGCGGAGTTCATCGGAACGACTACTTGAGGAGCTTGTCGCCCATCGTGAGGCCGACACTGAACACCGCAGCAGCCCCGAGGAACGCAACCGTCGCGTTGTTCGTGATCCCGTTGACGAGAGCGGCTGCTCCAAGGGCCGCCAGGATCAGGAAGATGAGCCCGATACTGCCCCGTTGTTCCGGAGTCATGGGCATGTCCGGGTTAACCTCCTCTCTCGCTCGGGGGTTGATCAGAGCAGCCGTTGCAGTTCCTGTTCGTCGTGGCAACGGTCGAGCGCCATCTCGCGCGTGATCCAGCCGGACTTCGCGAGCTGCGCGAGCGACATGTCCATCGTCTGCATCCCCAGACCCGCCGCCCGTCTGCATCGCGCCGAGGATCTGCGACGTCTGCGCGCGCCGGATGAGGTGCCGTACCGCGGGCGTGACGACGAGCACCTCGGCCGCGACGACGCGTCCCTGACCGTCGGCGGTCGGCACGAGCTGCTGGGAGACGACGCCCTGCAGCGTGCCGCGAGAGCTGCACGCGCACCTGTTGCTGCTGCTCGGACGGGAACACGTCGACGATGCGGTCGATCGTCTGCGGCGCGTCCTGCGTGTGCAGCGTCGCGAACACGAGGTGCCCGGTCTCGGCCGCCGTGATCGCGGTGGAGATCGTCTCGAGGTCGCGCATCTCACCGACGAGGATCACGTCGGGGTCCTGGCGGAGCACGTGCTTCGCGGCCTCCGCGAACCCTCGCGTGTCTTGCCCGACCTCGCGCTGGTTCACGGCCGAGCGCTTGTTCTGGTGCAGGAACTCGATCGGGTCCTCGACGGTCATCACGTGCGCCGCGCGCTCTTCGTTCACGACGTTCACCATCGCGGCGAGCGT
The DNA here is from genome assembly GCA_963727185.1 of uncultured Actinomycetes bacterium. Lineage (GTDB taxonomy): Bacteria > Actinomycetota > UBA4738 > UBA4738 > HRBIN12 > JBBQVZ01. The sequence continues at coordinate 290,803 of CAVSFP010000009.1, read as the reverse complement.
CGTCGACTTCCCGGAGCCGGTCGGCCCCGTCACCACGACGAACCCGCGCTGCAGGCGTGCGAGCTCCGCGACCGCTGGCGGCAGGCCGAGCTCGTCGACGCTCTTGATCACGGTCGGGATCGATCGGAACGTCGCGCCGACCGAGTCGCGTTGCAGATACACGTTGACCCGGAAGCGCGCGATCCCCGGCACCGAGTAGCTGGTGTCGAGCTCCAGCTGTTCCTCGAAGCGTTCCCGGAGCTTCTGCGGCAGGATCGCGTACACCATCTCGCGCACGGTCTGCGGCGGGAGCGTGGGGTACTGGTCGAGGCGGACGAGCTCCCCGTGGATCCGCACGAACGGTGGTGAGCCGGCCATCAGATGCAGGTCGGATCCGCCCATCGCGGTGAGGACACCCAGCAGCTCTGGCACGGGGATCACCCGCGTGTCGGGGACGACGCTCATGGAGAAGCTCCTTCCGGCGCAAGGGGAGGCGGGGGGGATGCGCCAGCTTCCAGTATCGGCAGAGGGACCGACACGAACGGGCGTTCGAGATCAGCTCGAAGCGGCAATGATCCGCTTCACGTCTCGCAACCGATGCCGTTGTGGTCACCGTCGAAGTTCTGTGGATCGGGTGCGAGCACCCGGAAATGGCGATAGCTGATGTCCGCGCAATCCAGATCCGGAGGCGGTGACGGGATGCACACGCCCGGATACGCGGGATCGCACCGATGCGGCTGCGCGACCGGACAGGCGTGCCACAGTCCACGGTCCTCACGCTGCGCAAACGCCTGCGCCGCCGTAAAGATGTCCACGTAACGAACGTTCGGCGGGTACGTGTCGACGATGGCGTAGCCGCCGGCCACCAGGCGTCGGTTGAACAGCTGTCCGTCCAGCCAGACGTAGGCGAGCGTGCGCCCGTACCGATCGTGCCGCTCCACGTCGAACTCCAATCGTACGGTACGGCCGGTGAGCGATCGGTGCGTGAACCGAGACGCTTGCTCGCCGAAACACTGCACCGGCTGTGAGGGATCGACCGTCTCGGGCGTGTCGATCCCGATCAGACGCACACCTAGGTCCAGTCCGTGGAACGTCACGTGGATCGTGTCGCCGTCGACGATCCGGGTGACGACCGCCGGTCCGCCGGGTACTCGCTGAGCGTCGACCGATGAGGGCGTGTCGCCCACCGTTGGATTCGGCACGACGGTGCCTCCCGCGGCTGCCGTCGTGCAACCACTCAGCAGGAGCATCGCGATCATCGACTTGAGGCAACGGGTCCTCATGTCGATGCCGGCGCTTCCTCGGGCACCGGGATCTCCGTCGGTTCCTCGATAGGCACGGTCTCGGGGACCGGCACATCGATCGGCTCGATCTCGCGGACGTGTTTGGGCTCACCGATGTTCATGTATCGCTCCTCCTTCGTCGACGGGCACGGACCACGGGTTCGCCGAGTGCACCCATCGGTCGATCTCGGACGCTCCCTTGAATCGTTCCCAGCAGACCCAGAACCGACGGCCGTGCGAATAGGCGTCCCATCCCTTCAGGCAGTCCGTCGCGGGACCGTGTGGCGCTTCGCGGACCGCGAACCCGAACAGCGCCCGCGGCCGATGCACGCACGGCACGAGGTTCATGCGACGCCCGTCGGGCATGCCACATAGGAGCGCTAACGCCGGGAACTCCGGGACCGTGATGAGCTGGCGATCGTCGCTCAGCTCAGGGCGGTCGTTCACGATAGGTCGCGCAACGGCCGTCACGGTGTGCGCCACATCCTCGATCGGCTGGGCAGAAGGAGGAACCGAGATCATTGCCGTCGGCGACGATCCGTCGTGTCCGAGCACCGCCTTCGCCACGCCGCCGACGATCGAGAACGCGAGCGAGAGCACCGTCCCGGCGACGAGCAGGATGATCATCGCGGCGAAGAACCCGTTCACCAGCATGATGAGCGCCCGGCCAGGCTGTTCGAGCAGTCGAGCCGCGGCCGACGCCGCCGAGCGGTGCGGGATCCGCAACGATCGGTCGACACGTTGGAGCGGCAGGAGTTCCACCCCGAACGTCGAGAGCAACTCAGCCTCGATCGTCGACGCGGGGACCGTCTGCCTGTTCCGCTCGAGGTGTCTCTCGCAGACGGGGACCAGACCACTGGCGGACTCGATCACGTGGACCGGAGTCACCGCGCCCGATCCTTGCGCGAGGCACGATCCGCAGACCAGCCGCAAGCGCGCCGGGTACGCGAACTCCGAGCGCGCGCCGCGGCCGTGTTCCACGACCCGGCCCCACATCGCGATCGCACCGACCACACCTGTGCCGGGGTTGAAGACGCTGGCGCGGGCGAGCGCCTCGGGCGTGGACGTCGCGTACAGCCCGCACGTGCATCCATCGCCCGGCGAGCGATGTCCTGATGACGACAGGCGTCCGCACGTGGCGTGCATCGCCTCGTCCGGCATCCACACCGCGTCATGGGCGAGCGAACGGAGCGCGAGCCGACCGCGGATCCGCACCAATCGCCAGACGCGCCAGCCGACGACGGGCTCGATGGAGAACGGCGGTTCGGGGGAAGTCATCGTTACCCGTTCCTCAGGGGAACCGCACGAGCGCCGCGCCGTACCGTTCCGACGGCAGGTCGGCGCCGGCCCGCGACAGGTACGCCTGCCAGAACCGCTCGATCGTCGAGGAACCGATCGGCCGGCATGTCGGCGCCGCCCTGCGACACGCCCGCCCCCACCACGTAGACCTCCACGCCGCGCAGGTCGGGGATCAGCCCGTCGGCGGCGAATCCGTCGATCGTCGATGCGATCGAGGCGTCGTCGGCCCGACGCGCGTCACGTTCAGCCGCGCCGAGCGCTCCACCATGTCGGACAGCAGCACGAGCGAGCGCGACCCCGCCTCCGGGTACGCGTCGAACACGCGCTGCGCCAGCAGCAGCCCGTCGTGGATGTCGGTCCCGGCGGCGCCGAGTGATCCCGCGCGAGGATCGTCGCGCGCTGCCGCGACCGCCTGGTCCGCGTCCGCGCGGCCGCCGCATCGCACGACGAGCTCGGTTGTCCGTGAGCGGGTCGCACGCGTCGAACGTGGCCGAGATCGGGAACGTCGAGTGCGCGAGCGGGTCGTCGTCGATCACGTCACCGACCACGGTGCCGTGCGTCGCGGCCACGTGATCGAGCACCGTCTCGAACGTCGTCAGGTACCGCGCCCGCACGTCCGGGTCGGCCGTGCTCCGCGACACGTCGAACAGCACGACGACCAACGGACCGGGCTGATGACCGCCGCCGGTCGCCGCGCGCACGGCCTGACAGCCGGTCAGCGCGCAGAGCACCAGTGCGACGGACATCGACCCGCCTCATGCGACCTGCACCCGGCAGCGCCGGCTCCGCGAGCTCGTCCGGCACGGCGATCGCCGGCAACTCGCGCAGGACCGGCGGGATCTCGGGCAGGCGCCGCGCGCGCAGGTTCGCCGCGCAGTACACCGACATCAGCCCCCGGTAGTAGGCGACCAGCCCGGCGGTCCGAGCGCGCGCCACGCGGAGCAGCTCGTCGCGCGCGACGTCCGCGTTCCCGAGCGCCTCCTGGTGCTGGTGGACCGCCCGCGTCGCCTCGGTCAGGCGCCGCTTGGCGTCGGACAGCTCCATCCGCGCGGCCTGCGTCGGGCTCACCGGATCGCGTCGCCCGACGCGCCGCCGGCCGAGGTGCGTGCGCCAGGTACGAGAGCATCGTCGCGCCCGTGTAGATCAGCAGGTTGATCACCAGGAACACCAGGCTGCCCACGACCGGCCCGAGCACGTTCAGCCCGGTGACCGCGGCCTCCATCGAGAGGTAGCGCGCGCGGATCAACGCGATCCCGACGAGCGCCAGGACCGGCACCGCGATCAGGATCCAGACCCACCGCCGCTCGGCCATCGTCGGCTGCTCCAGCCGCAGGAACGTGCCCAGCCCGTGCGCGCAGACCACGAGCATCACGGCCAGGCCCGCGGTCATCACCCACGTGAGGACCTCCGCCTCGCCGAACAACCGGAACGCGATCGCGTTCAGCGGGAACTCGGCGAGCAGGATCGCGACGATCGCGGCCACGTAGACGCGCGTCGAGATCCGCGCGCCGGCAGGCGTCGGTGGCGCGAGCACGAGCTCGCGTCGCGATGCGCGTCCAACGCGCGACGCACGATCCTGCGCATCGGTGACGTCGGAGGCCGCGCTCGCGCGGACGTCCTCCTCGGAGGTGCGCAGGCCGTACGTGTCGGCGCCGGAGCGTTCGCGCAGGCGCGCGTCCTCGCCGGCCCACCACCGGATCAGCTCGGCGACGGCCTCGTCGGCGCGCTGCGCGATCGCCATCAACGCCGGCGGATGGGCGACCTCGTTCGTGGTCGGGATGCCGAGCTGACCGTCGCGCTTGCCGTCACGGCGAGCCCGCACACGGTCGCGGAACCGGCCGAACGCACCAGGGGGAACGTCGCATCAGGGGGAGCCTCCAGTTCCGAGGACGTCCCTCCGCCGGATGACCGGCGGAGCAGGGGGTGACGTCCTCGCTGAAGTGAAGGTACGCAAGGGGTCTGACACGAACGGGTGTTCGGCAGGTACGTGCCTGAGCTGGCGTAGCTAGCGTGGCATCGGCGCGAACGCCTCGACCCAACGCTCCTGTTCCTTCGTGTCGATCGCGTGCCAGCAGTAGTGCTCGCGCGTCCATCCGACGGCGTCCGTCGGCGGGATGCCGGCGAGGATCACCATGCACGCGATGATGCAGCCGGTCCGGCCGTTGCCGACGTGGCACCCGACCTCCACCAACTCGCCGCTCTTGGCGCGGTCGAACGCGTCGACGATGAGCCGCGTCGCTTCCTCCGTGTTCGCCGGCAGTCCGAAGTCGGTCCACTCGATGAATGCCGCGGGCCACGTCGGGCGCCAGCCTTCGTACGCGTACAGGCCGAAGTCTGGCACGACATCGTCCGCTGTTCGCTCGAAGCACCCGGACCCGACGACCCGGCCTCCGTACGGCAACGTGAGCGGCGTCGCCCGGTGCGGGCAGTTCATCGGCATGGCGTCGTCCTCCTTGTGCGAGGTGGCGCGTTGCTGGTCTCCTATCGGCACGCCGATGGGTACGACTTATGTCTTCGCAAGACGAGGCTTCAAGGGGGAAGCTTCGGTTGAGCATGCTGGAGGTTCCGCCGATCGCGACGCAGCAGACTGCAAGGAGGTCGCCATGAAGGGCCGTTCTCCCTCTTAACCCATCGAACGTCTGTTCGTGTCAGTGGCCTGGGTGACACTCTCCTTCGAAGCGTCTTCCCCCGAACGCTAGGAGGCCCCCGATGCATCTCTCCGCTCGCTTCGAACACGCCCTGCTCGCCGTGGAGTCCGAGCACGACGTCCACTGCATGCTCGAGATCACGAGTCCGGCAGCGCCCGGCGCCGACACGCGCACGCCGCTCGACCTGGCGCTCGTGATCGACCGCTCCGGCTCGATGGCGGGGCGGAAGCTCGACGTCACGAAGGAGTGCGCCGCGTTCCTCGCCCGCCGGCTGGCTCCGACCGACCGGATCGCGCTGATCACGTACGACGATCAGGTCCGGCTGGTGTCGCCGCTCGCGAACCCGACGTCGACGCTCGCGCCCGCGATCGCGTCGATCGGCCCCGGCGGGCAGACGAACCTGTCGGGCGGCTGGATGAAGGGCTTCGAGGTCCTGGGCGCCGCCGACGAGCGCGGCGCGATCCGCAAGATCCTGCTGCTGACCGACGGCCTGGCGAACGTCGGCGTCACGGACGCGCCCTCGCTGGTCTCGCTCGCCGACGGCGCCGTGCAGAGCCAGCGCGTCGGGCACCACCACGATCGGGTTCGGCGACGACTTCGACGAGGAGCTCCTGACCGCGATGGCGACGGGCGGCAGCGCGCACCATGCCGCCTCGCCCGACGACGCGCCCGGCATCTTCGCGAAGGAGTTCTCAGACCTGGTCTCGCTGGTGGCGCAGAACCTGAGCGTCGAGGTGCGGGGCTCGGAGCACGTGCAGGTGCTCGGCGTCCTGAACGAGTTCCCGTGCGTCCAGGTGGACGGTGGCGTCCAGACGCAGCTGGGCGACGCGTACGGCGGCGAGACCCGGCGGGTCGTGTTCGCGCTGCACGTGCCGTCGCTCCCGACGCTCGGCCCGACCACGATCGGCGAGGTCGTGCTGCGCTACGTCTCGATCGGCGAGCAGATCGAGCAGCACGAGACCCGGATCCCGCTGAACGTGAACCTGGTCTCGTCCGACGAGGCGGCCGCGGCCGGCCTGGACACCGAGGTGAGCGAGGAGGTCGTGATCCTGCGCTCGGCGAGGGCCCAGCGCGACGCGCGGGGTCGCGCGCAGCAGGGTGACTTCGAGGGTGCGAAGACCGTGCTCCGCGAAGCGGCCGACGAGCTCCGGTCGCACGCCGCCGGGTCGCCGAACGCCGAGGAGCTCACGCGCCTGGCCGCCGACATCGAGGAGGACCTGCCGTTCCTGGAGGAGGGCGCGTTCGACGCGACCAGCGCGAAGCGGCTCCACTACAAGCAGGCGATGAGCAGCCAACGCCGGCTCCAGCTGCAGCGGGAAGAAGAGGAGCGTGGGAAGGATCAGCCGTGATCTCGATGTCGGTGTCGTGAGCCTGATCCACGCGATCGTCGCCGACGACGACCACACCATCGCGCTCGTGAGCGCGACGGCGACGCGCCGTGGGAAGACGGCCACGTTGGCGCAGGTGTTCGTGTTCCACGTCGAAGATGGCAAGGCGAAAGAAGTCTGGATCACACCGTTCGACCAGGCTGCCGCCGACGCCTTCTGGAGCGCCTAGGGGTAACGCGTGAACTCCCACTCGTGGCCGATCGGGTCGAACCCGAAGCGTTCGTAGAGGAGCTTCGGCCCGTCGTCCTCGTCGGTGGCGATGAATACCCGATCGGCCCCGGCGCGGCGCGCCGCCTCGGCGGCCGCGAGCACGACGGCGCGCGCGACCCCGCGCCCGCGGTACTCCTCGAGCGTGTCGACGTACTCGATCTGCGCGTCGGCGCCGTTCACGTACAGCTCACATTGCCCGGCGAGCGTGCCGTCGATCCGCGCGGCGAACCGCCGTGTGCCGAGGATGCGGTCCCACCCCGCGTGCTGCTCGACGAAACGATCCGCGGTCTCCGGCGCCCGCGGCAGCTCCCTGCAGTAGATCTCCTCCATGAGCGGGCGGACCTCATCGAACGAACGCTCCTCCGTCGACAGGGCGGCGGGACGATCGGGAGGCCTGCGAAGCGCCATCGCGACGATCCTCCCGACCTCATACCCGCGGTCGCGGAACGACGGCGCCAGTCGCCCGCCGCGCTCGCCCAGGACCGTCACGTGGCGGTGCGAGAGCCCTTCGCCACCCATGATGTCGTCCGCCAACGACGCGAGTCGATCGCCGGTGAGCGTTACCTCGTCGCGGTCGACGAGGAGGAAGTTGGACACGTACCTCTCCGGATACCCGTCGTCGAAGTACGCGACGCCGCCCTCGAACGGCTCCGTACGGGTGCTGAGCAGCGAGTGACGATGGGCTTCGAACGCGAAGAAGCGGTCGATATCGCCCATCTGAGGACCCTACCGGAGCCAGTGGTCCGAGTTCGTTACTCGCGGGAGCTGGGGCGGCCGTTCTTGTGGACACACGGTCAGACGGCGCCGTCAGTCAACCCGGAGACAGCACTTTGGCCCTTCGAGTCAGACCTAGATGGAGTGGGCCGCGTCTCCCTTTGCTGCGGCGAGTTCAATGTGAGACTACTCACAGGAAGGTGAGGGGAACCGCAAAACAAGGTCTCGACTGCGTCGATGACGTCGTAGCAGCGTCGTCGACGACCGGTATCCGACGCCACTTATCGAAAGCGGTACACGGATGAGCTATCCCGCATCCGATCAGATCGCCGACAGCGAGGTCGAAACCAGTGGCAACCGAAATGTACGCCGTGCTGATCGTTCAGTTGAGTAACGGTTAGCGCCCCGGGTGGAACCCCGCGCATGTCGTCCGGCGTCCTGACGGTCGCGTGAGGAACGGGGAGCGCTTCATCAAATGGAGCATCGCGCCTTCCGAACCCAGCGATCGCAAGCCTATCTTCGGGGCAGGACAGACACGGTAGCCCAGATCTCGAGTGCTGGACGAAGCCGGCCACCACCCGGCCCGCGGCCCGCAAGGGGGGATATCCGCTCAGAACTCCCCGTGGTCGTGCGTTGCGTATGCCGCCGCATCGAAGCACGGTTCTAACTCGCGGGTCGATATCCCAACCGGTGAGAAGCCGCGCGACTTGGGATCAACGAAGACGCTTCCGCCGGCGCTCACGATGACCTCTTCTTTTGCCCACTGAACATCCCCCGCATAGCTATCTCAACTGTGAGCTTTCGCATCGCCGAAAGGAACTCGATCGACGGCGACGATCGTCGCAGTCATCATCTGGCAGTTTGATGATGCCCTCGAAGCCGGCCACGCCGGTAAGGCTAAGCGCGGGAACGTCGGTGACAGCCTGTGCGAACCGCGAGAGCCTCTCTCAAGGTCCGGCAACCGGTTCGCCGCCCCGACACCCCCAATTCGACCAACACCCGTAGCGGCCTGGAAACCCCGAAGGAGACGAGCGTCTTCGCCATCAATTCGACGCTACGAGTGGAGTCAACGAGGCAGATGAAGTGGAACTCGGGCGCTCGGGCGACTTCGCGGGCGATCCACTCGATAGCTGCCGGTTCCACCAATTCGTTCGCAAGGAGGATCCGCTCGATTCCGGAGTGACGGAATGCTCTCACCTGGCTGATCGTGGCGGCGGTAACCCCCAGGCACCGGCGTCGATCTTGCCCGCCTTCACGATTTGCGGGGCCATGGTCGTCTTTGCCATGCGAGAGCCAAGGTAGACACCATGCTTGCGGCGGTACTCGGCCATGAGGGTGATGTTGTTGCTGATCGCGCTTTCCTTTTTATCACCATCGTGGGTAGCGCAGCAGATCGCCTTTCAAGACGTTCCATCGCTGCCGTTCGATCTGGGTCCTGTTTACGGGTTGATCCAGTGGAGGCCAGCCCTTATCGCGCGAATCGATGACGGTCATTCGGATGCCCGGCGAACACTGATCCGTTCGAGCGTGTTCGGGACCTGCTCCAGAGTGATCGAGCTTGGGGAGTCTCGAACCAAGGATCCGGTCGATGGCGCTCAGATCCTTGAATCCCGAGCCTGTCAGTACGGCAACGGCCACGTCCCCTCCGGAGAACCCTCCAGCGCTCGAATCTGCGACCAGACCGGCGAACGCCGTCGCCGGCCGGCTCGACGAAGATGCCTTCCGTCTCCGCGAGGAAGCGTTGTGCTTCCCATATCTCTTGATCCGCCACCTGCACGACATGACCACCTGTTTCCCTGATCGCTTCAGGAGCTCCCGATCAAGGGTCGAACACCGAACTGGGACTTGCAGTCCGGAAATGGAGGTGCGCACGTCGCCCGCGAAACGTCCAGGCTCTCCCCGCAGGGCCGGCGCCAGGGTCGCACTCCCCTCCGGCTGTACGCCAACAAGCCATCAGCCCTCCAAGTGCTCGGCGCCCTCCCTGTAGCCGTTGTCCAGATGGATGTAAGGAGCCCACCCCCACCGATCGGAACATAGACGACCGTTGTCTCAGGCAACTCCTCCAGCAGTTCGAAGGCAATGGTCTTCGCCCCTTCGTCTCTGGCGGATCTCGAACCCCGGTCAGGTATGGGAGGAAGTTGTATCTGACCGCGAACTCTCGCACGACGTCGACAACCCGATCCGTCGCCTCGGCGGAGTACCAGACCGTTGACTGCGATGACCTTGCCCCATGGACGAGGATCTGTCGGAGTTTCTCGCTCGGTGCCTCCGGCAGGGTGAGCAGGACCACCTGTTGGTCGCTACGAGCCCCGTATGAGGCGGCAGCGGCGCCCCCGGACGACGTTCCCCAAACAACCCGCCAGCTGCCGCTGCACGACGATGGACAAGCGCGCACGGAAGCGATCCGATCTTTGAAGGATCCGCTGGGATTGATGTACTCGGCGTTCGACCTGCCCCGGCTCAAGGTGGAAGAAGTTCGCGTGAGCCATGGGAAGAAGAGGAGGAGTCCTTCGCCTCGCTCACGACTGCGTCAGGAGATCCGACGGGAAGTGCGGGGGAAATAGCGCCACAGGCCAGAGCGACTCGCGTCCATTGCGAAAGGAGACTGATACTTCACGCGCATCTCGCCCCGCACGAGCACCGATAGCGAAGTGATCCAGCAGGCGACGACGCGCCACAGTCAATGCAGCGAAGTGACCAGCTTGTCGTGACTGTCAACCATCATGCGTCAGCGGAGTCGATGAAGAACGCGGTCGGCCGCCCAGGGTGATTTTCCACATCCCGATCCGTGTGCGCCGTCGACACGAACCAGGTCCGCGCGACGTGATCCGGACACCCTCGTCCTGGAGGCCGCGGACGAAACGACTCCTCAACCCCTCGTCGCTTAGCTGGCGAAAGCTTGCGCGTGGTCGATCGGTGATTGCTCAGGTCCGAATCGCGTATGGAACACCGCCGGGAGTCCTTCGATGACGAGGTCCATACCGTTCGCCACCGCTGCGTCTTCGAGTCCTTGCATCAGTTGACGCCCCGTGCGTTCAAGTTGCGGGTAGGGATCGTCTTCGATCAACGAACGCATCGTCGCGATCGCCGCGGCCATCTCAGCCACACCTGTGTTGTATGTGCCACTGTGAACCACTCGACCCTCCGCAAGGAGGTTCCATCAGGTCGCCGGAGCCAGCGATCGCTGCGGATGGGAACCCAGACCCGATAGCTTTTCGAGAAGACCGCGAGATCGGGCGTGAGCCCAAGGAGGTCTTGCGCGCCCCCAGGCTGACACGGAATCCCGTGATCACCTCATCGAAGATCAAGACCACACCATGGGTGCGACAGAGGTTCTGGAGCTTGTCCAGGTAGCCTGGCCGAGCAGGGTGCGCGCGCAGTATTGCACATGATCGCTGCAGGATCACCGCCCCGATCTCAGCCCTGTGCTCTCCCGAACGCTAGGTCCAAGACCTCAGGATCGTTCCAGGCAAGTGCGATGACGTCTGCCCCACCTGCAATCGACTGCCCATCGGTCAGCATCGACTCACTCGCCCCATCCACTGCGCCCCGATGACGGGTCGATGAAGACGGGATCCATCCAACCGTGATAGTGCCCGTAGAACCTGATGAAACGCTGCCGTCCGGTCTGTGCTCGTGCGAGCCGGATAGCCAGATGCGTCATCTCTGACATCGAAGCGGATCATCTCGGCGCAACGGATGCGCTTCATGCATTACGAGCTCCGCGAGTTCCGACTCCCGCGGGTGCTGAGCCCGGCGGAAAAGCTGTCCATCCTCCAAGCAGCTGCGACAGCTCGCGTGACGACTGGAGGGGCATGGCCGAGCAGATGCATGCGCATCCCCAGGGCATAGTCGACGTATTCGTAGCCGTCCACGTCGACGAGCTGGGCGCCGTGTCCGCGTACGAAAGTGAGCGACACGCTGGCTTGCCGCCCTGAACACGCTGTTGACCCCACCTGGGATGCAGGTTCGCATCTCTTTGTTTCCGCGCTAGAGACTCACGGTAACGGGCCTCAATGTTCTAGGGGTGCTCCTACTCCTTCATGGCCGATCTACCTGAGCCCTCTCCGAGGGCGGCAACATCTTCCGCCGCGCGGCTGAATATCCAGAGGGAGAGACGGCCCGTGCAGATGCCGGGGGCATCGACCTCGATCTTTCCCCGCACTGTGCCCGTAGCCACTCCGCCAAGCGATCGCCGACTTCACTACGATCGCCTGATATCGGGATGGATCGATCTCAGCGATAGCACACCTGTTGAGCGTCAAATGGCATGTCTTTCTTCTCGGTCAGCACCACGGTGTTCCCGCTGACGTCGAGTACCGACGTTAGGCCACGACGGAATAGACGTAACCCTGGAAGTACTCGCTGGCGTGCTCGTAGGTCCATGCGAGATCAACTGCACGGTGTCGGTTGAAGTTCCCGTAGTCCATGGAGGTCGTCGGTCTTTCCACCCACGGTGAGCGGGAGGGTGGCTCCCACTCCTGCCGCCGCTGCCGCCCGGACCGACTCCGGTCCGCGATGAAGACAAGGAGATCTGAGAGCCCCGGAAAGCCGCGGTTTCGAGGATGGCGGTGCCATCTCCAGGACCACCGCCACCGACGTTATCTGCGGAATCCACCAAGATGACCGGTGTATCCCCGCTCGCGGAGGCCTGGTCGACCGCCTCTTGCACGCGCACGCCGGCGTATGCGAATAGATCGCACCAGCTCCAGATGGAATTGCCCGATGGCCTCCGCCGCTTCAGACGCCAAGGCGGTATCGGCGAGCTCGCCACCACAGCGATCCCGGTGCAGTCGGAATCGGCGTACGGGAAACCGGCGCAACGGTTACCTGCACATCCTTGGTCGCTTCCCACTAGTGTACAGAACGTCATCCACCCTTCAATCGGAGGAGCGTCCCGTACGCTGCGTTTGGGGAGCGGTGAGTAGTGGGAGTTTGTTCAGGGAGACCGCACGACGCCGGCCTGTGGCCAAGATCTGTTCCAGTATCCTGACCGCCTCTCGACCTCGATCTCGCATATCAACGTGCGGATCGTGTCGTATCCGACCAGAGCATCCACGCTCTCCGTCATCCGAGAGGGCTGATGTTCGCATGGAAGTCAAGCGTTGCGACCACCGGCGTGGCCAACCCGTTCCGAACCCTTGCGAGCAGATCCCCTTCAGCATCCTCCTCGGCGGTTGTGACCATGGCCCCATGTAGGACTAGGAGGACGCCGTCCAGCTGGTCGTCTGCCGCCAGTGCCTCGATGAGGCCGTCCGCAAGTGCGCGGTAAGCCCGATGTTCGACGCGGCCACCCGGGACGGCCTATCGTCGGCACAACCGTCCAGCCAAGCTCTGCGCTCAGACAGCACCCCTCCGAGTTCAGACCCCGTGCTCTCGTACTCGAGGAGTTCTCGGCCCTCGGCGTACTGATAGGCGCGGAAGTCCGCCGTTCGTCAGGCCGCTCGCAAACGTATTCGTCTCGTGGAGGATCCCTCCGACGCCAACTCTCAATCAAATCCTCCCGATTCCGGCGCTCCGCTCGGTCCCACCATCCAGACGACATTGAGGTCGCAGAGGTCGCCGCCCCGAAGTTGGGTGCTGTCCCCGCCCATGATCTCATCTTCGAGCCCCTCCACGTCACTAGGCACTCTTCACCTGAGATGCCGTGGCCTGGATTTCGGCCGGCATCCGCCAGGGCATCGATAGCTGTCGCGAGATCCGACACCCATGGGATCGGAACATTGGCCACGTTGGTCGAGAAGAACGCGGACGGCGTTCCCACACCTGGAACGGAACGATGGCACAACACTTTCCATCAGGTACTGGTCACCCAGCCCAGCAGGTGGCTCTCGCGTTCCCCAGCAGGGCCTCGCACCTGGCGATTTCAGAAGTCACGTGGGGATCGGTAACGAGGGAGTAATTGGAGTTGCTTCCTGGTTTTCCGATGGCGCCGTATCTGCGCGGTTCGAAGAGCGTATAGGGGTCGTTGTAGTCCTGGACCCATTGGCTGTACCCCAGCGGAATGTTCTTCGTGGGATCGCTCTTGATAGGTCTGCCATGTCGTCGACGACACGGACTGAATCCGCCCCGTGATCCCGATCTTCGCCAGGTCGGCCATGATCGAAGTGAAGACGCTCGGTGTGGGAGGGGTACTCGGCACAACCACCACGACGTTCTTGCCAGACCGCGGCGTCACAGAGTCCGTCTTGGTTCGTGTGCGTACTTCGAGAGCATCATCTCTGCCTTGGCCTTGGTCACACTCCCCTGACTTCCGGGAGTGCTCTGTTCGGGATCATAGGATGCTGGAACGGCGGGGTCGGCAGCAGGCGCCGAGAGGACATGCGTGGCGATCTGGCCGAAGGCTGGTCCCCCATACAATCGCGCCAGTGAAGCCTTGTTGACGACCCAATTCATCGCCTTTCTAACGTGGACATCATCAAATGGCGGGGTCGTTACGTTGATGTAGACGTGACGCACGCCGAGGAGCTGGCGCGAGTACCAAAAATCGTTGAGGGACGGGTTCGAGCTGTAGGAACTGAGTACCTGGGGAGGTGTGATGGCATCACCTTCTACAGCGTCTAAGGCGCCAGATTGCACCTGCTCGTACAGGCTCTGGGTCTCCCCTCCGAACGTAATAGCGGGGATACTCATCCGGATATGCATTCCGAATCACGTTCCGTACTCTGACTCCAGTCAGGATTGCGAACAAGGGTCATCGACTTGTTCGGGCTATACCCGGGTGGCGGAGTCTGGGCGGAGTCTTGGCAAAGAGAAGTCCACAGCACTCATACCTTGATAGGTGTAGGGCCCCGTCGAAACGATGAACCTTCCGTAGTCTTGATCGTGACCTTTGACGGCTACGGCCGGAACTGGCGAAGCCGCAAACAGAGTGAGCCGAGCCAAGAAATCACCGGTGGGCTGGGTGAGCTTGAATACGATCGTCTCGTCGTTAGGGCAGGTAATCCCAGAGATGCTGTTTTAGACTTCCCCGACTGAAAACTACTCGCACCCTGGATCACGGTGTAATAGAAGTTGTAGGCGGCCGGCACGTTGGGCGAGAACATCCGCTCGAAGGCGGTCTGGAAGTCGGCGCACACGACCTGCTGGTCCAAAGGAGGTCCGAACTTCACTCCTTGCCGTATGGAGATCGTATACGTCAGACCAGTCTACGAGATCTTCGGCATCTTTTCAGCGATATCCGGAGCCAACTGCGAGACGGAGCCCGTGGTCTCCGTCCATGCATAAAGAGTCCTGGTCATCAGTCGCAGGACACCCCAGCCGAAGTCATAGTTCTGAGCCGGATCCAGGCCGCCCCCGAAGTCAAATAGGTACCCGACTTTGAGCACGCCGCCCAACTGTAGTTGCGAGGAGGAGGTCGCAGTTTTCGGAAGTTGACGGGGTGTTCGTGGCAGAGTTAGAGCTCGAAGATGTGCATGCCGCCATTACCAGGACAACGGCGAGCGCGCATGCACGGTCTTGAGTGCGAGCCGCAGTGTGAATGGTCGACTGAGCTTCGTGGATGCTTTAATCATGACCTCCCTTCGCAGATGGCTGATTAGGCATACGAGGCACGCCGCCCGGCCGGATCATCATACCCACGTCCTTGCGGAGCCTCGAATCGATCCCTAAAGGGTGTGTTCTTTTCCCGACAAGCTCGGCAGAGATTCGATCGCACTGTTCGCGAAGGGCTGTTCCGATGCTGCGTCGGTTGTTCGTCGGGATCCGAGCGGCTAGCCCAGACACCGAAATCGCTCCAACGACTTCACCGGCTCCGTCGAGGATGGGTGCGGCCAAGCACAAGGCGCCGACATCGCCCTCGCCGTTGTCCTCGGCATAGCCCCGCTTGCGAACGATCCGTAGCTGCTTCTCGAGGGCGGCGCGGGTTGTGACGGTGCGTGACGTAAGCGCCGGGAAGGGCTCACTCGGAAGGAGGGCCGCTTGGAATTCGAACGGCAGCTGGCTCAGGATCGCCTTCCCCAACGCGGTGGCGTGTGCCGGGACGTCTTGTCCCTCGACCGCCTCCATCCGCGGCACGTGGAACCCCTCCAGCACAAGTTCGTAGACGATTCGACCCCGACGCAGCAGCGCAAGGTTCACTGTTTCCCCGGTTGACGTGCGGAGCTCGCCCATGCCCGGAACGGAGCGAGCCACGATGGACGACCCGTCCGCGCGGGCCGCAAGGGCTCGAAGCCCGAAACCGAGGCGGTAGGTACGACTTTCGCGCATGTGCTCCACGTAACCACGGGCCCGCAGGGTAGACAGAACGCGGAACGCGGTTGCCCGAGAGGCGCGAAGCTCCTCGGCCACCTCGGAGAGACGCGCTTCCCCTTTCTCGGCCAAGTACTCGAGCACATCGAGGCCTCGACCCAGCGTCTGAACCGATGCTTGTGTCATATAGTGAAACGTCCATGCGTCATTGACATAAACACCCTAGGTTGTTTCACTTCGGCCTGTCAAGGAGGTGGAATCCCAAGAAGCTCCGCGAGCCCTGCTGGAGCGGCCGCGATGGAGAAGAGCACTGAGGAGACCCGGCGTGGCATCTGATGGGGAGAATGGGTGCAGCATCTAGGAGACGCTGCGGACCTCGGGGTTGGCGCGGAAGAACTTGAGCTTGCTCCAGCAGTCATTGCGAGGACACCGTGGCAGATGGTGTGGCGGCGTCTGCGAAAGGATCGGCTCGCAATGGCCGGCGGGATCTTCGTCATTCTCCTCACGACGGTTGCCTTCGGCGCCGGGCTCATCGTCAGGTTCGTGGTCCACCACCCGCCCAATACCCTGTACACCCTCCAGGGGACGACGGTAGAGGGACTTCCTAAGGGACCGAATGGTCACTTTTGGTTCGGCTTTGACAGCGTGGGACGGGACCTGTTCGTGCGGGTGATCTACGGAGCCCGAACCTCTCTCCTCATCGCGTTCGTGGCGACGGGCCTCTCTGTATTCATCGGTGTCGTGCTCGGACTCATAGCCGGCTTCCGGGGTGGCTTTGCAGACACGCTTGTTTCCAGATCAATGGACGTCGTGCTATCCATCCCGATCTTGATGCTCGCTATGGGCATCGCCGCCACCTGTTCAGCCACGGTTCAGGGGTGTCTAGGTGGTCATCTCAAGCCGGGACTCTTCCTGATCGTCATCATCATCGCCTTCGCCAACTGGCCCTACATCGCCCGGATCGTTCGGGGACAGACGCTTTCGCTCAAACATCGCGAATTCGTGGAGGCTGCACGCTCTCTCGGTGAGAGCGGAACCCGAATCATGTTCCGGGAGGTGCTGCCGAACATCGCCGGCACCGATAATCGTCTATACGACACTCATCATCCCGAACAACATCCTCTTCGAAGCGACCTTGTCCTTCCTGGGGGTGGGTGTCAGCCCCACAACGCCATCGTGGGGAGCGATGTTCTCGGAGGCCTCGATCAACGGTGTCTACAGGTCGCGCCCTGGTACATGTTCTTCCCAGGACTCTTTCTATTGTTGACGACGCTCGCCTTCAACCTCCTAGGCGACGGTCTCCAAGATGCGCTGAGCCCCAAGAGGCCCTAGATGAGGACGTCCATCCCTCCGAGGATGGGATGACGCGACCATGAGTCGGTACATCTTGCGGCGGATGCTTTGGGCCTTCATCACGCTCCTGCTGGTGAGCGCGGTTGTCTTCGCCGTTTTCTTCTTGCTCCCCGCGGCCGATCCCGCAAGGCTCGCTGCCAGGCGAGTGCCACGCCTCGGACGATCGCGATCTTGCGACATATCTTCGGCACCGATCGACCACGGCTCGTTCAGTACGGCCTCTTCATCCGACGCCTATTCCTCGGTGACCAGTACGGCTGGCCGGGTCTTGGCTTCTCATTTCCAAAACTTCGTGCCCGTTCGCACGGAGCTCATTGAGCGGCTTCCGGTGACGATCTCTCTCGCAGCGGGTGCTACGTTGATCTGGCTGTTGATGGGCATTCCGATCGGAATCATCTCTGCGACACGGCAGGGATCGCTTGTCGACAGGGTGGCGATGCTGTTCGCGCTCGTCGGCGTTTCGATGTACGTGGTGTGGCTATCGCTACTTCTGCTGTATTTCTTCTGGTTCAAGCTGCATCTTGTCTGCGGCCCAGGATACGTTCCATTTTCGGTAAGTCCGGCATCTTGGGGTTGCCATCTGGTCCTGCCGTGGTTTGCCCTCGCCCTGGGCTACGCAGCCTGGTACGCGCGGATGACCCGTGGCAATCTCATTGAGGTCATGCACCAAGACTACATCCGGACCGCGCGAGCAAAGGGGTTAACTGAGCGACGGATCATCCTCAGGCACGGGCTCAGGAGTGCCTTGACGCCCATTGTCACATTATTCGGTCTCGATCTTGCTCTACTTCTGGGGGGGGCAGTGGTCGTCGAGACCATCTTCAATCTTCCGGGTATCGGACTCTACGCCTACCAGGCGGTGAGGGCGGCAGACATACCAGCGATCGCAGGCGTCACTCTTCTGGGCACATTCTTCATCGTGTCTGCCAACGTGATCGTTGACATATTGTACGCCTTCCTCGACCCGCGAGTCCGATACGGATGATTTGGGCGCTTCAAGTGGATGGTTGTTCCAGAGTGACCGCACGACTGGGGTTGACACCGACAAGTGACGGGAGCGATGAATGAGGCGCATGCAAGCAACGTCTAGCGAGGCTCCTCCGGTTTCGGGCTCTTACTCACAGGGAATCCGGGTGGGTGACTTCCTGTTCCTCACCGGCCAGGGGCCATTTGACAATCAAGGCAATCGTGTTGGCGTATCGGTCGCGGATCAGGTCAGACAGGCACTGACGAACCTAGATGCGACTGCCCGTGCCGAGGGCGGGTCGATAACGAACGCCGTTCGTGTAGGCGTCTATCTAAGGGACCTCGGCGACTGGGAAGAGATGGATGAGGAGTATCGCAAGCATTTCATCGAGCCGCTGCCCGCCAGAACAGCGATTCAGTCGAATCTAATCGGGTTCGACGTCGAGATAGACGCAATCGTTTGGCTTGGAGATGGGGCCAATGAACGTGCATGAGCTTACGATTATCAGCGGTCGGTCTTTGCCTTGGCGAACCACTCGCCGAGCACGGACTTCGGATGGCCCGTCTGCTGGCTTCGCCGTGACACACGGTCAGACGGCAAGGAGGCTCAGGATGCAGGCGTGGGTACCCGTTGAGTTTCTAGCGTCCGGCGTCGCCCGCCAACGTCGATACGCTTTGCT
This sequence comes from uncultured Actinomycetes bacterium, assembly GCA_963727185.1. Classification (GTDB taxonomy): domain Bacteria; phylum Actinomycetota; class UBA4738; order UBA4738; family HRBIN12; genus JBBQVZ01. The sequence goes on along the minus strand of CAVSFP010000009.1, from coordinate 272,093 downwards.
GTCAGTTTGGCTGTCGACGCGTCCTTCATGCAGCCCGGGAGTGGACGCCGCTCAAAGGGGGACCCTCTTGTCAGCGTGATCTCAAGGCGGCGGTCCAAGTCCGACCGTGGTGGGCGCGTCGCGGATCCAAGAGACGAGCGGTGCGATCACCGCTCTCGCGTCCTCGCTGACGCCCCTGAGCGTGTTTGAGGCATAGGAGCGCTGGAACTCCAAGCCGACGTAGACCAAGCCGAGGTTCGTCGATGAGATGCCGCCGACGTGCAGCGGAGTTCCGTGTTCGTCCAGAGACCCGAGTTGGCGCAGGTAGTGCAAACCGGGCCGGTATCCGGTGGCGAGGATGATCGCGTCGACCGGTTCCCGTTGGCCGTCGCTCCAGACGACCCGCTCTCCGTCGAGCGCGACGAACATCGGACGGCGATCGACGCGGCCCTCAGCGAGAGTCTGCTCGAACCCGACGCTGTCGGTCACCACGCTGCCCCCGGTGATCTTGCTCAACCAGACCGCCGGCAAGGTGTCGAACCCCGTCCTGCGAAGCCAGTAGTGCACGTCTTGGCCCCGCAGCCGTTGGGGGATGAACCGCAAGGGATGGCGGGTGGCGATCGTGACCGCCGCGACCGGTGCGAGTTCGTTGGCGACCTGCGCGGCGGAGTCGCCCGCTCCAACGACGATCACTCGCTTGCCGGCATACGGCGTCGGGTTGCGGTAGTCGGCGACGTGCGACAGCTCGCGAACGAAGGATTCCTCGCCCACGAAGCTCGGGCGATAGGGGTTCGAGAACGACCCGCTCGCGGCCACGATGCCTGATGCGGGCAGTTCACGTCCGTCCCCGGTCAGGACGAGGAACGCCATTCGGTCCTGCCGGATCGTCTCGACGCGGGTGTTGGTCTGGATCTCGACGTCGAGCCGGGCGGCGTACTGCTCCAGGTAATCGCTCACCTCATCACGACCTGGGTAGCGATCAGGCGCACCCGGAAAGGGCATCCCTGGCATCGAGCTGTATGCAGCCGGCGAGAACACGCGCAGGCTGTCGTAGTAGCGAGGCCACGATCCGGTTGGACGGTCGCTCGCCTCCAGGATCACGGTCGGCATCTGTAGCTCGCGCAGAGCTCGGGCGGCCGCCAGACCCGACTGGCCGCCACCGACGACGATCACGGGTGGAAGCAAGCTGGGCAGCGGGTTCCAGTCCACGCTCATCGACACATGTCCATCGGCCCGCCGGGTGCCTACGCGAACGCCGGCGTCAGTGCCGCCTGCAACGCCGCCAGCGGTTCGGTGTTGATCCGGTAGTAGACCCAGCGGCCGCGTTTGTCGCGATAGAGGATTCCGGCTTCACTCAGCACCTTGAGGTGATGCGAGACCGTGGGTTGCGACAAACCTAGGTGCGCCGTGAGGTCACATACGCATCCCTCCCGGTTCGGGCTGGCTGCGATCAGGCTGAGCAGCCGAAGGCGCGTCGGATCTGCGACGACGCGGAGCGCTGCGGCGAGGCCCTCGGCCTCCCGATCGCCGAGAGGTGCCTCGGCGAACGAGGGGCAACAGGTTGCGTCGATCTGCTGGATGAGCTTCACGACGCACATATTGACAGCCGTCTATCTCTTTGGTCAATATATCGACCACCATCGATGTGAGAGGAGGCGAAGTCCGATGCAGGATCCCGGTTGCCCGCCCGATTGCTGTCCGCCCGACTGCTGCTGAGTACCATCCGTGTCGAGGCGCCTCGGCCCTCCGGGGCGCCTCCGAGGCGTGTGTGGGGGACGAGCGCTCAGCTGGTTAATGGGGGTTGCCCGCGCCGGGGCGCGTGCTGACTCCACATCTAAGTGATCCTTGGCGGGTTCTCGGACTTCCTTACGCGACTAGCTCCTTCTCCGGTGCGGGGACCTTGGTGACGCGCGCGCGGTCTGCGCCACTGGAAACCGGCTCCGGGTGCGACGTGGGAGGCATCTCGATGCCACGGAGCGTCAACTGCCCGTGCAGCACGATGTGGGCGACGATCGGGGCGAGCACATTGCCCGTCAGAAGGAACGCCAACGCCTGGATGCCGCAGCCCACCAGCGCACCCGAGAGCATCTTCCTATGGGCCCTCGCCCGGAACTCCCGGTATCCGAGGTGGTGGACCAAGACCACGAACAGCGCTCCGACCACTGCGAGTGCGCCCGAGCCCACCTTCGCCCAAGTGGTGTCCGTCCATCCGAGTGCCTCGGTCGCCTGCCAAACAGCTAGGACCGGCAGGGTGGCGAGCAGGACTGCTTCCGCGAATCCGTACACGACCCCTTCCCAGAGGAGCCGTCCAACGAGCTGAGAACCTTCAGGTCGAGGTCGTCCTGAGGGCAAACGACGCACGAGAGGCGTAACCACCCCGGCTGCAACCAGACCTCCGAGGATGCCCCAGACCCACCCCGTCGTTACGAGGTCGGCCACCGACGTACCTGACCAAACGAGGTAACCAGCCGCAAGGGCGAGCGTCATCAGCGTGAGGATCGCCACGTAGGGTGTCCGCGACACGTGACCGAGGTCGGTCACAACCCAGGTCACCAAGAACGCCACGACCGCGATGATGGCGAAGGCAGCGGTGGCGTCCTGCCAACCGAATGAGGGATCAGGAACAGGCATGGATGTTCATCTCCTCTCCGTTCCGGTGCCACCGTCCCGCCGCGCGGCCGCTCCATGTAGGGCCACGCGGCTCCTCGCGATCAGGACCATCAGAATCGAGGCTTCGCAGCCGGTTCCCGCGGGGACGGCGACGGCGGCTCGGATCGGCCCCAGGCCCGGATTACACACGGAGGCGAACGGCCGAGGGGACCGGGGAAGAGGGCTCCCCGGGTGCCCGCTCCCCTCAGCCTCTCAAGGTCATATCCCGGCGGTGGACGCCTCTAACCCCTCCGGCCAAAGCGAGGTTTGCTGTTTCGTCTGACCCGGAGTGGGGTAGTTGCGAACCCATGAGAGCGCGTGACTTCCACTTCATACGCCTTGCGCCACCGCATCCGGGTGTGGCGTTACCGGCGAAGGCACCCCTGGCAATTCGAGCATAAGGTGCCGTCGGGACCCGAAGACATCGACGCACGCCGTGCATCGGAGTCCGACCAGACTCCAGGGCGGCGGTCTACGCGGCAGAAGATGAGCCCGGCACCGGCCCTGCTCCGATAGGGCCCCGTGCCACGTGGAGGACGATGGGTTCCAAGATACCTTTGAGCGCCACGGGCCCGATCGGTTGGAATGCTACGCCCTCCACCTCGCCCACCGACTGAACCACCGACTGGGACACGACAACCTCACCCGGTCGCGCGTAATCCGTGATCCTGGAGGCCAGATTCACCGTCCGCCCGAAGTAGTCACCGTCTCGGAACACGACCGGTCCCGCGTGTACGCCAACCCGCGCCGGCGGAAGCTGGCGCCTGGCCGCTTCGGGCAGCAGGTACAAGGCACAGCGCACCGCGTCCGCCGGATCAGGGAAGTGGAACATCACTCCATCCCCCAACAACTTGACGGCGATGCCGCCGAACTTCAGGGCCGCAGTCCTAACGACATCGGATAGGTTCGTGGCGAGCGAGACGGCCTGTTCGTCGCCGGCCTCCTCGGTTAACCGAGTGAAGCCCGACAGATCGAGGAACGCGATCGCGGGGTGTCGTTGCTCGCGGGCAATCTCGACGCCCGCGTCGAGCAAAGCCGTCTCGACGAGCTGGACGAGCATCTGCATGTTCAGGGCGTCGACGTGACGCCGGTTAAGCCAAAGGAGGAGTTCGTGAACGCCCGGTCGCATCACCTTGCTCGTGATCGGATTGATCCTCTCCACGATCTCTTTCAAGGAGAGACCCGACGCGAGGAGCGGTTCCAAGATCCTGCGACGATAGAAGTCGATCTGGGCCTCGGCGCTTCGACGCGCGTTGTCGCCGAAGTGCCGCGTTGCTTCGAGGAACTTCTCATCGGCGCGGCCGAGCGTTTCATAGGAAGGCGCAAGGAAGCGGAACAGTCGCTCGTCGTCCGCCCGGATGCGGTCATCGAGCGGCGGCTGGGTGACACCCCAGATTTCGAACAGGGTGCAGACGAGAGCGGCTGGCAGGTCGAGCTCTTCGAGCACCTCTCGATACGTTCTGGCACCGAGTGGGGGGGACGGGGGTAGCACGCCTTCGAACCACGCGAGCGACACCACGCCGGCGGCAGCGGTCTCGACGAGATCCGCCAGCGGAACGCCGGAACCGACGAGGGCTTCGACGACGGCGATCCGGCCAACGTCCGCCGCCACGAATCGATCGCCATGCGCCTCGATCAGGCCGAGCTTCGCCAGCTCGTCGACCCGCTCGCGGGTGACGTTGGCGCGAGAGGCGAGCTCATCTGGGCCGATCGAGGTGTCCGCGATCATGAAGCACCCTCCAGCTCTCACCTACCGCGCCGACCACGCGTACAACCCTTACCCTCGGCTGGACGTGTAGGCACTGCCTCACCGAACTCTAGATCACGGCGGTTGTACGTCGCACGAAGCGCTTTTGGGGATAGGCCATTGGCGGTTCAGGAATCGGAGTCCGTGTCCCATGTGGTTCAGGAATCGGAGTCCGTGTCCAATGGGGTTCGACGATCCTTTCGAGAGGACTCCCTCAACTCGCCGCACGATCTCCGAAGGTGACTTCGAGGCTTGGCGCGATGGCGGGTACCGCCGACCGTGCGAGCCTCGACGGGTCTGCAAGGTTGGCCCCGCCATCCTTACAATCCTGGCGTCCACCGACGCGGGAGAGCGCCTTTGGCAGATAACGTCATCGGGCGCGAGTCCGAGCTCGCGATCCTCGATCGCTTCCTGGACTCGATCCCGACCGGCCCGAGCGCCCTGCTCCTATCCGGTGATCCCGGCATCGGGAAGACGACCGTATGGCAGGAGGGGCTGGCGGGTGCCCTGCAACAGCGCTACCGCACGCTCTCATGCCGCCCGGTCGAGGCCGAGACACGCCTGTCCTACGCTGCCCTCGGTGACCTCCTCGAGCCCGTCCTCGAGGAGGCACTTCCCGCCGTGCCCGAGCCACAGCGTCAGGCCCTCGAGGTGGCCCTCTTGCGCTCCCCGAGATCGGGCGCCCGAGCCGACCAGCGGGCCGTTTCCCTGGCCGTGCTCGGATGCCTCCGATCGGTGGCCTCCACCTCTCCCGTGGTGGTGGCCGTCGATGACGTCCAATGGATGGACATCCCTTCGGTCCGGGTGCTCCAGTTCGTCGTGCGGCGCCTGAAGGACGAGCAGGTCGGTTTGATGACGGCCGCTCGAGGCGCCAGTGCCGATGACGACCCCCTGGGCGTCGTGTCGGCGTTCGCCGAGGATCGAGTGCACGCCGTCCACGTCGGACCGCTGTCGCAGGACGCCCTCGAACGGGTGCTTCGGGCCAAGGTGGGGGAAGGGTTCTCCCGAACCACGCTCCTCAGCCTCCACCAGATGTCGGGAGGCAATCCCTTCTTCGCACGAGAGATCGGATTGGCGCTCCTTCGCCGCGGAGGTGACGTGACGGCCGGCGAAGAGCTCCCGATCCCTGACCGCCTCCAAGAGCTCATCGAGGATCGCCTCGGGGGGCTCCCTGCGCGGACCATCGAAGCCCTGGAGATCGTCTCGGCCCTGTCGGCTCCGACGTTCGATGCGATCGCTGCGGCGATCGCTCCTTCGCGCGGGGTTGACGATCGTCTGGGTCCTGCCATCGACAACGACGTCGTGGAGGTCGTCGGCGACGGGCTCCGGTTCACGCACCCTCTCCTTGCTTCAGCCGTCTATCAGAAGATCCCGCCTGCCCGGCGTCGCGAGCTGCACGCGCGGCTCGCGACGATCGTCCTCGATCCGGAGGAACGAGCCCGCCACCTGGCTCTGTCCGTCGAGGGCCCGGACGTCGCCGTCGCCGCCGCCCTCGAGGAGGCCGCCCTGCTGGCCTCCTCCCGGGGAGCGCCGCAATCCGCGGCCGAGCTCTGGGAGATGGCCCGCCGCGCTACGCCGCGGGATCGAGGCGAGGACCTGGTGCGTCGGACCCACCAGGCGGGCGTGGCTCACTACGAGTGCGGAGACACCTCGCTGGCGCGGAGCGTCCTCGAGCAAGCGGTGAACCTTTCGACCCACGGGCCGCCTCGGGCAAGGGTGCTACTCGATCTGGGCCAGGTCGTTGCGGCGGAGGAAGGCTGGCGGCGGGCCGTGGACATCTTCTCGGCTGCCTCGAACGAGGTGGGAGACGATCTCGCTTTGAAAGCACGTGTCGAGCAAAATCTCGGGTACGCCCGGTTGTTCATAGGAGACCTCGCGGCATCGGAACGGCACGCTCGCGCGGCGCTGGAGCTGGCCGAGGAGCTGCAGGACCCACGGGTGATGGCCGAAGCCTGCCAGGCGTATCCATTCGTCGAGTTCCTCCTGGGGCGGGGAGTCGATCACGAGCTGCTGGATCGTGGCATAGCCCTGGAGGGGCATATGTCGGGGGAGTTAATCTCATACGTCCTGCGCGCGAGCTTCGTCCTCGCTCAACTCCTCAAGTTCACCGACCGCCTGGACGAGGCCCGCCGGACGTTCAACGAGCTCCTGGCTGGTGCCTCGGCGCATGGTGTCGAGAGCCCGGTCCCTCAGATCCTGTATCACCTCGCGGAGCTGGAATGCCGGGCGGGGAATTGGGATGCAGCCATGGAACACGCCCGCGAAAGCAAGGCGGCCGCCCAGCGGCAAGCCATGGGGTCCTTCTCGTCGATGGCTCACTTCGCGGTGGGCCTGGTGGAAGCCCATCTGGGGCGGGCCGACCCGGCGAGGCTGGAAGCCCTTGAAGGGCTGCGCCTCGCCGAAGCGGCCGACGAGATGCTCCCCTTGATCCCGAACCTGGCGGTCCTGGGGTTCCTCGAGCTTTCCCTGGGTCGACCCGCCGAGGCCGATGCGTATCTGTCCAGGGCCGTCGAGCTCGAGCAAGCGATGGGCGTTCGGGAGCCCGCCTACTTCCGGGTCGTCCCGGACGAGGTCGAGGCGCTCGTCGCCCTCGGGCGGCTCGACGAGGCCGAGTCGCTCCTCGCCCCCTTCGAGGAGGCCGGCCGAAGCCTCGATCGGGCATGGGCTATGGCGACGGGAGCCAGATGCCGGGCGCTCGTGTTGGCGGCCCGGGGTGACCTCCAAGGTGCATCTGATGCAGCCGATGATGCCGTCCGTCAACACGATCGCCTGCCCCTTCCGTTCGAGCTGGGTCGGACGCTGTTGGTGAGGGGAGCGGTGCAGCGCCGGGCCAAGAGGAAGCGTGAGGCTCGGGACACGCTCACGCAGGCTCTGGAGATCTTCGAGCGGCTCGGCGCCGCGGAGTGGGCGGAACGGACGCGTGCCGAGCTTGCCCGGATCGGCGGACGGGCCGCCTCCTCGGTGGACCTGACCCCGACCGAGGCCAGGGTCGCGGAGCTGGTCGCCGCCGGGAGCACCAACCGAGAGGTGGCCGACGCCCTGTTCGTCAGCGTCCATACCGTGGAAGCCAATCTCAAGCGGATCTACCGCAAGCTGGGCATCCGCTCCCGCACGGAGCTGGCCTCGAAGTTCCCATCCGGCCACCCGGGATCCTGAGCAAGACGTACCGGTCTCCGTCTCGATCGGTACGGGTTTCGGGGATTCCCCGGAACGATGCTCCCTCTAGCCTCGGGATCAGAGATCGGTACCCGAGGAGGTACCCGAGGGAAGGGAGGGATTCATGAGCACGAAAGCGGGAACCATGAGGTTCTCCGGCCGACCGGCGCTGTTCACGTTCTGGACCGTAACGGTGTCCGTTCTTGCGGCCGCGGCGCTGATCATGAGCGCCCTGGCGCTCACCGTGGCGGTACGCGGCGATCGCTCCGTTACGAGTGTGGCAAGGGATGGTGAGCGGGCCGAGCGGGTCGGCGCTTCGGCGAACGCGGGCGCCCTGCCCTCCTGTGTCGGATGCGATCAAGGAACCATCTTCTCGGGTGTTCCTAGGGCGCTTCTTCGGTCACGTTCCCTGCCCTCCTGTGTCGGGTGCGACCAAGGAACCATCTTCCCGAGGTTTGCTGGGGCGCTTGCTCGGTCACGTTCCCTGCCCTCCTGTGTCGGGTGCGACCAAGGAATCATCTTCCCGCGGTCCTCGGCTGGACGATAGGACCCGCAGCCAGCGCAACGATCGCCGCCCGACCACGCTTAGGGGGGCGAGCTCGGCGAGTCGGCGAGCGAGCACCCGACTCGGTGATAGCTCGGGGAGGTAAGGAGGGCGCGGCTCGAATAGATCCTCACACGATGTGCGTTAGGGGCTGGGGCATCCTTAGCTCTCTATCTCTCTTCTCATCAAGCGTTGGAGGACGGGTTCTCCCTCGGATAGGCCCTCTCCGAGATCGCGATTCGATGGGGGGCGTCCCGGGGCGTTCTATCTCCTAACACATCAGGTGCAAGACGGCTTCCTCCCCCTCGAATAAGCCGTCCGGCGCCCTCTCGATCCGCCGAGATAGCACCTAATGCGTACACTCTGCCTCCCAGACCGGGGAATGGGACTCAAGCCAGCTGGGGACTGCCGACAAGGCGATATCTGGCCAGTCGGCTTGCGAAGATGGCAGTGGCACCACTGGTGGGAGAGCATCTGGCAGGATGAGACACACGGCGCCAAGTAGGCGGCGCGGGCGCAGTAGTCAACGATCAAGGGGGGACAGTAGACGTATGAATACCACCGCAGCGTCTTCACAGAGAAGGATCTCCCTCGCCGCAGGCATCGCGTATGTGCTCACCTTCGTTTCGATACCTTCGATCGCTCTGTACAGCTCAGTTAAGGGCGCGAACTACCTCCTTGGCTCGGGTTCGAATACGGCTGCCATCGTCGGCGGCATCCTGGAGATCATCGTGGCTCTCGCCGGCATCGCCACCGCCGTCATCCTGTTCCCGATACTCAAGAAGCAGAACGAGACGTTCGCACTCGGTCTTGTCGCGGCCCGCATCCTGGAGTCCGCCACGATCTTCGTCGGGGTAGCGTTCATCCTGTCGATCGTGACCCTGCGGCTGGACGGCGCTGGAACAGGAGGCCTCGCGGTGAGCCACGCGCTCGTTGCCCTCTACAACCGCATCTTCCTGCTAGGGCAAAGCTTCATGCCCGCCGTCTGCGACCTATTGCTCGGCTACATGCTGTACAAGTCGCGCCTGGTGCCGCGAGGGCTATCGGTGATCGGCATCATCGGAGCACCCCTGCTCGTCGTTGGCTACCTGCTTGTGCTCTCCGGAACGATCGACCGAACCGGCGGGTTCGCGGGGCTCTCTGCGCTCCCGGTCGCGGTCTTCGAGTTCGGCCTCGGCATCTGGTTGATCGTCAAAGGCTTCGACACGGAGGCTGTTGCCGCGCTTGAGGCCAAGAGCTAACCGTCCTCAAGCTTCACCCGAGCCGTCTTTGGGGTAGCAGTTCACTCTCGTCAACCTTGAGTGCAGTCCAAACCCGTTTGTCACCTACCAACCCCTCTACCCCCGACGCATGAGCATGTGGGCGGATCGCTTCGGGTCGCGGATGCAATCGCGATCGTCGTGTGGCGTTCGTTCGACGCATAACCGCCCAGCTCGGAGGGCGATCCTGACCTCGTATGCGCTCGTCTCCAGTCACGAATCTCGGCGCCCTCTCGATCCGCCGACAACGCACCACGTAGACGTGCCAGAGCGCCAGGCCGCAGGCGTCGCGGGTTCCGCTATCCGCTCCCCCATGGCCGGCGCTCCTGTCGATGCACGGTCGACTCGCCTGTGACTCGTTGGTTCACGAAACTGCGAGTCTTGCCCAGTCCTGCATCTCGGCGACTTCCATACGGCCGGCAACTACGGAGCCTCACTGGGATGCGACCCATCCCAAGGCGACTCCTTGCTGCGGCCTTCACTTCGTCGTTCAAGGGGCGGCTCGCTCTCGGAGGCGGGACCGGACGTTCAAGGGGCGTCGGGGCCAGGCCGACGTCGATGTCTGCAACTCGAAGCGCTGGATCATCGCCCTCGACCCGTGATGGCGAGCGAGCTCGATCGCGCCCTGCTTCGTTAGACGCTCGGCGCCGGGCCGTCCACGTTCACGACGGGATCACCCCGTCCCGTGCGCACGACGACCGCGGTTCCTTCGTCGTCTGACGGGTTGCCCTCTCGATGGATCGCACCACGCGGGACGAACAGGAAGTCGCCGGGCGCTGCGTCGAAGACGATGGTTCCGGCCGGACCGGACTCCATCCGGAACCCTCCCGTGAGGACGTAGATGACAGACTCGTAGTCGCCGTGGTGATGCCAGCCCGACACCATGCCGGCCTCGGTATGAGCGAGCCCCGCCCAGGTCGTCTCGGTGGCGATCGCTTCTTCGCGCCGCATGCCCGGTGTCGGGAGCCCCGCGCGCAGTTCGTCACGCGAGATGCCAACGACTGCGTCTGCCTCGCCCATGTGTCCCTCCTTCGACTAGCTCGCCGGATCGACCGTGATCACCACGTTGCCGATCTTCCGCCCCGTCTCGACGTAGCGGTAGGCCTCGATGATCTCGTTCCAGACGATATCGCCGATCGACGATCGGCTTGAACTCCCCCGCCTCGATCATCGCCCTGAAGCCCTTGCACCCGCAACACTGCCCGATCCGGGGATCCAAGCCGAGGGAGGAGACGGACACCACGCGGGCGTAGCCGTGACCGGCCTCGCTACCTTTGTCTTGTTACTGAAGCAACCCTTTCTCCATATGCGGGTGGACACGCGGTTACCGCCGACCGTGCTTCGAAGCACTATTGCTGGCGGGTTCGAGTCGGTCGGAAGCGCCTTCATCCGATGCGCTGGGGCCCAGTGCTTTCGCTGCTTCCCCCGCTTGACTCACCGCGGCCAAGGGGGACTCAAGGAACGCCAACTGACGAGCCGCAACTCTGCCGTCAAGCACTAAGGGGTTATAGCTTCGGCTGCTCTCCGGACGCGAACCCGGACACCACCGATTGCCACCGTCTGAAGAACAGACCGCGGGCGAGAACGCGGCGATCCGTGACAGATGGTCCGGATTCCCAGTTCAAGGGCCTCCGTTGATTCGGGATCGGGCTAGCCCGCAACCCGATAGAGCTGCCAGCGGTCGGGGACGCCCTTCAAGTCGTGTTCTCCGACGTCTTCGAAGGTGAGTCCACTTCCGGCCGTGAGGTCTTTCACGGTGCGAGACACGAGCACTTCGGATGCACCTGCCATGGCGCCGATGCGGGCGCCGATCGCGATCGCGATCCCCGCGATGTCGTCGCCCTCCAGTTCGATCTCGCCGGTGTGGAGGCCGGCGCGGATCTCGATCCCTAACGCTCTGACGCCTTCCGCGATCGCTCGGGCGCAATGCACACCGCGTGCGGGACCCTCGAAGGTTGCGAGGAACCCGTCGCCCATCGTCTTCACCTCGCGGCCACGGTAGCGCGCCAGCTCGGCGCGGACGATGTCATCGTGCCGCCGTCGCACGGCGCCCCACTCCCGGTCGCCCAACTCCGCGCTGCGCTTGGTCGAGTCGACGATATCGGTGAACAGCACGGTCGCCAGGACGGAGTCCAGCGCTTCGGGCCGTCGCTCGGCACCGATGAACCGGCGGATCGATTCCCCCATCGCGCGGACGCCGGCGCCGGTGTCGTCCACAAGGATGTAGGGCTCGATAACGGCGTCGGGGATCAACGAAGCGACGTGCTCGCCGATCGTGCGGAGGTCGTGGTCGGAGTCCTCCCGGTCGACGAGCAGGAGCGTCGGCACTTGGATGGACGACAACACCCCGCGGACGTCGGTCTCGTACCACATCGTGTTGAGCTGCTTCGCCACGTCGGGGGTACACGTCCGGCGTGTGATCCGAGCGAGGGTGGCGACATAGCTCTCTGCCGACCACGGGCCTTCCATGGCCTCTGCGTTCAGCTCCATGAAGCCGCGTGCGAATGCCTCCGTGCCCCAGTCGCTCGTGATCTCCTCCTCACGCTCGATATACGAGGCGTCGACGCCCCATGGGAAATCAGGCCTCGCCGCGGCGCACGGTACCGGCCGCGACCACACCAACGCTCGGACCCGTTCGGGGTACATGGCGGCCAACAGTGCCATGCTCGCTCCCCCTTCCAAGAGACCGCCGACGACCGCTTGCTGCACGCCAGCGGCGTCCATCACGGCGAGCGTGTCCGAAACCCGGGTCTCGAGGTTCGCCGGCCCGCCGTCACGGCTCGAACAACCGGTGCCGCGCCGGTCGTGCAGTATCACCCGCGCGGATCCAGCGAGGTTCTCGTAGATGGCGCGGTCAACCGGCGAGTCCCACCACTCGTCGACGATCGCGAAGAAGTCGTCCTGCCACAGGAGGTCGATCGGTCCATCGCCGAAGGCTTGGTACGCGAGGTATGCCCCATCCTGAGCGCGGGCGAAGGCGACACCGGGGCGCTCCATGCGCGCATGGTGCAATCAACGCTCCCCGGACGCAACTTGGGGAAACTCAGGGACGCTCACGACCGGCGACCTCGAGGTGGACCCGCGACAGACGGCACGGGAGCTCGGAGTGATCGAGGCGCAGGTTCGGACCCGCCATCCTTAGAATCCTGGCATCCACCGAGCGCGGGGAGAGCGTCTTGGCCGGTGACGTCATCGGGCGCGAGTCCGAGCTCGCGATCCTCCATCGGTTCCTGGACTCGATCCCGACCGGGCCGAGCGCCTTGGTCCTGTCGGGTGATCCCGGCATCGGCAAGACCACCGTGTGGAAGGAGGGGCTGGCGGGTGCTCAGCTGCGGCGCTACCGCACGCTCTCATGCGGTCCGGTCGAGGCCGAGACACGCCTGTCCTACGCTGCCCTCGGTGACCTCCTCGAGCCCATCCTCGAGGAGGCACTTCCCACCGTGCCGGAGCCACAGCGTCAGGCCCTCGAGGTGGCCCTCTTGCGCTCCCCGAGATCGGGCGCCCGAGCCGACCAGCGGGCCGTTTCCCTGGCCGTGCTTGGATGCCTCCGATCGGTGGCCTCCACCTCTCCCGTGGTGGTGGCCGTCGATGACGTCCAATGGATGGACATCCCTTCGGTCCGGGTGCTCCAGTTCGTCGTGCGGCGCCTGAAGGACGAGCAGGTCGGTTTGATGACGGCCGCTCGAGGCGCCCGTGCCGATGACGACCCCCTGGGCGTCGTGTCGGCCTTCGCCGAGGATCGCGTGCACGCCGTCCACGTCGGACCGCTGTCGCAGGACGCCCTCGAACGGGTGCTTCGGGCCAAGGTGGGGGAAGGGTTCTCCCGAACCACGCTCCTCAGCCTCCACCAGATGTCGGGAGGCAATCCCTTCTTCGCACGGGAGATCGGATTGGCGCTCCTTCGCCGCGGAGGTGACGTGACGGCCGGCGAAGGGCTCCCGATCCCTGACCGCCTTCAAGAGCTCATCGAGGATCGCCTCGGGGGGCTCCCTGCGCGGACCGTCGAAGCCCTGGAGATCGTCTCGGCCCTGTCGGCTCCGACGTTCGATGTGATCGCTGCGGCGATCGCTCCTTCGCGCGGGGTTGACGATCGTCTGGGTCCTGCCATCGACAACGACGTCGTGGAGGTCGTCGGCGACGGGCTCCGGTTCACGCACCCTCTCCTTGCTTCCGCCGTCTATCAGAAGATCCCGCCTGCCCGGCGTCGCGAGCTGCACGCGCGGCTCGCGACGATCGTCCTCGATCCGGAGGAACGAGCCCGCCACCTGGCTCTGTCCGTCGAGGGCCCGGACGTCGCCGTCGCCGCCGCCCTCGAGGAGGCCGCCCTGCTGGCCTCCTCCCGGGGAGCGCCGCAATCCGCGGCCGAGCTCTGGGAGATGGCCCGCCGCGCCACGCCGCGGGATCGAGGCGAGGACCTGGTGCGTCGGACCCACCAGGCGGGCGTGGCTCACTTCGAGAGCGGGGACCCCTCGCTGGCGCGGAGCGTCCTGGAGCAAGCGGTGGACCTCTCGATGGCCGGGCCGGCTCGGGCCCGACTGCTACTGGACCTGGGGATGGGCCTCGCCGAGACCGAAGGGTGGCGGGGGGCCTGGGCCGTGTTCGAGGCTGCTCGGGGCGAGGCGGGGGACGATCTCGCGCTGCGGGCACTGATCGAGCAGAACCTCGGGTACGCCTGGCTGTTCAGGGGCGACCTCGCGGCATCGGAACGGCACGCTCGCGCCGCGCTGCAGCTGGCCGAGGAGCTGCAGGAACCACGGGTGATGGCCGAAGCGTTCCAGGCGTATCCATTCGTCGAGTTCCTCCTCGGACGCGGGGTCGATCAGGAGATGCTCGATCGCGGGATCGCCCTGGAAGGGCACATGGAGGGCGAATTCAAATCCCACGTCCTGCGTGCAAGCTTCGTCGTAGCGCAGCTCCTCAAGTTCACCGATCGCCTGGACGAGGCCCGCCGGACGTTCACCGAGCTCCTGGGTGATGCCGCGGCGCACGGCGTTGAGACCCCGCAAGCGCAGATCCGATACCACCTCGCCGAGCTGGAGTGTCGGGCGGGCAACTGGGATGCAGCCATCGAGCACGCCCGGGAGAGCAGGGCGACCGCCCAGCGGAACCACATGGGGCCCATGTCGGTCGGAGGGCCACTTCGCGGTGGGCCTGGTGGAAGCCCATCTGGGGCGGGCCGACCCGGCGAGGCTGGAAGCCCTCGAGGGGCTGCGGGTCGCCGAGGCGGCCGGCGAGATCCTCCTCCTGATCCCGAACCTGTCGGTCCTGGGGTTCCTCGAGCTTTCCCTGGGCCGACCCGCCGAGGCCGATGCGTTCCTGTCCAGGGCCGTCGAGCTCGAGCAAGCGATGGGCGTTCGGGAGCCCGCCTACTTCCGGGTCGTCCCGGACGAGGTCGAGGCGCTCGTCGCCCTCGGGCGGCTCGACGAGGCTGAGGCGCTCCTCGCCCCCTTCGAGGAGGCCGGCCGAAGCCTCGATCGGGCATGGGCGATGGCGACGGGAGCCAGATGCCGGGCGCTCGTGTTCGCGGCCCGGGGTGACCTCCAAGGTGCATCTGATGCAGCCGATGAGGCCGTCCGTCAACACGATCGCCTGCCCCTTCCGTTCGAGCTGGGTCGGACGCTGTTGGTGAGGGGAGCGGTGCAGCGCCGGGCCAAGAGGAAGCGTGAGGCTCGGGACACGCTCACGCAGGCTCTGGAGATCTTCGAGCGGCTCGGCGCCGCGGAGTGGGCGGAACGGACGCGTGCCGAGCTTGCCCGGATCGGCGGACGGGCCGCCTCCTCGGTGGACCTGACCCCGACCGAGGCCAGGGTGGCGGAGCTGGTCGCCGCCGGGAGCACCAACCGAGAGGTGGCCGACGCCCTGTTCGTCAGCGTCCATACCGTGGAAGCCAATCTCAAGCGGATCTACCGCAAGCTGGGCATCCGCTCCCGCACGGAGCTGGCCTCGACGTTCCCATCCGGCCATCCGGGATCGTGAGCCAAGACCTACCGGTCACCGTCTCGATCGGTACGGGTTTCGGGGATTCCTCGGGTCGGTGCTCTCTCTAGCCTCGGGATCAGAGATCGGTACCCGAGGGAAGGGGAGGGATCATGAGCACGAAAGCGGGAACCATGGGGTTCTCCGGCCGACCGGCGCTGTTCACGTTCTGGACCGTAACCGTGTCCGTTCTTGCGGCCGCGGCGCTGATCCTGAGCGCGGTGGCACTCAACGTGGCCGGTCGAGGCGATCGATCCGTGACGAGCGTGGAAGGCAGCGGTACCCGCGTGGCGGAAAGCAACGGATCCCTCGACGACGGGGTCGTCGCGCAGTCGCCGCTCAGCGAGTCGCTCGTCATCGCGTACGGCCGGGCCCTGCGTCAGCGCGATCGCCTCCTGAAGGGGTGGGATCGCCCGGGTGTGCACGCCGGCTTCCTCGACGAGGCGGTCGTCGCGCTGTCGCCGCTCAAGGGGTCGCTCATCATCGCCTACGACCGGGCCCTGCGTCAGCGCGAGCGCCTCCTGAAGGAGTGGGATCGCCCTGCTCGTTCGGCCGTTCCCTAGGTCCTCAAAGGTGATCCTTGAGACCTCCACTCCGGCCCGTCTTCGTGAAGCCTTCATAAGCGTACGTTTGTCAACCGGGTCGGGCGTTGTGGCTCGTCCCACAAGCAAAGGAGGCACCAATGCCCACCGTGATTAGCCACCTTGAGGTTAAAGACAAGGACCTTTGGCTTGCCTCGCCGAATCGCGCCAAGGCCCTCGGCACCATCGGCATCACCAACATCCGGACGTTCGTAAACCCACAGAACCCGACCCACGTGGGGCTGCTGATGGACGTTGCCGACATGGATGCCCTCATGGCCGCGATGCAGACCCCCGGGTTCGGCGAAGAGATGGAGTCCGACGGCGTGCTGCCCGAGACTGTCGTGTTCCTCGTCGAGGCGTAGTTCCCATTCGCATGGGCCGAAGGGGCTTTGCTGGGGTCGTGCCGACGGGCGGGTTCAGGTTCGGCGAGCCCAGCATCCAGAGTGGATCCGAGCGTGGGTTACTCGAGGCGGGGCGGCCCCGAATCCACATCCGAGAGGGAGGTGCGTAGCGTGTCCGAGGAGGAGAACAAGGCCCTCGTTCGCCGTCTGGTCGAGGAGTGGCAAGCAGGCCACCGGCCCGAAGTTGCCCGGGAGATTCTGGCGGATGACTTCATCGACCGCAGCGGTCCTGTGGAGTATGGGGGCCAAGGAGGCGGGCATCGAGTGGTTCAGCTACATGTGGCAGGCGTTCCCCGACATACCCGGGCTCTGCACGACCTGAACACGGTCGCCGACGTTCGGTCGTTGCTCGACATCGGCGGGATCGCCGCGACCCTGGCGCTCGTGATGGTTGGGAGAGTGGGATGTCGGAGTCGTCCTCGACCTTCGCCTCGACGACTTGAGCTCTGACGCGGATCGCTTGGCGCTCGATGCCGCCGTCGGCGTCGGATGTCGATAGGGTCGGGGTCGACGGCGACTTCGGGCCCGATCGACGCGGAGGTGGTAACGATGAGCAAGGACAGCTCAGGTGCGGCGGCAGGTGCCGGCGCGATCTACGGGCTGGGCATCTTCGGCGCGTGGGTGTACTTCTTCCAACACGCCCACACCTTCTGGGCCTTCATCCTCGCGTTCTTCCAGGGCATCTTCTGGCCAGCCTGGATGGTCTACCACGTCTTCAAGGTGCTCCACGCTTGAAGACCCTGATGACCCGTCCCGCGAGATCCCGAAGCCCCCGCTGATCCTGCGTCACGATGAGCACCGAACGCACGGCGAGGGTCCGAGGACCAAGGTCCCTAGGGACGGTCGGGCCCGCCGGACGGCGCCCGAGCCATCGTGCTCGACACGGTCCTTGACTGGTCTTTAACTGGTCCGATAGCGTCGGGACGATGGCTTCGACCCGCTTGCCCTCAGCGACGATCGGCTCGGTCGAGCAACCTCGCTACCTCCAACTCGCCAGACTGATGCGCGCCGACATCGATCGCGGCGCGCTCCAGGTCAGTGACCGGTTGCCCGGCGAACGCGAGATCTGTCGCCGGTTCGGCGTCAGCCGAACGACAGTGCGCCGCGCCCTCGAGGAACTCGAGCGGCACGGCTACGTGCGCGCCGACGGGACCCGGGGATGGTTCGTCACACCGCTCGTTGAGCCGAACGCCTTGTTCGGGTTCACCGACCTCGCCGCCGAGCGCGGGCTGGAGGCGACCTCGCGCGTCCTTGCCTGTATCCCCCGGGAGGCGACCCTCGCGGAGGGCGACGAGCTCGAGGCCCCACCCGGTGCGCAGGTGCTCGAGCTCGAACGGGTCCGGCTGCTCGGGGGCGTCCCCGTCGGCTGGCAGCGTGCGGTGGCGGCGGCATGGCTCGCGCCGAGCCTCGTCTCGCAGGACTACGCGCGCGACTCCATCTACGGCGGCTTCCGCGCAGATGGGATCGTGCCAGCTCGAGCCGACTACGACGTCCGTGCCGGCACCGCAGACAAGCGTCAGGCGAAGCTCCTCGATGTCCCGATCGGCGCGAGCGTCTTGCTGATCAAGGCGACGACATGGGACGAGGAGGGTCGTCGGATCGAGGTGTCCGAAGGAGCGTTCGCGGGCGAGCGATATCGGTTCCGGGCCTCCGTCACGTCGATCGCGGGACCCGAGGCCGGGTCGCGGTGAGTGCCCTCGAACCCGTCGCGCCCGAGGTCGTCCAGCCTGCGCCGAAGACGCCTCATCCGATCCGGGACCTGCTGATCCAGCGCACGCTGCTCGGGTTCCTCACGCTCCTGTTCGTGTCGATGATCGTCTTCGCCGCGACGCAGGTGCTGCCGGGGAACGCCGCGTACGCGGTGCTCGGCCAGACGGCCACGCCGGAATCGCTGACCGCGCTTGAGCATCGACTCGGCCTGGATCGCCCTCCGCTCGAGCAGTATTGGGACTGGCTGAGCGGGCTGCTGCGGGGCGACCTCGGTACGAGTCTGGTCGGCCAGCAGCAACCGGTCGGGGAGTTGGTCTGGCCGCGGGTGGTGAACTCGGCGGTCCTCGTCGTCCTCGCGGGGGTGATCGGGTCCATCGTCGGGGTGCTGCTCGGCCTGGCTGCCGCGCTGCGTCGCGACCGCGCGTCGGACCACATCATGTCGGTGGTGGCGCTCGCCGTGACGTCACTGCCGGAGTTCGCGATCGCGATCGCGCTCGTGTTCGTCTTCGCGACGAACGTGTTCCACATCTTCCCGGCGGTCTCGCCGATCCCGCCGGGTGAGAAGCCATGGGACGAGCCGCGGATGCTCATCCTCCCGGTGCTCACGCTCGTGGTCGTGGTCGTGCCTTACATCTTCCGCATGATGCGGGCGGCGAGCATCGAGGCGCTCGAGAGTGACTATGTCGAGATGGCGCGGCTCAAAGGACTCCCGAAGCGTGCGGTGCTGCTCCGCCATGCGCTGCCGAACGCGCTGCCGGCAACGATCCAGGCGATCGGCTTGACCTTCCTGTACCTGGCCGGCGGCATCGTGCTCGTCGAGTACGTGTTCGCGTATCCGGGGATCGGTGCGGGTCTCGTGAATGCCGTTACGGACAAGGACATCCCGGTGATCCAGTTCATCGTGATCCTGCTGGCCGCCTTCTACGTGTTCATAAACATCGCTGCGGACATCGTGTCACTCCTTGCCAGTCCCCGCCGCCGGGTCCCCCGATGACGCGAGACCGGGGCGCGATGCACGAACCTGCCGCTCCTCGCGTGCGCCGCTCAGAGTTCGGGCACATCCTGCTCGAGACGACGCGGACGGCGAGGGGCCGGGCAGGACTTGTCCTCACCATGTTCGTGCTCGTCGTGGCCTTCATCGGCCCGCTCTTCACGCCGTATGACCCGGATGCGTACGTGACCGCGACGTTCGCGAAACCGTCCGCCGTGTTCCGGCTCGGCGGCGACGTCTTGGGCCGCGACGTCTTCAGCCGGGTCTTGGCGGGCGGTTGGCAATTGATCGTCCTGGCGGCGGCAGCGACGGTGATCGGAGTGACCCTCGGCGCCCTCGCGGGGATCTACGCCGGCTATCGCCGCGGGCTCCCCGACACGATCGTGATGCGCGCGGTCGACGTCTTGCTCGCGTTCCCTCAGCTCGTGTTCGTGCTCATGTTGGTTTCCGTCGTCGGACCCAGCGATTGGCTGCTGGTCGCGGCCGTCGGATTGTCACACGCCCCCCAGGTGGCACGGGTGCTGCGGGCGTCGACGCTCGACGTGTCCGAGCGCGACTACGTCAAGGCGGTCGAGATCACGGGGGTCTCGGGCCGACGGGTGATGCTCGGCGAGATCCTGCCGAACCTCGTGACCCCGCTGATGGTCGAGATCGGTCTGCGTATGACGTACTCGATCGTGATCATGGCGGGTCTGTCGTTCATCGGGTTCGGACTCCCGCCGCCGCAGCCGAACTGGGGCACGATGATCAACGAGAACCGGATCGGGCTGACGCTGAACGCATGGGCCGCGGTGGCGCCGGCTGCGATGATCGCCGTGCTCACGATCGGGCTGAACACCCTCACGGACGCGATCACGCGGGTGGCGCTCGGCGTCGATCGACGGGAGGTCGATCCTCCGGTCGTCGCCTCCGCTCAAGTGCCCGTGGTCCTCGGTCCGCCGGCGGAGGTGGTGTCGGAATGAGCCGTCCGGGGCATTCGCAACCCCCGACCAACGCGGCGAAGCTGCGGGTCGAGGACCTGACGATCGCCACCACGCGGGGCGTCGAGATCCTGCAGGACGTCTCGCTCGACGTCGTCGCCGGGGAGGTCCTCGGACTCGTTGGTGAGTCCGGGTCCGGGAAGACGACGCTCGCCCTCGCGATGATCGGCTACGTTCGGCGGGGACTCCGGTTCGCCGGCGGCTCCGTCCGGCTCGACGACCGGGACCTGCTCACCCTGCCCGAGCCGGAGCTCCGAAGGCTGCGCGGCTCCACGCTGGCGTACGTTCCCCAGGATCCGGCGACCGCGCTCAACCCGTCCCGGCGGATCGGCTCCCAGCTGCGTGAGTCCCTTACGTTCCACGGTCATGAAGGCGACGAGGTTGACGAGCGGATCTCGGAACTGCTGGAAGAGGTGGGCCTCTCGTCGGTCCCCGGTGTGCTGGACGTCTTCCCGCATCAGCTCTCGGGTGGGCAACAGCAGCGGGCAACGATCGCGATGGCGTTCGCGTGCAGGCCTGCGGTCATCGTGCTGGACGAGCCCACGACCGGCCTGGATGTCACCACCCAGCGCACGGTCCTCGAGACGGTCGCCGAGCTCTGCACCCGGTATGCCGTTGCCGCGGTCTACGTCAGTCACGACGTGGCGGTCGTGGGTGAGCTCGCGAACCGGGTCGCCGTGCTCTACGCCGGCCGCGTGGTCGAGGTCGGCCGAGTGCCCGATGTCTTCGGCGCCCCGGCGCATCCCTACTCGCGGGGACTCCTGCGCGCGGTGCCGTCGCCCGACCGCGCCGAGCACCTCGTTGGGATGGACGGCGTGCCTCCGCGACCCGGCGCGCGTCCGGCCGGGTGCGCCTTCGCGCCGCGTTGCCCGATCGTCGTCGACGTCTGCCGGACGGAGCGCCCGGAACCACGCGCCGCGAGGGGCGCCGGTCATCTCGCGCGGTGCGTCTTCGCGCGCCCCGATCTCGCCGTCCCGGGCGCCGCGGCGCCGCGCCCGAGCCTCACGGTTCGCGGGACGACCTCGGCGCCAGAAGCAGCGGGCCCGGCGCCCGTGCTCACCGTCGCGAACCTCGACGCCTCGTACGGGACCACCCAGGTGCTTCATGGCGTCTCGCTCGAGGTGCCGCGAGGTGAGTGCGTCGCGGTCGTCGGGGAGTCTGGGTCCGGGAAGACGACGCTCGCCCGGTGCATCGTCGGACTCCATGCGAACTGGTCCGGGGACATCCGCTTCGAGGGCGAGCCGTTGATCCCAGGGCTCCGGCATCGGTCGGTCGAGAACCTCCGACGCCTCCAGTACATCTTCCAGAACCCCTACGCATCGTTGAACCCGCGGCGCAGCATCGGTGGACTCGTCGCCCAGCCCGTCGACCACTTCGCGAAGCTCAGCCGCCACGAGGGTGACCGGGCCGTGCGCGATGCGATCGCGTCGGTCTCGCTGCCGGTCGAGCTCGTCGCTCGATACCCCGATCAGCTCTCCGGTGGTGAACGTCAGCGCGTCGCGATCGCGCGCACCATCGTGGTGGACCCGTCGTTGCTCGTGTGCGACGAGGTCACGTCGGCGCTCGACGTCTCCGTGCAGGCCGCGGTCGTCGAGACGCTCCGTCGCCTGCAGGCCGACCGGTCGCTGTCGTTGTTGTTCATCACGCACAACCTCGCGCTGGTCCGCAGCGTCGCGCAGCACGTGGTCGTCATGAAGGAAGGCCGGGTCGTGGAAGCCGGACCCGTCGACGCTGTGCTCGACCACCCGCAGGACGGGTACACGCGCGCACTGATGAACGATGTCCCACGGTTCGACGCGCTCACTGGTCCTTGACTGGTCATGAACTGGTCTTGTAGGGTCGCGCTGATGGGGAGCGGGTGGGGATCGCCGCCTCGACGCCGCGGGTGCAAGCCCCGGTGAGTGGCTACCGCCCGTCGCCGCGCCCCACCTTCGACGAGGCGACGGCGCTGCGCCGCGCGGACGTCCTCACCTACACCTGGGGCGACGAGGGGTCTGGCGAGGTCCAGGACTGGCTCTACGTCTCCTCGGCGAAGATCCACGAGCTCGTGTTCGGCCTCCCGCCGCACGGGTCGTTCCGCCACTCCGACGAGTTCCGCACGATCTTCGCGGCCGACGAGGTCCTCTACGTCGTGAACGGCACGATGATGATCGCGAACCCCTCGACCGGTGAGGCGCACCGCGTCGAGGCCGGCGACGCCGCCTTCTTCAGGCGCGATACCTGGCACCATGCGCACGCGGTCGGTCCGGAGCCGCTTCGGGTGCTCGAGATGTTCGCGCCGCCGCCGGCGGCCGGCACGTCCGGCACCTACGCGCGGTCGCAGCCGTTGCTGTCCGACGTCGCCCTCGGGGACGACCGACAACTCGGGACCTTCGTCCCCGGCGCTCCGCTGGCGGCGGAGGACACGATCCGGGTCGTGCGAACGGCCGATCTTCGCTGGCGCCTGGAGCCGGGCAGCCCCAACCCCGTTCCCGTCGGCCTGTTCGTCAGCACCGAGCACCTCACGGTGGGGATGACGGACCTGTACGCAGGCCAGCGAGGCGAGTGGCACACCCACGCCGGCGACGAGTGTGGTTACGTCCTGGAGGGGTCGTTGGCGGTGGCGGTCGAGGGACCCGACGCACGCAAGTGGTTCGAACTCCACCCCGGTGACGGCTGGTACGTCCCGGAGGGAGTGGAGCACCGGTACCAGGCGCACGAGGGATCGACGCGGTACGTGTTCGCGGCCGCGCCGTCGTACATGAGCTCGAAAGGGAGGTCGTGATGAGCACACCGCAGTCCGATCGTGACGGTTGGACGCTGAGTCGACGCGAGCTGTTGCGCACCGCCGTGCTGGCGGGGGTGTCGATCCCGATCCTCGGCGCCGTCAGCTGCACCAGCAACGGATCGTCGACGCCTTCGGTCACTCCGTCCGCGAGCGCCGCGATCAAGAAGGGCGGCACGCTCCGAGCGGCGATCAGCGGCGGCTCCAGCGCCGACACGCTCGACTGCCAGTCGGCGATCACCACGATCGACTTCGCGCGGATCCTCCAGCTGAACGAACCGTTGATCGGGTTCGGCAACGACGCGAAGCTCGTGCCGATCCTCGCTGAGGAGTTCACCTCGAACTCGGACGCGACGTTGTGGACGCTCAAGCTCAAGAGCGGCATCACGTTCCACGACGGCAAGCCGCTGACGGTCGACGACGTTATCTACAGCTTCCAGCGGATCGTGGACCCGAAGGCCCCGCTGCCGGGCGCCGCGCCGATGGCGGCCGTGGACGTCGGCAACATGAAGAAGATCGACGACCTGACCGTGCAGATCCCGTGCAAGACGCCGTACGCGATCTTGGATCAGCTGGTCGCGAACTACTACTACAACATCATCCCCCAGGGGTATGACCCGAAGAACCCGGTCGGCACGGGTCCGTTCAAGTATCAGAGCTTCACGCCAGGGCAGGAGAGCACGTTCGTTCGTAACGAGAACTACTGTCGCTCGGGCGAGCCGTACGTCGACACGGTCGTGATCTCGGACTTCGCCGACGAGACGGCGCAGCTGAACGCGCTGAGCGGCGGACAAGCCGACATGGTGAACCAGCTCTCGGCCTCAGGCGCCGCAACCCTCGCGTCCTCCGGGGGCCAGTCGGTGGTCTCGCCCGGCGGCGGGTGGGTGCCGTTCACGATGCGGGTGGATGCTGATCCGTTCAAGGATCCCTCCGTTCGTCAGGCGTTCCGTCTGATGGTGGACCGCGAGCAGATGATGAACGTGGTCTTCGGCGGGAACGGGACGATCGGCAACGATGTGTTGTCCCTGTACGACCCCTCCTACAACCACGACCTGCCACAGCGGCCCTACGACCCCGAGCAGGCGAAGTCGCTGCTGCAGGCGGCAGGCCTGGAGGGCCTGACGATCGACCTGGTCACGTCGGAGTTCGCGCAGGGTGCGACGTCGATGGCCACGGTCTTCGCGCAGCAAGCGAAAGCTGCGGGCGTGACGGTGAACCTGAAGAAGGTGACGGTCTCGGACTTCTACGGCCCGCAGTACCTGAAGTGGGTCTTCGCCCAGGACTTCTCCTTCTACCAGTACTACCTGCCGTCGGTCGGCCAGTTCTTCGTCCCGGACGCGCCGTACAACGAGACGCACTACGACAACCCGCCCTACACCGACCTGTACAACAAGGCGTTGAAGACGGTGGACGCGAACGCGCGGACCGACATCGTGCACCAGATGCAGCAGATCGACTACGACGACGGCGGGTACATCATCCCGCTGTTCCCGCCGGTGATCGACGGGGTGTCTTCACAAGTGCATGGCGTCGAGCCCACGAAGACCGGCGCGCCGCTCAACAACTACGACTGGCGTCAGATCTGGATCGGCTAGTGCCTCGGCGGCGGGCGCATCGGGAACCCGTCGTCGTCGCCCTGATCGGCGCGGGCAGCGCGTCCAGGGCCTACCTGCGAACGCTCGACGCGCTCGTCGCATCCGGCACCGCGGTCGATGGCCCGGTCTGCGATCGCCGGGCCAAGACGAGGCGCGAGCTCGTCGCGCGGCGACCGAGCACGCGCGCGGTCGCCACCGTCGATGAGGTGTTGGCCGGCGACATCGACCTGGTCCTGATCACGACCGCCCCGGACAGCCACGCCGCGCTGACGCGCCAGGCGCTCGACGCCGGGAAGCACGTCGTCGTGGAGAAGCCGTTCGCCTCCGATCCCGACGAGGGCCGGGCGCTCGCCGACCTCGCCCGTGCGAACGGTCTCCTTCTCGCGGTCGCACCGTTCGTGCAGCTCTCGCCGGCGTTCGGGATGCTGCGGGCCTGGGTGCGGGCCGGTGTCCTCGGCCAGGTCCACTCGGCGCGCGCGATGTACGGGAACCCGGGTTCCACGTGGGCATCCTGGTATCACGCGTCGGGGGTCGGCCCGCTCGGCGATCTCGCGATCTACAACCTCAAGTCGCTCACCGCCCTGCTCGGTCCCGTTCGCGAGGTCCGTTGCCTACAGTCACGATCGGATATCGAGCGGGAGTCCCTGAAGGGCCGTGAGCCCGATCCCGACGTCGTGCACCTGATGCTTCGGCACGAGCGGGGTGCGACGTCGTCCGTGATGGCGAGCCACGCGGTGTGGGCCTACCGACGTCCCGCGATCGAGCTGTACGGCAGCGAGGGGACCGCGAACCTGCTCGGCGACGACTGGGACCCCGAAGGGATCGAGGTGTTCCGCGAGAGTTGGGGTCATTGGCGCGGATACCCGAGCCCAGACCGCACATGGAACTGGACCGACGGCTTGCGGAGCGCCGTGGAGGCGCTGCGCTCGGGACGATGGGAGGTGTTCAGCCTCGACCACGACATCCACGTCCTCGACGTGGTGGACGCGTGCCGCCGATCGGCGGCCGGAGACGGGACGATGGTCGCCGTCACATCGACGTTCGGCGACCTGCAGCTGGTCAACGGGACCCCCGACACCTCGACGCATGTCCATGACCACACGCGGCCTCCCGGCGAGCAATGACCGACTGGAAGCGGACAGCATGATGGCGTCGGAGCGGGGATTGGCGGTCGGTATCGACGTCGGTGGGACGAAGACAGCGGTCGGCCTCGTCGAGGTGGGATCGGGGATCGTCCGGAACGTCCAAGAGATCGACTCGCATGCGGAACGAGACGCTGACAACCTGCACCGACGTCTCCGAGTTGTCGTGGAGGAGCTGGTCGCGGGTTCGGAGGTCCGGCCGGCAGGAGTGGGCGTCGTGGTCCCTGAGCTCGTGTCGCCGGTCGGCGAGGTGTTGACCGACGTCGTCATCCCCGGCTTGTCCGGGAACCTCGCTTCGGCGTGGGCCGACCTCGGTGTGACGGCCGTCGAAGCGGACGTGCGTGGTGCAGCCCTCGCGGAAGCTCGATTCGGCCACGGGGCCGGGCTGGAGTCCTTCGTCTTCGTGTCCATCGGAACCGGGATCAGCTGCTGCTTCGTGCTCGACGGTCGCCCGTGGGCCGGTGCGAACGGCGCCGCGATCCTCCTCGGGAGCGGCGTCCTGGTCGATGTCCCGACCGTTGGACCAGGCCCCCGAGACGTGCCGCTCGAAGCGTACGCCGGAGGTCCGGCGCTCGTGCAGCGGTACCGCGATGCGGGTGGTGTCGCAACCTCCGCGCGAGATGTCCTCGAGCGTTCCACGCTTGATCCGGTAGCGCGCGACGTGGCCATGTCTGCCGGCCGGGCACTGGGGCGAGGGCTCGCCGAACTGGTCAATCTGCTCGATCCCGACGCCGTCGTGGTGGGCGGTGGTCTGGGCTCCGCAGCGGGTCCGTACCGGGACGCGGCCGTCGAGGCCGCTCGCGCCGCGATCTGGGCTGACGCGGCGCGAGCGGTCCCGATCATGCCGTCCGCGATCGGGCCGCAGGCGGGTTTGGTGGGCGCCGCGCTCTTCTCGCGATAAGGCGTCGGACATGACCGGCGAGGGTGACGACGCGTCATCGACCAAACCGCGGAGACCGGTGACGTCGCACGGTTCGACGGCACCGCATGTCGATCGGGTCGGCCTCCCTACGGCCCCACCCGACACGTGCGAGGACCTCAGGTGAAACGACCACTCGGCGAAGCAAGTCCAATACCAAGCTCTTTCAACCCCTCGGTCGAGTCGAGCTACGGGAGGTCCGATACTCACCAAGCCGAGGGCTCTGGAACCGACAGACGACCACAGAGCTACGGCGACCTCGACAAGAACGACACCGTGGATTTCATCCGTTGGTTGAAGCACAACGGCGCTTCTGTCCCGATCGTCGGTGGCGGAATCGTCGAACCCTAGCGGCGCACAGTCTCCATCGGCCGAGATCAGCTCAGGCTCCTCCGGCCGATCACTGCGCGCGGCTTGGCTCGCCGTGTAAGACCGTCCGATCAGCGAGACCGCGGCCGCCGCGGTCCTTCTGAGTCTCACACCAACGGGTGGATCAGATCCGCGCCGAAGGCAAGCTCCCACCTGGGTTTGACGGGACACTAGGAATGGACGATGGTCCTATCAGGCGACGCTTGCGAGCCGCCCGG
Organism: uncultured Actinomycetes bacterium; assembly: GCA_963727185.1. Classification (GTDB taxonomy): domain Bacteria; phylum Actinomycetota; class UBA4738; order UBA4738; family HRBIN12; genus JBBQVZ01. Next base: position 245,110 of record CAVSFP010000009.1, on the reverse strand, counting down.
AACAAGGGGGCGGCGTAAGCCATGAGCGGACGACAGTTCAGCGTTAGATGCGCCTCGACCATCCAGCCGGCACCCGCTTCCACACCCTTCGATGTTCCCGAGTGGCGCGGCGAGCTCGTCGCAGAACTCACGGCCAACGGGCTAGAGGAGGTCATGGTCGTGCCCGACGCTCAAGGCGAAAGGATCACGATCAGGGGTCGAGCGCGGGCCGAGAGCAAGGAGGCGGCCCGTACCTTCGTGGAGCATGCGATCGTGGCAGTGACCCTCGACCTGATCATCCTTGAGCCCGGGGTCTGGATCGACGAACGCATCGGTGACCACTTCTAGCCGTTCTACTGGTTCATGAACGGCCTTCGTCGTCCATGAGTTGACGCTACCTCATCACCTCGAGACTCAGTCGTTGGTGCTAAGGCCAACGGGCGTTACGCGGCGACCGTGCCTGCGCCTATGGTCGAGAGTCCTGGATGTCCCCACTTCATAACTTCCCCTCGTACAACCTCCGCCACCGACTCAGGGTGTGGCGCGAACGACGTCGTTCCCCGTGGCAGTACCCCCCGAAGGTCTCCAAGCGATCGCGTATGAGGCCGCCGCCGGACGCCGATCATGGATGACCACCCGTACCTAACGCACCGGGAGCAAGAAGCCCTTGCTTTCCTCATCGTCGGGAAGACGAATCGAGAGATCGCCGCGGAGCTCAACGTCAGCGTGCCCACGGTGAAGGCCCACCTGAGCAACATCTACGCGAAGCTCGGCGTGTCGAATCGGACCGAGGCCGCGGTGGTCGGTTTGAGGATGTACCCGCTGTTGCGAGCCTTGGCGAGTTAGGAAGCGCGCCAAGGGTCGGCCGGGCCAGACTCGGCTCGTCAGCGTTGGCCTAGGTCACCGCGAAGTTCGCTGTCGTTCACCGTCATAACGGCCTGTCGCGCGTCGCCACTGGCCCCAAGGCGAAGCTCGAGACCCATCTGCTGAAGCATGTGTGCCATCGGCTCGCCCATGTGATCAGCGACGACAGCTTCGGCATGGTGGTCAACGAGGAATCGAGCCACACGTGCATGATGGGAGCCTTCAGTTCCTGCATCGTGGTGGGTACTCCACCCGACGTCGAACTCCTGCCAGTCCCCGATACCGCTTGCAGTTACCTCTGCGATAGCCACCCGATCCGCGCGACCCCAGCGTGGGTCGATCAAGCCATCTCTGGTTACGGGAACGCAAACCACCATCTCGTTGACCTCCCTTGCCTTGTCGGCATCGGCGAAGCCGTGACGGCCGCATCCCGCCTACGATAACTACTCGATGAGCCGGGGTGCGCTCTCTCCTCATTTGGCCGAGAAGACACCCTCAACCTCGACGATTCCTAGCCATCTCAATGGGCGAGCCGAAGATCACTCGTGCAGTTGGGACAACGGAGTGGGGGGACATCAACCATCACGGCTCGTACGGGACGACAACGATCTCTGCGAAGTGCAGGCGGACCCATTCGATGAAGTCCTCGACCGTGGCGTGAGGATAGTTCTTCAGGCTCTGCAGAACGGGCTCACCGTCGTTCCACAGCTCCCAGTAGAATCCGCTGTCGGCTTGGAGGATCTTGATCTCAGGCCCGATGGCCTCCCATGTCATGCCTCTCACCTCCTGAGCGGATCAACGCAACCGCGGGTGGGCAAGAGGCGTTACCCACACGCGAGCATCTAGCCATCCTCTCGCTCCATGATTCGGAGTTCCGCCAAGACGGCGGCCCGTGCAGCAGGATCGTCTTCTATGTCCATGAGGAGCTCCGCGCTCGTCTGTAGCATGGGCACCTGATAGAGAGCTCCGATCCGGCGAGCGCGCTTCCCACGAGACATGGTCAGCACGCGAAGAAGTTCCGTCCGCGCCGTCGGCCCGAGCGCGTGAAGGTGCAGACGAAGGTCTCGATCGATCGGAACACGTTCCTCCGGAACCACAGGCCAACTCCTAAGGGAGGATCAAGTCCCGCGGGGAGGATCAAGTCCCGCGGCATGTCTCGACGCAGGGTCGGATCCCTAGCCGATCCTCGGCGCGTGCACCGAGCCAGGAAACAGGGGAGGGCGGTCCTTCGGGGCCGCCCTCTCAGAGGTCCACCTTGCAAGAACACTGACCTCTTCGACCGGCCTTGCGACCGGCCAAACCATCTTCCATCCGCCCCATCGGGGGCTCGTAGGTTCCCGGCGCTGCGGCAGCTCTTAGCTGGCTGACGTTGCTTGCCCTAGGTGGGCTCTGACCGCTGGTGGCTGAACCGGCTCGCGCCGCTCCGGTACCTCGACCGAACATATACCCGGCCACGGGAAAACGCAAAGGGACCCCTTGCGCTTTTCACCGACCGCTCCTTCTCTCGTGGTTCGCTCGGATGCGACCGCAGGCGATCCGCGACGGCCTGCCGCGATACGCCCAGCTCTCGCGCCACGGCCGCTTGGCCTGCCTCCTCGACCAGTTCCGCCCACTCACGGCGCATGGCCTGTAGCTCGGTTTCGAGCCGTGTCATACGGCCCTCGAGCGAGTGCAGGTGCCGTTTCTCGGGCGTCGACAGGTCCCTTCGAGGTCGAGGCACGACCTCATCCTAGCCCGAGGGCATTCTACCAAGGGGTACCTTGACGGAAATCAGACTGCCAAGATCGTAGATCGCAGGGTTGCTCGACTGAGATACGGGTACGCTCGTGGTATGCGCTCCTCCGCTGACACGTTGGTCTTGGCGATGTGGCAGGGACGGGCGTCCTGGATCGGAACCGCCGTCGATGCAGCCGAACTCGCCTCCTACGTCGAGGACGCCGACAACCGGGTCGTCCCGGAGTCGCCCGCCGTCGTCGATCGGATGCTTTCAGACTTACGCGAGGCTGGGTTGGTAGCGAACGGGCACAGGCCGCTTAGCTATACGCGAGGCATCGATCTGTACCGTCCTTTCGTCTTGACCGAAGACGGAGAGACACGCGCACGTGAGCTTGAAGCGATCGACGAACACTTCCCGCCCTACCCTCCCGTTTCTAACTAGGCGCTTCGCTCGAGGATGAAGCCTCCTTCGGTTTCGCTGTCGACCCAAGGCGACAACGTCCTTGAACGAGACGTCTCGCGCGAGGTCGCTTGGACCGCCGGCGACGGGGGGAGCAGGTTCGCGAGGTACGCTCGCTGGAGAGCAGTTCTGGATACCGATGGAACGGGAGGGCGACGATGGCACATCCGAATGCGGACCTGGTTCGGAAAGGCTTCGAGGCGTTCGCTGCGGGAGACATGGCGACGCTCGATGGGATCATGAGCGACGACGTCGTCTGGCATGCCTCGGGCACTGGCGTCATCGCGGGGGACTTCGTGGGCAAGCAGGCGGTCTTCGGGAGCTTCGCACTGATCCCTCAAGAGACCGACTCCTTCAGCCAGGAGATCCACGCGATCGTCGCTGACGACGAACACACCATCGCGCTCGTGAGCGCGACGGCGACGCGCCGTGGGAACACGGTCACCTTGGCGCAGGTATTGGTGTTCCACATCGAAGACGGCAAGGCGAAAGAAGTCTGGATCACACCGTTCGACCAGGCTGCCGCCGACGCCTTCTGGAGCGCTTAGGGCGCGCAGAGGCTGCCGAAGGGCGTAGAGAGGGCGGTCTCTCCGGTGGCCCGGCGGCCTCCAGCTTGCACCGTCTGAAGCCCCGTGAAACCTGAACGTACACTCACGCCGTGAGAGGCGCGAACGAGCTCTTGGTCCTCGGGCGAGACGAGCTCGTCTCGCTCGAGGTGACCTGGGCCGACCTCGTCGGCGTGCTGGAGGATGCGTTCCGGCAGAAGGCGGACGGCCTGGTCCAGAACCCGCCGAAACCCGCATTGCATCCGCGGCCCGACGCATTCATCAACGCCATGCCCGCCTACCTGGGGGGCGTGGACCGCGCCGGTCTCAAGTGGATCGCGGGCTATGAGTCCAACCGGGCGAGAGGGCTCTCCTACATCAACGGGATCTTCGTGCTGACCGATGCTGAGACCGGCCGGTCGCTCGCGATCATGGATGGCGGGTGGGTCACCGAGATGCGGACGGCGGGCGTTTCGGGGGTCGTGCTCCGGCAGGTGTCCGCGAGCCCGCGCTCGGTGGCGATCGTCGGTGCGGGCGCGCAGGCGCGTCGACACCTGGAGCTCCTACTGGAGCTCTGCCCCGATGTCGCGGAGGTCCGCGCCTTCGATATCGAGCCAGCCGCCTCCCGGACACTGCTGGTGCTCGCCGGTGACCGGCGCGCGACCGTGGCCGTGTCAGCGGAGGACGCCATCGCCGGCGCCGACCTCGTGATCACCGCGCTCACCACCATGCTTCCCGAGCGCCTGACGTGCGAGGGGTCCGCGCCCGATGCGTTACTGCTGCCGGTCGACTACGAGTTCGGGCTGGACCCGCACGTCTCGAGCGACGCGGTCCTCTACGCGGTCGATGACCTGGATCAGTACCACGCCAACGTCGCGGAGCACTTCGAGGGATATCGCGAGCCCGACGGCGAGCTCGCGGAGATCGTGGCCGGCACGCTTCCGGTCCCCGCGTCGGGGCGGCGCATGTTCCTGAACATGGGGATCGCGATGGACGACGTGGCGCTTGGCGCCCTCTGCTACGACCGTGCGCTGGAGAGAGGCGTCGGTCGCGTCATCGAGTTCCCGTAACACCTGGATCTCGACCGATCAGGTTGCCTCCGTCGAGTACGGAGCGGACCCGTTGCACGACGCGGCCGACCAGGTCACCTTCACCTTGCCGCTCTCCTTGCGTTGAGCGTGAAACGCGCCGGTCACCTTCAAGGTTGCGATGACGGAACCGGTGCTGGACACGTACTGGAGCGTCTCCTTGAAGGTCCCCGTGCTCGAGATCGGAGCCGGCTTCGCCGGCTTCTGTGGCGGCGGCGGTCCGCCTCCCTGGCAGAAGATCGGCGGTTGGGGAACCTTCATCTTGAGGACGTCCTTGCCGTTGGAGGAGACCTTGAAGCTGATCGCGAGGCCGCTATCGGCGTTGATCTGGCCGCTGTACTTGGCTCCGTTGACCGGGTTCGCGGCGAGGGCCGTCGCCGCGGTGGCCAGCACGGCAACGAGAGCCAGGACGCTCACCCGACCGATCCAGGAGGTGAACCGACTCGAGTGCCTCATCAACGTCCCCTTTCTCCGGCGAGGCCTCGGTTTCCGCCTCATGCTGCAACCTAGCAGCGATGACCCGCGCTCGCAGAGACTTCTGTCCCTGCCCGAGGATCTGGGAACGATGACTTGCGCCCCGCTAATCCTGAGTCACGATGAGCATGATCAGGACCAGCGGTCCGAGGCCACCCAACACCAGGCCGAGGATCGCGGCAGCCGAGGCAAGCTTCCACCGACGATCACGCCCAGCCTTCGGGACCGACCGCGATCGGTCGATGGCTGTCATCGCGAGCATGATCGCGGCGAGCGGCAGGAAGTAGAGCCCGATCCCGCTCATGAAGCCAGGGCTATCGAAGCCCCTCACGTGCGCGGCCAGGAGGCAGAGCCACCAGGAAACGCCGCTCGCGAGCGATAGGACGGCCGGACCTAACGCGCTGCGCCCTTCGCCCGGGCGGACCGGGGCCGGTGACAGCTTCGGGGGTGACACCTTCGTCGTCGTTGGCATCTCATCCACCCGATGCGAGCGGTGAATCCATCCCCCTAGCGATCAGCCAGACGGCGAGGACCAGTTCCTGCACCGCGAGCGGAGCCATGAGCGCTCCGAGCGGGGAGCCGAACAGCTCGAGGACGGGTGCCGCCAGGTACAGGGCGGCCCCAACGAGCCCCCAGACCGAGAGCCACCGGGGGATGAGCCTCGATCGATAGAAGAGGTAGTAGAAGATCGCGGCTCCGATGCTGAAGACGATGGCCGTGACGTTCGCCGTGATCGAACCCCGGACCGCCGTCAGCAGCGTGGCGAGCGTTCGTTGGCCAGCGCCGACGATGGAACCCCCGTTCGCGTTCTCCTGACCGAGTTCCGCGATCGTGAGTAGCACGATCGCGGTCGCGAGATACATCACGGTCTCGATCGCGCCGCGGAACATGACACACGCGAGCGCCAAGGCTTCGTCGTACCTGCGGAATATCGGATACAACAGGATCGGGATCATCGCGAGCGCGAACCCCATGACCATCACGAGTAGCGCTCCCGCCACGAGCCTGTCGTGGTTCGTGGCGATGTTTCCCAGAACGCCCGGGCCGTCGAAGATCTTGTTCATCACCGCGATGCTCAACACACCGGCGATGTCGCCGGCGATGAAGAGCACCCCCACGAGGGTCGAAACCTTCCTGTCTGAGCGCATCCGCTGAAGCCGGTTCCGTGGGATGTCTCGCTCCCCCTGGACTTCAGGCGCGATCACGGGTTTCACCGAGGCAGTCACTTGCTGTGACACGGTTCCCCCTTCCGTCATGCCGGGGACCGGCGCAGCCGGAACCCCGGACGTCGCCTTTGGCTCCGATCGTGATGCCCGAGCCCGAGGCGACGAGAGAGGCCTTCGTCCCGAACGCTTGAGGACCTCTCGCGGCGCCTGATCCCCACCGTCGATAGGCTGGCGACCGATGGACGATCGCCCGGCACTCGAGATCCGCTCGCTGACGAAGCGCTACGGCGACACCGTGGCCGTCCAGGACCTGAGCTTCGCGGTCCCGCACGGATCGGTCACGGGGTTCCTGGGGCCGAACGGGGCCGGCAAGACCACGACCATGCGGGTCCTTCTGGGGCTCGCCGCGGCGACCCAGGGCGAGACGTTCGTGTTGGGATCGCCCTACGTCGCGCTCGAACGACCGCTCGGACGCGTCGGAGCCTCCCTGGAGCTCACCGGCTTCCACCCCGGCCGGACGGCGCGCAACCACCTGCGGGTCGTCGCGATGCAGGGCGGGCTCGGCGCGGGTGGGGTCGACCGCGTGCTCGAGGCCACCGGCATGACGACGTACGCGTCCGGGCGCGTGGGCAAGTTCTCGTTGGGGATGAAGCAGCGGCTCGCGCTCTCGGCGGCGCTGCTGGGCGAACCGGAGGTCCTGGTCCTGGACGAGCCCGCGAACGGGCTGGACCCCGCGGGCGTCGCGTGGTTGCGCAGCTTCCTGCGATCGTTCGCGTCGAACGGCGGCGCGGTCCTGATCTCGAGCCACATCCTCTCCGAGGTGGCCGAGGTGGCCGATCGCGTCGTGGTGATCGACCACGGACGCATGGTGCACGAGGGTCCCACGGAGGACCTCACGGCCCAGGGTTCGGTCGTGATCGTGCGCTCGCCGGACGCGGCCCGGCTGCGGTCGGCGTTGGAAGCCGACGGCGCGACCGTCACCGACGCCGAGAGTGCACTGGAGGTGAGCGGCCTCCCGATCGAGCGCGTCGGCGAGCTGGCCGCGCGGGACGGCCTGATCCTGCACGAGCTCCGGACGCGCGTCCACACGCTGGAGCAGGCCTTCCTCTCCCTCACCGAGCCGCAGGGCGACCCCGGCGCTCCGCCGGAGCTCCCGGAGGCGCCCCCCCGGAGCGACCTGCCGTGATCCGTCTCGTCCGCGTGGAGCTGCTGAAGCTCCGAACGACGCGCCTGTGGATGGTGCTGCTCGGCGTGGCCGTCGCGGTGGTGGCGTTGATCATCGTCGCGGTCCTGGCCTCCACCCCGGGTCCCGATTCCCCTGATGCTCGGGCCCTGCACGACCTGAAGACGGTCGCCGACGTTCGGACGTTGCTCGACATCGGCGGGATCGCCGCGACGCTGGCGCTCGTCCTCGGCGTGACGATGACCACGTCTGAGTACCGCTACGGCACCGCGGGCATCACGTACCTGGCGACGCCGCGACGAGCGCGGGTCGTCACCGCCAAGATGCTCGCGGCCGTCCCGATCGGCGCGCTGTTCGGGTTGGTCGGCGGGTCAGTGCCGATCCTGGTCGCCCTCGTCTGGTTCGCGGCGAAGGGCCACAGCGTGCCGCTCGACGGCACGATCCCCCTCGAGATCCTCCAGATCGGGCTGCAGTCCCTGTTCGGCGCCGTGATGGGGGTCGCGGTCGGCGCGGTGCTCCGCAACCAGGTGGCCGCGATCGTCGGGTTGCTCGTGTGGGTGCTCGTGGTGGAGTCCATCGTGAGCAGCCTGATCCCGGTGACCGCGAAATGGCTCCCGTTCGGCGGCGCGGCGGGCGCGTTCTCGTCGCAGGCGAGCGATCGTCTGTTCGCTCGTCCCGAGGCCGGGTTGCTGATGGTCGCCTACGTCGTGCTGGGCTGGGCGGCCGCCGTCTGGTTCGAGCGTCACCGAGACGTCTGAGCGCTCGGGTTCCACCCGTTCCCGCTCCGACATGGAGCAGTGACGTGGGTCACGGTGCCGCCGTCGACGCGGTCCTACCGTCCTTCGCATGGCCGGACCACACAGTAACTCTGATAATATGATTCTCATGAAGGACATCTCGGCGACGGATGCCGCCCGCCGGTTCTCTGACGTGTTGGATGCCGTGGAGCACCGCGGCGAATCGTTCGCGATCGTTCGACGTGGGCATCCCGTCGCGCACCTGCAGCCCGTCGTCGCGGCTCCGGGCCGGGTGGTGAAGGCGTTCCTGTCGAGCCACCGCGTGGATGCCGGGTGGAGCGGCGAGCTGACCGCGCTGCGAGCCGCGTCGGTCGCCGAGGAGCGCACCTGGACCGACTGATCCTGGACACCACGGTCCTGATCGCGGCGGAGCGCAGCCGCGCCCGGCTCGACGCGGTGATCGGCGACGAGGACGACGTGGCGGTCGCGGCGATCACGATCGCGGAGCTCCTGGTGGGGGTGGAGCTCGCGACCGCCCGCCACCGGTCGCGTCGGGCCGCGTTCGTCGACGGAGCGCTTGAGGTGCTCACCGTCGAGGACTACACCGCGGACACCGCACGCGCCCACGCTGCACTGCTCGCTGCGACCCGGCGAGGGGGGCGACCTCGAGGCGCCCATGATCTGATCATCGCTGCGACGGCGGTGAGCTCTGCGCGCGTCCTCGTGACCGCGGACGAACGAGGCTTCGAGGGTCTTCCCGGGCTGCGGACCCGCGTCGTCGGCTCATCCGGTGGACCCTAGAGATGTTCGAGCCACTTGTGCTACCGTGTGCTACATGGATGACCGACAGGTGGGTGTTCGGGAGTTGAGGCAGAACCTCAGCAAGTACCTCGACCGGATCAAGCGGGGTGAGCGGCTCGAGGTCACCGAGCATGGGCGGCCGGTCGCGGTGCTGGCTCCGCTCCCTGTCCCGCTGAACGCGCTCGATCGGCTGGTCGCATCCGGTCGGGTGATGGCGCCGCGCGGCGACCTCCTCACGCTGCTCCCACCGAAGGGAACGTCCACACGCGACGTGAGCCGGGCCCTGGACGAGGGCCGCGAGGATCGCATCTAGGTCGTGCACTACCTGGACTCCTCCGCGATCGTGAAGCTCGTCGTGCGCGAGCCGGAGACGGCCCGACTGGTCGAGGCTCTCCGCGAGGATCCCGTGGTCGTCTCGAGCCATATCGCGTGGACCGAGGTCGTGATCGCGACCCGTCGAGCCGGTCGGTCGACGGCACGTGCCGAGCGGATCCTCGACGGCATCGCCCTGGTCCCCATCGACGAAGGCATCCTCCGCGAGGCCGCGACCCTCGGGCCGAAAGAGCTTCGGACGCTCGATGCGATCCACCTGGCTACCGCGATCTCTCTTCGACCTGACGTCCGCACCATGATCACATACGACATACGGCAATCCCAAGCAGCGTCCGCGCTCGGACTCGCTGTTCTGACCCCCTAGCAGCCGCCCGACGAGAGCGTCGTCCGTACCCGTCTTCTCTTCACGTACGCTGTTGAGCGTCCCCACGCTCCCGACGAAAGGTTCATCCCTTGAGTTCGTTCCTCTATCGGCTCGGGCAAGCTGCGGCGCGGCACCGTTGGCGCACCCTCGGGATCTGGATCGCCGCCGTGGTCGCGATCTTCGTCGTGGGAAGCGCGCTGGGCGGCAAGTTCAGCGACAACTTCAAGCTGCCGAACTCCGAGTCGCAGCGCGCCTACGACCTGCTGGCTCAGCGCTACCCGGCCGCCTCCGGCACCTCGGCGTACATCGTCTTCCACGCGACCGGCGGGCCGCTCCAGGAGCAGGCCGACGCCGTGAACGCCACATTGGACGCCATAAAGGGTCAGCCTCACGTCGTCGCGGTCACGGACCCGTTCCAGACCCCCGGCGCGCTGTCCGCCGACGGCACGATCGGATACGCGCAGGTGGCCTACGACCAGACGGCCGTCGATCTGGGAACCGTGCCGTTCGATCGGCTCCAGGCGGTCGTGGGCGATGCCCGATCCCCCGCACTGGACGTGGAGATCGGCGGCGAGTACGCGTCGTGGGGCGCACAGCCCAACACAGGGAAGTCCGAGGCGATCGGCCTGCTGGCCGCGATGATCATCCTGCTGATCGCGTTCGGCTCCGTGGTCGCGATGGGCCTGCCGATCGGGACCGCCGTGATCGGCCTGACCACCGGGACCGGCCTCACCATCATCCTGGCGTCGTTCGCGAGCGTGCCGCAGTTCGCCACGATCCTGTCGTCGATGATCGGCCTGGGCGTCGGGATCGACTACGCCTTGTTCATCGTCACGCGCTACCGGCAGAACCTGCACGCCGGCATGGAGCCGTTGCACGCGATCGGCCTCTCGAGCGCCACGGCGGGCCAGGCCGTGGTGTTCTCCGGGATCATGGTCTCGATCGCCCTCCTGGGCTTGTGGATCTCCGGGATCGCGTTCGTCGGCATGATGGCGACCGCCGCGGCGATCGTCGTCCTGGTGGCCGTCGTCGCGGCCGTCACGCTGCTGCCCGCGTTCCTCGGCTTCGCGGGCAACGCGATCGACAAGCTGAGCGTCCACCGACGCCGCACGACCGAAGGCGAGTTGGAAGGCAAGGAGACCATGTGGTCCCGGTGGGGCCACGAGGTGGAGCGTCATCCCTGGCGGTACTTCATCGGGGCGGCCATGGTGTTGGTGCTCCTGGCCATCCCGCTGTTCTCCATGAAGCTCGGGTTCCCCGACGACGGCACGGCGCCGAAATCGGAGACGCGTCGTCTGGCGTACGACCTCCTCTCCGAGGGGTTCGGACCGGGGTTCAACGGCCCGCTGCTGCTGGCGGTCGAGCTCGACAACCCGGCCGCGTTCCAGCAGCTCGATCAGCTGACGACGGCGATCGCCGCGACCCCGGGCGTGGCAGCCGTCTCGCCGCCGCAGCCGAACAAGGCCGGCGACGCCGCGATCATCCAGGTCATCCCCACCACATCGCCGCAGGATCAGGCGACGACCGAGCTGGTGCGGCGCCTGCGCGACGACGTGATCCCGGGAGCTACGCCCGCGGGTGCGGTGGTCCACGTCGGCGGAGGCACGGCGACGTTCATCGACCTGTCCGACCGCATCACGAACGCGTTGCCGTGGTTCATCGGCGCGGTCGTGCTGCTGTCGTTCCTGTTGCTGATGGTCGTGTTCCGCTCGATCCTGGTGCCGCTCAAGGCGGCGGTGCTCAACCTGTTGTCGATCGGCGCCGCCTACGGCGTGATCGTGATGATCTTCCAGTGGGGTTGGGGACGCAGCCTGCTCGGCATCGACCAGCTGATCCCGATCGTCAGCTTCGTGCCGATGATGATGTTCGCCGTCCTGTTCGGGCTCTCGATGGACTACGAGGTCTTCCTGCTCTCGCGCATCCGCGAGGAGTACCTGAAGACCGGGAACAACGTCGAGAGCGTGGTCAGCGGCATCTCCACGACGGCTCGCGTGATCACGAGCGCCGCGCTCATCATGATCGCGGTGTTCCTGAGCTTCGTGAGCCAGCCGGACCCGGTCGCGAAGATGTTCGGCATCGGCCTGGCGGTCGCGGTGTTCATCGACGCGACGGTCGTCCGGATCATCCTCGTGCCGGCCACCATGGTGCTCCTCGGCGACGCGAACTGGTGGCTCCCCGGCTGGCTCGATCGGATCCTGCCGAAGATGAGCCTGGAGACCGCCTCGGATCCCGAAGAGCTGGAGGAGCCGGTCCCGGTCGGATAGTCCACACTGCAGCCGACATGGGCGATCGGGGCAACGGCTCACCGGACCGGGATCGTTCCGCCGAGGGAGCGGAGCCCGCGGTGAAGGACCTCCGGACGATGGTGCTCGCGTCGGAGCGCTTGGGTGTGGTCTTCGGCGACATCGGTACGAATCCGCTCTTCGCGATGCGCGAGGCCTTCGAGGCGCCCGCACCACGTCGGGATCAGTCGAAGCGAACGTCCTCGGTCTGCTGTCGTTGATGTTCTGGGCGTTGATCCTCGTCATCACGCTGAAGTACCTGACGTTCGTGATGCGCGCCGACAACGACGGCGAGGGCGGGATCGTCGCCCTGTCAGCGCTGGCCATCGGCAACGTCGCCGTCGACCGAGGCCGCCGGTGGGTCTTCGTGCTCGATCGGTCTGTTCGGTGCCGCGTTGCTCTACGGCGACGGCATGATCACGCCGGCGATCTCCGTCCTGGCCGCGGTCGAGGGGATGTCGGTCGCCGCTCCGAGCCTTCACCATCTCGTCGTGCCGCCGGCGTGCTCATCCTGATCGGTCTGTTCGTCGTTCAGTCACGGGCACCGGACGCATCGGCACGGGTGTTCGGCCCGGTGATGATCGTGTGGTTCATCACCATCGGTGTTCTCGGAGCGGCGCAGATCGTCCAGGCACCCGGACGTGCTGCGAGCGGTCTTCCCTGACTACGCGGTCTCGTTCTTCGCCGAAACGGGTTCACCGGGTTCCTCGTGCTGGGCGCAGTGATCCTGGTCGTGGTGGGCGGCGAGGCGATGTATGCGGATCTGGGCCACTTCGGCCGCAAGCCGATCCTCATCGGGTGGTACGCGGTCGGTCCTTGCCGAGCCTCGTCCTCGTGTATTTCGGACAGGGTGCGCTGTTGCTCCGCGAGCCGACCGCCGTCGCAGAACCCGTTCTTCCGCATGGCCCGCACTGGGCGCTCGTATCCGCTCGTCGGTCTTGGCCACGATGGCCACGGTCATCGCATCGCAGGCCTTGATCTCGGGTGCGTTCTCGCTCACCGAGTCAGTCCGTCCAAGCTCGGCTACAGCGCCACGGGTCCAGATCCGGCACACGTCGCGATCCCAGATCGGCCAGATCTACATCTCGTCGATCAACTGGGTCCTCATGCTGGCCTGCATCGGGCTCGTCCTCGGATTCCGCCACTCGGCGAACCTGGCGGCCGCCTACGGTGTCGCGGTCACGACGACCATGGTGCTGACGACGCGTCCTGTTCTCGTCGTGTGCCGGGAACGCCGTTCGGATGGAACACGTGGTTCATCGTGCCGCTCTGCGTCGATCTTCTTCGTCATCGACCTCGCATTCTTCGGCGCGACGTTGTTCAAGATCCCCGACGGCGGCTGGTTCCCGCTGGTCGTGGGCGTCGTCGTGTTCAGCATCCTGACGACGTGGCGTACCGGGCGTCGTCTCATCCACGAACGGCTGCTGCACGGCGGGGTGCCGCTGCCTCGTTCATCGACAGCCTACTCGCAGCACCCGCCCGTGCGATTACGCCGGGAAGCGGGTGCCTACCTGTTCGCGACCGCCGGTGTCACCCCGCCGGCACTGCTCGCGAACCTGCGCCACACGGACGCGCTCCACGACCAGATCCTGGTGATGTCCGTTCGTCCGGAGAAACGACCCGCGTGTTGCCTGCTCAAGCGTGCCGACGATCATCGACCTCGGTACGGCTTCCACGAGATCGTCCTTGCACTACGGGTTCATGGAGGATCCCGACGTGCCCCGCGCGCTGGCCGACCGGGTGCACGAGACTCGGCACCGACCTCACGAAGCGTCAGCTACTTCGTCGGACGAGAATCCGCTGCGAGTGACGAAGCGCCCCGGCATGGCGCGGTGGCGCGAGCACCTGTTCGCGTTCATGTCCCGCAACGCGACCAGCGCGGCGAGCTACTTCAAACTGCCCGCCGGACAGACGCTCGAACTCGGGCGTCGCGGTCGAACTCTGAGCCGTCGGTGAGCATGGCGAGACCGGTCTCGGGGTGGGCGTTGCTCGACGATCTGGGATCGACGCTCACGCGCGATCAGGTAGCCGCGGCGTTGCGCGCGTTCGCGGCGATCGCCGGACCCGAGACGAGCCTCGCCGTCCTGCGGGACGCGACCCGTCCGGCGATCGACCTCTCGGTCCGCGCGCACCGAGAGGCGCTGCTGCGCTTCCTCCGCGCCTGGGGATGTCGCCATCTCCGCCGTGACGACACCGGGCGTTCGTCACGGGCGTTGGCGTCGTGGTGGTCCCGGTTCGGACCGAAGCTCCCGTCGGAGACGGCTCCGCTGACGGACCTGGATGACGCCCAGCTCGCGGCGTTGGGGCGGGCGTACGCCGCGCTCGCACGCTCGCCGGCCGCGTTCCGCGCGAGTCGCGGCGGGGACGTCTCGGTCTCGTTCGGAGACACCGCGGCGGCGAAGGCGCTGTTCGCGATCCGGCCTCTGGCGGTCCCGCCGTGGGACGAGCCGATGCGACGCGCGTTCGGCTGGGGCCACGTGGAGGCTGCGGAGTACGCGACGTTCCTCGCGGCGGTTCGCGGAGCGCTGGTCGGATTCGCCGAACGCCTGGCGGTCGAACCGTCCGAGCTTCCTGCCGAGCTCGACCGGCCCGCGAGCTCGCCGGTGAAGATCGTCGACGAGTTCCTCTGGGTCCGGATCACCCGCAACCTCCCGGCGTGACCCACCCGACTTGCGTCGGCTCGCCCCGCCATCGCATCCTGCCCTTTCCACCTATGAAGGAGGCACGATGTTCAAAGCGCTGTTGGTCGCGTTCGGGATCTTCCTGATCGCGACGTTCCCGGCGACCTGGTTGTTGATGCTCTTCCTGGGCAACGTGGGGCTCGGACTGTCGTACTGGGGCGCGCTCCCTCTCGGGGTGATCGTGTCGCTCCTGCTGGCCGGCTCGTCCGCGCGCGGCTCGTACCAGTAACACCGGCTCCGGCCACGGGGGCGGTCCTCGGCTGACGTCGACGTCGGGCACCTCGGGAGCCGGAGCTCCCGAGGTGCCTCGTCAGATCACGCGACGATCTTGATCGTGCTGCTCATCTCCGGCCCGTGGACCAGACAGACGAACGTGTAGGTTCCCGGCTTCTTCGCGAGGAACGTCCCGTTCGTACCCGGTGTCAGGAGTCCGGAGTTCCTGAACGCGGATGGGTCCCCCAACTTCAGGTTCTTGGTCGGCCCCGCCGCGAGCGGATTCACGACGGTCTCGAACTTCGTCGGGTCGGAACAATCAGCGGGGGACTGAGCGGGCACGTCCGCGCCCGTCTGTTCGCAGAACGTCTGGAGGAACGCGTACTTCGGATCACCGACCGCGGACTTCGGGAAGGTCGCGGTGTGGATCTCGGGCATCCCGATGAAGCGAACGCGGTCGCCGACGTGGACCTTGACGGCCTTGTCCGGGTACTCGTTCGCGCTGACGTTGTTCGAGAATCCGCCCGCGTTGATCTTGACGAGCGGACCGGAGGATGGGTTGCCCTTGGTCACCGTCTGCGCCATCTGATCGGCGGCACTTCCGTCGATCTTGGTCGCCTGCTTCAGCTGCTGGGCCCCCGCGTTCGACACCTGCTGAGGCGTGGGGATCGTCGTGGCAGCGGCCGCCACGTTCAGCTTGACCTCCATGCCGGGGTGCAGCAGGCAGAGGAAGGAGTAGCTACCCACCGGCGCGGTCACGGCGACGAAGAATGCTGGCTGCGGGTTGTTCGGGAACTGGATCCCGCTGTTCACGACCTTCGTCGAATCGAACGCGCACGGGTTGGCCGAGGTCCCGCACGCGGGATCGGACGGCGCACCGACCTTCGGGTTCAGCACCAGGCTTTGATCGTCGCCCCCGAACGTGGAATCGGGACCGAAGACCTCGTAGGCTCCGCCCGGAGCCTGATTCGTGCCGCGCCACGCGGCCGGATCGGCGTCACCGGTCAGCGTGACGGTGTGCGGCGTGTCCGTCGCGGAGAACGCGAAGTCCACCACATCGCCTTGATGAACGCTGATGGAGGACCCGGGGAAGAAACGGAGGAACGCCCACGGCTCCCCCGTCGGTGGCTGTCCGTCGACCTTCACCGTGTACGTCTGGGTCGCGGCGCCAGCGCTTGGGGCCACCGCCGCGATCGTGCCGACCGCTACCGCCGCCACCAGGGCGGTGCGGATCAAACGAGAACCGATCATGAACGTCCCTCCCTCGAACCATCCGATACAGGAGCGCTCAGCCTACGCCCTCTTTCGAGATGACGCTGGACTAGGGGCGCTTCGCTGGTGCCCACCCCTCTGCCTCGCCTTGAGCAAGGTGAGCTGCGCAGAGGGTGTCGCATCTTCAGCTCGCCCGCGCGCACCTCGGTTGGTACCCAGGGTCACACCGGAGTCGCGGAAGCGCAACGGACGGAGAAGGAGGCGTGTCTATCGGCCAGCTGGTGCGGCGCGGAGCTGCTGCATCTGGCCACCACCTTCCAGTAGAGGTTTCGGCGCGCGGGATCTGATTGATGATGGTGCGAGGCGAAGATGCCCGTTCTCGAGTAGGTGCAGGACGGTGCCGGATCGGCAGACCCGTGCGACCGCCGGCGGTCAAGGGATGGTGGGGGCGGCCGCTGCCGGCGGCAGCTCCATGGAGACGCGGAGGGCCACGAGCGGGGTGTCGGGGACGCGGATGAGGCCGCGTGTCGGACGGTCCAGGTCGAAGGTGACCAGGAGCAGCAGGGTGACGAGGATCGCGCCAAGGAGGACCGCCGCGACGCCGCGGCCGCCCAGGATCGATAGGTAGACGCCGAGCAAGCCCAATGCGAACGCGGCGCCGAGCACTTCCAGCGCGAGGACCGCCCCGGGAACCCGGTTGCTCAGCGTCGATATGCGAACGGTGTCCATGTCGATCGTCTCGTTCAGACTCTCGATGTAGAGCCGTGGCGCGCTGTCGATCGGAGCGGTATCGAGCGCCTGGCCGCCGAGCGTCCACAGTTCGCGGAGGAACTGCTCGCCTTGGGCGATGACCTGACGAGCCTGGGGGCTGCCGGGCACGGAGTGCGAAAGGCTGATCCTCGTGTCCGTGTAGTCCGTCAGGAGCGCCAGGGAGCGACTGCGGACGGGTTCGGCCAGGGTCTGCGCGCGCAGATACGTGGTGCCGATCGCGTTCGCCTCGTCCACGACCGCCGCACGACGAGCCTCGTAGCGTCCGACGGCCAACGCGAGTCCGAAGGCCAGGATGAGCCCGACGACACCGAGCAAGGCGGCCTGCAAGACGCCGAACGGCTCGCGGAGATCTTCCTTGAGGTGTCTGAGCGATCGACCGAGGACCACGCCCAGCGCGGTCGCTCCGAGCACCACGGCGAGCAGGATGAGCCCGAGCGCCCAACTGTCGAGGCGGAAGAACACCGTGCGACCATAGACGTTGGCGGTCGGGCAGGCATCCCCTGACGCTCCCCGGCCGCGACTAAACTCGATGCGGCCGGGCTCACATATGGGGGACGGATGGTCGTCGACGCGAGGCGTGATCACTTCGAGCAAGCGCTTTCCGATGGCGACGGTATCGTGCGATTGGAGCCGGCCTGGGTCGCCCGCGATTTCCTGCCCGCGGGGCGACGCCTGGGACTCGCTGAAGGCGCCTACGATCTCGGCGATCGCGGTGAATTGTGCGAACGCTGGCTGGGATCCACGACGAGAGCCGACAATCGGATCGGGCCGCCGGACGAGGGTCTGAGCTACGTCTCCGTGGGAGGAAGCGAGCGGATCCTGTTGAAGGATGCGGTGGACTTCGCTCCCGAAGGCATCATGGGGGTCGACTACGCCGCAACGCACTCGGGACTGGGACGCCTGGCGAAGATCTTCGATTACCGAGGCCGTCTCCCCTATCACCTGCACCAGCGTCAAGAACACGCGGCGCTCGTGGGACGGCGATCCAAGGATGAGGCGTACTACTTCCCGCCGGGCCGGGACATGGGCCCGCACCCCGAGACGTTCCTGGGTGTCCATCCGTCGATCGTGGAGAACCACGAGTACGACGTCCTGCTCCCCTATCTCGTGGAGTGGCAGGGCGATCTCATCCTTCGCCACTCGGTCGCGTACCTCCAAGTGGTCGACGAGGGATTCCACGTCCCATCCGGTGTGCTGCATGCACCGGGGAGCGCGCTCACGATCGAACTGCAGGAAGACTCGGACGTCTACGCGATGCTCCAAGCGGTGGTCGACGGGAGGGAGATCTCGAAGGATCTCTTATGGAAGGACGTGCGCCCGGAGGATCGAGAACGCATGGGTGAGCGATTCATCCTCGAGCTGATCGATTGGGAGGAGAACGGCGACCCGTACTTCTACGAGAACCACCATCTCTCACCCCGGCTCATCGACGGGTCGCGAACCGAAGGCGGCGAGGAGTACTGGATCTACTACAACTCGATCAAGTTCAGCGGGAAGAAGCTGGTCGTGCATCCCGGCTGTTCCTACGTGACACGAGACAGCGGGGTGCACAACATCCTCATCTGGTCGGGCAGCGGGAGCTACGGTGGCGCCGAGGTCCAGGGTGGTGATCCCACCCGAGACGAGTTGTTGGTCACGCACGACCGAGCGGTCCGCGGCGTCGAGGTCCGGAACACCGGGCGAGAGGACCTGCTCGTGATCAAGTTCTTCGGTCCGGACATCAACACCGACGCCCCCATGATCGAACGGCGTTGACCTGCCCGGCGTCGTGAAGGTTGCGATCGGGCTCGATGTCGGGACCACCGGCTCCCGAGCGATCGCCGTCGACGAGCGGGGCGGCGTCGTCGACGCGTGGAGTGCCGAACACCCGCTGCTCACCCCACGGCCGCGATGGACCGAACAGGACCCGGCGACGTGGTGGCGTTCCACCTCCGAAGCGCTCAGCCACGTCGCCTCATCATGCCGCACAGCCTCCGTTGAGGTGGTGGGTATCGGTCTCTCCGGCCAGATGCACGGATCGGTCTTCCTGGACCGGGACTTCGATGTGATCCGTCCAGCGTTGCTGTGGAACGATCAACGCACCGAACGCCAATGCGACCAGATCAACGAACGGATCGGTGCGCGGCGGCTCGTCGAGATCACCGGGAATCCCGCGCTCACCGGATTCCAGGCGCCCAAGGTGCTCTGGCTGCGGGATGAGGAACCGGCGAACCACGAGCGGGTCGCGCACGTGCTGCTCCCCAAGGACTACATCCGCTATCGGCTGTCACGCGAGCTGGCCACCGATGCGTCGGACGCGTCCGGCACGCTCTTCCTCGATCTACGTTCGCGCACGTGGTCCTCCGAAGTGCTGACGGCGCTCGACGTGCCGGCGGAGTGGCTGCCTCCGGTCGTCGAGAGCACCCGGCCGACGGGGTCGGTGACGGACGCCGTGGCCGACGAGGTCGGGCTGCCGACGGGTGTGCCGATCGCCGCGGGTGGCGGGGACAACGCCGCCGCCGCGATCGGGACCGCGATCACGCACGACGGGCTCATGTCGAGCTCGATCGGAACGAGCGGCGTCCTGTTCGCGCACGCAGATGACTGCACGATCGACCCGTCGGGACGGATCCATGCGTTCGCTCACGCCGTGCCAGGCCGATACTGCACGCTCGCGGTCACGCTCTCGGCGGGCGGCTCGCTCCGATGGTGGCGCGACGTCACCGGCCTCACGTACGGCAAGCTCGTCGCCGAAGCCGCAGCCGTCGGACCCGGAAGCGAGGGACTCCTCTTCCTGCCGTACCTGACGGGTGAACGCACCCCGCACCTCGACCCGCGGGCGACGGGCGGCTTCATCGGCCTGACCGCGCGGCATACACGCGGGCACATGACCCGCGCGCTGATGGAGGGCGTGCTGTACAGCCTGCGCGACGGCCTTGAGATCATGCGAGGACTCGATGTCGATCCGACGCAGATCCGCGCGATCGGCGGCGGGTCCACATCCGAACTGTGGTTGCAGCTCCAGGCCGACATCCTCGGTGCGCCCGTTCAGCAGCTCGCGATCCCCGAAGGGGCGGCATACGGTGCCGCGTTGCTGGGACACGTCGCGGCGGGCACGTTCGCCGACGTGGACGAAGCCGCGACGGTCGTCCAGACGCGCGAGCCCGTGACGGAGCCCGCTCCGGAGCGCGTCGCGCGCTATGAGGACGGGTACGCGGTCTACCGGTCGCTGTATGGAGCGCTGCGCGATCCGATGCACGAACTCGTCGAGCTCTCCGGGAAGGATCGAACGGTCCGTTAGCGGATCGCGACGCCGGTGCGTGCGTCGAAGACATGCACCGTTTCCGGGTGGACGCCGAGGGCGAGCGGCTCGCCGATCTCCGGACGCTCATGCGGCCCCAGCCTGGCCGTGATCTCCGCGCGCGACCCCGGCAGTGGGGGCAGGATCTCCTCCCCGACGGACATCTCGGCCGAGGCGACCTGGCCGGCGACGGACCCATAGACGATGACCTCGTCGCCGAGCGGCTCGACCACGTCCACCTGGAGGTCGAACGTCGGAAGCCCGTCGACCGCGGGAGCGAGGTGCTCCGGTCGGATGCCGAGCGACACCTCGCCTTCGGGCACACCACCCAGCTCGAACGTGAGATCTCCGGCCGTGATCCGCCCACCCACTGCGGTACCACGCAGGAGGTTCATCGGCGGGCTCCCGATGAACCCGGCCACGAAGATGTTCGCCGGCCGATCGTAGACGTCTTGCGGCGTCCCCACCTGCTGGAGCTCGCCGCCCGACATCACCACGATCCGATCGCCGAGCGTCATGGCCTCCACCTGGTCGTGCGTCACGTAGATCGTGGTGATACCCAGGCGCCGGTGGAGCCGCTTCAGCTCCGCACGGACCTGGACGCGGAGCTTCGCGTCCAGGTTCGAGAGCGGCTCGTCGAGCAGGAACGCCCTCGGCTCGCGGACGAGCGCCCGCCCCATGGCCACCCGCTGGCGCTGCCCGCCGGAGAGCTGGGCGGGCTTGCGTCCGAGCAACTCCTCGATCCCGAGCATCGCGGAGACCTCCTTCACCCGGCGTCCGATCTCTTCCTTCGATGCGTTGCGCTGTTTCAACCCGAAGGCGAGGTTCTTGTAGACCGTCATGTGGGGGTAGAGCGCGTAGTTCTGGAACACCATCGCGATGTCGCGGTCTTTCGGCGAGAGGCCGGTCACGTACCGATCGCCGATCGCGATGGCGCCCGACGTCGGCTCGTCGAGACCGGCGACCATCCGAAGCGCCGTGGTCTTCCCGCATCCGGACGGTCCGACGAGGATCAGGAACTCGCCGTCCTCGGCGGTGATGGACAGATGGTTGACGGCCACCGCCCCGCCGGGGAACTCCTTCGTCACGTCCATGATCGCGACCTCCGCCATCGCCTATCCCTTCAGCCCCGACGTGGCCACGGAACGGACGAAGTACCGCTGCGCGAGGAAGAACACGATGAGCATCGGGATCAAGCTCATGACGTTCCCGGCCATGAGGAGCGTCCACTGCGTGACGTGCGCGCCTTGGAAGTACGCGAGGCCGAGTTGGACCGTTTGATGCGCTTGCGTCTGGATCACGATGAGCGGCCACAGGAAGTCGTTCCACGAGAACAGGAACATCAGCGCGGCGAGTGTGGACAGCGCCGGGAGTGACAGCGGCAAGATGATCTTGAACAGGACGCCGAGCCGCGAGGCGCCGTCGATGCGGGCCGCCTCCTCAAGTTCGATGGGAAGCGTCCGGAAGAACTGCCGGAGCATGAAGATCCCGAAGACCTGGACCAGGCTCGGCACGATGAGCGCCCCGAGGCTGTCGATCCCGATCAACGGGCTCACGTGCAACCCGAGCCACTTCACGATCAGGAACGCCGGGATCATCGTGACCTGGAACGGCACCATCAAAGTCGCGAGTAGCAGGATGAAGACGAGGTTCTTCCCCGCGAAGTTGATCCGTGCGAACGCGTACCCCGCGAGGCTGCAGAAGACCAGGTTCCCCGCCACGACGGTGACGGCGACGATCGTGGAGTTGAGGAAGAAGCGGCCGAAGGGCGCTGCGTCCAGAGCGTTCGGGTAGTTCTGCCAGTGGATCCCCTGCGGGATCAGGACCGGCGGGAAATGGTGCGCCTCGCGCGGGAGCTCGATCGAAGTGACCACCATCCACACCAGCGGGAAGAGCATCACGATCAACAGCGGGAACAGCAGGAGGTGCCATCGGTTGAACGGCAGCCATCGCCGTTTCGGTGGCGGCGGTTCCGTCCGGAACGGCTCCGTCGGCCGCAGGATGACCTGCTCGCTCATGAGTTGTAGTGCACCTTCCGCTTCCCGATCCACAGCTCGATGAGCGAGAAGACGAGGATCCCGAGGAAGAGCACCCATGCCGCCGCCGCACCGAGTCCGGCGTCGAACTGCTCGAACGTCTTGTGGAACAGGTAGTAGACGATGACCGTGGTCGCGAACAGCGGCCCACCTCTGGTCGTCAGGTAGACCTCGGCGAAGAGCTGGAGCGCGTTGATCGAGAGCCAGATGGCGAGGAAGAGCGTCGCCGGTCCGAGGAGCGGGAACGTGACGCTCCAGAACGTGGTCCACGGGCTCGCGCCGTCGATCGCCGCCGCCTCGTGCAGCTCGGCGGGGACACCTTGGAGCGCGGCGAGATAGATGATCACGGTGAACCCGAGCCAGCCCCACACGTCCATCGCCACGATGACGAAGAGCGCTTCCTTCGTGCTGGACAAGAACTGCTGCGGTCCGATACCGAACCAGTGCAGGACGTCGTTGATGAGGCCGAACGTCGGGTCCGTCAGCCACAGGAACATGATGGCCGTCGAGATCGTGGAGATGGCCAAAGTCACGAAGACCGCCGTGCGGTAGAAGGCGCGCATCCCGATCTTCCGGTTCAAGGCCACGGCGACGAGCAGCCCACCCATCATCGAGAGCGGCACGAAGAGCGAGGTGTAGATCAGGGTGTGTCGGATCGCGCCGGTGAAGACCGGATCCTGCGCCAGCTTCTGGTAGTTGGCCCAGCCGATCCACGTCGGGTGCCCGGAGAGCAGGTTGTTCTCCTGGAACGACAACACCAACGACCAGAAGATCGGGAAGATCGCGAACAGGCCGATGAGGAAGACGGCCGGGCCTGCGAGGCTCCAACCGGCGAGGTGTTCGGAGCGGATGAACCGCTTCCACCACGGCGACCGCGCCGGCTTCAGCGTCGCTTCTGCCAACGTTCCCACACCCAGCGTGTTCGATGCGCGAGTTCGCTCATTCGAGCGTACTCTAGGACAGTTCCGAGCATCATTGTCACCGAAACGCGCTCCGGGATCGGAGATGGGCATGAACGCGGGCATCGACCCCGCCCTACGGGACCTCCCCCTCCGCGAGTTCCGGCCGCGACCGTCCCTCCGGGTCGAAGCGCATCACGTCCCACGCTCGCGGTTCCCCGCCGTCGACGTGCACAACCACCTCGGACGCTGGTTGAGCGAGGACGGCGGTTGGACGTCGTCGGACGTCGGCGACCTCATCGCGTTGATGGACTCGTGCAACCTGACCGCGATCGTGAACCTCGACGGCCGATGGGGTGATGAGCTCGAGACGAACCTGGATCGGTACGACCGCGGGCATCCCGGACGCTTCGCGACCTTCTGCCACCTCGACTGGTCGGTGACATCGGAGCCGGACTTCACCGAGCGGCTCGTCGAGAGCCTGCAGCGCTCAGCAGCGGCCGGCGCGAAGGGGGTGAAGGTGTGGAAGGACCTCGGTTTGCGGATCCGGGATCACGCGGATGCGTTGCTGATGCCCGACGACGACCGCCTCTCGGACGTATGGGATGCAGCCGGAGCACTCGACCTGCCGATCCTCATCCACGTCGGGGATCCGGTGGCGTTCTTCGAACCGGTCGACGGGAACAACGAGCGTCTCGAGGAGCTCCTGGAGCACCCCGACTGGTCCTTCTCCGATCCCGTATTCCCACGGTTCGAACGGATCATGGGATCGCTCGAGGCGATCGTCGCCGCGCATCCACGGACGACGTTCATCGGCGCGCACGTCGGCTGCTTCGCGGAAGACCTGTCGTGGGTTTCGCGGATGCTCGCGGCGTATCCGAACTTCAACGTCGACATCGCCGCGCGGATCGCGGAGCTCGGCCGACAGCCGCAGGCGACGCGGCGACTGATCCTCGAGCATCCGGATCGCGTGTGCTTCGGGACCGACACCTTCCCACCGAGCGCAGACGTGTACGCGATCCACTACCGCTTCCTGGAAACCGCGGACGAGCACTTCCCGTACTCCCCGGAGGAGATCCCGCCACAGGGACGATGGGCGATCTCGGGACTCGACCTCCCAGACACGGTGCTGCGCAAGGTATACCGCGAGAACGCCGCGCGGCTAGTTCCCGGGCTGACGTGACCGACGCATGAAGCGTGAGATCCGCGCAGGGACCTCTGTCCGAGCGCTCTTCGCATTGATCGGTATCTCCGTCGCTGCCTTCTCTCCCTTCCTCGCATTGTTGTTGCGGGATCGAGGCTTCGATCCGAGCCAGATCGGCGTGGTGTTCGGCGCGATGGCGGGGACGTGGATGATCGCGAACCCCGTGTGGGGACACGTCGCCGACGTGTGGATCGGGCGGGTCCGAGCGCTGCGGATCGCGGCGGTCGGGACGGCCACGATGAGCCTGCTCTTCTTCCCGCCGGAGCGGAGCATGCTCGTCGTGCTCTCGGTCGTGATCGTGTTGGCGGCCTTCCGAGGTGCCGTGGTGCCGATCGGCGACGCGATCGCGCTCGATCATCTCGGACCCGAGAACGTGCGGGACTACGGACTCATCCGCCTGTGGAGCAGCCTCGCGTTCGCTGTCGCCGCGATCGCCTGCGGCGCGTTGTACGAGGTCGCGAGGATCGGCCTCATGCCGCTCATCTACGCCGCGACCATGGCAACGCTCGCGGCATGGTCGGCGACGATGCCTCGAGATACGCCCACACGTGTGCCGAGCGGCGAGCGTTTCGGGTCCGTCGGGGCTGCGTTCCGCGCCGCACCTCGTCTCGCTCCGCTGCTCGCCGGCATGCTGCTGTGGGGCATCGGATTCGCCGCCGCATGGACCTTCCTACCGCTCAGGATCGTCGGCCGAGGCGGGGGTCCCCTCCTGGTCGGCATCGCCGCAGCCGTCGGAGCGTTCATCGAGGTCCCCGTGATGCGCAAGAGCAAGTGGTTCACGGGACGCTTCAGCCTTCGAGGTGTCTACGTCCTGGGATGCGTGATCTACGGATCCGTGTTCGTCGCCTGGGCGTTCGTGAAGGACCCCGTCGTGATCGCCGTCCTGAACGGGTTCGAAGGCGTCGGCTTCGCGCTCCTGTTCGTCAGCGGCGTCATGGTGGTGGGGAAGCTCGTCCCGAGGCACCTTCAGGCAACCGGCCAGAGCATGATGCAGATGGTGGGGCAGGGATTGGGGCCGGTCCTCGGGGCATCGATCGGAGGGGTCGTCTACGGACGATACGGCCCGAGGGCGTTGTTCCTCGGCGCGGCGGCCAGCACGCTCCTCGCCGCGGTGGTGATCTGGTTCACGCTGTCGCTGCCTGGGTTCTCGGTGCGGGACGACCCTCGCCAGGAGCCAAGCCGGAGATCGGTGACTAGGAGCGGATGCCTTCCGGCATCTCCGTGCCGTGCGCCTCGATGAGGTCGTCGCACACGGCGTGGATCTGCTCGAGCGTCAGCGTCGCGGCGGTGTTCGGATCGACCATCGCAGCGTGGTACACGTGTTCGCGGTTCCCTTCGAGCGCGGCGAGCACGGTGAGCTCGCACACGTTCGCGTAGAGGCGGTTGACCGCGGCCAGCTGCGGCGGGAGCGCTCCGATCCAGACGGGATGCACGCCGGAGCGGTCGACCAGGCAGGGCACCTCCACGCAACAGCCATCAGGGAGGTTCTCGATGAGGCCGGTGTTCCGGACGTTCCCGTAGATCGTCCGGAGCGTCCCCGTCTCGATCGAATGGATGATCTGGGGTGCGTACTCCGGGCCCCGCTCGATCCCGAGCGGCTCGCCCGCACCGAGCTTCCGCTTGACCTCGTCGTACGTCCCGAGGTTCCGCTCGCTCCGCCGCACGTACTCGTCGACGGTCACGCGGTAGCGCTCCACCATCCCCTCATGCGGGAAGAACCAGGGCACCAGGTCGACGTTGTGCTCGCTCGATTCCGACGGGAAATAGCCGAGCCGCTTGAAGATCTCCATGCGGACGCGACGGCCGAGGCCCTCCGGGTCGGCGTCGAGGAGCGCTCGCAGGCGCGGGTAGAGGTCCTGGCCGTCCGACTCGAGACGGAGGACCCACGACTGATGGTTCATGCCGGCGACCAGGTACGTGAGCTCCTCGAACGGCACGCCGATCAGCTCGGCGAGCTGTTCCGCCGTGTTGTCCGGCGACATGCAGACGCCGACGATCTTCTGGTGGGGCGTTCCGTCGTAGACGGCCCAGCAGAGCGCGGCCATCGGGTTCGTGTAGTTGAAGAGCCAGGCGTCCGGGCAGATCTCCGCCATGTCCCGGCCCAGCGCGAGGAGCGGTGGGATCGAGCAGAGCGCGCGGAAGATGCTTCCGAGTCCGAGCGTGTCCCCCATGGCCTGCTTCACGCCGTAGCGCGCCGGGATGTCGAAGTCGAGCTTCAGGCCCGCGTGGCCGCCTACACGGATCATGCTGATCACGTGGTCGGCTCCTTCGAGGGCTGCCCTCCGGTCGGCGTAGGGCTCGATCGTCGCCTTCGCACCCAGCGCATCGGCCGTCCACCGGGCCATGGCGGCCGCGGTGTCCAGGCGATCGGGGTCGATGTCGTGGAGCGCGATCGTGCAACCCGCGAGCTCCTCGAACCCGAGGATGTCGGCGACCAGTTCCTTCGTGAACGTCACGCTTCCGGCTCCGTTGAACACGATCTTGGTCATCGCTGGGCCTCCTGCTTCGCGAGGTGAGGGAGTAGGTGCTCAGCCCAGAGGTCGAGCTGCGCCGTGGACGGCTCGAGCGTGTGCAGCATCAGGTACCCGACCCCGGCGGCGAGGCGTGCCTGGATCTTGCGCAGCACCTCGGGCGCGCTTCCCGTGAGGTAGACGCTCTCGAAGTACTCGAACGGTCGCCCGGTTCCCATGATCCGCGTGAACGCCTCGCGCTGCTCGTCGAGGGCGTGCTCCGGGTCGTCGGTCGGAACGAGAGTGCAGGAAGTTCTCGTGCGCGAACGTGAACGAGCCGGCGTCGCGCCCCGACGCTTCGAGGGCGGCGACGATCTCGTCACGGTCCTCCACGATCTGGGAGGGGAGGCTCGTCGGCCTCGCGATCCAACCGTCGGCGGCGACGATGCGGCGGAGGACCGGGGCCGCGAGGGTCGGCGGCTCCGGAGAGGCCGCGTGTGGGAGCTGCCGGCCTCCAGCGACCCAGACCTCGAGCCTGCTGCGCATCGCCGGGCCGACCTCCACGTCCTCCAGCTGGCAGAACCGACCTTCGAACGCTCACCGATCCCCCGGCGAGCAGCCGCCGCACGATCTCGAGCGACTCGTCGGTGCGCGCGCCGCGTTCGGCCTTCCGCTGGCCGACCGCCTCGAACTCCCGGTCGTCCCAGCCGGTCCCGGCACCGAGGATGAACCGCTCGCCGGAGAGCGCCTGGAGCGTCGCGAGCTCCTTCGCCAGGACGACCGGGTGGCGGGTCGGCATGACGAGGATCGAGGTCCCGAGGCGGATCCGGCTGGTCGCCGCCGCCGCGTACGTCAGCGTGACGATCGGGTCGAGCCACGGGACGTCGTAGAAGCGGTTCCCGTGCAGGAGATGGTCGGTCGCCCAGAGCGAGTCGAAGCCCAGTTCCTCGGCGCGCTGCGCGAACGCGGCGATCTCCTCGCCGCTGCGCCCGTCCGGGCCGACGAAGGTCGGAAGGAAGACCCCGATCCGCGGGCCGATCGTGGGAGTCGCCATCAGAGGAGGCCCGCCTCCTTCAGCGCGCGGTCGACGAGGTCTTGCTCCGCGGCGTCGAGCGGCAGCAGCGGCGGGCGGACGTGGGCCTCGTCGATCACCCCGAAGCGAACGAGCGCGTGCTTCACGCGCGCGCGGTAGTTGCGAACCGGCGCGGAGAAGATCGCGTCGCACAGCGGCTGGAGCATGTCGCGGAGCGCAGTAGGCGCGCTCGAGGTCTCCCGCCCGCGCGGCCTCGTGCATCTCGACCTGTTCCCGAGCGGCGAGCGTCCCGAATCCGAGCAGCGCGCCTTCGGCCCCGAGCAGGTAGGCCTCGAGGAGGAAGTTGTCGTTGCCGTTCAGGACGGTCGGCGACGACGGGAGCGACTTCACCAGCCTCGCGGTCTCCACGAAGCGCTTCGCGTCGAACGAGGCCTCCTTGATCGCGACCACGCCGTCGACGCTCATCACGCGGGTGATCGCCTCTTCCGAGAAGTTGACGCCCCCCAGCGCCGGCTGGAGCTGGAACGCGATCAGCGGCAGGCCCGATGCCTCGGCCACCGCGGCGTGGTACGCGGCCGGAAGCTCCGGGTCGAGCGGCTCGCCCTGGTAGGCCGGGATCGGGAACACCAGGAGCGCCTCGGCGCCGGCGGCCGCCGTGTCGCGCGCGAGCCTGCGGGCCTGCTCCGTGAACGACGCAGCGAGGCCGGCGACCAGGAGCGCGCGCCCGGCCACCTCCTCTTTGACGACCTCCAGGACGCGGAGCCGCTCATCGGGGAAGAGGTGCGGGCCCTCGCCCGTATCCACGTTCACCGCGAGGCCGAGCACCCCTTGATCCACCAGCCACCGCGTGTAGCGACGGAGCGAGGCCTCGTCAACGGAGAAGTCGTCCCCCATCGGCGTGACGATCGCCGCGATGAGCCCGGCGAGGTTCGGTGTGTTCATCGTCCCCTTCCTCCATCGTTCGGACGTTAGGAGTTCCGTTCGTCGTCCCAGCATCCCGGATGGCACGCCACACCCGCTCCGGCGAGGCGGGCATATCGATGTGGCGGACGCCGAGGTGCGCGAGCGCGTCGACCACCGCGTTGTGCACCGCCGGGCCGGCTCCGATGGTGCCGGACTCGCCGATCCCTTTGGCTCCCAGAGGGTTGCGGGTCGTCGGCGTGATCGTGTGGCCCGTCTCGTAGCCGGGGAGCTCGGCCGCGCTCGGGATCGAGTACGTGGTGAGATTCGAGGTCAGCGGGTTGCCTTCCTCGTCGAAGACGACCTCCTCGTAGAGCGCCTGTGCGATGCCTTGGGCGACGCCGCCGTGCACCTGCCCCTCCACCATCATCGGGTTGAGGATCCGACCGCAATCGTCGACGGCCACGTGGCGGAGCGGCCGCGCGTCGCCCGTGTCCAGGTCGACCTCCACGACCGAGACGTGGGCGCCGAAGGGGTACGTGGAGTCGTCGATCTCGAAGTCGTGCTCGGCGGCGAGACCGGGCTCCATGTCCTCGGGCAGCCGTGTCGCATCGGCGGCGGCGCGCGCGAGCTCATCCCATCCGAGCGCGGAGTCCGGCGCCCCCGCGACCCCGATCCGCCCACCCTCGAAGGAGACGACGTCGTCGACGTTCACCTCGAGGAGGTGCGCGGCGAGGCGCCGGGCCTTCTCACGGACGAGCTCGCTCGCGCCCAGGACGGCGCTCCCGCCGACCTGGAGCGAACGCGAGCCCATCGTGCCCTCTCCCCGCGGGAGGATGCCGGTGTCGGATTGCTCCACGGTGATCCGCTCGGTCGGGATGCCGAGGATCCCGGACGCGATCTGTGCGTACGCCGTCTCGTGCCCCTGTCCCTGCGGGCTCGTGCCGCATCGCACCACGACCGAGCCGTCTTCCTTCACCGAGACGGAGCCGAACTCCGTACCCCAGCCGGTCACCTCGACGTAGACGGAGACGCCGATGCCGAGCTGCATGCGGTCGCCGCGCTCGCGACGGGTCCGCTGCTCCTTCCGCAGATCGTCGTAGCCGGCGACATCGAGCGCCGTGTCCAGAGCCAGCTCGTACTCCCCGGTGTCGTAGACGGCCTCCGTCGGCGTCTCGTAGGGGAACGCCGTCGGCGGGATGAGGTTCATGCGGCGGATCTCGACGGGGTCCATCCCGAGCTCCGCGGCGAGCATGTCCATCACGCGCTCGAGGAGCGCCGTCGCCTCCGGACGGCCGGCGCCCCGGTACGCCCCGATCGGCGTCGTGTTGGTCGCCACGGCGACGGCGGTGAAGTGGATCCGCGGGATCACGTACGGCCCGGAGGCCATCAGTCCCGTGAGCGGCGGAAGCGTCGCGCCCTCGTCGGGATACGCGCCCGCGTCGGCCGTGATCCGGACCCGCAGGCCGGTGATCGTGCCGTCGCGGCGCGCGCCGAGCTCCACGTCCTGCACCTGGGCCCGCCCGTGGGTCATGACGGTCATGCTCTCCGTCCGGGTCTCCACGTACCGGACCGGTCGCCCGAGCCGGAGCGCGAGCGCACAGACCGCCACCTGCTCCGCGTAGGTCGGGATCTTCGCGCCGAACCCGCCGCCGACCTTCGGCGCGATGACGCGGACCTTCGACTCCTCGAGGCCCAGGATCCGCGCGACCGTCTTCCGCGAGGCGAACGGCGCCTGCACGGGCAGCCACACCGTGAGCCCGCCCGTGTCCGGGTCGGGGATGGCGAGCGCGCCGTTCGTCTCCATGGGGGTCGGCGCCAACCGCTGGTTGACGAACCGTGCCCGGATCACGACCTCCGCGTCATCCAGCGCGCCGGGGTCGGTCGGCCACCATGTACTCGACGGCCGCGTTGCTCCCGTGCTCCGGGAACAGCACGGCGGCGTCCGGCTCGAGCGCGCGGACCGGGTCGACGACCGCGGGGAGGGGGTCGTAGTCGACGAGGACCGACTCGGCGGCGTCCACGGCGTGCGCCCTCGAATCGGCAACGACCACCGCGACCGGCTCGCCGACGAAGCGCATGATGCCGTCGGACAGGATCGGACGAGCGAACGTCTCCGGGACGTCCTCGACCTCGTGCATCGGCGGGAGCCCGAGGTCGGCGCCTGTGAGCACGCAGACGACGCCCGGCATCCCGCGCGCCTCCTCGGTCGCGATGGCGAGGAGGCGCGCGTGCGCGACGAAGGATCGGACGAAGACGGCGTGGAGCCCTCCTTCGGCAGGGAGGTCGTCCAGGAACCGCGCGGCGCCCGTGAGGAGAGCGGGATCCTCGACCCGCAGGACCGAATGCCCCAGGATCGACCCCGGCCCGAAGTCGACCCGCGCCTCTTCCTCCTCATCTCCTTCCTCTGGGCTCACCGCGGCCTGCACCCTCCGTTAGCCGCCCGCCAGCTCCGTGTCGACCTGTTGAGCGGCGGCGTCGAGCGCCGCCTGCGGCGTCATCTTGCCGAGGAGCGCCGCGGAAACAGCCGTAGCGACCGCCTCCGAGATCTTCGGGAAGCTCGACACCTGCGGGAGGTTCTTGATCGCGTTCGCCTGGTTCGCGACCCAGTTCTCGATCCCCGGGTTCTTATCGAGGAACGTCTGGTACTCGGGGAGCTGGCTCTCCGACTGGCGGATCGGCAGCAGCCCGGTCGCGATCGCCCACTGGATGTCTTGCTGCGGCGCGGTGAACCACTTCAGGAAATCGATCGCCGCATTCCTCCTGGCGTCACCGTTGTCGAACACGACCCAGTCGTCGGGGCCGGAGATCGTCGCGGTCACCTGGTCCTTCGGGATCGTGGTGACGCCGAAGTCCATCCCGCTGTCCCGCACCGTCCCGAGGTCCCAGGGGCCGTCGCTGTACATCGCGATGTGGCCGGAGGTGAACAGACCGAGGGACTTGCGTTCCGTCGCCGCCATCGAGGTAGACGGAGTGATCCTCGGTCGACATCTGCTGGAGGAGGGTCAGCGCCTTGACGCCCTGTGGTTCGTTGAAGATCGCCTTCGTGTTGTCGGAGTTCAGGAGGTCGCCCGTGGCACTCCAGAGGAACGGCATGTACCGCCACGTCGTGGAGTCGCTCTGATCGTCCTGCATCGACCAGCCGAACTGCTGCTTCGGAGGGATCGGTCAGTGCCTTGGCTGCGTTGCGGAAGTCGGTCCAGGTCCAGTTCTCGTTCGGGTAGTCCATACCGGCCGCGTCGAAGAGCTTCTTGTTGTAGACGAGGGCGAGGTTGTCGACGAGCGCCGGGAACCCGACGATCTTCCCGTCGACCGTCGCCGCGCGCTGGCAGACCGGCCAGAAGTCGTCCCAGTTCACGTTCGGGTCGTTCTCCACGTACTGGTTGAGGACGACGGTCTGCGGCACGGTCGCGATGTTCGACGCGAACGACCCGTACAGGTAGGAGATGTCCGGATACACGCCGCCCGCGATCGCGGTCTCGATCTTCTGGAGCGCGTAGCTGTTGTCGCCCAGGAAGAACGGAGTGACCGTGACACCCGGATGCGTCTGCGAGTACTCGGCGGCCAGCGTGTCGATCTCCTTCGCCGCCGAGCCTGTGTAGCCGTGCCAGAACTTGATCTCCACCGGCGCGGCGGAGCCGCCACTCGAAGGCGTCGCGGTGTCACCGCCGCCACTGGTGCAGGCCGCAGTCAGCAGCACGAATGCCAGGACGAGACTCGCCCGCATGCGCTTCATCGACGCCTCCCTTTCCGACGCCCCTCGAAGGGGTCCCGATCGTTCGTCCGCGCCCGCTCGCCGGATCCCTGGAGCCATCCGGGAGCGTGGGAACGTTATCATGTTGCACCTGTCAAGTTGAAGGCAGTCCGACGTTCGAGTCACCGGAAGCGTTGGAGCGAACATGGCAACGGTTGCAGATGTGGCGAAGAGGGCCGGGGTGTCCGTCTCGACGGCCGCCCGGGTGATCTCTGGCCAGGGATATGCGGCGGAGAAGACCAGGCGGCACGTGCTCGAAGCCGCGAAGGACCTCGGCTACGTGCCGAATCAGATCGCCCGGAGCCTCCGCACCCGACGGACCCAGATGATCGGACTCCTGATCGGCGACCTCGAGAACCTCTTCTACTCGTCGATCGCCAGGAACGTGGAGTCGGTGACGAAGGATGCCGGTTACCACCTCGTGTTGTGCAACACCGACGACGATCCGGAGGTCGAACGGGAATACCTGATGCTGCTCGAAGGCATCCACGTGGACGCGTTGATCGTCACGCCCACGTCCAAGAACCGGAGGAACCTGGCGCGGCTCCTTGAAAAGGAGATGGTCATCGTCCAGATGGACCGACGGGTCGAAGATCTGGCGGCGGATGCGATCCTGGTGGACAACGAGGCAGGAGCCGCGAGTGCCGTGTCGCATCTCATCGAGGCCGGACATTCGCGGATCGGCATCGTCACCGGCGAACTCGCGGTTCCCACGGCCCAGCTGCGGCTCGCGGGATACGAGCGTGCCCTCAGGGAGCACGGCATCCCGCTCCGGAAGGAGCTCATCAAGACGGGCTCGTTCCATCGCGAGCACGCCATCGAGGACGCCGCGGACCTGATCCGCGCGAGGCCGGCGCCGTCCGCGGTGTTCGCCGCGAACAACATCCTCGCCGAGGCCGCCCTCATCGCGTTGGAGCAGGAAGGCCTGAGCGTGCCGCGCGACGTCTCGCTCGTGGCGTTCGACGATATGCCCTGGATGAGCATGGTCGTCCCGGCGATCACGACCGTCCGCCAGCCCATCGCCGACATGGCCAGGGGCGCGGCTGAGCTCGCGCTTCGGCGCCTCCGCGACGGGCGCGAGGGCACTCCGAGCACGATCGTGTTCCGAACCCAACTCATCGAGCGCGACTCGGTCGGTCCCCCGCGGAAGGCGGAGCAGCGCTAGCGCGTTCGCTCGATCTCGAGCGCGTCGATCGAAGACTCCATCGACCCCAGGGTTTCGACCGACCGCGCCGCGATCGCGCATCCCAGCTTGGCAGCTTCAACGGGAGCAGCACCCCGCAGGGTGGCCGCCACGAATCCGGCGGCGAAGATGTCGCCGGCACCAGTCGGATCGACCTCGTTCGCCGTCGGGGCCGGCACGTGCTCGTCGAGTTCTCCGCAGCGGACTCGTGCGCCCTTCGCTGCAAGCGTGGTGCAGATGACGGCACCTGCTTTCAGGAGCTCCTCCTCGTCGAGCCCGAGAGCATCCAGTTCGCCTTCACTCGGGAGCAAGACGTCAGCCTGCTGTGCGAGGGATCGGATCGAGGCCAGCACGCTCCGCGACGACGCCTCAGCCCGGACGTTCGGGTCGACCGAGACACGCCCGCCCGCCAGCTTGACGCGACTCGCGGTCTCGACGGCGGTCTCGGCGAGCGGTGAGCCGAGGGCCAGCGAGGAACCGGAGATGTGAAGCCAATCGGTCTCCTCGGGCCGGCGACCCACGTCAGCCGATCGGAGTGTCGCCGCTGCCGCATCGCTCACGTGGAAGACGAAGCTCCTGTCTCCCGTTGATGTGTACGCCACGAAGGCGACCGCCGTAGCGCGCTCGGGATGGATCAGGACACCCGTCGACGTCGACCCCGTCGTGCTGAAGACGATCGCGGATGAGCCGGCCGAAGGGGTCATCCCCGACGGCCGCGCAGAGTGCGGTCGGGATGCCGAGCCGCGCGGCGGCACTCGCGAAGATCCCAGGTGCGCCGCTCGGGAACGGACCCATCATCACGCCGGTCTCGTTCAGCGGCGAATCGCGGCTCGGCCGCATGAATTCAGCGAGCACTTCACCGACCACGAGGAGGGATGTCACACGAGCAACCCTAAGAGGTGTGGCCGTCTCGTGGCCTTCGCGGACGGCCCTTCTTCGACCATCTCTTCCTTAGAGTGACGTCGTGGTCGTGTCATCAGGGATCGAACGTGCGCCGTGCGGAACTGCTCGCCGTCCTGTCGCTGGGCGCCGACCTCGGGCTTGGGGCAGCCGATGGAGCACATCCTCCGCGAGTGCCTGATCGCGATGCGCCTGGCCGAGCGCATCGGCCTGGACGAGACGGAGCGCGCCACCGTCTACTACGCCGCGCTCCTCACGTGGGTGGGCTGCCACGTCGACGCCTACGAGCAGGCGAAGTGGTTCGGGGACGACCTCGCCCTCAAGGCCGACTTCCCCCTCGTCGACCAGCCCGGGACCGGCTTCGTGCTGAGGCACCTCGGGGCGGGACGCCCGTTCCTCGACCGCGCCCGGATCGGCGTCGCCTTCCTCGGGCGACGGCCGGCGCGCCGCCGACAGCATCCTGGACAACCACCGCAGGGCCGCCGAAGGACTCGCGGCGCAGCTCGGGCTGGGCCAGGACGTGCAGGACAGCCTCGGGCAGGCCTTCGAGCGCTGGGACGGCAAGGGCACGCCCGGGCGAGGCGAAGGGCGAGGCCATCTCGGTGGCCTCGCGGCTCGTGAGCCTCGCCGACGTCGTCGAGGTCTTCCACCGGCTGGGCGGGGTCCCGGCTGCGATCTCGGTCGCTCGGGAGCGGAGCGGCACGCAGTTCGACCCCGCGCTCGTGGACTGCCTTCTGTCGAGACGCGGCGGAGCTGTTCGGCGGCCTCGCGTCGGCGACGACCTGGGACGCCGTGATCCGCGGCCGAGCCCGAGCTCGAGGTCGTCCTGTCCGACGAGGAGCTCGACGCCGCGCTCGAGGCGATCGCGAACTTCACCGACCTCAAGTCGCCCTACACCCTCGGGCACTCGTGCGCCGTCGCGGAGCTCGCGGAGGCGGCGGCCCGGATCGAGGGGCTCGCCGACGCCGATGCGACGCTGGTTCGCCGCGCCGGGCTCGTGCACGACCTCGGTCGGCTCGGCGTCTCGAACGCGATCTGGGACAAGCCGGGCGAGCTCACGCCGGCCGAACTCGAGCGCGTGCGCCTGCACCCGTACCTGACCGAGCGCATGCTGGCCTCGTCGGCGGCCCTCGCTCCGCTCGGCGCCGTCGCCGTCCAGCACCACGAACGGCTCGACGGCTCGGGCTACCCGCGCGGGGCGTCGGGCGACTCGCTGACCCCCGCGGGGAGGATCCTGGCCGCGGCCGACACGTACCGCGCGAAGCTCGAGCCGCGGCCGCACCGCCGCGAGCAGACGCCCGACGAGGCGGCCTCGCACCTGCGCGCCGAGGTCGAAGGCCGGCCGGCTCGACGGCGACGCGGTCGAGGCGGTGCTCCGCGCGGCGGGCCACCCGGTGCGGCGGCGGCGTGCCTGGCCGGCCGGGCTCACGTCGCGGGAGGTGGAGGTGCTGCGGCTCGCGGCACGCGGGCTCTCGAACCGCGAGATCGCGGAGCGGCTCGGGATCTCGCGGAAGACGGCCGCCAACCACGTCGAGCACATCTACGCGAAGATCGGCGTCTCCAATCGCGCCCGCGCGAGCCTGTTCGCCGTGCGACACGGGCTGATCGCCGATCCTCAGCCGGGACGAGGACATCTAGCCGAACGCGACGGATCCCAAAGATGAGGTGGATACCCCATGACGGGCGGGCGCCGCACTCCCTACCGTCTGGATGCCATGACCGACGCGGAGGAGGTGGATCGATGACCGAAGTGCGGTGGGACGAAGGAGCTCGACGTACGAGATGACCCTCGAGGCGGCGCTCCGATGCGTCTCCGGCCGCCGTGTACGACGTGCTGGCCGACCTGTCGACGCACCTGGACTGGGCCGGGAACGCAAGCAGCACCGGGGCTTCCGGCTGCTCTCGCTGGACGGCACCGGGCCGCTGAAGACGCGGGACCGTGTTCGCGAGCGTCGGCACGATCCCCATGGCCCGGTCGAGGTGGGAGAACCGCAACGAGGTGATCGAGGCGCGGCCGCCCGGAGGTGCTGGAGTTCCACACGGACGCCGTCGTGAAGTGGCGGAGCGGGAAGCGGACCGAAGCGCGGTACGAGCACCGCTACGAGATCGAGCCCGACGGGACCGGATCGCGCGTCACCTACCGGCTCCGCCAGACGGAGATCGCGAACCCTCCGCTCCGGATGCGCCTGCCGATGATGCGGACCGTGTCGTACCGCGTGATGATCCCGTGCTTCTGCGGGCGCGGATTCAAGAACCTGCTGCGGTCGGCCGAGCGTCGGGGCGCGAGGAGCGACGTCGCCTCGACCTAGACGGATCCGGAGCGCCGCCCCAGCGCCTGAGCCAAGCGGCTGAGGGACGCTTCGGTCAGCGGCTGGAGCAAGACGATCAGGTGGCCGATCTCGAGGGCTGCATACTCGTCGATCGCTCGGGAGAGCTCGTCGACGGAGCCGGCGAAGGACGAGTCTTCCCCGTCTTCGTCCTCCGGCACGCCATACGCGGGATCGTGCACGACCATCCCCGCGGTCAGCGTCAGCGTGCTCGGGTCTCGACCCTCTGCCTCGATCGCCGCACGGAACGTCGCCAGCTCCTCGCGGAGTCGCTCGTCCGGCGCGCCGTACCACGCCGTGTTCCAGGCGTCCGCGTGACGGGCGGTGAGCCGGAGCATCCGCGGACCGAACGCCGCCACGAGCACGGGGACGCGGCGATCCGGAGCGGGGGCGAGGACCGCGTCCCGCGCCTCCTGGTACCGACCGCGGAACGTGACGGTCTCGCCGCGCAGCAGCGGAACGATGATCTGGAGCGCCTCTTCGAACCGATCGACCCGATGGTCGCTGGGGAAGCCGAACGCCCGGTACTCAGGGTCGTGCCACCCGGCGCCGAGGCCGAGGATCAAGCGGCCGCCGCTCACCTCGTCGGCCGTTGCAGCCATCTTGGCGACGAGGGCCGGGCTCCGGAAGCTCGAGCACAGGACGAGCGTCCCGATCTCGACGCGCTCGGTCACGGCCGCGACGGCGCTCACGATGGTCCAGGCCTCGTGCATGCCCTCGATCGGCCCGTTCGCCGGCTCGTTGAAGAAGTGGTCGAACATCCACACGGAGTCGAGACCGTGTGCCTCGGCCGACAGGGCGAACGATCGGATCGCCGGCCAACCGGGCGTCGAGCCCTCGCCGTCGACCTCCGCTGCCGGGATCACCACGCCGACCTTCACACGGGGGACTCTACGGGAGCCCGCCGTGCGATCCTGCGTCTATCCGCTCACGACCACGCCGACATCCGTCCCCCGAGCGAGAGGATCTTCTCCCGTCGCCCAGCGGCCCGTTCCTCGGGAGATGTGAGCCATGCGCGTTCGAGGACCTGGAGAAGCACGTCAGGGTCGAACGGTTTGCTGACGTATTCGTCCGCGCCGGCCTCGAACGCCCGCAGCCGGTCCGCGGTGAGCGTTCGCGCCGAGACGATCACGACGGGGATGTCGCAGGTGGGTGCCGACCCGCGGAGCGCCGCGAGTACGGTGAGGCCGTCGATCCCGGGCATCATGAGGTCGAGCGCGACGACGTCGGGCTCGAAGGACCCCACCAACTCCAGCCCGCTCGTGGCGTCCACGGCCGCCGCCACCTGGTGACCGGCCCACGCGAACATGTGCTCGCAGATCGAGCGGATGTCGTCGTCGTCTTCGATGACGAGGATACGCACCTTTCGGCTCCCGTCAGGGGTGCCCGACCTCAGCGGTCATGGGCAGTCGATGTTGTCATCGGCCGAAACACGGACCAGCTGAATCCTGCCCCGCCGGAAGCAGGCCGGCATCCCGGGTTGATACTTGGCATGGACGCCTGTTCACTTATAGACATGACGACGATCGGGGCGGACCGGTGACGGCCACCTGCCCGGAAGGCCGGTGTACCAACCCCGTCGTGGTCGAGCGCGAGGACGGGCGGTGCTACTTCCACGGCAAGGTGCAGGATGCCTTGATGGATCGGCCGGAGCGCAAGGGTGGTGGCCGGGCGCGTGAGTACGTCGACGTGGGAGGCGGGCGACTGGTCGAGGTCGCGCAGTGGGACCAGTCGACGCGCGACTAGCTCACGGGT
Organism: uncultured Actinomycetes bacterium; assembly: GCA_963727185.1. Taxonomy (GTDB): domain Bacteria; phylum Actinomycetota; class UBA4738; order UBA4738; family HRBIN12; genus JBBQVZ01. The sequence goes on along the minus strand of CAVSFP010000009.1, from coordinate 206,520 downwards.
TGGCGCACCTACTGGTCGGCGGAGATCGGGTTGACCGCATCCGCATCGGCTGCTTCCGGATCCGGCGGAGCCACACGATCGCCATCCCGATCCCTCCAGCCAGAGCTCCCACGATGAGGCCGATGGTCGCGCCAGGCAGGATGCCCGCGTCGACGCACTCCTCGAATTCGCAGTCACTCGCAGTGTCGGTGAAGGCAGCTCCGATGGCGGCCCCCGATGCGAACCCAAGGATGCCCCCGACGACGAGACACGCAAGGATGAGGAGACCTCCGATGACGAGGGTCCCCCATCTCTTGCCGCGACCCGCATCGACCTGCTCACTCATCCGAGTGCCTCCCCGGAGCCAGAGAAGCTCACGTCTGGCACCTACAGACTAAGGAGGCCTCCATGCGTCCGGAGAGGGCCGGAAGAACCCGTGTCGACGGGACCGTCTGCTGCGTTCGGCGGCCTTCCCCGGCCGCGCTATCAGAAGGGAGCGCCCCGCGCCGCGGCCGCCAGTCGTTCCTTCGCCGCGGCGCGCACGCGCTCGTAGGTGGCCGGTTCGAGAAGACCCTCCTCGAACGCGACGTCGATGGCGGCGATCTCCTCGAGCAGGACCTCGGTCTCGTCTCTCGGAGCCGCACGTCGCGATGGAGCGGCGCGAGGTGCGTCCGACGCCGCCGCGGCGGGCGACCCGGCACGACGTCGCCGGCTACCCCCCTTGATCCGCCACACCGAGAACGTCACGACGAGCAGCAGGATGACGATGCCCGCGATCGCGAACGGCCGGCATCGCTCTTCGGCTGCGGCGCGGGCGTCAGGCCGACCGCGATCGGTCTGCTCGGCCGGCACGTTCGCGGCGGTGAACACCTGGTAGGTCCGTCCCGCGATCGGTGATCTGACCGGCGCTCGTCATCCCCGGCGCCGACACCACCAGGCCGTCGGGACGAACACGTGCAGGTTGCCCGTGGCGAGCGGCGAAACGAGGCGGAGGTCGTTGAGCGTGGGCACGACGTAGCGCACGGTGGCGCTCGATCGTCCGGGCACGATCGGCTGGGTCCCCTGGTAGGTGTTCCCGGCGATCCGGCCGCCGCCGTTCAGGTAGAGGCCGAGGTACTGCACGTTCGTCGCGCCCGGGGAGAGCGGGACCTCGGTCACGACGCCGCCGCCCGCATCGGCACCGATGTACGCCGTCGTGCCGTCGTTCTTCCAGGTAAGATCCTGCTGGACCACGATGCCGCCGGGCATCGGGTCGACCCAGACCACCCAGTTCGTCTGCGTGATCGCCGTGACGTCGGTCGTGGGTGCGAACACCTTCAGCGTGACAGGCGGGATCGGATCCGCGATCTGGGTGAGCGGCGTCCGGTAGGTGCCTCCTCGGAACGTCGTCGTGAGCTGGAAACCCGTGGCGTTCGTCGGCGGCGGGCCGAACGAGAAGGCGCCGTGCGCGTCCGTGGTCGCCGACGCGGTCGAGAGCCGCGTCTCGCCCCGGTACGTGGACAGCGTCACCGGCTGGCCCGCGACCGGCCGGTGATCCGTGGCGTCGATCACGCGGCCGGTGATGCCCGCCGGTTGCGCGGCGCGTCCACGCGGGGAAGACGATGATCAGCAGGAGCGCCGCTCATCGCCGCAAGCGATCCGGTCCGCACGGCTCGGCTCGAGCGGGTCACATGCCATCACCTCCGCGGTGCGGGGCTCGCTCGCGGAGCGCCTTGCGATGCGCGGCGATCTGTCGCTCGAGCTCCCGATCGAAGTCCGTCGGATGTTGCGGACCCCCCTACCCGGACCAGCTCGTCCGGAGGGAGCGTGCCGCTGACGGCGTCCATCTCCAGGTCGTGGGTCAACATGTTCGGGCGCCTCGGCCATCCCGCCAGGACGCCGCCCAGCACGACGACGACCATCCCGATCCAGATCAGCAGCATCCCGGGCTCGACGTAGAGATCGATGTTCGCCAGGCCGCGGTGCCTGATCGGCCTGACCGAGCACCACGTAGAGGTCGGCGCCCAGCGTGGAACGGATCCCGATGTCAGCGGCCGTCTGCTGATTGTCGAACTGCACGAGCTCGGCTGTGATCGTGCCGTCCGGCGACCCGCCGGAGCGGACGTCGAACGTCGCCACCGTCGCGAACCGCGAGCCCTCCTGCCGCGGCGTCACGCTCCGCAGCGTCAGCTCGTAGCCGCCGACCCGTGCGGAGCTGCCCGACCGCCAGCGTGGTCTGCGTGTGCTCCTTCATGCTGAGGTTCAGCGCGATCGCGGTCAGCAGCACGATCATCCCGGCGTGGGCGATCGGGCCGCCGTAGCGACGGGGCGTCAACGCGAACAGGTGGTGCACCGCCGTCGCCCACCGTTCGCCGTGGATCGAACGCCGGGCTCGCAGCCCGCGCGCGATCTCGCCGACCACCGTCGTCAACGCGAACGCCCCGAGCGCCCGTGACGACGGCGAGCAGCACGTGCCGTCCGCCCGATGCGATCAGTCCGAGCGCCAGCACCGATCCCCCGACCGTGAGTGGCCACGTGACCCCGCTCCAGAGATGTGCGGCGTCGGTCCGCCTCCATGCCAGCAACGGACAGATCCCGACGAGCGCCAGCAGCAGGATCGAGAGCGGCACCATGAACGACTGGAAGAAGGACGGGCCGACCGACACCTTCGTGCCGTCGACCGCCTCGGCGACGAGCGGGTAGACGGTGCCCCAGAACACGACCACGGTCATCGCCGTGAACAGCAGGCCCGTCGCGAGGAACGACGATTCCCGAGAGATCGCCGAGCCGAAGCGACCGGCGGCACCGAGCTTCGGAAGCCGCCACACGATCAGCGCGGCCGACACGAACACCACGAGCCCGGTGAACCCGAGCAGGAGCGGACCCATCGTCGATTCGGCGAACGCGTGGACCGACGACACCACGCCCGACCGCGTGAGGAACGTCCCGAAGATCGACAGCGCGAACGTCGCCGGGAGCAGCGTCACGTTCCATACCTTCATGACGCCCCGCTTCTCCTGCACCGTCGCCGAGTGCAGGAAGATCGTGGCCGTGAGCCACGGGAGCAGGCTGGCGTTCTCCACCGGGTCCCACGCCCAGTAGCCGCCCCACCCGAGCTCCACGTACGCCCATCGCGCGCCGAGGAGGATGCCGGCCGTCAACAGGATCCACGACCAGAGCGTCCACCGGCGCACGTCCAGCAACCAGCGATCGCCGAGCTGGCCCGTGATCAACGCGGCGATCCCGAACGCGAACGGCACGCTGAACCCGACGAACCCGATGTAGAGCGTGAGCGGATGGATCCACTGGCCGTAGTTCTGCAGCAACGGGTTGAGCCCCTGGCCGTCGGGAGGCGCGACGGCGAGCCGGACGAACGGATCCGCGTAGAACGCGACGAGGACCAGGAAGAACAGCAGGATGCCCGCGAGCACCGTGATGGCCCACGGCATCAGCGCGCGGTCCCGCGTCCGCCGCTGCGCCACGACGAGCGCCGAGCAGATGGCGAGCACCCAGGCCCACAGCAGGAGCGATCCGGCCTGTCCCGCCCAGAACGCGCCCAGCGTGTAGAAGACGGAGAGGCTCCGGCTCGTGTACTGCGCGACGTACTCGATGCCGAAGTCGCGGGTGAGGAGCGCCGCGAACAACGCGCCGCTCGACGTCGTGATCGCGACTGCCGCCACGACGATCGCGAGCTCGGCGTTGCGCGTGGACCGCTCGCGATCCCCGAACGCGCCGGCGAACCCGGCCAGCAGCGCCCACCCTGCCGCGGCGAGAGCGATCAACAACGTCACACGGCCGAGCTCAGCCACGGCGTCGCCTCCCTCCGCCCAGTGCGCGTTCGCGCCGCCAGAGCGTCGCGAGGTATCCGGCGTACAGGGCGCCGGCGGCCAGGTAGGCGGCGATCAGGTACCCGGTGCCGCTCATCCCGGCACCTCCTCGCGGTCGTGCTCGAGCCGGGTCACGCTGAGGCGCACCGACATGAGGTAGAGGTACAGGAGCGTGAACGCGGCCACGCCGATCAGGAGCACCACGAGCATCGACGTCGGGAGCCCGCCGCGTGTGAAGATCAGCTGCGACGGGTGCTGGGCCCGCCACCATCGCACGGACAGGTACACGATCGGGACGTCGAGGAACCCGACGATGCCGACCACGGCGGAGTAGCGCGCGCGCCGCTCCGGCTCGGGGACGTAGCCGCGAAGCACCAGGTAGGACAGGTAGATCAGCCACAGCAGCAGGAAGCTGGTCAGGCGGGGATCCCACGTCCAGTAGACGCCCCACACCGGTCGTCCCCACAACGGCCCGGTGATCAGCACCGCCGTCGTGAAGACCATCCCGACGGCCGCCGACGCCGAGGCGAGGTCGTCGAACCGGCGATCCCCGGTCTTCAGGAAGCGGATGCTCGCCACGAACACGACGAAGAACGCCAGGAACCCGACCCACGCCGACGGCACGTGGATGTAGAAGATGCGTTGCGCGGCTCCTTGCGCCGCATCCTCCGGCGCGACGAACAACGCCAGGATCACGAGCACGACGAGGGAGACGGCGGTGAGCGCGCCGAGTGCCGATCGGCGGCTCGATCCGACCGGCGGGGTCGACGTCGCGTCCTGTCGTGGATCGGTCCGAACATCGACCTTCATGCCCAAGGTCATCCCTCCGTCACGTACGGGAACGTCGCCAGGGCGACCAGCAGGAACAGGACGTCGAAACCGACCATCAGGAGCAGCCACCCTCCGACACCCCACGTCCCCATGAACGCGGCCTCAGTCGTCTTGACCGCCGCCGTCACGATCGGGACCGACACCGGGAGCACGAGCAACGGCAGGATCGCCTCGCGCCCCCGCGTACCGACCGCGATCGCCGCGAACAGCGTGCCGATCGTCAAGATCCCCAACGTGCCCAACACGACGGAGACGACCAGCAGCAAGGGGGACGCCACGTGGAGCTGCAGGAGCGCGATGAACAGCGGCACGATCAGCGCCTCGACGACGGCCGTGAACGCGAGGTTCGACGCGAGCTTGCCGAGGAAGATCCCCTCGCGCGGCGCGGGGGAGACGAGCAGTCCGGCGAAGCAGCCCTCCTCGTCCTCGATCGCCATCGAGCGACCCAACCCGAGCAAGCCGGCGAACAGGAACGCCATCCAGAGCACACCGGCGGCCATGCCCTCGCGGCCCGGACCCTCGAGCGGCAGCGCGAAGCTCGCCGTCACGACCACCAGCAACACGAACAACCCCACCGACGACACGACGTCGCGCGTGCGCAGCTCCAGCCGGAGGTCCTTCCCGGCGATCACCGCAGCCGAGCCGAGCCAGGTCACGACGCCACCTCCAGGCGGAGGAGGCGCAGGTACTCGTCGCCGAAGTCGTGGACGGATCCGCGCGTCGCTTCGTCCAACACCACGCGTCCTCGCGACAGCACGACCACTCGCTCGGGGCCGCCGATCGCCCGCGCGACGTCGTGCAGCGTGACGAGCAGGACGCGGTCCGGCGTGTGGAGACGACCCAGCAGTTCCGACAGCGCGAGCGCCGCCACCTCGTCCAGGCCCGTGTACGGCTCGTCCAGCAACAGCACCCGTGGTCGATGCACGAGCGCTCGAGCCAGCGCGACCCGTTGTGTCGTCCCGCGCGAGAGCGTGCGGACGGTTCGATCGAGGACGTCGTCGACATCCATGAGGGCCGCAGCTGCCACCGCCGCCCTCTCCGGGATCCGGCACGCCGAACAGTCGCGCGTGGAAGCGGAGGTTCTCCCTCGCGGTCAGGTCGGGATAGAGCATCGGCCGGTGGCCGACCACGCCGATCTGCGCGCGGAGGCGCGGGCCGGCGCGCCGCATGTCGACGCCCGCGATCGTGACGCGTCCGGCGGTAGGAGCTGCCAGCCCCGCGATGACGTGGAGCAGGGTCGTCTTCCCTGCGCCGTTCGCACCCATCACGGCGATGAACGAGCCGGCCGGCACGTCCAGGTCGATCCCGTCGAGGGCCGCTTGAGCGCCGAACCGCTTGCCGACGCCCTCCAGGCGGATCGCGAGCGCGGGCGGCTCGATCGTCCTCATGGCCCCGGCGTCGCCGTCTGGAACTTGGACGGGCAACGGGCGAAGAGTCGCTGCGCCATGAACGTGCCGTCGGCGCCGAGCGCACCTTCAGCCACGGCGTCTCCGCCGCTCCGGAGGGCGTCGGGCGCCGCGCCGTGGAACAGCACGGGCACCGTCGTGCGACCGTCCGTAACCTCGAACGCGACCGTCCCGGCGACGATGTCGTTGCTGATGCTTCCATCGACGACCGTCCCCGAGAGCCGCACGTGCATGCCGGGTGCGCGCAGAACTTCGGTTGGCGTTCGGTAGTACACGACCGAGCGGGTGAACATCGTGTAGGTCAATCCGCCGAGCATCGCGAGGACGACGACCCCCGCGAGCGCGAGGGGCAGCCGGCTCCGGGGTTGCTCGAACCCATCGGGAACCCCAACCGAACCCTGCACGGCGTTCAATCGCTGCTCCTCCGCTCGATCCGGTCGCGCCGGATACCGTCAATGGTGGTTCGGACGAGCCCGCCGACCAGGGGTCCGACGTCCCGACGGTTGCGGGTCGTTCGGACGAGGCCCCTTCCCGAGCCGGTGCCATGGTGGGATGGAGATGACCTTGGTACCTGCCGAGGTGACGGGAGGAGCGCGTACCCGGTCCCGCCTCCGCGGGGCGGTGGTGGCGGCGCTGGTGCTGATCGCGTGCGCCGGCGTCGGGTGGGCGGCCGTTCGCGTGATGGGTGACGGCACGCTCGGCCAGGATCCGTTCGGACTTCAAGCGCCGACCTTCCGGCTCCCGCGCCTGGAGGGCGATGGCTCCCTCGCGCTCGCCGACTTCCGCGGCAAGCCCGTCGTCCTGAACTTCTGGGCTTCCTGGTGCCCACCGTGCCGCGGAGAGGCGCCGGTGCTGGCTGCCGCCCAACGCCGGTGGAACGATCGAGGGGTGGTCTTCCTCGGGATCGACACGAAGGACTCCCAGGCGGGCGCCCTCGCGTTCCAGGCCCAGTACGGCGTGGACTACGCGAGCGTGGCGGACGTTCGAGGGGAGCTACAGGCGAGCTACGGGGTGCTGGGGTTCCCCGAGACGTTCTTCATCGGGCCTGACGGCACCATCGTTGCGAAGTACATCGGGCCGATCGATCGCCCGACCCTCGACGCCAACATCGCCTCGATCGTGCAGGGCTGAGCCCGCAACAGAGATCCGAGGGCGTCGGCCGAAGGTCCCCCCGGTCTCGGGACCGTCATCCGGCCGACGCAGGCCGGGTCGGCGGATGATGATGGCAGGAGATGGTGCGTGATGGCCGGCAGGATCAAGCGGCTCTGGAAGCGGGACTTCTGGGGCAGGCTGATCGTGCTGGCTTCATTCGGGTTCGTGGGGCTGCTGGCCGCGACCGCCATCGGGGTCAAGCTCACCGAAGGTAACCGCTTCTGCGGATACGCGTGCCACGAGATGGTGCCCTACGGAGACTCCTGGAAGATCAGCAAGCACGACCAGGTCGACTGCGTGAAGTGCCATATCGGGCCGGGGCTCGTGAACCTCGCCCGGGCCAAGCTGAACGGCCTCCACGAGGTGCAGGTCCACTTCATCGGGACGGTCCCGAACCCGATCAAGTCGACGCGCCCCGTGCCGAACGCGATCTGTCAGGGATGCCACCCCGCGAGCCAGCTCGCCCCGCCCGTGCAACTCGTCACGGCGACGTTCAACCACGCCACGCACGTTCCACCGAAGGTCAACTCGCTCTGCGACGACTGCCACGCACAGGTCGTCCACAAGGACATCCCCGGGGTGACGTACATCCCGCCGCAGTCGATGAAAGCGTGCTTCACGTGCCACGACGGCAAGGCGCAGCCGAACACGTGCGCGTACTGCCACACGGCGCCGCACGCCGACCGTGGCGCCTGCCAGGACTGCCACAACCTCAAGTCGTGGGTGCCGGGCAACTTCCACCACCCGGTGCCGCTGACGGGTCCGCACGCGAGCATCCTGTGTGAGCAGTGCCACACGAGCTCGACGGCCGGAACGATGGGGCCGGCCGACGGGTGCGTGAACTGCCACGGCGACCATCACAACAGCCCGCTGCTGACCACGTGCTCGACCTGCCACACGACGACGCACTTCGTCCCGTCCACGTTCGTCCACAAGCAGGTCGGCCCGCACGTCCCGACCGGCGAAGAGCCCCTGGCGTGCAGCGACTGCCACACGCAGACGCTCGCGACCGCGACCTGCTCGTGCCACGGAGGGAAGCCGCCCACCGGCGGTGGATGACGGATCGGCTGAGTCGTTGATGCAACGCGCTACAGGCCGATGAACAGCACCGGCCCGCGACTAGCTCGCAGGCTCGACGACGATCACGACGTTGCCGATCTTCTGCCCGGTCTCGACGTACGTGTAGGCCTCCACGATCTGATCCAAGGGATACCGCCGGTCGATCACCGGTGTGAACTCCCCCGTCTCGATCATCGCCTTGAAGCCCAGCACCCTCGCCCGGTCGTACTTCGGCGGGATGGGGAACACGACCCGCCTTCCCCCGAACAGCGGAGTGACGAGCGCCAGGATCGGGTTCTGGGCCCATGGACCCAGATCCGATGAGACGTAGACCCCGCCCGGCTTCAACAGTCGCTTGCATCGGCCGAACGAGCTCTTGCCGACCGCGTCGAAGACCGCGTCGTACGTCTGCGCGTCCGTCGTGAAGTCCTCGGCCGTGTAGTCGATCACCCGGGCGGCGCCTAAGCCCCGCACCAACTCCACATGTTCCGTGGCGCATGTCGCGGTCACGACGGCACCGAGCCGCTTCAGGAGTTGGACCGCCGCCGAGCCGATCGCGCCGGTCGCGCCGTTGACGAGCACATGTTGCCCGCCCCGAGTCTTCGCCTTCGTGATCATCGATAGCGCGTAGTGCGATCCCTCGGTGCTTGCCGCGGCTTGCTCGTACGTCACGTTCGCCGGCATGGTGGCGATCGAGCCGTCCTCAGGCATCGTCAGGTACTCGGCGTGCGCACCGAACCGCCCCTCGCTGAAGCCGAACACGTTCTCGCCGACCGCGAAGGACGTCACGCCGCCGCCGACCGCCTCGACGACTCCCGCGAACTCACATCCGAGGATCGTCACCTTCGGCTTCAAGAGCCCGCTGAAGAACCGATTGACGGACGGCTTCGCCGACCGGAAGGCGCAGTCCGTCCGATTCACCGTCGCTGCATGCACCTTGACGAGCACGTCGTGGTCCCCGATCGACGGTGTGTCGACCTCGGTGATCCCAACGACGTCCGGCGGACCGTAACGCGTCTGCACGGCAGCCTTCATCCCACGATCAGCATCGTTCGCCGCACCTTCGAGCGACAGCCATCGGTTCAGTCTGGCCGCGGACCGTCCTTGGAGACAACGTTGATCAGCGATCCGCGGGTGGTAAGTCCGTCCCAGTGGTCGCTCGCGGAGAGCCTTCCACGCCTAACTCCACGGCCATCATCGCTGCCTGCGTGCGGTTCGTGACCCCTAGCTTGCGGAAGATCGCGTTGAGGTGTCCCTTCACGGTTTCTTCGGACAGGTAGAGGTTCTGCGCGATGGAGCGGTTACTCCGTCCCTCGGACAGGAGCGCCAGGATCTCGTGCTCGCGCTGGGTTAGGTGGTATCCGGTCAGGCGTGACCGAGCGACGCCGCCCGAGGAGGCGACATCCTCGAACACGGTCCGGATGGCCCGCTGCGACAGGAGGCTGCTGCCGCCGGAGATGGCGGCGTCGATCGCCTGTGTCAGGTCCTCGAGGGTCGCATCTTTCAGAAGGTAGCCCGCGGCACCGTCGGACAGTGCCCGCTTCAGGTAAGGGGCGTACTCGTGGGTCGACAGCATGATCACGGGCACGTCCGGCCACCCGACCTTCATCGCTCGGAGGAGGTCGAGCCCGTCCAGGTCCGGCATCCGGACATCGACGAGCACCACGTCGGCGACCTGCTCGCGCATCACATCCAGCGCCGCCAAGGCACTTCCAGCTTCGACGACGTCGGCGTCGGGGAACCCGTGCTCCACCACGTGGGCCACCCCGCGACGCATGATCGTGTGGTCGTCCACGATCACGATCCTCATCGCTGCTCCTCAGCTCCCACAGAAGGCGCTAGGAACGCGCACGGTGGGACGGCCAGGAACCCGCCCCACCGCTCCGCCTCGACTCGCCTCACACTGGAGAAGCTGAGACCTCCAACGACATCGCTCCTTCGCCTTCGGCGTTCAAAGCGCTCACCTCGTAGAAGTAGGTCGTTCCGCTCACGACGGCGAAGTCGTCGAAGACCGTTCCGGCCGGGATCGACGCGAAGAGTGCTTCACTGCCGCTGATCGTCGACCGGTAGATGTTGTACGTGGTGATGGTGGAGCCGCCGTCGGCCGGCGCCGCCCACGACAGATGGACCATCGCGAAACCCGCCGTCGCCGTCAGCGTCGGCGCGGACGGCACGCTCGTCGCTCCCGCGACGACCGCGAACCCTTGCGCGCGCTGCGCCCGCTTGTGGGTCGCGTCGCCTGCGAAGACGACCTTCATCACGTGACCGCCCGCAGCGGCAACGTAGGAGATCGCTGCCTCACCGTTCGCGTCCGTCGTGATCGTCAAGACCTGGGTTCCGTCCACCCGAACCGAGAGGAGCGCGTTCGCGAAGGGGACCCAATCGTGGCCGCTCCGTGTGCGAACGAGCACGTCGCTCGTGACCGGGGACCCTGGTGGCACGTTGTGGTCGTTCAGCTTGAAGCTGATCTTCGTGACGGGTGCTGGTTTCGCGATCGCGTTCGTCGCGAAGAGTCCAACCGACAAGCAGACCCCCAGCGCCACCGCGATGACGCCCCGCAGGTTCCGTTCCTTCATGACCCTCTCCTTCCGTTGTTTGGACCTGAGTTGTCGGTCCCATGTGGTTCCCCCGACTTGCCGTGTGGTTGCCCGGCCTGGCCGTGTGGTTGCCCGGCCTGGCCGTGTGGTTGACCCGACTGGCCGTGCGGTTGACCCGACTGGCCGTGCGGTTGACCCGACTGGCCGTGCGGTTGACCCGACTGGCCGTGCGGTTGACCCGACTGGCCGTGCGGTTGACCCGACTGGCCGTGCGGTTGACCCGACTGGCCGTGCCCCGCCCCGGGTGAGGGCTCGACCGCCGGGAGCGGTGGCGGGGTGATCAGGGGCGAGGTCGACACCGGGGATGGACGTGTCGTGGCATGGGGGTTCGGGCCGGGCACCCTGACCCCGATCTTGGCGAGCATCGTCTGGGCAACCCCTTGGGCGGCTCCCGGGAGCGCACCCGCGAAGGCAAGGCTGGTCGTCCCGACCAGCGTGGCGGCAACGGCGATCGCCACGACCTTGGCACGAACGAACCATCTGATCGGACGCCGTTCGCCGCTCGAAGGCTGGTCTTGGAGATGAGAGCGGACCTCCTCCACCATCGCGACCACCGTGGCACGTTCACGCTCGGCGTCGATCGGGGGACAGCTCGACGCCGAGCGCAAGAGCTCGGCGACATGGGCATATCCCGGAGGGGCGTCGTCGGGCTCGACTTGCCCCGTCAGGAGTCTGTCGGCGGTGTCACGATCGAGGAGGAGGTTCCGCATCTCACTCCTGATATCGCGCCGGCGGGTCATTCCGTTACGCCTTGGTTGGAAACGTCTTTCGCGAGGTTCCGGAGTGCGCGGTGCTGAAGGGCGCGAACGGCGCCCGGACGCTTGTGAAGGATCTCGGCCACCGCCGCGACGGACAGATCGCCGAGTACGCGCAGTAGAACCACGTCGGCCTGATCCGGCGGCAGGGCCGCGATGCGGGCGAGCGCGCCGACGGTTCCAAGGGCGGCGATCGCCTCGTCCTCGACGTTGCCGATCCCCCGGTCCCCGCCGAGGAGTTCTGGCGGAGTCGGAGTCGTGCTGCGGACGGCGGTTCGTCGCCGGAGGTCGATCAGTCTCCTTCGAGCGATGGTGAAGACCCATGCGCGCAGGCCATCCTCATCTCCGTGGAACCGCCGCAGGCCGGTCGCCACGTCCAGCCAGACCTCGGAAGCGAGATCCTCGGCCTCGCCGGGCTCTCTTGAGGAGAGATACCGCAGAACCCTCGGCTGCAGCTCCCGATACAGGATCGTCATCGCCCACTCGGCGCCGGCTTGGGCCGCCGCGAGAACGCTCTCGAATCCTTCGAAGCTCATATCGAGTCCAGACTCCTCATGACCTCTCTTCATATCGGCTCATCCGGACTCGAAGACGTACCCCATCGACGAGAGCAGGGGCCCTGCCGAGGCGCCGTTCGGGTCCTTGGTGCCGACGGGACTCGGGCGGGAGATCCGAAAGACCGCGTCTAGGTCGAACCGGGGTCGTCGGCCACCATGATCTCGCCGCGGACCATCGTCCCCTCGTCCGGGCGCGCTGCGGATCTCGAGCGTGCCGCCGATGGCGTCGAGGCGATCCGCCATCCCCTGCACCCCCGTGCCGTACGTGGTCGCATCGGCATCGAACCCGCGGCCGTCGTCCTCGATCTCGAATACGCAGGCGTCCCTCGCGCTCGGCGAGCCGGATGTCTGCCGAGCGCGCGTCGGCGTACTTCGCGACGTTCTGCATCGCCTCGAGCGCGCAGAAGTACACCGCCGCCTCGACCTCCCGCGGGTAGCGGCCGACCCCGTCGGGCTCGACCGTCGTCGGCACTGCCGCCTTGCGGCCCTGCGCTTCGAGCGCGACGGCGAGGCCCTTTGTCGGCGAGCAACGGCGGATAGATCCCGCGCGCGAGGTCGCGGAGATCGTCCAGCGCGTCGCGGAGCGCGCCCTGGAGCTGAGTCGCCATCGCCGCACGCGATCTGGATCCTCGGCGAGCCGCTCGAGCAGGCCGAGCTGCACCGTGAGCGCCACGAGCTGCTGCTGCGCGCCGTCGTGGAGGTTGCGCTCGATCTTGCGTCGCTCCTCGTCCTGCGCCTCGACCAGCCGCCGGCGCGACGCCCGGAGATCGCGGACGTTCGCCTGGAGCTCGGCGGTGAGGCGAGCGTTCCGCAGGACCAACCCGCCTGCGACGCGAGGTCCTGAAGCAGCTTGTCCTCGGTGGGCGTGAGCGGCTCGTTCCGCGGCTTCTCCAGCGTGAGCGCCCCGAGCAGTCGGCACCGCGTGCCGGACGGCAACCGCCCGCGTCGCCTCGGCGAAAGCCGACAGCCATCGTCGGCCTCGATCGGGAGTGGATCGGCCCGCGATCGCCGCGTCGGCCGGCCACGTCGGCGACGGACGAAGCTCACGCCCACCCGCAGCCACACATCGACACGGGTCGCACCGGTTCCTTGCGCGAGGATCGACGCCATCCGCTGGAGGACGTCGTCCAGCCCGTACGTGCCGGCCATATCGCTCCGCGAAGTCCGACAGCACCTGATACGGCGTCGCGCGGTCTCCGTAGACCATCGGTTCGCCAACCGCTGCGCCCATCGTCGCAATGGTTGGAAGAGCAACGCGATCGCGACGACCGCTACGTCGTGAGCAAGGGTCGCCCACGGCTACCCAGTGCGATCCGACGCCGACGACGACCAGCGACGTACACGCCGCTGAGGACTGCGGCGAGCAGCTGTAGACGACCGTCCGGTTGATGATGACGTCGATGTCGTACAGCCGATACTTCAGGATGCGCGATCGTCGATCGCCGCCGGAACGCCGAGCAGCGCGCGAGCTCGTTCGCGACGAGAACGCCACGGTGGCGACGGGCGAGCTGTCGCAGCCGCATGCCACGAGAGGAACCGAACCCGCGATCCCCACGCGACCGCCAGCGCCGCCGCGAACGCCACCCACTTGATCTGCTGGCGAAGTCGCTGTCCGCCGTTCGGTAGCGCGACGATCAGCGAGGCGAACGCGCCGCACCGCCACCGCCACCGTCGTGAGAACCGAAACGACGAGGATGGTCGAGATCGCGTCACCGAGCGAGGCGATCCCCGGGGGATTCGCGATCCGGAACGACAGTCCGCCGGGGGCGGGCACGCCGTACGTCACAGGGTTCACGACGAACCCGATCGTCGTGATCCCCGCCGCCACCAGCCCGACGGTCAAGACCGGACGCCACCGGCGCGACGGCAGCGTCCCGGTCGGGAACAGGATCAGGAGGAAGCCGAGCGCCGTGACCGTGGGCCCGAACACCCATTCGCCGATCGCGCCCGCGAGCACCGCCCCAGGGAAGGCGCCCGGTCGCCAGGCGATCCCGGCGACGCTATACACGCCGCTCAGGCTCAACACCGTCAGCCCGAGTCCGACACCTTGCAGGATCCACCCGATCAGATTGCGTGCCCGTCGGACGATCAACGCCCCGATCGCGGCGTAGACGATCCCGCTCAGAGCGGTGACCACGTTTGGGAACGAGTCGCTCGGATCGAGGTGACCACGGACGAGCGTGATGAGGACTAAGGCGCACAGCCGAAGCACGGCGACGGCGATCACCAGCGCTACGGAGAGCCGGTCCGCCCGATCCGTTCGGGTCGCCATGGATGTCATCTTCCCGCCGCGAGCGTCCGGCCCGCCAGGGTGCCCTCCCCCGAACGTGAGGTGGTGCAGATATCCCTCGCCGCTCTACGCCGAGAACTCGACCGACATCACGGGTTCCTCGCCGACGACCCAGCCGTCGTGGCCGGGCTGGACCTCGTAGGCCTCACCGGGACCGATCTCCGCATCGCCGCCGTCTTCGGTCGCGACGTGCAGCCTGCCGGACAGCAGGTACCCGACGTGATGGATCTGACACGAGTCGGTCTTCGCGATCGGCTTGATGTCCGCGGACCACCGCCAACCGGGCTCGAACGTGTTCAGGCGGATGGTGAACCCCCCGACCTTCACCACTTGGACCTGTCCGTGCTCGAACGTCATTGTCTCGTCCGGGATCCCGACGGCCTTATGCGTCACGCCCATGTCGCCCTCCTTCTCGTGAGGCGACGACCCTAGCTCAGATCGGTGGATCGCTCCGCGCCGGACGGTCCATCACGCGACCTCACGGTAGAACTTGGAGATCGATCGAATAACGGGAGGCGACGATGGCGACGACGCGCAACGCGGTATGCGAATGGCATGGATCGCTGACGGAGGGGAGCGGCCGGGTCACCCTCGGGTCGAGCGGCCTCGGGACGTTCGACGTCACCTGGTCCTCGCGGGCCGAGGACCCCGACGGCCGCACGAGCCCGGAGGAACTCATCGCCGCGGCTCACGCCTCCTGCTTCTCGATGGCGTTGTCGAGCGGTCTCGCGAAGGCCGGCCAACCTCCGACGACGCTCAACACGAGTGCCGAGGTCGACTTCCAGCCGGGCGAGGGGATCACGGGGATCCGCCTGCATGTCTCGGGCGACGTGCCCGGGCTCGACGCGGACGGGTTCCGCGAAGCGGCCGAAGCGGCGAAGGTCGGGTGCCCGGTTTCCAAGGCGCTCGCCGCGGTGCCGATCACGCTCACGGTCGGCTAAGGACCGCTCAGGTCTCGCAGCCGATGCCGTTGTGGTCGCCGTCGAAGTTCTGAGGATCCGGCGGGAGCACCCGGAAGTTCCGGTAGGTGACATCCGCGCAATCGAGATCCGGCGGCGGTGACGGGATGCACACGCCCGGGTACGCCGGGTCACACCGGTGCGGATGGGCGACGGGACACGCGCCCCAGAGCCCGCGATCGCCGCGGATCGCGATCGCTTGCGCCGCCTCGAACCGCGACGTAGCGCACGTTCGGCGGATACGTGCTGACTACCGCGTACCCCTGCGCCACCAGACGTTCGTTGAACAGATGGTCGCGGAGCCAGATGTAGGCAAGGACGCGTCCATACCGGTCCTGCCGCTCCACGTCGAACTCCATCCGGATCGGCTGGCCGGTCAGCATCTGTTGCGTGAAGTGTGAGGCCTGCGGCCCGTAACAGCCGACGGGCTGTGATGGATCGACGGTCTCGGGCGTGTCCACGCCGATCAACCGGACGTCGATCTCGCGACCGTGGTACTCGACGTACACCGTGTCGCCGTCCACGGTGCGGGTGACCACGGCATCGTGTCCCGGCGTCCGGCGGACGCCGGATGGCCCACTCGCGACCGACGCCGGAGCCGTCGCGACCGACGGGAGTGAGCTCGTCACCGATGCGGCCGGCGCGGAGCACGCCGTCGCGATAATCACCAGGGCGATCCCTCGGACGTACTTCATCTCCTCCAGTGTGACGCCGCTCACAGACAGGCGGCCCTCTTCCGCGGCCGAGGGGCCTTCGGACGCTCGATGCCATCCACCTGGCGACCGCGCTCTCGCCCCGCCCCGACGTCGGGAGGATGATCACCTTCGACGTCAGGCAAGCCAGTGCCGCATCGGTCCTGGGGCTCCAGGTGTGGACACCCGGCTCGACCCCGGCAGCTGAGCGCCCGTCGAGGTTGCCACAAGCGGCGACCCAGGCAAGGATTCATGCGTGGACGTCCCCGAGACCCGCTACGCGAAGACCGCCGACGGCATCCACATCGCGTACCAGGTGTTCGGCGACGGCCCGGTCGACATCCTGTTCGTGATGGGCTGGGTCACGCACGTCGAGCAGATGTGGACGAGGTTCGCGCGGTTCTTCACGCACCTTTCGTCGTTCGCCCGTGTGATGGTGTTCGACAAGCGGGGCGTTGGACTCTCGGATCGGGTGTCCGAGGATGATTGCCGTCGCTCGAGATCCGGATGGACGACGCCCGCGCCGTGATGGATGCCGTCGGCTCCGAGCGCACGGTGGTGCTCGGCGTGTCGGAGGGCGGCCCGATGGCCATGCTGTTCGCCGCGACCTATCCAGAGCGCACGATCGCGCTGATCCTGTTCGGCACCAGCGCGTGCTGGAACAACGCGCCGGACTACCCGTTCGCCGTGCCGAACGCGGACCAAGATCCGGAGGTCATCGCGTACCGGGAGCGCCGGGAACGGCTGTGGGGCACGAAGGAGCTCGCTAGGGAGTTCCTGGCTGACTCGTTCTCGCCGCCTCAGGCCGACGATGACGCGATGCAGGCCTGGCTGGCCGACTACATGCGGAATGCCGCGAGCCCGGGAGCCGTGAACGCGTTGTCGATGATGAACCGCGCCATCGATGCTCGGTCGGCCCTTCCCGCCATCCACGTGCCCACCTTGGTGATGGCCCGCGACGGGGACCTCGACTACGGCGTGGAGGAGACCCGGTGGCTCGCCGATCAGATCCGTGGGGCGCGATTCGTGTCGTTCCCAGGGGACGAGCATCTCTTCGTCATGGGTCGACAGGAAGACCTGCTCGACGAGATCGAGCGTTTCGTGGCGACCGTCCGCGACGACGAAGCGGATCTGGATCGGGTGCTCGCCACCGTCATGTTCACCGACATGGTGGGCTCGACGGAGAAGCGGCGGAGCTCGGGGACAAGGGATGGCGAGACCTGGTGGAGCGCCATCACGGCGTGGTGCGCGCGATGCTCGGTCGCTTCCGGGGGACCGAGGTCGATACCGCGGGGACGGCTTCTTCGCCACGTTCGACGGGCCGGCGCGGGGCGTACGTTGCGCGAAAGCGATCAGCGACGCCGTGCCGGATCTCGGGATCGAGGTTCGCGCGGGGGTGCACACGGGTGAGGTCGAGACGATCGCCGGGAAGGTGGGAGGCATCGCCGTGAACGTCGGCGCGCGGATCGCGTCGCTCGCGGGGCCGTCCGAGGTCCTCGTCTCCCACACCGTCCAGGGACTCGTATCCGGCTCCGGCCTGCGGTTCGAGGACGCGGGCGAGCATGAGCTCAAGGGTGTCCCCGACCGCTGGCACCTCTACCGCGTTGTGGGTTCGTAGCTTCGTCGAAGGAACCTACGGCCCGAGTCGGATCGACTTCCCGCTGTTCGGCGTGGGGTTCCCCGCGCGACTGACGGTACCGCTCCACACGATCAGATCCGTGCCGGTCCATGCGATCGCGCTTCCCTCGCGGTGGTTGAGCGGGGCGCTTCCAGCCTCGATCGTCCGCCACGTGTCCGAGGCGACGTCGTAGACCTGCAGCGCGTCGCGTCCGCAGGCTGTCACGTATCGCTCGTCGAGCCGTGCGCTCTGCTCGTACCCGCCCGGGTCCATCGCGCACGGCGCGGGGGCAGCGCTCCGCCAGGTGTCGGTCGCGGGGTCGTAGAAGATGACGCTCGCTTGGTCCTGCCCGTGGCGAGCACCTCCGTCCCCGTCCACGCGACCGGCGTGATCGACGGTGCGGGCGCGTTCGACAGGTCGATCGGTCTCGCGACATCGGTCGCCATGTCGTATGCCAGGAAGACCGGGGTGGGCGTGCACCAGAAGGGCCAACGAGTCGTGGCGGATCCGCCACGAACAGCCGATCTCCCGACCAGACGGCGTCGCTCGCGAGCAGTCCGTCCATGTGGTTCATCCCCGGCAGCCGGCGCCAGGTTCTGGTCCTCGGGTTCACCGCGGCGGCGATCGGATGCACGAGCCCGTCGCCGCTCGAGCCGCCGATCACGACGAGCTCCGTCCCGGTCCACACGGAGACGTATCCCTCGCGAGGGCCGAGCGGTCCGCGCGACAGCTTCCGCCAGTGGTCGGTCCGAGGGTCGTAGACGGCGCCGCGCGCCGGGCCTTCGAGCGGGTTCCCGGCCCAGATGACCACGCGCCTCCCGGTCCAAGCGGCGGCCCCTCCGCCGCCGA
Organism: uncultured Actinomycetes bacterium; assembly: GCA_963727185.1. Classification (GTDB taxonomy): domain Bacteria; phylum Actinomycetota; class UBA4738; order UBA4738; family HRBIN12; genus JBBQVZ01. Next base: position 187,970 of record CAVSFP010000009.1, on the reverse strand, counting down.
TCACCTGCCCGCGGGCGCGGACCGGATCCGGTGCAGCCGGTCGGCGACCGGGTCGTAGATCGCGCCATCCCTGCGCGCTTCCTTGCCGAAGGTCCCGGATACCCCGCCCCAGACGATCATCCGATGGCCGGTCCAGACGACGCTCGCGGCCAGACGGCCGGGGATCGGCGCCGGCGCCATCGTGCGCCAGGACGGTGCCACGGCCGAGGTTCCCGCGTCGGCCGACACCGATGGGATCGCGAACGCTGCCGCGACCGCGAAGACGACACATGCCAATCGATACGTGCACGCGCGCCGTTCCATCCGTGAACCTCCGGTTGCCGCCACATCCATGATGCGCGGCGCGGTTCGGCCGCGATGGGGTCTATCGACCCGATGCCGCCGGGTCCCGGGACGACCCTCCGCGACATCTCTCTCTGCTTGAAGGCGCCCTTCCGCCCTCAGGACACCGCATCGAGGACCGCGGCGACCTGCGGGGCGGCCGCATACACGGCCCCGCGCACTGACGGCAGACCATGGGCCATCCTTCGTGTCTGCATCTCTGCCGCGCTACGTCGAGGAGCCCTTGCGCGGCGAGAACTCGTTGCACGTGTACGAAGCCTTGATCAAGCCGCGAACGTACTTGCAGCTCCCCGTCGACGTTCGCGGCCACATGAACTCGCAGTGGTCGCAGCGGACCGCCGGCTGTGGCGCGGGCTTGTACCCGGCCTGTTCCTTCGTGAGCCCCCACGTCTTCGGCATCGCGTGGAACTCTAGTCCGCCATCCGCTGCGACGCGACCTGGTCCCTCAAGAGGCGTCGCCGCGACCCCGATACCTATGGTTGATCGACCTGATCTTGGTCGGAGGGGGCCCCACCATGCTTGCATCGCTCGCCCAGTCCACATCGTCGAGTGGCAACGACGTCGCGTTGTTCTTCCCGCTGCTCCTCTGTCTGGGACTCGCGTTCATCCCCGCCAACATCGCGAAGAAGAAGGGCTACAGCGCCGGTGGGTTCTACGTGTTCGGCGTGCTGTTCTTCCTCATCGCCGTGATCGTCGCGTTGTGCCTCCGGGACAAGACCAAGACGTTCGCCGCCGTCGCGACACACCCGGCAGCGGTCAACCCGCCCATGCCGCCTCCCCCCGCGCCCAGCGGGAACTCGGACCCGTGGGCCGCGGGCCGGACCGACTGACGGGGCCGAGGGACACACGACTCCCCTCTGGGTGATGCGATAGGTTCGGACCCGATGAAGACCATCGGGAACGTCCTCTGGTTCGTGCTAGCGGGGATCTGGCTCGCGATCGGATACGCGGTGTTCGGCCTCCTGATGTGCATCACGATCATCGGCATCCCGTTCGGGATCCAGGCGTTCAAGTTGGCGGGCTTCGTGCTCTGGCCGTTCGGCCGGACGGTCGTACCCAGGGAGGGCGGGCTCGCGCCCCTCGAGATGGTCTTCAACATCTTGTGGCTGCTGTTCGCCGGCTGGGAGCTGTTCCTGGCGAGCCTGCTTGCCGGCGCGCTGCTCTGCATCACGATCATCGGCATCCCGTTCGGGATCCAGGCGTTCAAGCTCAGCATCCTGGCGCTCTGGCCGTTCGGACGGACGATCGTCTCCGAGGGGGACGCTGCGGCGCAGATGGTCGTTTGAGGGAAGGGCAGTAGCGCCTCGACGGGCCCCCTCGCTATCGTGGCCGCCATGACGAGCCCCGTCGCGAAGATCACCGACGAACTCGAGGCGAAGGCCGCCGCGTTCGTGAAGGAGCACCGTTTGCCGGGCGCGGCCGTCGGCGTCGTCCACGGCGACGACCTGGTCTGGTCGGCCGGTGTCGGCTTCGCTGACGTCGCGAGCCGGCGTCCACCCGACACGTCGACGCTCTATCGGATCGCGTCGATCACGAAGACGTTCACCGGCACCGCGATCATGCAGCTCCGCGACGAGGGGCGCTTGCACCTGGACGATCCGATCGTCGACCTTCGTGCCGGAGCTGCGCGCCGCGGCGAGCCCGTTCGGCCCGATCGAGACCGTCACGATCCGCCGGATGCTCTCGCACGAGTCGGGCCTCGCCGGCGACCCACCGGGCACGGACTGGTCAACGCCGCCGGTCTACGAGGGCCTGATCGCGCCCAACCTGGCACGGGTCGCCGAGATCGGCACGCGCATCCCGCCGAACGCGCAACAGAAATACTCGAACATCGCGTACCAGTTGCTCGGCGAGGTCGTGGCGCGAGTGACCGGCGTGCCGTACGTGGATCACGTGCGCTCGGCGACCCTCGAGCCGCTCGGCATGACGAACACCCACTTCGAGCCGGTACGCGGACGAGGCGCTCCTCCGACGCGCCACCGGGTACAACGCGCGATGGCTCTCCGACGAGCTCACCCTGGCAGACCTGTCGGTCACGGTCTGGGCCGAGGGAGGCCTGTGGTCGTGCGTCGAGGACCTGGCGCGGTGGATCTCGTTCCAGCTCCGCGAGGACGGAGGAGCGCGCGACGGCGCGCAGGTGCTGGCGGGCTCCACGCTGAAGGAGATGCACACGGCCCGGTACCTGGGCAACGAGGAGTGGACCGAGGCATGGGGCATCACGTGGTACGCGATCCGCAAGGACGGCGTCACGTGGGTGCAGCACTCGGGCGGCCTCCACGGGTTCATCACGAACATCTGCTTCGACCCGAAGGAGCGGGTCGGTGCGATCGTGTTGCTGAACGGCGAGGCGGATGCGGCCGACCTCTCGATGGCGCTCGGAGCCCTCGCCCGCACGGCCGTCATCGGTGCCGCGCCGTCGATCGAAGCCCCCGAGCCGACGCCCGACGCGTACCGCTCGTTGCTCGGGCTCTACCTGTCGATGGATCTCGGCCAGGCGTTCCGGTTGGAATGGCGGGACGCCCACTTGGTGTTCGTGGACCCCGGCGAACCGGCATGGCGGCCGACGCTGTCGCCGACCGACCAACCGGACGTCTTCACCGTCGATCCCGGTGTACGCGAGTCCGGCGAGCGCGTCGTCTTCAACCGGACGGCGGACGGACGCGTCGCCTCGGTGTTCATGGCCGCCGACACCTGGGCGCGGCTCGACCCGGTCTCGTGACGGGGCTCTTCATCCTCACCGGCGCCCCCGGTTCCGGGAAGTCGACGATCCTTGACACCCTCGGCGGCGACATCCGGGTCATGGGTGAGCCCGCCAGAGAGGTCCTGGCGGAACAACGAGCGATCGATGGTGACGGCACGCACGACCGAGACCGGTCGCTCTTCGTCGCGCTGCTCCTACAACGCTCGATCGACATGTACGAGGCGGCGCAACACGAGGAGACGGCCCGGTGATGTTCGACCGTGGCATCCCGGACTGCATCGCCTACGCGGAACTGATGGACATCGATCCCACCCCGAGCCTCGAGGCCGCCGACGGGCACCGATACCACCGCGACGTGCTCATCCTCGAGCCGTGGGAAGCGATCTACGACACCGACGACGAGCGGACGATGTCGTTCGAACAGACCTATCCGTTCCACGACGCGCTCGTCGACGCGTACGCGCGGACCGGGTACTCGCTCATCGTGGTGCCGACGGGCTCGGTCGAAGACCGAGCCGCGTTCGTCCGGGGATCTATCGACGCACGATCAACGTAGGAGGTGGCTGCCGTGGCGTTCCGAGGATGGTCCGAAGAAGCATTGGAGTTCTTCGCGGGACTCGAGGTCGACAACTCGAAGACGTACTGGCACGCGCACAAGGACGTCTACGAGACGGCCGTGCGCGCTCCCATGGAGGCGCTCGTCGACGAGCTCGCGCCGGAGTTCGGCGAGGGCAAGGTCTTCCGGCCGTATCGCGACATCCGGTTCAGCGCCGACAAGTCGCCGTACAAGACGAACATCGCGGCGACGCTCGGGGCGGGCTACGTGCAGCTCAGCGCCGACGGATTGGGAGCCGGGTCCGGCATGTGGCACATGGCGCCGGACCAGCTCGATCGCTACCGGGAGGCCGTCGACGAGGATCGGCCGGGTGTGGCGCTCGGAAGCATCGTGGCCGCGGCGAGGAAGGCCGGGCTCACGGTCAACGGGCACGAGCAGTTGAAGACGGCGCCCAAGGGCTACGCCAAGGATCACCCCCGCATCGACCTCCTGCGTTACAAGGGCCTGATCACGTGGAAAGAGTGGGCTCCTGCGGCCTGGCTCGGCACGGCGAAGGCCAAGGACAGGATCGTGGAGTTCCTCAAGCACTCGCAGCCACTCAACGCGTGGCTCCAGACCAACGTCGGTCCGTCGACGCTGCCCGAACGGCGGCGATGACTCGCCTCAGACCCGCGGCAGGTCGACCAACGTGAACAGCGTGTAGAGCAGAAGCACCAGCGCGAGCGCGTTCGCACCGATCCGGATCCCTCGGACGGTGAAGCGCTGCGCGAGCGCCACGCAGAAGAGCACCGATGCGAGCAGCACCGTGTCGCGCACGTACTTGTTCGCGGTCTCGCGGGCGACGGTCCCCCCGGCGAACATGTCCGACGCCTGTGCGTTCAACTTCGTCGCCGCCGCCATGTTCGGGTTGGTGAACCCCGGCATGTAGCCGGGTCCGGGCGGCGCCGTCGGGTCGTTGAACGGATCCGTCTTCAGCCACTCCCTGGAACGCCTGGCCGTAGTCGGCGCTGAAGCGGCGGACGAGCTGACCCTGGAGCTCTGTGTCGCCCGACTGCCGCGCCACGAGCCACGCCGTGAACATCGACGAGTCGGCCACCAGCTGCTGCCCACCCAAGGTGGAGAGCGCATCGGCCTGGAACCGCGTGCTCGACGCCTGGCCATAGAGCACCGTCTGCCGGCCGCCCCACTGCGTCGCCTGGTATCCGCTCCACGCCGTCGCGATCGCCACGATCGCGAGAACGGTCACCTCAGCGATCTCGACGGCGGTCCTCCATCGCGGCCGTTGTTCGTCGTCGGCCATCGCTATCCCGGCAGCACGTTGATCGCTCGCGCGATGACCAGGATCGCGGTCACCAACGACAGCACGGATTGCACGAGCATCGTCATCTTCGCCCATGTCTGGACCGGCAACGTGTCCGTCGGGCTGAACGCCGTCGCGTTCGTGTACGCCAGGAACAGGTAGTCGGGATACCGCGGGCGCCATCCGGCCGGGACGAGCTCCGGCGTCGCGTTCTCCGGGAACGCGAAGCTCGGCGCCACGTCGGTTCCGGCTGCCCGTTCCGCCGGACCGCCGCGATCGAGCTCCCAGTACCAGAGGCTGAAGACGATGATGTTCGTGAACCAGATCGCGGCGCCGCGGCCCAAGAGATCCGTCGCAGTGATCCCGTGGATCCCATTCAAGATGTCGACGATCAGCACGACGACTCCTGCCATGGTGCCGAACGTCATGATCGAGATCAGCACGATCGTGGAACGTCGCGCCGCGCGGGAGCGGCGGTCGATGCGCCCCGGGTCGCGGATGATCACGACGATCAGCAAGACGAACTCCAGGATCGGGAACAACCACCACCCCTGCACGCGTCCGCGGGACGGCGTACCGATCTGGAGCAGGATCGCGACGAAGACGGCGAGCGCCATGGGCCACCGGGGCTCGGCCCGCGATGCGGCGGGAGTTACGGGTCCTACGTCGCCCGTCAGGTCCGCCTCGCCCATCGTCCCGGGTCCCTCTCCGACCGTTCCGTCCCGTCCAGTGTTTCATCTCGGCACCCGTTGACGTCAACGACCCCCCGCGGGTGACTATCTAGGTCGTTGCGTTCGGAGGCGAGGAGGCAGCGATGGATCGGAAGACGTGGATCGACGAACGTCGGCGGGCGACCGAGGAGCTGTTCGACCTCGAAGCTCCGACGTACGACCTGGAAGACGTGCCGATCACGTCCACGCACCGGCGCTTCGTCACGGGATTGGTCGAGCGTTGCCCCGCGGGCGCGCGGATCTTGGACGTGCCGTGCGGTACCGGCAAGTACTTCTCGCTGCTGCTGGATGCCGGATGCACCGTGCTCGGAGCCGATCAGTCGGCGGGGATGCTGCAGGCGGCACACGAGAAGCACCCCGACGTTCCGACCGAGAAGGTCGGCCTCCAGGAGCTCCCCTTCGCGTCCCAGTTCGACGGCGCGATCTGCGTGGATGCCATCGAGAACGTGTTCCCGGAGGACTGGCCGCTCGTGCTGGGGAACCTGCGCCGGGCGATCCGACCGGGCGGCTACCTGTACTTGACCGTGGAGACGATCGACGAGCGGGAGATCGCGGACGTGTACGCAGAAGCGATCGCGGCCGGGCTTCCGGTCGTGTACGGCGAGCACATGCGACGAGGCGGCGGCTATCACCACTACCCGTCGCTCGAGCGGGTGGACGAGTGGATCCGCGAAGCCGGCCTGCATGTGCTCGAGGACGATCACAGCGAAGGCGAAGGCTACGGCTACTACCACCTGCTGACGCGGTCGTAGACGCCGGCTCGCCACGGACGACGCTCGAACCGATAGCGTGACGCTCATGGGACCGAGCGTCGTGCTGGAGTGCGAGGGGCTGCGCAAGTCGTACGGCGAGCGGGTCGCGGTCGACGACGTCGGGTTCTCGATCGCGGCGGGCGAGACGTACGGGCTGCTCGGTCCGAACGGTGCGGGCAAGACGACGACGATCTCGATGGTGTGCGGGCTGCTCTCGTCGCGACGCCGGGCGCGTGACGCTCAACGGCCGCGAGCTCGACACCGGCACGGTCGAGGTGAAGGCGGCCGTGGGGTTCGTGCCGCAGGAGATCGCGATCTACCCCGACCTGACCGCGCGCGAGAACCTGCGCTTCTTCGGCAAGCTCTACGACCTGTCGGGCAAGGACCTGGACGGACGCATCGAACGGCTCCTCACCACGATCGGCCTGGCCGACCGGGGGGACGAGCGCACCGACGCGTTCTCCGGCGGCATGAAGCGGCGGCTGAACATCGGCCTCGGCATGCTGAACGATCCCGCCGTTGCTTGGTGCTCGACGAGCCGACCGTCGGCGTCGACCCGCAGAGCCGCAACGCGATCCTCGACGCCGTGGAGGCGCTCGCCACCGAGGGCATGGCGGTCCTCTACACCACCCACTACATGGAGGAGGCCGAACGGCTCTGCGACCGCGTCGGCATCCTGGACGACGGCGCTCTGAAAGCCGAGGGCACGCGGCGCGAGCTGATCTCGCTGGTGGGCGAGCACGATCGCCTGCGGATCGACGCCCGCGGCGACCTGACGGCCGCCGCGGCCGCCGCTCAGAAGGTGGCCGGTGTGGAGGCCGCCGTCCCACGGGACGGCGGCCTCGACGTCCTCGCGATGGACGTCCGCGCCTCGCTCGCCGACATCGTGCGGGCGATCGACGCGACCGGCGCCGGCATCACCTCGATGGAGGTCACCGAGCCCAACCTGGAGGCGGTCTTCCTGCACCTCACCGGCAAGGCGCTCCGCGACGAGGGCTGAGCCGATGCGCCACGCGTGGACGATCGCCGCGAAAGACCTCCGCCGCCGGATGCGCGATCGCACGGCGATCCTCGTCGCCGTCGTCCTGCCGTTCGGGCTCGCGTGGATCTTCAGTCTGACGTTGGGCGACGTCGAGACGGCCGGGTTCCACGCGACCTACGCCGTCGTCGACGCGGACGGCGGCGGCCAGCTCCCGTCGGACTTCCGGGGCGTGTTGAAGGGTCTCGACTTCGTCACGCTCCGCGACGCGCCGAACGCGTCCGCGGCCGAGACGCTGGCGAAGGACGGTGATATCGACGCCGCCTTCATCTTCCCCGCGGGCTTCACCGCCCAGGTGCGGTCCGGCCGAGGCGGTGAGATCCACGTGCTCGGCTCCCCCGACTCGAGCATCGCGTCGCTGGTGGCCGTGTCGCTCGCCCGGTCGTACGGCTCGAACCTGAACGCGATCGGCCTGTCGGTCGCCATGGTCGCAGGGCCCGGCGGCGCGGCGGTCGATCCCGCGTTGGTGCAGCGCGCGCAGGCCGTTCCCGCCGCCGCCCGGATCCGAACCGCGTCGGCGGCGGACCAGGCAACGTCGCAGTCCACGTTCTTCGCGGTCGGGATGGCGGTGTTCTTCCTCTTCTTCGCCGTCGAGTTCGGCGTGCGCGGCCTGCTCGAGGAGCGTGAGCGAGGAACGCTCTCCCGACTGTTGGTCGCGCCGGTCTCGCCAGGGTCGGTGATCGGCGGCAAGGCGCTCGCGAGCTTCACGCTGGGTCTGACGAGCACGATCTTGCTGGTGCTCGCGTCGACGTGGCTCCTCGGCGCGCAGTGGGGAGACCCGCTCGGCGTCGCGTTGCTGATCCTGGGGGGCGTGCTGGCCGCCGTGGGTGTGACGGCGCTCGTGGCCACGCTCGCCACGACGACCGCGCAGGCCGGCGCGTACGTCTCGATCGTCGCGGTGGTCGGCGGGCTGCTCGGTGGGACGTTCTTCCCGATCTCGCAGGCGGGACTCCTGGGCACGATCCGTTTCCTCTCGCCGCAGGGTTGGCTGATGCAGGGGTTCACGGATCTCGCCGACGGCGCCTCGGTCGCGGGCATCGCCGCGCCGCTGATCGGCGTGTTCACGATCGCGATCGTGACGGGAACGATCGCGTGGATGCGTGCCCAGCGGATGGTGGCCGGATGAACCTGCGGAAGGCGTTCGTGATCGCGGGGGTCAACCTGCGACGGCTGCTGCGCGACAAGACCGGAGCCTTCTTCATCTTCGTCTTCCCGTTCCTGATCATCCTGGCGCTGGGCGCGGCGTTCGGCTCGGGGTTCACGCCGGCGCTCGGCGTCGTGATGCCGGCGAGCGCCGGGGCCCTCGGGCAGGACCTCCGCGGCCGGTTCGAGGCGACCGAGGAGCTGAACGTTCAGACGTTCGCGGATGCGGACGCGCTTCGAACGGCCGTGGAGCACGGCGAGGTCGAAGGTGGTCTGGTGATCCCCGGCGGCTACGACGAGCAGATCCGAGCGGGTGAGACGGTGCCGATCACGTACATCGCCCGCGCCGGTGGCTCGGGCACGGAGCTGCAGATCGTCGTGAGCGGGGTCGTCGACGAGCAGAGCGTCGCGGTTCGGGCGGCACGGTTCGCGGTCTCCGAAGGTGCGGCCGCGGGCTTCACCGATGCGCTGAGCAAGGCCGAGGCGTTGCAGGCGACGTTCCCGACGGTCGACGCGGTGTCCCGCACGGCAGGAGGCGACACCACTTCCGGAACGTTCCAAGGGGGCGCCGCGCAGGAGCTGATCCTGTTCGTGTTCCTCACGTCCCTCTCGGCATCCGCGATGCTGATCGAAACGCGGCGGATCGGCGTGACGCGCCGCATGCTCGCCTCGCCGACGTCGGTCCGCACGATCCTGGTGGGCGAGGCGCTGGGCCGGTACGCGATCGCGCTCGTGCAGGGGCTGATGATCGTGGCCGGCACGGTGTTGCTGTTCCAGGTCGATTGGGGCAACCCGCTCACCACGGCGCTCGTCGTGATGCTGTTCGCCCTCGCCGCGACGGGCGCAGCCATGCTGCTGGGCTCTGTGCTGAAGAACGCCGCGCAGGCGGGCGCCATGGGCGTGTTCCTGGGACTGGTGCTCGCCGCGATCGGGGGCTGTATGGTCCCGCTCGAGATCTTCCCGCCGGTGATGTTCCGGATCGCGCACCTGTTCCCGCACGCGTGGGCGATCGAGGCGCTCAACGCGTCGATCGCGACCGGCGCCGGTCCCGCCCAGGTGTCGACCGATCTCGCCGTGCTGGCCGCCTATGCCTTCGCTCTCCTGGCCGTGGCTACCTTCTTCCTGCGCCGCTCGATCACGTCGAACGCATCCTGACGGGCAGAGACGTTCGACCTAGACGAACTCGCGCCGTTGGGTGAAGGAGATAATGACCGAACGGCTCTTCCGGCGGTGGCGATGCGCTCGGTACGGTTGAGGTTGACGGTGAAGGCGAGGCGACCATGACGGGACAGATCGCCGGCAACCCGCTCGACCGACTCGGCGACGCACCACCCAGCCCGCTCGCGGCGCCGCCGCCCGCCGCCGACGTCGAGGTCGAGCTGCAGCGGATCGCGCGCCGACGGCTCGCTCCCCCGTCCGAACCCGGCGTCGCCTCGAGCTCGCGCCGCAGCATCCGGTCACGCCGCCCTTCGATCGCCGGCGGCTTCGATTCTCCCGACGGCTTCGTGTTCGGCTCGGACTGAGCACGCGGGTCGACGGCCGGGATCAACCTGTCCATCGCGCCCGGTCGGATCAGGGCCTTCCCATGTGCACGGTGGGTGCGTCGAAGTCGACGTGGAGTGGGATCACGCCCCCCGGCAGCAGCAGGTCGATCCCGTCGGGATAGGAGAGCTGTCCGATCCCTGTTCCGGCCACCCCCGTGCCGTACTGCCACACGATGCGATCCGTCTTCGGATCGACGAGCACGACGCGATGGTTGTAGTCGTCGTTGATGGCGATGAGACCGTTCGGGAGCGGCGCCGCGAGGCTCGGATGGTCGAGGACGCCGGGACCGGAGATGGGCCGATACGTCCACAGCACCTTCCCGGTCCGATCGAACCGAACGACCGCCCCCGGCGAGACGTAGCTGGCCGCCAGGTAGGACCCGTCGGCCAGACGCTGCGGATCCGACGGGACGCTGACGCCCGGGATCTGGTGCGACCAGACGACGTGCCCGTCGGCGGTCACCTCGTCGATCCATCCGCCGTGGAGCTCCGACAGCAGGAGATGGCCGTTCGGGAGCGGCGTATCGCCGTTCGAGTAGCCCACGGTGTCGGGCAATCCGTGGACGCAGACGCCGGTCGTTCCGATCTGCCGCGTGGGGTGCCCGGCGGCGTCGAAGAATTGGATCCGGCAGTTCATCGCGTCGGAGACCACGAGGCCACCGCCCGGATAGGGATAGAGGTCGTCGGGCTGATGGAGGTATCCGGGCGACGAGCCGCTCACATGGGGGTGACCGTAGGTCCAGAGGACGCGCCCGCTCGGATACGCGATCTCGATGAGGGTGTTGTTCTCTTCCTCGTTCACAAGGATCGCATGTCCCCGATGCACCCAGAAGGCGTCGTCGGGGAAGTACAAGGGTGAGGCCGGCGCCGGCAGGTTGGGAGCGGGATACCGCCAGACGATGTGCTTGCGAGCGTTCATCACCAGGAGCCTGTTGTTCCCGCGGTCGGCGATCAGGAACAGACCCGCGAACGGTCGGACGAGCGCGGCATCGGAGGTCGTCGTCGGGGAAGGAGTGGGCGACGGACCCGACTTCGGCAGATCCGCGCCGAGGGTCGCCGTCAGTACCTGGTCGACCGCGCTGCTCCGCGCGCCGCCGATCAGGAGGGCGCCGTCGGGTCCGGACACTGCTCCGGCGTCCGCCACCGGCTGCCGGAGCGGATCGCCGCGCTGGATCGTTCCCCGGGCCGGGTCGATCGAGACGACCGCGGACACGGCGTTGCCCGATGCATCGCGACCGCCGATCACGTAGACGACACCCGCGATCGTGACGGCCGACGCCTCGGTGACCGGGGCGGGAAGCGTTCCGAGCGACGAGATCGTTCCGTTCACGGTGTCGAACGCGGTCACGGTATCGACCGGACCGTTCACCGCCTGGCCGCCGGCGATCACGATGGTGCTCCCGGTGGCGGAGACGGCCGGATACCGCACGCCTTTCGGCAGGCGACCCACGATCCGGAACGAGGTCCCATCGGTGGTGGCGTAGATCTCGCGCCGGGGCGCGTGGCCGTCGTATCCGCCCACGAGGTACGTGGTGGTCCCGACCGTCACGGCGGAGAGGTCCGAAAGCGAGACGGGGAGGTGGCCAACGACCGCGGACGAGTGCGAAGCCGGATCGAACGTCTGCACGACATCCGTGCCGGAGACCGTGCCGCCGCCGAAGACGAAGAGCTTCCCGCCGATCATGGCGCCGGCGCCGTCGTGGAACGCGTCGGTCACCGAGCCGAGCGACGTGAGCCGGCCGGTCGCCGGGTTCAACGCGAAGACCCCGGACGCGGAGACATCCGAGGAGTCGAGCCCGCCCGCGAGGTACACGGTTCGGCCGTCGAGGATCGCGACCTCACGCTGGACCGGGGCGGCGAGCCGATAGGGCGCCGGTCGCACCTGCATGACCAGTCGAGCCGGCTCCGACGCCGAGGGAGAGGGAGCCGTGGAGCTCCCGGGAGAGGGAGTGGTGGCTGGCGGCGAATTGCCGGTGCACGCCACGGTCACCAGGAGGACGCACGCCGCCACGGTCGTCCTTCGAACACGCGGGCGCATGCCACTACCGTAGCCGGACGAGCAGGTTTGGTCGATGGACGACGAGATGCCCGACCGCCTCGTTCGGCGACCGGGCACCCGGCGTTCCCTGCGGCTCGACGGTCGTGTCAGTGCTTCACCACGATCCGCTGGGCGCGCATGGAGCCGTTCACGCGCCAGTGTCCGCTCACCCGAAGGCCTGCACCCTTGTGCAGCGAGTGGCCGTTGCGGACGATCTTCGTCTGGTTCGTCACGCGGATGCGATGACCCGAAACCATCCAGACACCGGTTGCGTCACCCGTCTGCGAGTGCTCGAGCGTTCCCGTCAGGATGCCGTCGCCGTCCTCGTTATCGCCTTGGTCGTTCTTCAGTTCGACCTTGCTCGCCGTGATGGAGCCGTCGGCCTCCGACAGACCCTTGACCTCGACGAAGGAGCCGACCGCGATCGTGCCGCCTTCGGCGTTGACCTCAGTGGCGGCCGTGACGTGCACCGTGATGCCGCTGACGACCCAGTCGCCGATGAACCCCGTCGTTGCGGGGAGGCTCTCGACCGTGCCCTGGAGCTCGGCCTCGCCGAAGCTGTCGTCCTCGGAGGACTGGGTGACGTCGACCTTGGTGGCCGTGATCGACCCGTCGGTTCCCGTCGTGCCCTCGATCTCGACCGAGGCTCCGACGGCGATGACGCCGTCGCTGTCGTCGATCTCGGTCGCGGCCGAGACATGCACCGTCGTGCCTGAGACGATCCAGTCACCGATCGGCGCCGTGCTAGGCAGGCTCTCGATCACGCCGTGGAACTGGCTGCCGTCGGAACCACCGCCGCCGTTGCTTGCGTGTGCCGCTACGGTGGGCACGAGGGCCATCATCAGGGTGACCGCGATACCTGCGAACGTGACGCGTCGGAGCAATCCCCTCACCTCCATGGTTGTGGTGTACCGACCCCTACCTGAACACGGACCGGCCTAAGGGAAGCCCGCCTCAGGGTTAAGGGCAGGTAAGGCCTCCGCCGATATCGTTCCCATGGGGTCAGAGGCCGAACACTTCACGCTCCGGCGCCCCGGCGCCCTGGGCATCGTCCTCCCGCTGCTCATACGGCATCTCATGCACGAGCACGCATCCCGCCAACGCGTGAACGGTGAACGGTCTGCGGGACTCGTCATCGGGAGGCTCCCCGAGGGATGGCATGTCTTCCGCGACGTGCCGGTGGGCCAGCGGGGCGCGAACATCGACCACGTCGTGGTGGGCCCGGCCGGGACGTTCACCCTCCTCGCGAAGGACCTGACGGGCAAGGTGTGGGTCGGTGCGCGATCGGTCCGGCACAACGGTCATCCGACGAGCTTCCTGTCGCAGGCGGCGTGCGACGCGAGCCATCTATCCGAGTTCCTGTCGTCCGTCGTCGGCCGGCCGATCGAGGTTCGGGGCGTGCTCGCGATCCTCGCCGACGAGTGGACCATCGACGAGGAGCCGGGCGACGTGCACGTCGGGAGCCCTCGTGGCGTGAAGGACTGGATGCTACGGCTCCCCCTCGCGCTGTCGCCACTCCAGATCCACGAGATCACCGCGGCGGCGGGCACATCGCCGACGTGGGGCACCGGCGCTGCCACGCGACAAGGATGAACCCCCGCCGAAGGCGGGGGTTCATCCGTTCCGGACGGTTCTCATCCCGGAGTACGCGGCGGTCCTCGGGCCTGCCCGCCATCCGGACGTGGAGCGCGGGCCATCTCTCCGCGCGCACGCGACGACCGGCGGGTCGAGCGGCTGCCGACCTACGACGGCGTACAGCTGCCACAGCCCGGGCACCCCTTTCAGGGTCCGAGAACCACGGTCCTCGAAGCGGATCCCCGACCCGGCCACCACGTCGCGCACGGTGGCCGTGACCAGGACCTCCCCCGGCTGTGCGAGCCTGGCCAGACGGGCCGCCGTGTGCACGGCGATCCCTCTGAACCGTCCACCCAGGTGCTCGCATTCGCCGGTGTGGAGCCCGGCCCGGACCTGGAGACCGAGCGAGCGCACCGACGTGGTGATGGCATCACCACAACCGATCGCACTCGTCGCCGTGTCGAACGTGGCGAAGAAACCGTCACCCGCGCAGTCCACCTCGCGCCCGTCGAACCGGGAGAAGAGCTGGCGCACCGTGGCGTGATGCGCCTCGACCAACCTCATCCAGGCTCGGTCACCCAGCTCCGCGGCACGTTCGGTCGATCCGACGATGTCGGTGAAGAGCAGGGTGACCAGGACGCGGGAGACTTCCGCCTCCGCGGCTGTCACCGCCTCTAGGTATCGCTCCTCGTGGTCCATAGCGGACCGTTCCCTCCTCCCCGCCCTGAGCGGAGATGCTCACGTCGGTGATGCGACCGTCCACGAAGCTGTTGATCGGTCCATAGATACGATCCATCCACGAGCCTTTCGGGTTGGGGTTCGGCGCTCCGCCTTCACGCCTGCGGAAAAGCGAAAGGCCGCCCGGGGGCGGCCTGGGAGGTCCATGTGCAGGTACGGACCGGTTAGGCCGCCATCCTCGGGGAGAGCGACGGGACGAAGCGGATCGTGTAACGCGCGATCGTCATACTGCTCCCCCTTTCATCCGGCGACCTGAACATCGAAGCACTCACCTTACTCCCCCGGAAGCTTCGACACAACGTTTCTTGCGCGCGGTCGCCTTCACGCTCCGAAGCGCTCGATCAACGCCTTGCCTGCGAGCTCGACCATCTCCGGCGTCGATCCGGCGGGCATGTTGAAGATCAGCCCGTCGAGACCGGCGTCGAAGAACGGCTGTATCGCGTCACCGATCTCGTCTGCGGTCCCACAGGTCAGCATCGACGGAAGCATCGCGTCATCGATGCCACGCGTCTGCTTGAACTCCTCGCGTCGCGCGTCGGCCTCCTCCTTGGTCGCGGTGACGACCAGCGTCCCGAGGCGCGTCTTCACGAGCTCCGCGGGATCGCGACCGACGTCGCGACAGTGGTCCGCCAAGACCTCGACCTTGTGCCGGATCGCAGTGGGGTCGCCGAAGCCGTTCCACATGTCGGCGTACTGCGCCACGAGCCGGAGCGTCTTCTTCTCACCGCCGCCGCCGATCAGGATCTTCGGTCCGCCTGGCTGCACCGGCTGCGGGTCGTTGTACGCGCCGTCGATGTGGAGACGCTTCCCCTGGAACGTCGACCGCGGTTGCGTGAACATCGCGCGGCAGATCTGCAGCGCGTCCTCCAGCCGTTCGAACCGCTCGGCCGTCGAAGGCCAGTCGTAGCCGTACGCGCGGGACTCCTCCTCGTTCCACGCCGCGCCGATGCCCAGGATCGCCCGGCCCGACGAGACGACGTCGAGCGTCGTGACGACCTTGGCCAGGAACGCCGGGTTGCGGTACGTCACCCCCGTCACCATGGCTCCGAGCATGACGCGAGACGTGCGCGCCGCGACGGCGCTGAGGAGCGTGTACGCCTCGAGCATCGGATCCGACGGCGGCCCGATGTGCCCGATCTGGTGGTAGTGGTCCATCACCCAGAACGAATCGAACCCCGATCGCTCGGCGGCCTGCGCGATCTCGATGATGCGGTCGAACAGCTTGTCGTCGGCAACGTCGGGGAACGTGAAACTCGGAAGCTGCAGTCCGAACCTGGTCATCGACCGTCCTCCCGTGCATCCTTCGACGTGATCTCGAACACCTTACGGCGGGATACGGTTACCCGCGGATGGGCGTCATGGACAGCGACGAGGCCTGGGAGCGCGTGCGAACCGTGCGGGCGGGACGGATGGCGACCGTGTCGCCGTCGAACCGGCCCCACGTGGTGCCGTTCGTCTTCGTCCTCGTGGAACACGGAGACGCCCGGGTCGCCTACTGGGCCGTCGATCACAAGCCGAAGCGCTCGGCCGACCTCAAGCGGATCCGGAACCTCGAGGCGAACCCCGCCGTGGAGTTCGTGGTCGACGGTTACGAGGAGGACTGGGAGCGGCTGTGGTGGGTCCGCTGCTCGGGGACGGCACGCGTGGTCGACGACGATGTCGAGCGCCGCCAGGCGCTGAAGGCTCTGCAGAACAAGTACCCGCAGTACGGCAACGATCCATCCGGCGGTCCCGTCGTCGCGATCGACATCGCTGCGATCGACGGCTGGGCGGCAAGCTAGCCACGCTACACTCGGCGACCATGGCAGACTGCCCTGCGTGCGGCCGCGATCCATCATCTTGCGGGTCGCCAAGACCCGGGGAGGGAGCCATTCAGGATGAGTGATCTGCCGACGCAAGGCAACGTCGTCGTCATCGGCGCGGGCATCGTTGGGAACAGCGTCGCCTACCAGCTGGCCCTGCACGGATGGAAGGACATCGTGCTGCTGGACAAGGGCCCGCTCCCGAACCCGGGTGGTTCCACCGGTCACGCCTCCAACTTCATCTTCCTGGTCGATCACTCGAAGGAGATGACCGACTTCACGCTGGACAGCGTCCGGCAGTACCGGGAGCTGGGCGTGTTCACGCAGAGCGGCGGCATCGAGGTCGCGCGCACGCCTGAACGGATGGAGGAGCTCGAACGACGGCTGGCGTCAAGCCACTCGTGGGGCATCGAGTCGGAGCTCCTCACGCCCGCCGAGGTGAAGAAGCTGGTGCCATTCGTCGAGGAGGACGCGATCCTCGGGGGTTTCTCCACCCCCGGCGTCGGCGTGGTCGATTCCTTGCGGGCGGGCACACTGATGCGGGAGAAGGCACAGGAGTTGGGCGCCCTCACCATATCCGCCGTTACGGAGATCACGGGTATCGACGTGGATCGTGGTCGCGTGCGCGGCGTCCGGACCGCGAGCGGCGACATCGAGGCCGAAACCATCGTGGTGTGCTGCGGGATATGGAGTCCTCGTATCGCGCGCATGGGCGGAGCGTCGATCCCGCTCACACCGGCGGTGCACCAGATGATCAGCGTTGGCCCCGTCCCGTTGTTCGCCGACACGGTGGGCGAGATCACCTACCCCATCGTCCGCGACATGGACACGAACATGTACGAGCGGCAGCACGGCGGCGACCTGGAGGTCGGCTCGTATGCGCACCGGACGATCCTGATGGACCCCGACGACATCCCGTCGATCGAGGACGCCGCCCTCTCGCCCACCGAGCTCCCGTTCACGCAGGACGACTTCGACCCGCAGATGGAGCAGGCGCTCGAGCTGGTGCCGGACATCTTGGCCGACGAGCGGGTCGGCGTCCGGTACGCGATCAACGGGCTGCTGTCGCTCACTCCCGACGGCGCGCCGATCATCGGCGAGACCCCTGAGGTCCACGGCCTGTGGTCGGCGGCCGCGATCTGGATCAAGGAGGCACCCGGGATCGCCAAGACGCTGGCGGAGTGGATGACGGACGGTCGCCCCACGATCGATCCACACGGCTCCGATATCGCGCGGTTCTACCCGCACCAGCGAACCAGGACCCACATCGCGGCGCGCGCGACGGAGGGGTACAACAAGACATACGGCATCGTGCACCCGATGGAACAGTGGTCCTCGAACCGCGACGTCCGGCTCAGCCCGTTCAACGCGCGCGAGCGCGAGCTGGGTGCCGTCTTCTTCGAGGCGGTCGGCTGGGAACGGCCATACTGGTACGCATCGAACGCCCCGCTCTTAGATGAGTACGGCGATCGCGTGATGCCACGAGAGGCCGAGTGGGAGTCGCGCTGGTGGTCACCGATCATCAACGCCGAGCACCTAGCGATGCGCGACCGGGTGGGCATGGTCGACCTGTCGGCGTTCGTCGTGCTCGACGTGACGGGACCGGGCGCGCTCGCCGCGGTGCAGGGCCTCGCCGTCGCGCAGATGGACGTACCGGTCGGCCGCGTCGTTTACACGCCGTTCCTGAACGAGGCCGGCGGCATCAAGGCCGACCTCACGATCATGCGCCTGGGCGACGAGTCGTTCCGCGTCGTTACGGGAGGTCACAGCGGCATGATCGACCGGAAGTGGATCGCTGATCACCTCCCCGCCGACGGCTCGGCACAGCTGTTCGACGCGACCTCGGCCTGGTGCACGATGGGGGTCTGGGGGCCGCGCGCCCGCGACGTGGTCGGATCGGTGACCGAGGACGACGTGTCGAACGAGGGGTTCGGATTCGCCGCATGCCGGCCGATCACGCTGGGCCCGGTGCACGCTGTTGGCCTCCCGCATCTCCTACGTGGGGGAGCTGGGCTGGGAGATCTACGTCCCCATGGAGGAGGGCGCGCGGGCGTGGGACCTCCTGTGGGAGGCCGGCCGGCCGCACGGCATGGTCCCGTTCGGGATCGGCGCGTACGCGGTAACCGCGCGGCTCGAGAAGGGATACCGGGCACACGGTAACGAGCTCGACCTGGAGCACGACCTGATCCAGGCGGGCATGGCGCGAGCGACCGTGAAGGATGAGAACTTCGTCGGAAGGGATGCCTATCTGAAGCAGCGAACGGAAGATCCGGTGCGGGTCCTCTGCACGCTCACGGTGGACGACCCCACGTCGGCATCCGGCGTCCGGCGGTACATGATGGGCCGCGAGCCGATCCTCACGCGGGACGGGGCGCCGATCATGGACGCCACGGGCACGCGGTCGTTCGTCACAAGTGCCGGCTCGGGCCCGTCGGTCGGGAAGCACCTGTTGATGAGCTACCTCCCGCCCGAACATTCGCGGGTGGGAGCGGAGCTGGCCGTCGAGTACTTCGGCGAGCGCTACCCCGTCACCGTCGCCGTGGTTGGGAGCGCGCCGCTGTTCGATCCCGAGAACGCCCGGATGAAGGGCTGAGCCCCGATGGAGGTCCTCGTCTGCGTCAAGCGGGTCCCGGCGACCGGTGGGCGGATCACGCTCACCGAGGACCGGCAGTCGATCGACACGAAGTTCCTGGGGTTCACCGTCAGTCCGCACGAAGAATGCGCCGTGGAAGAGGCCGTACGACTCGTCGAGGCGCACGGGGGGAGTTCGACGGCCCTGACGCTGGGGCCCGAGGTCGCCGGCGAGCAGCTGCGGGATGCGATCGCCATGGGCGTCGACCGCGCGATCTTGCTCGAGACCGGCGACGAGGAATGGGACGCAGTGGCGACGGCCGCAGCGATCCTGGACGCCGTCCGCGCCGAACAGGAGACCGGCCGCGGCTTCGACGTCCTGCTCTTCGGCAACGAGGCGGCCGACACGGGCGACTACCAGGTGGGGATCCGCGTGGCGCACGCGCTCGGCCTGCCCTGTGTGACGGGCGTCAAGGGGCTCGAAGTGTCCGAAGGAACCGCCACGTCGCGGCGCGAGAGTGGTTCGGGCGGATGGCGAGATCTTCGAGACCGGATTGCCGGCCGTCTTCACGGTCAAGGAGGGCATCAACCTGCCGCGCTACCCATCCGTTCCGGGACGCATGCGAGCCAAGAAGAAGGAGATCGAGCGTGTCGTGCCCCGCGCCGCCCCGGCGAGCTCGAACGGGTCCTGTTGAAGCTTCCCCCGGTGCAAGAAGGCGAGGTCGAGATCCTCGGCGAAGGTCCCGAGGCGGCGACGGCCGTGGTCGAGATCCTCCAGACGACTCGGGTTGGTCGACCGATGATCCTGGTGTGGGTCGACCACAGCGCGGGAGTGCCGGACACCCTGTCGCTCGAGGCGCTCACCTTCGCCCGGGCGCTGGCCGGCATCGTCCGGGAACGCCCCTGGAGGCCGTCGTCATCGGGGGCGACGAGATCGCCGACCGGTTGGGCTCCTTCGGCGTTCAGACGGTGCACACGATCTGGGACGAGCGGCTCGAGGGCTTCGCGCCGGCGGCCTGGGCCCAGTGCGTGGTCGATCGCCATGGGGACCTCGTCGGCTGAGTGCCGTCTTGGCGGCCGGGAGCGACCGCGGCAACGAGGTCATGGCGCACGTCGGCGCCAAGACCGGGGTTGGCGTTCGCGGCGAACTGCACCGATGTGGAGCCGGGCGACACGTACGTCGTGACGCGGCTCCGTTGGGGAGGAAGCCTCCTGGAGGAAGCTCGTCTGTCCGGCACCGTGAAGCTCTTGACCGTGGCGCCGCACGCGCTCGTGCCCGATGGAGGTACCCGCGCCTTCGACACCGGCCGTGAACCGCTTGGTACCTGCCATCCCTGACGCACGATCTACGGGTCCGCGTCATCGGCGGGAGGCACCCGAGGGCGGGCGGGTGTCGCTCGGGGACGCCCGGGTCGTGGTCGGCGGCGGTCGTGGGGTCGGCAGCGCCGAGGGTTTCCGCAGCCTCGATGAGCTCGCCGCG
The DNA here is from genome assembly GCA_963727185.1 of uncultured Actinomycetes bacterium. Taxonomy (GTDB): domain Bacteria; phylum Actinomycetota; class UBA4738; order UBA4738; family HRBIN12; genus JBBQVZ01. The sequence continues at coordinate 167,658 of CAVSFP010000009.1, read as the reverse complement.
CTCCTCGGTGGGGCGGTCGGCGTCTCGCGCGCGGTGACGAGCCTGGGTTGGCGGCCGCACGCCGAGCAGATCGGGCAGACCGGCACGCGGATCGCGCCCGACCTGTACATCGCTTGCGGCATCAGCGGCGCGATCCAGCACATCGTCGGTTGCAGGGCCGCGAAGAAGCTCCTCGCGATCAACACCGACCCGGAGGCCCCGATCCTCGCGTACGCCGACTACGCCGTCATCGGGGACCTGCAGAAGGTCCTGCCAGCGGTGACGGAAATGATCAGACGGCTGCAGCGGGGGTGAAGTCGGGGCGGGAGAGCGCGAGCCCTTATCCTTGAAGCACCGACCCGTGTCGGGCGCACCTCATGGACTGTGAACGCATCGTCTCGGGCTTCCTCGGTCAACCGGCGAACGCGATTTCGAGCTTGGCGTTCCTGGTCGCAGCTGTCTGGATCTTGACCCTCGCGTTCCGAGGCGAACGCACCACACGCGCGGCGCTACTCGTGCTCGCGATCGCCGTATCCGCGAACGCCGTCGGGAGCTTCGCGCGCCACGGTCCCGACCCGTCCTGGGCACAGTGGGCGCACGACGCCGCCATCATGTCCGTCCTGCTCTTCGTCGCCGTCCACGCCCTCGGCCGCGTACGCGGATGGCGTCCGACCCTCGAGATCCGGGCGTACGCGCTGGGGCTGGTTGCGGTCGGCGTGGGCCTCGTCGCGATCCACGGCGCATCCGACCCGATCGCTGGCGCGCTCGCGGCGGGCGCGATCGTGGGAGTGGTAGCCACCGTATCCGGTGAACGTGGAGCGCCTCCTCGAGGTTCGACCTGGCTCGTGGGGTGGGTCTCACCGCGATCGCGATCGGCGGTATCGCGTTCCTCCTGGGCCGAACGGGCTCGCCGCTCTGCAGGCCGGAGAGCCTGTTCCAATGGCATGCCCTCTGGCACGTGCTGGTCGCCGTCGCGCTCGTGGCGTATGCCTACGCGATCTCGATCCGAGAGAGGGCCGTCGCCGACGCACTTGACCCGGCGCGCCGATGCGCGTCAACTGGGATCTATGACGGCGAGCATCGGAGAGCTGGCCGACCGGACGCCCGCGACGCGGGACCGGTACGTGGACTTCCTGCGGGCCGTGAGCATCCTCGCCGTGGTGATCGGGCACTGGACGATCGGGATGATCCACTGGGACCACGGTTTCATCCGCGCGACGAGCGCGATCGGCCTCACGTCGTGGCTCTGGCTCGCGACCTGGTTCCTCCAGGTGATGCCGATCTTCTTCTTCGTCGGCGGGTTCTCGAACCTCGTCGCGTACGACGCGTACCAGGAGCGCGGCGAGAGCACCGGGGCGTTCATCCGGAGCCGGCTCGGGCGGCTTGCTCCGTCCGTCGCTCGTGTTCCTCGGCGTGTGGGCCGTCGTGCTGGTGGCGCTGCACCTGGCCGACGTCGGTGCGCCGGCGGGCCGCCCGCTGTGGGGGGACACGCGGCTGCTTCGCGGGGTGCTCCCGCCGGGCGCGACGATCCCGTTCGGACCGCTGTGGTTCCTCGCCGTCTACGCCGTGGTCGTCTGCATCTCACCGTTGACGATCGGGCTGCACCGACGGTTCGGGCTGTGGGTGCCGGCCGTGATGGTCCTCGGCGCGTTCGTGGCCGACTGGATCGGGTTCATGGGCGGGCATCCGCTCGCGCGGTGGGCCAACGTCGCGTTCGTGCTGCTGTTCCCGCACCAGCTGGGGCACGCCTACGGCGACGGGAGCATGCTGCGCTGGCCCCGCAGCGCGTTCTGGGCGATGGTCGTCGTCGGGCTCGGCGGGCTGGTGCTGCTGACGAACCCACCGTTCTGGCAGCTCTTCGGCGACGTCCGTTACACGTGGTTCCCGGGGATCGGCACCTACCCGAAGAGCCTGCTCGGCACCGACGTCGAGGCGGTGTCGAACGCCTACCCGCCGACGCTCTGCTTCCTGCTCGGGGGCGTGTGGTCGATCGGCGCGGTGATGTTGCTTCGGCCACGCGTCGACGCGGTGGCTCCAGCACCGGCGGCCCGTGGACGTTCACGATCGCCGTGAACAGCGTGATCATGACGCTGTTCCTCTGGCACATGACCGCCTACCTGCTGGCGATCCTGCTCCTGTGGCCGCTCGGCTTCGGCCGCGAAACCGACAGCACGCTGCGATGGTGGCTCGAGCGTCCGCTCTGGCTCGTCGTCCCGGGCGTGATCCTGCTCGGACTCATCGCGATCTTCGGGCGCTTCGAACGCCCGCGCCGCACGACCGCTACCGTCGCGTGAAGCTCGGAACTCAGAATTACCTGGGGGCCTCCGCGTCCTCCTTCACGGTGTGCAGCGTCGCCCGCATGATGACGCCGACGAACGGGCTCACGACGGTCCAGTAACGGCCGAACTTCGTCCGCGATGCCTCGTCGGTCATGGCGGTGCGAGCCTCGTAGCTCAGCAGCGACCGACCGTCTCCGTACGGTCGTACCGAGAAGTTCGCGGCGATCTTGCCCCAGTCCGCGTCGTCGAACGCCGTGAAGGCCTCCAACGTCTCGGGCACCGGGTCGAGCCACGTGATGTCCATCTGCCAGAACTTCCCGATCGCGCCGAACGCGATCTCCCGCGGCGGATCCTCCCCGAGCTTCAGCCAACCGGGTAGCCCACGTTCGCCGTCGACCATCCCGTCGAACGTCAGGCTCGGCAGCTCCTGCGGGGGTTCGGTGCGACGACCCGTCGCTCGCGCGACCTTGTCCGGCACGCCTCGCACCCACATCGCCGCGTCCATCAACGGCGAGTGCACCTTCAGGAAGTCCAAGCGGCGGACGGCCGCGTACGTTGCCTCCGGATCGGCCTCGACGACCAGGTGCTCCACCCGCGTGAAGTCGAATCGGGGCAGGGCTCGATCGATCAGCATCTCTCGTTCGATGATTTCGGTTTTCGACATGCGTTCCACCTCCTGCTCCTCAGCATGCCGATGGTCGAACCCGTCGCGATGGCCGAGCGGCCCCCCTCGTACGGGACCGTCGGCACGCGTGGGCGCGGCGGCTTCGCCGCCGCGCCCACGGCCGAGCTGCGGGACGGTTCCCTACATCACCTCGAACGTCTCGAAGACCATGACCTGGGCGCCGCCCAGGAGGACCGGGCAGGTCTCCGCGTACTTCGCCGCCTGGTCGAGCGAGTCCGCCTGGATCACCGAGTACCCGCTCGCCGTGGCCTTGGCGTCGGTGATGGTGGGACCGGTCGAGATCGTCTTCGAGTCGGCGTTGAACGGGTTGCCGGCGTCGACCACGGCCGGGCCGAGCTCCGTGAACCAGTCCGTCCACGCCTTCGTGACCGCGGCCATCTCGGCATCGGTCTCGGGCATGCTTCCCCCGCCGTACAGCAGCAGGTACTTCGCCATGCCATCCCCTCCTTCTGATCGGGTCCCCACATCGGGACCGCCACCCCTACGACGAAACGGCCGTCCCGATATCGACACGGTGGCGAGGACCTGGTTCAGCGAGGTTCGAACCGTGCGGTGAAATGCCGGAGCGACCCGGCCTCCTCGACGATGCGGTACCCGCGGAGGTCGGCGGCATGCTCCGCGACCGCGGTCACGACCTCGATCACGTAGTCGATGTGGCTCTGCGTGTACGTGCGGCGCGGGATCGCCAGGCGCACCAGGTCCATCGCCGCCGGCGCTTCGGTCCCGTCGGGCCGGCGTCCGAACATCACCGTCCCGATCTCGCAGCTGCGGATGCCGCCCGCCTCGTACAGCGCGACCGCGAGCGCCTGGCCCGGATAGTGCAACGGCGGGATGTGCGACAGGAACGAACGCGCGTCGATGTAGACGGCGTGCCCGCCGATCGGCTTCACGACCGGGACGCCCGCGCGATCGATCGCCTCTCCGAGGTAGGCGGTCGAGCGGATGCGGTACCGCAGGTAGTCCGGGTGCACGCATTCCTTCAGGCCCTGCGCGATGGCCTCGAGGTCGCGGCCCGCGAGCCCGCCGTAGGTGGGGAACCCCTCGGTGAGGATCAGCAGGTTCCGGCACCGTTCCGCCAGCTCGTCGTCGTTCATCGCCAGCCAGCCGCCGATGTTCGCGAGCGGGTCCTTCTTCGCGCTCATCGTCATGCCGTCGGCGAGCGATGCCATCTCGCGCACGATCTCGGGGATCGGCCGGTCCTCGTACCCGGGCTCGCGCGTGCGGATGAACCAGGCGTTCTCGGCGAACCGGCACGCGTCGAGGAAGAGCGGAACGCCGTAGCGATCGCACAACGCGCGCACGCCGCGCAGGTTCTCCATCGACACCGGCTGGCCGCCGCCCGAGTTGTTGGTCACGGTGACGAAGACCGCCGGCACGTCGACGGCGCGCTCGGCCAGCAGCGCGTCGAGCGCCCCGAGGTCCATGTTCCCCTTGAACGGGATGCTCGAGCGAGGGCTGACGCCCCTCGGGGATCACCAGGTCGACCGCTTCCGCGCCCGTGTACTCGACGTTGGCGCGCGTCGTGTCGAAGTGCGTGTTGTTCGGAACGACCTTGCCCGGACCTCCGATCGCCGAGAACAGGATCTTCTCGGCGGCCCGCCCCTGGTGCGTGGGGATCACGTGCGTGAACGGGAAGAGCTCCCGGACCGCCTCGAGGAAGACGAACCACGACGGCGAGCCCGCGTAGCTCTCGTCGCCGTGCTGGATGGCGGCCCACTGGTCGCGCGACATCGCGCCGGTGCCCGAGTCGGTCAACAGGTCGATCAGCACGTCGTCGGCGTGGAGGCCGAAGAGGTTGTATCCGGCCTCGACGATCGCGGCGTGCCGCTCCTCGGGCGTGGTGATGCGAAGCGGCTCGACGGAGTGGATCCGGAACGGCTCGATGATGGTGCGGAACTCGGCTGGCACGCACCGATGCTAGCCCGGCAGACCGCCGGTCGCCCGTCACTCGATATCAGCGCGCCGCGTCCACCGTCCGTGGTCACCGATCGCACGCGACCGTCCGGGATGAGGGGCATCGAGCGGAGGCGGCGACCCGTCGCGTCGAAGATCGCGTTCGCGAGCGCCGGAGCCACCGCGACGATCGGCGTCTCGCCCGCGCCGGCCGGAGGGACATCCCGGTGGTCGATCAGGATCACGTCGATCGGCGGCACGTCGGTGAAGCGTGGGACGCGGTACGTCGAGAAGCGACGGGTTGAGGATCTCGCCGCCCTCGAAGTGGATCGCCTCGAACAGCGCGCCGCCGAGGCCCATCACCGTCGCGCCCTCGATCTGGTTCACCAGGCCGTCGGGGTTCACGATCGCGCCGCAGTCGAACGCGGTCACGACGCGGACGATCTCCACCCGGCCGTCCGGCATCGACGCGGACCTCGACGGACGTGGCGACCCGCGCATCCTTCTCGACGCCGCCCGCGATGCCGATCCCGTGCCCGGGGTCGCGCGGCGTCCGGTCGAGCCCCGCTCGCTCGGCCGCCGCCTGCGAACACGGCCGCGAGCCGGTCGTCTCGGAGATGCCGCAGACGGAGCGCCAACGGATCGACGCCGAGCCTGGTGCGCCAGCTCGTCCAGGTGCGACTCCCGGGCGAAGTGGTTCGCCGTCGCGGCCAGCGCGCGGTAGGAGCCCTGCCGCAACGGGGAGTCGGCGGGGCGGAACTCGATCCGCTGGTTGGGGATGTCGTACGGACACAGGATGCCCGCGTCGCCGGAGTTGATGTTGGTGAACTCCCAGGCCGTCAGGTCGCCGTCGCTCGTCGCGCCGGAGCGGACGTCGATCACGGCGGCCGGGCGGACGTACGCCCAGGTGAACTCCTCTCGACGTGTCCAGGCCACGCTTCACGGGCCGGCCGCTCGCGCGTGACAGGCGGGCGGCCTCGATCGCGGCCTCGCCGGTGTGCTTGCCGCCGTAGCCGGCGCCCGTGTCGGGCACGATCACGCGCACCTGCTCCTCCGGGACGTCCAGCGCCGCGGCGAGCTCGCTCCCGGACGCCGAACGGCCGCTGGGTGCCGGTCCACACCGTGAGGCGACCGCCGTCCCACTCCGCCACCGCGGCTCGCGTCTCGAGCGGCGCGTGCGCGATGTATGCGGTCGTGTACGTCCGCTCCAAGCGAACGTCGGCATGCGCGAGCGCCGCGTCCACGTCGCCCGCTTCGTGACGGAACGGACCTCCCCACTCCCGCCCCCCTGAGGGCGGCCACCTGTGTCGAACGCAGGTGCGCGATCAGCTCGTCTTCCGAGAGCTGCGGCGCCAACTCCCACTGGGCCCGGATCGCGTCGATCCCGCGCCGTGCGGTGGTCGTGTCCGGGGCGACCACGCCCACGAAGTCGTCCTCGAGCACGACGCTCACGTCGGGTATCGCGCGCGCGTCGGCGGCATCGAGCGACCGCAGCGTGGCGCCGAACGCCGGCGGACGGATGCACGCGGCCGCGAAGCATCCCGGGGCGCGAGAGGTCCGTGGGGTACCGCTGGGCGCCTGTCGCGATCGCGGCCGCGGTCACCTTGGGTACCGGGGTACCGGCTGTTCGCCATCCCGTCTCCGGCGAGACGCGCGGCGTCCGCGGCTCGCTCCACGCGCCGCTCGCCGTGCAGGAGTTCGCCGTACGTGATCGATCGATCCCCGTCGCGTTCGCGGACGGCGCCGTCGGACGCAACGAGCCCATCCGCATCGACGCTCCACAACTTCGCCACCGTCGAGAGGATGAGCTCCCGGGCGGACGCCGCGGTCGCGCGCAGGTTCTCGCCGGCGTCCGGCATCGAGCGGCTGCCGAACGTGCCCATGTCGTACGGGCACAGATCGGTGTCGCCCATCACGAGCCGGACGCGCTCGAACGGCACACGCAGCTCCTCGGCGACCAGTTGCGACAGAGCCGTGCGATTGTCCTGCCCGACATCGACCTTGCCGGTGAACGCCGTGACGAGCCCGTCGGCCCCGACGTGGATCCACGCGCCGTTGCTGGTCGACCACCCGCCGTCCGCGCTCTGCTCGTCGGGCAGGACGACGACCATCCCGTCGGAGAGCACGTCGAAGTAGTCGCGTTCTTCGACAGGCGAGCAGGTCCCACGGTCCGCGACCGGGAGCCGGCAGCTCAGGTGTGGCGGCGCGGGGTTCCGCCACCGATCCCCGCCTCGTCGCTCGCTGCGAGCGCGGCGGCGCGGCGAGCAGCTCGGACGATCCGTGGGTAGGTGCAGCAGCGGCAGATGTTCCCCGCCAGGGACTCGCGGATCAGTGCCTCGTCGGGATCGGGGCTCTTCTCCAGGAGCGACGCGACGCCGAGGATCATCCCGGACGTGCAGTAGCCGCACTGCATGGCGCCCTCCTCGACGAACGCCCGCTGGACCGCGTGCAGCATCCCGTCGCGCGCGAGCCCCTCCACCGTCGTGACGGCGCTGCCCGCAACGTCGATCGCGAGGGTGACGCAGGAACGGACCGGTTCGCCGTCGACGAGCACGGTGCACGCGCCGCAGACGCCCTCGCCGCAGCCGGGCTTCGCGCCCGTCAGCCCGAGCTCCTCACGCAGGACGGAGAGCAGGCTCCGGTCGTGCTCGAGGGAGAGCTCGTGGACGGCGCGGTTGACGACCATCTGGACCGCTCGTGGCATCGAGGATGAGTCTCGCACGCGCGCGGCGACTCAGCTGAGACGAAGCATCACCGGGATCTCGACGACGTGGATCGGCCGACCGTTCTTGGCGCTCACTTCGAACACGCGGACGACGCCGTCTTGGGGCCGATCGACCCTGAACCCCACCGCTGCCGAGAACGCGCCTCGGCACCCGGTGCCACAGCTCGCCATGGTGGTGGAGGTCGCGATCTCCCGCCCATCGGCGTCGAGGATCGTGATGCTCACCACGGCCTCGAACACGTCCGCGGTTCCCGAGACCGTGACGGGGCTGGAGACCTGTTCGCCGATCAGCGGGCTCTGCACGAGGATCGCCGGCAGACGGTCGCGGTACGAGCGGCGGGTCATCGGCTGGTCGAGGATGATGCCCTCGCTGCTGAACACCGTGACCGGCTTCCCTTCCAACTCCAGGTTCACACCGTGGACCGACGGGAACTGGGTGAGCGTGTAGGTCAGTTGCGCCAGTCTGTTGAACATCGACAACGATCCGCCGCCCGACTCGAACGTTCGTGACAGGTCCACCGTCGCGACGCCTCCGTCGATCGACAGGCCGAGCAGCTCGGTTCCCACGGGGATCGACGTGCCGACGCCAGCGGTTCGCTCCGCCGCCGACGGTCCGGCGAGCAGGGCGTTCACGGCCGCCGACCCGACGCGCGGTGATGACGGTTGGGTACGCTCCGTCACGAACAGCCACTCTCCGTAGCCGAACCACACCTCGAACGTCATGTTCGAGATGGTGCTCGGTGTCGCTGAGGTGGTGGGGGTCCTGCTCGCCGGGCTACCGCCGCCCCCCGAACCACCTGTCGAGCATGCCGTCACGACGGATGCGACCGCGACGACGATGGCGATGTAGCGGAGCCTGCCTCGTCCGACGTTCATACGATCACCGGGTACGTAACCTCTCAACTCGCGGTCGTGTCAACCGACAGGCTGGCGCAGGATCGTGCGGAGCTTCTCCGGCGCCGAGCGCCGCGGATCGCCCAGGTAGAGCTCGTGATGACGGCCGACCGGGTGAAGACCCTCCGCCTCGATCCCGGCGTGCAGCCGTTCGATCGTCGGACCCTCCTCTTCGTAGGGCCCGATATGCATCAGCTGCGCGCACGGCCCTTCGGCGAACACCTCGGTCCGAAGACCGGGCGTGAGGGAGGGATGCAGCCGGGTCCGGGCGGTCTCGAGATGCAGCGCAAGCTCCTCGGCCGTCGCCTCCGGCGGCAACGCGATCATCAACGTCCAGCGCCAGCTCTCGCGCGCGGCGTCCAGGAGCGCCTCCTCATAGGTGACGCCGTCGGTCGTCCACCACAGCCCTTCGAGCGGTCCGACCTTCCCCTCCACACCGCGCGCCTTCAGCGCGAACCGCAGGCCATACGCCGTGCCGTAGAGGCCCGGCATCCGCGCCTCGAACGCCGACGCCACAGGTGGCCCGGACCCGTCGATCATCACGAACGCATGCGGCGGGATGTCCAGCAGTCGGATCCCGTTCTTGGGTGACTTGAACTCATCCTGACGATCGAGCGGGCGTTGGATCTTGGTGGCGACCTTCATCACACCCACCTCCTCGACGTCAGCATGCCCCTACAGCGCGAGACGCGGATGGGCCTCTCGGCCCTACGGGCGCGGGCCCAGCCGTCGGTGACGATCTACCAAGGAAGCGGTTCGCCGTCCTGGAAGAAGCCGCCGGAGGGACCGTCGTCGGGAAGCGTGACGCCCCACACGATGCTCGCGGCGCCCTGCTCAGCGGAGCGCGGGGCACCCGAACCTCCCATGTCCGAACGACACCATCCCGGACTGATGGCGTTGACCAGGATGCCCGTTCCATCGAGATCCGGGGCCAGCGCTCGGGTCATGTCGTTCATCGCCACCTTGGTCGACCGGTAGACGCCGCCCCCACGACGCTCGCGGCCGTTCGTGGCGACCTCGGTCGAGACGTTGACGATGCGCCCCCAGCCTCGTTCGCGCATCGGGGGGAGGAACGCCTGCGTGACGCGCCAGGTCCCGAGCGTGTTCGTCTCCCACGCCAGGTCGACCTCTTCCGCGGTGACCCGGCCGCGCGGGTTGATCGCCGCGTTGTTGATCAACACGTCGACTCCCTGCGGCGCCAGCGCGTCGCGTGCGGCCGCCACGCTGTCCGGGTCGGCCACGTCGATGCGGACCGGCGCGATCCCCGGCAGTCCCAGCGACGCGGCCGCGGCCGCGCCGGCACCGGGATCGCGCGAGCCCAGGAACACCTCCAGGCCGAGGCCCGAGAGGAGCCGAACGACCTCGAGGCCGATGCCTCGGTTCCCGCCCGTGACCAGGGCGCGCTTGCCGCTCAGGTCCGGTTCGACGTCAGCGGACCTTGATCACCCCGCTCATCTCGGGACCGTGAACCAAACAGACGAACGTGTACTTGCCCGGTTTCGCCGCGACGAACGTGTAGGTCGCCGGCGTCACTAGGAGCCCGGCATTCACGAACGCCGCCGGGTCCTTCAGCGAGTTGCGCCTCGTCGGAAGGAACGCCTTCGGGTTCAGGACGAGCTCGAACTGCGCCGGGTTCGCACAATCTGCCGGCGACTGCGCCGGCGCGTCGGCGCCGGGAAGCTCACAGCCGGGGACGATGAACGGCGTCGTCTTGTACGACTTCTTCGGGAACGTGGCGGTGTGGATCTCGCCGGTACCGCTGAAGACGATCCGATCTCCGACGTTCACCTTGACCGGGTTGTCGGGGAACTCGTTCGCACTGACCTGGTTCGAGAATCCGCCGGCGTTCAGGAGCACCTTGGTGTGGGCCCCGCCCACGGCCACGGCCAGGGTCTGCGCCTGGAGGTCGGCGGCGGCGCCATCCACGTTGATCGCCTTCTTCAGCTGCTTGGCCGCCTTCGTGGTCACGTCGGCGGGCGACGGGATGGTCGTCGCGTCGGCCACGACCGTCAGTTGATCCTCCATCCCCGGATGCAGCAGGCACAGGAACGAGTAGGTGCCGACCGGTGCATCGACGGAGGCGAAGAACGACGGTTCCGCGGATGGGTTCGAGAACTGGAAGCCGCTCGAGACGACGCTCGTCCCGTCGAACGAGCACGGCGCGACCTCGGTCCCGCACGTGGGATCCGTCGGAGCGACGACCTTGGGGTTCTCGATGAGCGAGTGGTCGTCGCCGCCGACCTGGCTGTCGGGGATCGGGTCCTGGAAATCTCCGCCCTGACCCTGGTGGTCCTGGCGCCACGCCTCAGCGTTGTCACTCGGAACGAGCGTGGCGGTGTGCGGCGTGTCCGTTCCGCCCCACGCGAAATCGATGACGTCACCCGCATGCACCTTGAGCGACGCACCGGGGAAGAACCGGAGGAACGCCCACGGCTCGCCGGTGGGTGGGGCACCATCGAGTTGGACCTTGAACGATTGGCTCGCCGCTCCTGCCGGAAGCGCGAGCGACGTCGCCCCGACGGCGACCGCGAGGACGATGACGACCCGAAGCATGCGTGACTTCACGCCCAGACCCCTTTCGACCGAACTCCAACGCTTCGCACGGCGCTCCCGCACCGACGCCGCCGGGTACCGTCGCACGGAGGGCGTACGGGGGTCAAATCGCTATCCTGCCCCTATCTGACGGACCAAGGGGGCATCGGATGAGCGACTGGAATTCGAACATCATCGAGGAGTTCCGGGAGAACGAGGGCCACGTTGGCGGGATGTTCGAAGGGGCTCCACTCCTCCTGCTCCATTCGACCGGACGTCGCAGCGGTAAGGAGCGCGTGAACCCGATGATGTACCTGGCCGACAGCGACCGCTGGATCGTCTTCGGCTCGAAAGGCGGACACACCGCCCACCCGCACTGGCTCCACAACCTGGAGGCGAACCCCGAGGCGACCATCGAGGTCGGCACCGAGACGATCCCCGTCAAGGCGACGGTCCTGCGCGAAGGTCCCGAGCGCGACGAGCTCTACGCGCGGCAGGTGGCGGCGTATCCGCAATTCGGTGAGTACGAAGAGAAGACGAAGGGCCACCGCACGATCCCCGTCATCGTGCTCGAGCACGCCTGAGTCGCGAGCTCAGTCGCGGAGGAGGGTGGTCGGGAGCCGGTTCCGCTCGTCGGCCAGCGCGGACCAGCGCTTCGGTCCGGGCCGATCCAGGAAGGCCGGCACGGTCGCGATCGTGAAGTCGCCGGGCGACGCCGACGCGAGCTCGTCCGGCATCACCGGGAAGGACACGGTTGCCTCCTCCCGAGCGCGCGGTGAGTACGGCGCCACGATCGTCGCGCCCGTGCCGTTCCGGGATGGATCGAGCATCACCCGGCCTTGCCGCTTGGCCTTGCGGAATTCATCGGTGACCAGGTCTGGACGGCTCGCCGCCACGATGCTCGTGAGTCTCGCGGCCGCTCCACGGAGCTCGTCCGCGGCGTAGCGGCGTTCGATCGGCGCGACGACGTGCAGTCCTTTCCCACCGGTCGTCTTGACACCGGTCGCCACGCCCAGGTCGTCCAGCACGTCGAGCACCAGCACGGCGACCTCGACGGCTGCCTCGAACGACCCCTCCGGCGGGTCGATGTCCACGACGAGCAGATCCGGCCGGTCGAGTCGATCCGCGCGGACCGGGGCGGGGTGGAACTCGAGCGTCGCCTGGTTGCCCAACCAGAGGAGCGTCGCTCGGTCGTCACACACCACGAAGTCGACGTCGCGGCCAGCGCTCGGCGCGGGGATCCGAACGGTCCGGATCCACTCCGGCGCGTAGCTGGATACCGCCTTCTGGAAGTACCGCTTCCCTCCGACCCCGTCCGGCGCGCGGATCAGCGTGACCGGGCGTTCGCGGAGCCATGGGAGCATCCGTTCCGACATCGCGTCGAGGTAGTCGACGTAGCGGCGCTTCGTGATGTCTCGGGACGGCCACAGCAGCTTGTCGGGTCGCGAGACCTCGATCTCCTCCGGAGGCGACGGCATGCCGTGACCCTACCCAAGGCGGGCGCCTTCACCGGTCGCTACCATGGCCGAGCTGGGCTATCCGACCGGAGGGAGACCATCGTGTCCACGACCGTGAGGGCCGCGTTGCTGCAGACCGACTGGTCCGGCGACCAGGCGTCGATGATCGACAAGCACGAAGAGGCCGCGCGCGAGGCGGCCGCCGACGGCGCCCAGGTCATGTGCTTCCAGGAGCTCTTCTACGGACCGTACTTCTGCCAGGTGCAGGACGCCGAGTACTACAGCTATACCGAGCCGATCCCGGATGGGCCGACCACGAAGCGGTTCCAGTCGGTGGCGAAGGAGCTCGGCATGGTGCTCGTGCTGCCGATGTACGAGATCGTGCAGGCGGGCCAGTACTTCAACACCGCAGCGGTGATCGACGCCGACGGGACGTACCTTGGCAAGTACCGCAAGCAGCACATCCCCCAGGTGAAGGGCTTCTGGGAGAAGTTCTACTTCGCGCCCGGCACCGGCGGGTATCCCGTCTTCGAGACCGCCGTCGGCAAGGTGGGGGTCTACATCTGTTACGACCGGCACTTCCCAGAGGGCTGGCGGATGCTCGGCCTGCACGGCGCCGAGATCGTGTTCAACCCGTCGGCGACGCACCGCGGGCTCTCGGAGTACATCTGGCGCCTGGAGCAGCCGGCCGCGGCCGTCGCGAACATGTACTACGTGGGCGCGATCAACCGCGTCGGGATCGAGCCGCTCGGCGACGACGACTTCTACGGGCAGAGCTACTTCGTCGACCCGGAGGGACAGTTCGTCGGCGAGATCGGCGACGCGTACAAACCCGAGCTGATCGTGCGCGACCTGGATCTCGGCAAGATCCGTGAGGTACGTGACCGGTGGGCGTTCTACCGCGACCGCCGGCCCGACGCGTACGACGACATCGTCGCGCGCTGACGCATGGACATCGGCGTCGTCCTGCAGACGACACCCCCGAGCGCCCGCGTCATCGACCTGGCGAAGCGCGCGGAGTCCTACGGCTTCAGCCACGTGTGGACGTTCGACTCGCACATCCTGTGGGAGGAGCCGTTCCCGATCTTCACGCAGATCCTGGCGCACACCCGCAACGTGATGGTCGGCCCGATGGTCACGAACCCGCTCACGCGCGACTGGACGGTAACGGCGAGCGCGTTCGCCACGCTGAACGAGATGTTCGGCAACCGCACCGTGATCGGTATCGGCCGGGGAGACTCGGCGGTCCGCGTGATCAACGGCACACCCTCCACGCTCATCGCGCTACGCGAGGCGATCCACGTGATCCGCGAGCTGGCCAACGGTCGCGACGTGGAGTACCGGGGATCGACGCTCCGGTTCCCGTGGGCATCGAAGAGCCGGGCCGAGGTCTGGGCCGCCGGCTACGGACCGAAGGCGCTGCAGGTGATCGGGGAGGTCGCCGACGGGTTCATCCTTCAGCTCGCCGACCCGGACATCGCCGCGTGGACGATCGCCGCCGTGCGGAACGCGGCGTCCGACGCCGGCCGCGATCCCGCGGAGATCGACGATCTGCGTGGCGGCGCCGGCCTACGTCACGGACGACCTCGTCCACGCTCGCGAACAATGCCGGTGGTTCGGAGGCATGGTCGGCAACCACGTCGCCGACATCGTCGCTCGCTACGGCGAGTCCTCCGAGGTCCCGCCGGCGCTGACGGACTACATCAAGGGCCGCGAGGGCTACGACTACAACCAGCACGGACAGGCGGGGAACGTCCACGCACAGTTCGTCCCCGACGAGATCGTCGATCGATTCTGCATCCTCGGGAACGTCGAAGAGCACGTCCGGCGCTTACAGGAGTTGGTCGAGCTCGGCGTCGACCAGTTCGCGGTCTACCTCCAGCACGACGACAAGGACGGCACACTTCGACGGTACGGCGAGAAGGTCATCCCCGCGATGACGGAGCGCACGCTCGCCACGTCGTGACGCGTGAAGCGCGGATCCGAAGGTTGGGAGGCACGTGAGGTTCCGAACGACGATCCTGAAGAACGGCAAGACCGCCACCGGCATACATGTGCCGGACGAGGTCGTGGCGAGCCTCGGCGCCGGGAAGCGCCCGAAGGTCACCGTCACCATCAACGGCTACTCGTACCGGAGCAGCGTGGCGTCGATGGATGGCCGGTTCATGGTGGGTGTCAGCGCGACGGTCCGCGCGGGTGCCGGCGTCGCAGGCGGCGACACGGTCGATGTTGACATCGAGCTCGACACCGCACCTCGCGAGGTGACCGTTCCACCCGACTTCGCGGCAGCGCTGAAGCGGGAACCGGACGCGAAGCGGTTCTTCGAAGGGCTCTCGTACAGCAATCAGCAGTGGCACGTGCTGTCGATCGAAGCAGCGAAGACGCCCGAAACGCGGCAGCGACGCATCGACAAGTCGGTGGACATGCTGCGCGAGGGTCGAGCGCGCTGAGGCGCGCACGGCGGCTCGTTCGCTCTAGAAACGCCGGGCACTACGATGTGGAAGTGCAGGTCGCGGACGGCATCCACCGGCTCACCAGGGGCGTCGTGAACTTCTACCTCGTCGAGGACGGCGGGAAACTCACGCTGGTCGACGCGGGTGCGCCGGGCGACTGGGAGACGTTCGGGCGGGCCGTCGGTTCACTCGGCCGGACGCTGGCAGATCTGGACGCCGTCCTGTTGACCCACGCGCACAGCGATCACACGGGCTTCGCCGAACGGGCACGGACGCAAGCCGAGGCCGCGGTCTGGATCCACGGGGCCGACGCCGAGGTGGCCCGAACCGGCGCGGCCCCCAAGAACGAGGCGGGCTTCGGCACGTACCTCTTCCGGCTCGAGGCGTACCGCACCTTGTTCGGACTGATGCGTCGCAAAGGGCTGAAGATCGTGCCGATCCACGAGGTCTCTACGTTCGGCGACGGGGAGATCCTCGACGTGCCTGGGAGGCCACGCGTTGTGCATGTACCGGGTCACACCGAGGGAAGCTGCGCGATCCTCCTGGAACCGCAGCATGCCCTGATCACCGGGGACGCCCTCGCGACGCGGAACCCGCTCACCGGTCGCATGGGTCCGCAGATCGGCCCGGATGGCCTGAACCACGACTCGGCGCAGGCGCTCCGTTCGCTCGACGTGCTCGCGACATTGCCGGTGGATCTCGTCCTGCCGGGCCACGGCGAGCCGTGGACCGACGGCATCGCCGAAGCGGTTCGGCTCGCGATGCTCGCCGGCCGGTCCTGATCGACGGCGGCCCTCGGGTCGCACAACCGCCGCGTCCGGTAGCCTCCACGCCGTGTCGGCCACCCGCCTCGCGATCGTCTTCGCGTTCGTCGCAGGGCTCGCCGGCGCGGCGCAGGCGGCGATCGCCGGAGCGCTCGGCCGGCGCGTCGGATCCGTGCAGGCGGCGGCGTTCGGCACCGTCATCGCCGCGGGCATCCTGGTGTTGCTCGCGGTCATCCTCGGCCGCGGTGGGGGCATCATCGACGCGCTCCACCAGCCGGTGTGGCTCTGGTCGATCGGCGTCCTCGGGGCCACCATCGTGCTCGCGATCACGTTCGCACCACCGCTCATCGGGACGTTCGCCACGGTCGCGCTGCTGATCGCCGGCCAGCTCATCGCCGGTGTCCTCATCGACGCGTACGGGCTGCTCGGATCTCCGCGCCTGCCGGTCACGCCCTCCCGGGCCGCCGGCCTGATCCTGGTGGCCGCGGGCGCCGCGCTGACGCTCAAACACTGAACGGCATTTGTCGTGGACGCCGAGGGGTGGCTACCGTCGCGCGGTGCAACCGATCGCGGAACGGGCCCGGGAGATCGCGGAGGACGTCTTGTTCCCCGCGGCCTTGGACACGGACGCCTCGGACCTCCTGCCGGTCTCCCATCTCGATCTCTTGGCGCAGGAGGGGTTCTACGGCATCGCGGGGCCTGTCGACGCCGGTGGTTCGGACCTCGATCCGACGACCACCACGGCCGTCGTCGAAGCGCTCGCTTCGGGATGCCTGACCACGGCGTTCGTCTGGTTGCAGCACCGGAATCCGGTCCGAGCCGTCGCGGCGAGCGACACACCGGGCCTCCGCGATACGTGGCTCGCCGCACTCTGTCGAGGTGAGCGTCGCGCGGGCATCGCGCTGGCGGGGAACCGACCGGGCCCGCCGATCCTTCGCACGTCGAACACCGCGCACGGCGACGTGATCCTCGACGGCGAGGCTCCGTGGGTCAGCGGGTGGGGACGGATCGACGTCATCCTGGTGACGGCGCGCGACGGCGATCGTGTCGTATCTCTACTCGTCGACGCGAACGAGAGCCCGACGATCCACGCGGAGCGCCTCCGCCTGGTCGGCGCGAACGCGAGCGGCACCGTCACGTTGCGCTTCCACGATCACGTCGTGCCCGCGGAGCGCATGGTGGGTGCGGAGCCGCACGCCGACGTACTGGCGCGCGACGCCACCGGCTTGCAGCTGAACGGATCCCTCGCGCTCGGCGTCGTCGATCGATGTTGCCGCCTCATGGGACCCAGCGTGTTCGACGAGCAGCTCGCCGTGGTCCGCGAGGCGCTCCAGGACGCGACGCCCGAGGACCTCCCCTCGGCTCGGGCGGAGGCCTCGGCGCTTGCCCTGCGCGCCACCGCTGCGTTGACGGTCGCGCACGGGAGCCGATCGATCCTGACCGATCAGGATCCGCAGCGCCTCGCGCGGGAGGCACTATTCCTTCTGGTCTTCGGCTCGCGGCCGCTCATCAGGGCCGAGCTTTCACGGAGGCTCGCCGACACGTAGGAGCCCCTCGCGCCGGTACGCTTCGGCTCGATGCGCATCGACGCCAGCTTCGAGCCGCTCCTGACCCAACGCCTACGTCTGCGCCGGTCGAAGCCGGACGACGCCGACACCATCTCGGCATACCGCAGCGACCCGCGGTTCACCGGTATCAGGGATGGGAGCGGACCGATCCGGACGGGGTCCGGGGCGAGATCGAGGAGATGGCCCGAAGGGATCCGGGCGCCCCGGGGGGGTGGATGCAACTCTCGGTCGAGGATCGCGAGACGGGCGAGCTCGTCGGTGACGTGGGATTGAGCCCCGCCGATGACGAGCCGGGCGTCATCAAGATCGGATACACGATGTCACCGACGTTCCAGGGCCGCGGCTACGCGACCGAGGCCGTGGCGGCGCTCATCGCGTACGCGTTCGACAGGCTCGGCGCCGACGTCGTGCGCGCCTACGCGAGCGCCGAGAACCTCCCGTCGATCCGCGTCGCAGAGAAGGTCGGGATGAAGCTCGTCGAACGGTTCGAACGCCGATCCGGCAACCGGGTCCGATACGTCGTGCAGTACGAGCTCCGTCAGGCGTAAGGGTCGCGGGTCCCGACCAGGAGGACCGCCGCGGCGATGAGCGTCATCACGATCGCGGCGATCACGTATGGTCCGGCGCTCTCGTCGATCGCGAGCTCGGTCGACAACCGCGAACCGAGCGCGTTGTACACCTGAGTGAGCTGGCCGGCCGTCTGCGTCGTGTAGGCCTTCGCGCCCGTCGCTTCCGCGATCCGGGCCAGGACGTCGGACGGCGCAGCGGCCGAAGCCGACCCGCCGGCAACCGGGGACGCCTCGGATGCGGGTTGGCCGATCGCCACGGTGTACACCGCCACGTCCATCTGCCGCGCCCGTGCGGCGGCGTCCTCCGGAGGGATCGAGCTGCCGGAGTCCATCCCGTCACTCAGGAGCACGACCGCCGCGGGTCGATCGCCGCCGTTGCGATCCGCCTGGATCGCGTCGAGCGCCGCCGAGAGACCGTCCCCGATCACCGTGCCCGTTCCCGTGTCGACGGCGAGCGAACCGAGCGCATCCGAGACCTGCGTGCGGTCGGACGTCGGCGCGACGGGGACCGCGCTCGTGGCCGAGAACGTCGCGAGCCCCACCCGGAACCCGGCGGGGACCCGGTCGAGGAACGACGAGGCCGCCGCCTCCGCGGCGGTGAGCCTGTTCGGTTCGACGTCGGTCGCCCCCATCGAGTGCGACACGTCGATCGCGAGCATGACCGTCCCGGTCGTCACCTGCTTGTTCAACCGCACCTGACCGAACGCGAACAGCAGGCTCACGATCGCCCCGGCGATGAGCGCGATGGGGAGCCTCCTGCGCCACTGCGCTCCCCGGCGCTTCCCCCGCAACTTCCGTCGGCGGAGCGAACGGAGGGCATCCACCACGATCGTCAGCACGTACACGACCGCCACGACGCCCAGGATCAGCAGCGCGGGCTTCCATGCGGACGACATCAGGAACTACCGTACGCCCCGACGTCCACGGAGAGCCGGAGGCGCGGACGCACGGTGGAGGTTCCGGGTTGCCCTACGTGACGACGTACTCGGCGAGCGTGCGCAACCGGCGGGCGCGCTCGGCCTCGCGCTTACGAGGGTCGAGCCTCCGGGCGCCGTCGAGGGCCGCGGTAAGGACGGAGGGTGTGAACGGCTTGGTGATATAACCGTCCGCTCCGGCCGCCCACCCTTCGATCTGATCCTCGATCTCCACGCGGGCGCTGATCAACACGACCGGCAGATCCACGCTTGCCTCGCTCTGCCGGATCCGACGCAGCGCCTCGAGACCGTCGATGTTCGGCATCATCACGTCGAGGAGAACGACGTCCGGCGCCGCCGAAGAGATGAGCTTCAGGCCCTCAGCGCCCCCGGCCGCCTCGATCGCCTCGTGGCCATCCCATTCGAGGTTGATCACGCAGAGGCGTCGGATGTCATCGTCGTCGTCCACCACAAGCACTCGCATCTCGTCGGTCCCTCTTCGCGTTCTCTTACCAAGGTTGTCGGCCGACGAACGTGGTGAGGCGTATGGCCCATCGAGACAAGATCCGGCTGGCCCTATGGAACTAGTGGATCGGCATCTGCCGCACGGTCGCGTGACGTCACCCCGGAACCGTTGCGGTGACGATGTAATCCTCGGCGTCCTCGTCCCACTCGAGGGTCACGACCCCTTGCGTCTCGGCGGCTTTGACGAACTGCAGGAAGCCCCGGTAGCCGTACTTCTTCTCGCTGAAGTCCGGCTGCACCTTGCGGAGCTTGTTCTTGAGACCGGAGAGCGGCGGAGGACCGCCGCGTGCCTCCAGATCGCTCACCACCTTCTGCAGGAGGTCGAACGCATCGCGCTCGCCACCGTGGGACGGGAGGGACACCTCGGGGTCGCCCTTCGCCGAGCCTTCGGTGAGCTCGATGACGTTGCGATCGGCCAGGTGACGAAGCAGCTCGCCGAACGCGCGGAAGCCGTACTCCGCCTCGCTGAACGTTGGGTCCTTGCGCAGCAACGCGCGCTTGATCGACGACGCGAGGACGGGCCCGCTCGACGAGCGTTGAAGCCCCGCGAGGGTCTGCGCGATCGCGACGGCCAGTTCGTCGACGTTCTGCGGCTTGGCGACGTCCTGGTCGACGGCCTCCGGCTCCGGCGGGGCGGGCTCGGGCTCCTTCTCGGCCTTGGCGGACGAACGCTTCCGCTTCGGTCGATCCACCGGCGCGTCGACCCCTTCCAGCGTGTCGTAGAACAGGAACTCGTCGCATGCGGGTGGGAGCAGCGCCGACGTCGAGTCCTTGATCCCCACGCCGATCACCCGCTTGTTCAGCTCGCGCAGCTTGTGCACCAGCGGCGTGAAGTCGCTGTCGCCCGTGCAGATCACGAACGTCGTCACGTAGTCGCGTTCGAACGCCATCTCCAGCGCGTCGACGGAGAGCTTGATGTCCGCCGCATTCTTCCGCACGGCCCCCATCCGCTGCGGGATCTCGATCAGCTCCACGTGGCTGCGCGTGAGCATCCGACGGTCCTCATCGAAGTACGACCAATCGGCGTAGGCCTTGCGAGCGATGACCCGTCCCCGTTCGGCGAGGGCGTCGAGGACCGGCCGCAGATCGAACTGCATGCCGTGCAGACTCTCCCGCGCGCCGATGGCCAGGTTCTCGTAGTCCAGGAACAGGGCGATGCGTTCTTCCTCGGTATCCACGACCCCAGGGTAGCCGTCCGGGAAAGCGGTGGCTCTGAAGGGCGCCGGACAAACCGCTCCGCGCATCGGACCGTAGTACCCCGTCCGGATCGACGGCGAGCGGGCCCGTCGGTCCTTCGAGGTGCAACGAAACGGGAGGTGGGGAAGATGAAACGAACCCTCGCAGTGCTGTGTATCGCCGCGCTCGGCGCCGTCGTTACGGGATCGGCCCTGGCGTCGGCCTCGACGCGCGCCGGCTCGGGAGGCAGCCCCGGGCGATCGGCGGCCAACTCCTACAAGCTGCATCGACTGGTGGCCGACCAGGCGGGTCACGCCAAGTCCACCGACCCGAACCTGGTGAACGCGTGGGGGCTGGCCGCTGGCCCGACGACGCCCTGGTGGGTGAACGCCGCCGACAACGACGTCTCCACGCTGTACGACGGCAAGGGAGCGGTGCTGCCGCTGGTGGTCGACGTTTCCGGGGGCCCGACCGGTCTCGTGTTCAACGGCAGCCCGAACTTCGTCGTGAGCAACGGCACCGCCTCCGGACCGTCGCTGTTCCTGTTCGCGACCGAAGGCGGCACGATCGACGGCTGGAACCCGAACGTGCCGCCGCCCAGCCCGTCGACCCATTCGTTCGTGGTCGCCGACGAGTCCAGCCAGGGAGCGAGCTACAAGGGCCTCGCGATCGCATCGACGGCCGCCGGCGACATGCTCTACGCGACCGACTTCCACAACGCGCAGGTGGACATGTTCGACGGCACCTTCAACCTGGTGAGCACGGCGTCCACGTTCGTCGACCCGAACATGCCGCACGGGTACGCGCCGTTCGGGATCCAGGCGATCGGCGACACGATCTTCGTCACGTACGGCAAGCAGGACGCCGATGCGGGTGACGAGGTCGCCGGCAAGGGCCTCGGCTTCGTCGACGCCTTCGACACCTCCGGCGCGTTCGTCTCTCGGGTCGCATCGCACCACCAGCTGAACGCTCCGTGGGGACTCGCGATGGCGCCATCGAACTTCGGCGCGTTCAGCGGCGATCTCCTCGTCGGCAACTTCGGCGACGGCCGGATCAACGCGTTCCACCAGAAGGCGAACGGCTCGTACAAGGCCGCCGGGGCGTTGTGGAACTCACACGGGAAGGTGCTCTCGATCGACGGTCTGTGGGCGATCGAGTTCGGCAACGGCGACGCCGCAGGCCCGTCCAACGCGCTCTACTTCACCGCCGGTACCGACGGTGAGGCACACGGTCTCTTCGGGAAGGTGACGGCGGCCGGGTAGCACGTCCGATCGGTTCCGGCCGTTCGCGGAGCCGCGTATCGTGAGGTCATGCGGGGGCATGCATGACCGACGACACGGCGGCGATGCGAGCGGCCGGGGCCGCCGGGCTCACGTTCGAGATCGCTCGAAGCGAGCGCCCCCGGAGCGCGGAGGAAAGCGCTGCGCTCCAGGGGATCGAGCTCGGCCAGTTGCTCCGCACGATCGTGATCAGGCGCGCCGCGGACGACTACGTGTTCGTGTTGGTACCGGGCGGCCGTCAGATCGACTGGCCCAAGCTCCGGGCGCACCTGGGCGTCAAGCGACTGTCGCTGCCCGACGCGGAGGAGGCGAAAGCGGCGACGGGCTACGAACGGGGCACGATCACGCCGTTCGGGGCGACGCACGACTGGCCGGTGATCGCGGACGACGCGGTCCGAGGGTTCGACACGGTCGCGATCGGCGCGGGCGCACACGGCGTCAACCTGCACGTCGAGACGTCGGCGCTCCTCGAGGCGCTCGGCGCGGATGTGGTCGACGTGTCGCGGTTGGACGTGCCTGCACCTACGCCGTGAGTCGGCTCCTCGGAAGGAACCTGCCCTGCCCCGGCATGCCGTGGAACTCCCCGTCCTCCACCAGCACCTGACCGCGCTGCATGACGACCTCGGGCAGACCGCGGACGACACGACCCTCGTAGGCGGAGTAGTCGACGCGCATGTGATGGGTCGACGCGGAGATGGTGCGTTCCTTCGTCGCATCGAACACCACGATGTCCGCGTCGGATCCCGGAGCGATGGTCCCCTTGCGCGGGTAGAGCCCGAACATCTTCGCGGGCGCGGTCGCGACCAGTTCCACGAACCGGTTGAGATCGATGTGTCCGGCCTCCACGCCCCCGTAGAGCAGCGTGAACCGGTCCTCGACCGAGGGCAGGCCGTTCGGGATCTTCGAGAAATCGTCCTTACCCAGGTCCTTCTGTCCGGTGTAGTTGAACGGAGCGTGGTCGGTGGACACGACCGAGAGGTCGCCCCCGCGCAGGCCGGTCCACAGATCCTCCTGGTGGTCGGCGGTCCGAAGCGGCGGCGAGCAGACGTACTTCGCGCCCTCGAACCCGGGTTTCGCCATGTCGTCCTGGCTCAGGTACAGGTACTGCGGACACGTCTCCGCGTACGCGGCCTGGCCGCGATCGCGCGCCTCGCGGAGCGAGTTCAGGGCGTCGCGCGACGACAGGTGCACGATGTAGGCGGGCGTGTCGGCGAGCTCCGCCAGGCGGAACACTCGATGCACGGCCTCGCCTTCCATAACGGCGGGGCGAGTGAGCCCGTGGTTCACCGGCGCCGTCTTTCCTTCGTCCAGGAACTGGCGGACCAGCACGTCGATCGGACCGCCGTTCTCCGCGTGCATCATGATCAGCGCGCCGGACTTCCCAGCCTGTCGCATCGCGCGGAAGATCGACGCGTCGTCCAGCATGAACACGCCCGGGTAGGCCATGAAGAGCTTGAACGACGTGACGCCCTCCCCCACCAGCTCGTCCATCTCCTTGAGGACCTGATCGTTCACCTCCCGGATGATCACGTGGAACCCGTAGTCCGTGACGGCGTTCTGCGCCTTCGCGAACCATCGGTCGAGCCCCTGTCGCAAGCCTTCGCCGTAATCCTGCAGCGCGAAGTCCACGATCGTGGTGGTGCCGCCGAACGCGGCTGCGCGCGTTCCCGTCTCGAAGTCGTCGGAGCAGAAGCTGCCGCCGAACGGGAGCTCCATGTGCGTGTGCACGTCGACGCCGCCGGGCATCACGTAGCGGCCGGTCGCGTCGATGACGCGGTCCGCATCGACGGCCATGCCCCTGCCGATCGCCGCGACCTTCTCGTCCTCGATGACGACGTCGGCCTCTGTCGTCTCGGTCGCGGTGACGACGGTGCCGCCCCGGATGAGCGTCCTCATGCCCGCGTCCCTCCTTCCATCAATAGGTGTCGTTCTCTCGTTCGCGACTGGCCATCGTCTCGCGCAGGCGATCGGCGAGCTCGGGCATCTGCTCTGACATCTCGGCCAGATCGTCGGCCGAGAGCGTGACCACGTGGACGTGGCCGACCGCGACGACGGACGCCCAGCGACGCTCGAGCTTCAGGAGCGCGCGTTCACCCACGATGTCGCCGGGTCCGAGGGTCGCGACCGACTGACCGTCGCGGACGACCTCGACCGAACCCTCCTCGATCACGAACAGGTCATGGGGTATGGAGCCCTGCTCGAAGAGCAGGTGCCCGTCGGCGAACTCGACCTCGTGGACCCATCGCACGAGCTGCGACAGGTCGTGATGATCGAGCTCACCGAAGAGCGGCAGGCGACGCAGTCGCTCGACGTCCATCCCGGAACTCAATCACATACGGCGCCGCTCAGCGGACCCGGAACGCGTGATGCGCCAGGACCTTGTAGCCGTCGTCTGCCAACAGGTAGACGCTGTACCGACCGGCCGGCAGGGGCCACGGCCCCTCGGAGTCGGCATCGAGCGTTCCGGAGCCCTGGATCGTCGAGCGCGTGTAGAACCAGGTCAGGTAGGAGGCGACGTTCGGGTCGGCATGTCGCGGATACACACCGATCCAATCCCATCGAGCGCCGGGGGCGTTCCACCAGTGCACGGCGATCGGATCGCCGACGCCGTAGACGTGCCGCGACGTCGACACGTGCGGGCCGTCGCCCGGTGCCTCGATCCAGAAGCGCGTCCGCGAGAGCACGGACGAACCGTCCATCAGCAGGGCGACGTACGTTCCGGGATCCCAGCCATCGGTGGCGATCGCGACGGACCCGTCGACCTCGCCGGCCACCGGCTCGTCCGCGATGGGATCGGTGGGGTCCCCCCCGGCCGGTATGACGGCGAGGTGCTGGTCAGGCCCGCCGGGCCCGTGGAACGTGAGCGTCTGATCGGTTCCCGCCTCGACGAGGCGGGAACCGACCGCCACGAGCGTGGGGAGGACGCCTCCCTGGACCGAGAGCTCGGACACGACGGCGCGGTGGTCGGTACCCCATGGGTCGACCCCGATCGTGACGTCGGGACCACCCGACTCGCCGACCACGTCGCTCCCGAGGGTCTGGACGTCGCCGGCGGTGTAGATGAAGTCGATCCGATCGGCGGGCGCGTTCGGCCCGGGACTCCACACACCCGGTGGGTGCGGCCTCCCCGATGGCCATGTCAGCCCCGGGTTCGCGACCGGATCCGGATGTGCCGCTCGGTAGGAATCCACGAATCCCGCGTCCTCGACGTATCGGCTCGTCGGCCAGTTGACCGGGTAGTGGATCTGCTCGCGGAGTCCGACCGTCTCGGGCGTCCAATCCAGCCGCGACGGCGTGTTGAAATCGCCGAGCAGCATGGCAGGGATCCCCTGGTCGACCAGGCCGGTGAGCGCGGTCACCGCGGGCTCCACGGCGGGCACGCGCACGCGTCGTTCGATCGCCAGGATGGTCGACCGCTTCGCGCCGCGTCGCACGAGGTTCGGGCTGTACGGGCCCGCCGGAAGATGCACGTTCGCGAGCGCGACGACCTGTCCGGGAGCCGTCTCGACGAACAGGTACAGGCCGTTCCCGCCCGGCGCGTCGATCAGCGGCAGCCGCGAGATGACCTGGAGCCGAACGTTGTAGTACGGGTACCCGAGCGCGTCGGCGAGTCGCGGCACGTTGCCGAAGCCCTCCTCGACGCCGACCACGTCGGCGTCGGCGGCCTGGATGGCACGGACGATGCTGTCGAAGCTCACCACCGTGCCGCCGTACTCGATATTGAACTCCATCACTCGCAGGTCCACTGGCGTGGCGGCCGAGGCCGGCACGGAGACGAATGCCGATCCGATAAGCGCGAGCGCGAGGAACGGAGACAACCTACGAGCGAACATGAGTACCCTCCGGATCGTAGAAGGGACGATGCGTGGTGGACGCTTCGACCGTGGTCCCGCCGGGCGAGGTGACGGACACGACCGATCCCGACGGCAGGTCCGCGGGCAGGTACCCCATCGCCAGCGCCCTCCCGAGGAACCAGCCGCTGTCCGTCGACGTCAGCGTCCCAAGCTCATCACCGTCGGCCGTGGAC
Organism: uncultured Actinomycetes bacterium; assembly: GCA_963727185.1. Lineage (GTDB taxonomy): Bacteria > Actinomycetota > UBA4738 > UBA4738 > HRBIN12 > JBBQVZ01. Next base: position 141,938 of record CAVSFP010000009.1, on the reverse strand, counting down.
ACCACGTCGCCGGCCGCGGGCACGTGGGAGAGGTCGGGAAGCTCGATCCCCGTGAGGAGGCGCGAGATCCCTTCATCTCGTTGTCGCGCGAGCGCGTCACGACCCACGAACGGCCCGGCGTCGAGGTCGACGGCCCACCCCAGACCGGCTTCGAGCGGCGAGGTCGTCTCGCTCACGTCCAGGCCGTAGAGCGGGTACTTCTTCTCCATGCGCGTGCTCCGGAGCGCCCCGAGCCCGCAGGGCGTTGCCCCCGCCGCCGTGAGCGCGTCCCACATGTGGAGCGCGTAATCCCGCGGGTAATAGAGCTCGAAGCCGAGCTCACCGGAGTACCCGGTCCGAGAGACCAGGGTCGGCACGTCCGCCACCGACGTCTGGACCGATCGGAAGTACGAGAGGTGCTCGGCGGATAGATCCGTGGCCGTGAGCGGCGCCAGCAGCTCCCGTGAGCCGGGCCCCTGCACCGACAGGTACGCCGTGCCCGAGATGCAGTTGGTCACGTAGGCGCGACGCTCTCGCGCGTGCTCGGTCACGTAGCGCTCGACCGTCTCGGCACGAGCCGGCGTCGCGATCAGCCAGTAGTGATCGGGCCCGAGCCGGTAGGCGGTCAGGTCGTCGATCATCCCGCCCGACTCGTTGCACACCGACGAGTACAGGACCTTGCCGTCGGTAGCCATGCGTCGGGGCACGTCGCGCGCGAGCACGTGGTTGAGCAGCGCCTGCGCGTCAGGACCCTTGATGTCGATCGGCCCCTGGTAGTACACGTCGTACACGCCGACGCCCTCGCGGGTTGCCATGTGCTCCTCTTGCGTGGAGGTGAACACGACCGCGGCGTCGAACCCGATCCGATCGCCCATCTCGGCCCCGAGCTCAACGAACCGTTGGTGGTACGGCGTGTGACGTGTCGGCATGACGCCGGAGCCTAGCGGACGTCGCGAGCGACCGGTGAGGCGGGTGTGTCATCGGCCGAGTACCTCACGTCGTTACGTCCGTCAGCCGGCCGTCCGCCATGGAGAACCCGCGGTCGAGGTGGTCGATCAACTCCGTGTCGTGCGTCGCGATCAGGCAACAACTCCCCGCGCTCGCCGCCTCGCGCAGGACCCACATGATCCGCGCCGCCCATCCCGCGTCCTGGTGCCCCGTCGGCTCGTCGGCGATCAAGAGACGCGGACGCATGACGAGCGCTCGAGCGAGCGCGATGCGTTGCTGTTCCCCGAGCGAGGTCTCCCGTGGGTAGCGCGAACGCAGGGCCCGCAGCCCGAGGGCTTCGATCAGGTCGTCCACGAGCTGACCGCGGTCGTCGAGCTCCCCGCGGATCTGCGCCGGATACTCGATGTTCTCCTGTGCCGAGAGCTCCTCCATCAACCCGAGACGCTGCGGGAGCACCGCGATGTCCGACCACCCGTCAAGGTGGTCGCCCGGCGACTCGACGCTGCCGGTGTCGGGCGTCTCCCAGCCCGCCGCGACGTTGAGCAACGTCGTCTTGCCCGACCCGGAGCGACCGATCAACCCTACGACCTCTCCGGCGCGCGCTTCCAGATCCACGGCGCGAAGGGCGTGCACCGCCTCGTCGCCCCGGCCGTAAGACTTGCTTACGCCCCGCAGGTGCACGACGGGCTCGGAGTCGAACAACCACGCCGGGGATCCAGCCTCCGGCCACCGGAGTTCCGGCGCCACCCCCGTGACCGGGGAGCCAGCCCCATCGGTTCGCGCCGTCCCTTTGACGCGGCCGTGCTCCAGCTCGAACCGTTCGTCGGCGATCGCCATGACGGCCGGGTCGTGCGTGGCCAGCAGGAACGTGACGCCCTCGTCCGCCAGGGCTCGCACCCGGTCCAGCACGCCCTGGCTCGACTCGCCATCGAGCTCTGCGGTGGGTTCGTCGGCCACGATGATGCCCGCCCCCGTCGCGAGCGCCTGCGCGAAAGCGGCACGCTGCTGCTCGCCGCCGGAGAGCTCCGCGGGCAGGTGATCGATCCGGTGACCGATCCCCAGGAGATCGAGCATCTCTCCCAGTTCGAACCTCCCGACGTTCGGTCCGCCGCGCGCGAGCCGAAGGTGCTCGCCCACCGTGAGATGCGACAGGAAGTTGTCCGACGGGCGCTGGTAGACGTAGCCGACGAGGTCACGGCGGAGACGGCGGCGGACCCGCGCGGATCCACCCCCGACGTCCCGGCCCTCGACGACGAGCCCTCCAGCGGTCGGCCTGTCGAGTCCCGCGATCAACCGGAGCAACGAAGACTTGCCGCTCCCCGATGGGCCGACGATCGCGGTGACGACGCCCTCCGGGAACACGCACGAGACGTCGTGCAGCGCGTGAACCTCGCCGGTCGGCGTCCGATAGACACGCTCGATCCCGTCGCAGCGGACGGCCGCTCCCTCACTCCGCGACACGAAGCGCCTCCCCCAGTCGAACGTCGCGCGCGGCGCGGGTCGAGAGCCATCCACCCACGATCGCGGTGACCGCCAGCCCGACGGCCGCGGCGGCGACCGCGACCCACGGAAGCACCGAGACGGGATCCGGCGGGATCGTGGGCAGCGGGTCGAGGTACGGGGTCACGTACGCCGCGCCGATCATGCCCACCGTCCCGCCGACGGCGAGCGCGGCGAACAACACCACCGACAGCTCGAGGACCAGGGAACGCCGCAGCGTGTCCTCCGACAACCCCATCCTCTCCGACAGAGCCGTCGACACGGCGCGCGAGCGCTGGCGAGCCTGCAGGTACACGATCGCCACGACGAGCACCAGGATCAGCGCGACGATGCCGAGCACGTCCAGCACGATGAACGTGTCGATCGCCGCCTTGATGAACGGGATGTCCGACACCTCGTCGGCGGTGATGGTCTGGTAGGTGTACACGCCCGAGTGGGCCGCGGCAGCGAGCACCTGATCCGCCGGCCCGCGGATCCACATCTCCCTGGTCGCCTGGACCTCGTTGAGCGGATCGCCCAGACCGGCGAACGCGTCGTAGAGCCGGTCCGTCGCGACGACGAACACCGGTTTGGTGGACGAGGTCCCCGGGACGCCGGAAGCGGTCGCCACGATGTCGATCGGCACGATGTGCTGCTCGATCTCGATCGCGGCCGGGGCGATGCCCTGCCCGTACGCCAGCACGACGGGGAGGCGATCGCCCGAGGGCGCATCCAACAGGCGCAGCAGATCGGCCTCCGACCGATCCGAGAACGCCGAGTTCCAGTAGGCCGCCGCTTCGAACGTCGCGGGATCGATCGCCAGGAGATCGAACTGCGTGTCCGAGTCCGGGATGCGTCCCGCTTCCTTGGATCGCGTCGCGATCGTCGCGGGGAACCCCAGGTCGGACGGGATCTGCGTGTCGGGGCCGATCTGCAGCTGGACGTCGCTGCCCACGAAGACCTTCGCCTTGGCGTCGACCGTGCTGCGGAGAGAGCTCACCATGGTCTGCGACGCGGCGAACACCGCGAGCGCGAGCGTCGCGGCGACCAGGAACACCATCGTCAGCCGGGAGGACGAGGCGAGCCGCCGGACCGCCAGGTACCACGCCGAGACGTGCGTCCGATCCCCGCGGCGGCGCCGCGAGAGCGCGACGATCATCAGCCTCGCGGCGAGGATCGCCACGCCGAGCGCCAGGAGCAACGGGAACAGGAACACCGTCGGCGCCGGCCGCTCGACCGTCGTGCCGAGCACCCCGCCACGGGCCTGCAACCGACCGGCCGCCACGTAGGCGCCGCCCAGTGCCAGGAGCTCCCAGGGAACCAGGAACGCCACCCGCGTCAGACCTTGTCGCGGTTCGTGGTGCGACACGAACGTGAGCGCGGAGACGACGCCAACGATCGCGAGGACGCCGAGCGTCGCGACGATCGAACCGACCAGCGCCGACGCGCGCGCCGCCGGGTCGATCGACCCCTGGGGACCGATCCACGCGATCAGCCCGGTCGCGACCACGAACCCGATGATCGCGCCGACCCCGCACGGGAGGATCGACTCCAGCACGGCCTTGACACCGACGGATCCGGGACCCCATCCGCGGACGGCGAGCACGCCCGCATCGACCCGCCTCGCGGTGAACGAGAACATGCCCGCCGCGGCCACCACACCGAACGAGATGAGGAGACCCGCGAGGAACAGCACCTGGATAGGCCCCTGCACCGCGGCGATCCGTTGGTCGACGACCTTCACCACACGGGACATGGCACCCAGGAGCTCGAACTGCGCACTGTGCCCCGTACCGATGTACCGCTGACCGCAGCACGGGAAGAGCGATCGGAGCGGCGATCGACCGAACGTGAGTTCCTCGCTCAGACGGTCCGCGAACGAACCCAACCCCCGGGCCTCGTCCAGCCGCAGCGGAGGATCAGCCCTGACGGGTGCCGAGAGGGCGAACGCTGGCACGGTCCATCCCGAGTTGGTGCGACAATGCGATCAGCTGATCCCGGTCGACCAGGATCGGCTGCGGTGGAACCTCGCAGTCGGTACAGGGGATGTAGAGCTGTTCCGACCAGGTGCGCCAGTACCCGGTGCTCGGCAGCGCGTAGAGCGCGCGATAGATGCCGTCGACCGTGACGGGGACGACGGCGGTCCCCGAACGCAGCTCGACCCGATCGCCCGGGTGCGCGTCCAGCGGCTCGGCGACGTAGTCGGGCAGCCACACCCCTGTTCCGTCGGTGCCCTCGACGATGTCGACGTGATCGAGGACGTCGGTCCCGAAGAACAGGGCACCGTTCACCGGGCCGGACGACGGGACCTGTCCATCCGGCCCGGTGACCGCGATCTCATCCCCCATCGCTTGCTCGACCACCGGATCGACCGATGGGTTCGTCCCTACGGTCTGCGAGAACACCTCTCGCCGTCGGTCGCTCAGCAGACCGTGTCCGTCGGGACTCGCCTTGTCGAACCGCACGTTCGTCGAGGTGTAGATGATCCCCGCCCCGAACCGGGTCACCGTGGGATCGTCGATCGCCGAAGAGACCAACGCGCTGCCGGACGCGGAGAGGAAGAGCGGATACGCGACGGTCGACACGACGACCAGGAACGCGCCCAGCGCGAGCGCGGCGAACAGCGACGGGTGTCGAAGCAGCGATACGGGAGCCTTCCGCCACACGGGATTCCCCCCGTGCTCGCGCGGCGCCGCAAGGTGTCGCTCGGTCGTGGTGGCCATGGAAGTCGCTTCCGTCGCAGGTTGACGAACGAAGTTCCTATACAGAGGTCAACTGAATCTACGCAGCGCGAGGGCGATCGGTCCTCAGGTGGTGGCGATCGGGTGCGATCGGTCCTGCCCGTGTTCCAACGAACCTGCAGGTCGGATCTGTCTGCCTCCTGCAGCGACCGTGCTCTCAGCGCCGGCGGCGGTTCCCGTTCGACGGCCGCCGCGGGCTGCCGTTGCCCGCGGGTCGCGGCGCGTCCATCCGCAGCCCCGCCTCGCCGAACTCCACGTGCAGCTCGAGCACCTTGGCGATCTTGCCGACGTCCGAGCGCTTCTCCGGCGTCACGAACGTGATACCCGTGCCGCTGCGTCCCGCACGCGCGGTGCGTCCCACGCGATGCACGTAGGCCTTCTCATCCTCCGGCGGATCGAAGTTGATCACGTGCGTGATGTGCTCGAGGTCCAGGCCGCGCGCGGCGACATCCGTCGCGACGAGCACGTCGTTGGCGCCGGACGCGAAGTGGCCGAGCGCCCGTTCACGCGCGTTCTGGGCCATGCCACCGTGCAACGCTCCCGCTCGGAATCCCTGGGTCTTCAGGTTCTTCGCCAGCCGGTCGGCGCCGCGCTGGGTCCGCACGAAGATCAACGTCAGCCCGCGATCGGCGGCCAGCTCGCGAACGAGCGCCTGCGACTTGCGGCTCTGCTCGACCGCGACGAACCGGTGGTCCGCCAGCGCGACCAGCACCCCGTCGTCGTCCGTCACCTCGTGCTTCACCGCGTCATGCGTGAACCGCGCGGCCAGACGCCCCACCTCGCCGTCGAGCGTGGCGGAGAAGAGCATGGTCTGGCGATCCGGGCGGAGCATCTCGAGGATGCGCTTCACGTCGGGGAGGAACCCCATGTCGAGCATGCGGTCGGCCTCATCCAGCACGCAGATCCGCACTCGGTCGAGGCGGAGCAAGCGACGCGCCACCAGATCGAGCAAACGCCCCGGCGTGGCGATCACGATGTCGGCCCCGCGTGAGCGCTTGGCTTGCGGGCCGATCGCGACGCCGCCGTAGACGGCCGCGACGTGCAGGTGGCGAACGTCGGCGATCGCGCGGAAGTCCTCGGTCACCTGGCTGGCCAGCTCCCGCGTGGGCGCGAGGATCAACGCCGTGGGGCTCCCGCCACTCGGCGTCAGCCGTTCCACGATCGGTATGGCGAACGCGAGCGTCTTGCCCGAGCCGGTGCGCGACCGCGCGAGCACGTCGCGTCCCGCGATCGCGTCGCGGAGCACGAGCTGCTGGATCGCGAAGGCTCCGGTGATGCCTCGCATCTTGAGGGCGTCGACGACCGGCTGGGAGACGCCGAACTCGGCGAAACCGGGGAGCGGGACGGAGGGTGTGGGCGGCTCCAAGGTCACGAGCTGCGACGCGGAGGAAGGACGCCGTGGGTTCACGGTTCGTTGTGACATGGATCGATTCCCTTTCGAAAGATGTGGGGATGAGCGGCCCAGATCTTCCGGATAAGAAGGGAGTGAGACGGCCTTCACCACGCGATGTCGGCGCGAGAACGCGCTCGACCTACGTCAACAGCGTACGCGAAACCCGCGGGACCGCGACGGAGGGAGGTTCGAGAACCTACGAGCGGGCGAGCGGGTGCTTGTACTTCGAGTCGGTGTGGAGCCAGCACGTCGTGCCAGCGTTGTACGTCGTGAGGACGGTGGAGCACCCTTCGTGGTGACACTGCCTCCCAGCCGTCGCCCGCGATCCCGCGCGTTTCCCGCGATCCGGCAGGCCGAACTGGACCTGATTGCTGCCGCTGGTTGCCTTCGCCATCGACGGTCTCCGATCTGGAACACACGATCCGTGGGGGGCGAGGGCGAATGGGTTGGAGAACCCCGTTATCGATCACTCGGCGCGAATCCTCGGACGTCCGCCCGAGGTATCCAGCGTACTACGTTGGCCCTAGCCGGCGACCGAACCTCGGCGAACGCCGATGCCGTGTTGACCGAACGTTCGCGTTCTTGGTTGGATGCCGCAACCCACGGCCGAGAGGATGGACCATGACTGAGCTCCACGTCCTGTGTGACGGATACGTGCGAGAAGGAGCCGAGCTCCGGGTCGGATCGACGGTCGGGTTCGTCGCGGACGGGAACGCGCTCGTCGTGATCGATCCCGGCATGGTCGCGGGCACCTCGTCCATCCTCGAGCCGCTGCGCGCGCTCGACATCACACCCGGCGACGTCACCGACGTCGTGCTCTCCCACCATCACCCGGACCACACCGTGAACGTGGGGTTGTTCCCCGGTGCGCGCATCCACGACTTCCAGGCGATCTACGTCGACGACCTCTGGATCGATCGGCCGGCCGAGGGGTTCGAGCTGTCGCCGAACATCACGCTCATCGAAACGCCGGGTCACACGCCGCAAGACCTCACGACGCTCGTCACGACCGACGCCGGGGTCGTCGCGTTCACGCACCTGTGGTGGGCGGCCGACGGTCCCGCCGACGACCCGTACACCCACGATGCCGACGTGCTTCACGCGAACCGCGCGCGCGTGTTGGACCTGGCCTCCGAGATCGTGCCGGGCCATGGTCCGCGGTTCTTCCCCGACGAACGCACGCCGCGCTGATCGCGAACGGGCGATGGCGCCTCCGAAGCTCATCCTGATCCTCAGCGAGAACTGGACGATGACGTCGCCGCGCGACCTCCCGTCGCTCGTGCGGTTCGCGGTCGAGGCGGAACAGGCCGGGTTCGACGCGGTGATGGTCAGCGAGCACGTGGTGCTCGGACCGGGCGCGAACTCCGGAGGTCTGCCAGCGAACCCGCGGGACTACGCGCTCCCCGGCAACCAGGACCCGACCACGCCTTGGCCGAGCTCGCTCGTGCTGCTGTCGGCCGTCGCGGCAGTGACCACCCGGCTCCGGCTGGTGGCCGGCGCGATCATCCCGCCGCTGCGGCATCCGCTGCTGTTGGCGAAGGACCTGGCCACGCTCGATCTCCTGTCGCAGGGACGCTTGGTCGTGCAGCCGACCGTGAGCTGGCATCGGGCCGAATACGACGCGCTCGGGGTTCCGTTCGACGCCAGAGGTGCGCTGTTGGACGAGCACCTCGCGGCATGGAGCGTCCTGTGGCGCCACTCGCCGGCATCGTTCGAAGGCGCGTATCACCGGTTCCACGATGTCTTCTTGGAGCCGAAGCCGTTCCGGCCGGACGGGCCGACGCTGTGGTTCGGGGGAAGCTCGCTCCACGAGCGGCTCCTCCGACGCATCGTCACGTACGGTCGCGGCTTCAATCCTCTGGGACGTCCCGCACCGGCGGACCTGGAACGGTTGCGCTCCGCGATGGACGAAGGCGCTCGGAACATGGACGAGCTGGAGATGGTCGGCGGAACACGTGGGGAGTTCCCCGATCCCACCAGCGTGGCCGACCTGGGACGCGCGTTGTCCTCGATCCCCGAACAGGTCGCGGCGGGGTTCACGTCGATCTGCATCAAGCCCTCGCAGTTCATCGACGATCCGGCGCGGATCGGCGCGTTCTGTCGCGAGGTCGTGAAGCGCGTGGCGGCACTCGTAGGCTGAGGGGGTGACCGGCACCCCGAACCTCGAGCAGATCCTCCTCGCACCGAAGGTCCTGCTCCACGACCATCTCGACGGCGGCCTCCGGCCGGCGACGATCGTCGAGCTCGCCGACGAGACCGGCTATGCCGGACTCCCCACCGCCGATCCGGACGAGCTGGGTGCCTGGATGACGCGGGGAGCGAGCCGCAAGGACCTCGTGTTGTACCTCGAGACGTTCGCGCACACGGTCGGGGTGATGCAAACGCCGGAGGCCCTGATCCGTGTCGCGCGTGAATGCGCGGAGGATCTGGCGGACGACGGCATCGTCTATGCCGAGGTGCGGTTCGCGCCCGAGTTGCACCTGGAGCGGGGCCTGGCGTTGGACGACGTGGTCGAGTCGGTGCAGGAGGGGTTCCGCCTGGGGAGCGAGGATCGCTCGATCACGGTTCGGACCCTGCTCACCGCGATGCGGACCGCTGCTCGGAGCCTGGAGATCGCTGATCTCGCGGTGCGCTGGCGCGACCGCGGGGTTTGTGGGTTCGACATCGCGGGAGCGGAGGCCGGATATCCGCCGACCCGTCACCTCGACGCGTTCGAGCACATCCGCGGAGAGAACTTCCATCTGACGATCCATGCGGGCGAGGGGTTCGGCCTCCCGTCGATATGGGAAGCCCTCCAACTCTGCGGCGCAGAGCGTCTGGGTCACGGCGTTCGCATCGTCGACGATATCGACGCCGCACCCGACGGGTCAGTGCGCTTGGGCCGGCTCGCGGCGATGGTGCGCGACCGTCGGGTTCCGCTCGAGCTGTGCCCGACGTCCAACGTCCATTCCGGCGCCGCGCCGTCGATCGCCGAACATCCCATCGGGCTGCTCGCCGACATGCGTTTCCGCGTGACGGTCAACACGGACAACCGGCTGATGTCGGCCATCACGCTGAGCCGGGAGCTGGAGAACCTCGTCGAGGGGTTCGACTGGGGATGGGATCGCCTGGAGTGGCTGACGATCAACGCGATGAAGTCGGCGTTCCTCCCGTTCGACGAACGGCTGGCGCTGATGGATCAGGTGATCAAACCGGGATACGCCGCGTTCCGCGAAGCGTGAACCCGCTCAGGACAGAGCGTCCTTGACGCTCTCCTCCAGGTCCTCCACCGCGCCTTTGGTCTTGCCCACGGCCTTCTCGACGCTGCCCTTGGCCTTGTCCAGCTTTCCCTCGGCTTCGAGATCTTCGTCGTCGGTCGCCTTGCCGACCGATCCCGTCACTGCACCCTTCGCCTTGTCCCAGGTTCCCTTCGCGCGCTCTTGTTCCCCCGCCATCGTCATGCCCTTCGCATGAAGAACATGATGGCGGCGACCACGAGCACGACCAGCAAGACCGTTCCGATGAGGCCTAGTCCCATCGCTGCGAGCATGGTCCGATCCTTTCCTCCGACGTTCCTCGAAGGGTACGTCGATGGCCCGCGACCACGACCGACGCTCAAGCGCGATGGGTCTATCCGTCCGCGTCGAGGCGATCCTCGATCTCCCACGCGTGATCGAGCACGTGCCACGCGGCGCGGCGGACGAAGTAGCGCGGCAGCCAGATCCTGCCGCCGCGCGGTCCTTTCTCCGGAAGACCCTCGCTGACCGCGCGGGACAGCGCGTCGCGGACGATCGCTCGCTCTTCCACCATGACATCCCACCGATCCCGTCCCTCCATCTTGGGACGAGGCGCGGCCAGCTTCGCCACGTATGAGATCTCCGCTCCGATGACGTGATCGACGATGCCGTCGAGCTCGCGCCCGCCCCCGCGCGGCCCCTTGCGCAGCTCTTTGCCTGTGGCAGCCGTGGCGATCGTGTCGAACGCATCCCACGAGGCGTCGAGGATGGCGACCAACCGCTTGAGGTCCCGCGCGTCGAGCGGCCTCGCATCCGCCGACGGCGCCACTGAGGGTGCCCCGAAGTCGGTCGTGGCGTCTCCCGCCACCCGCTCGACCACGGTGAGATCGGCGCGCGACCCCGGCACCGTGAACCCGCGCACCGAGCCGGCGAGCACGTTCGCGTAGCGGTCGCCGTACGCGAGCAGCACGTCGAGGGCGTCGTCCTCGCGGCGACCGGTCCGGCACCACCCGGGCCACTCGATCGCGCCTGCGAACGCGCGCTTGTCGCCGGACTCCGTGTAAACGTCCACCGCACTCGTCATCACGGATGACGCTAGCGCACGCGATAGAGCGGTCACCGCCGGCCATCCAGGGACCCCTCGGACGTGCCGATACCGCTTCCGTGGGAGACGAGGGACTGACGTGCGCGGAGTGCGGCTTGCCCGTTGACCCGGATCTCTCCTACATCGTGAGCGTGCCCGTCGGCCGGGAACCGCTCTATCACCATCCGGCCTGCATCGGACTCGACCCGCTCTGACGGGTTCGCCACGCGTCGCCCGGATGGGGGAAGCCGGCTCTACCCCGACCGCCCCATACGCTGGAAGCGCCCCCGCGCCGACATCTCCAGGAGAAGACCGAAGGGGGACGTGATGCGGATACTCGTGATCGACGACGATCCCGGTGTGCGGGTGCTGTGCAGGATCGCCTTCCGTACGGGAGGCGACGAGATCCTGGAGGCGGCGAGCGGCAGGGAGGGCTTGGAGCTCCTCGCCACGGAACACGTCGACGCCGTCGTGCTGGACGTGATGCTCCCGAGCGTGAACGGGTTCGAGATCCTTCGGCGCATCCGTCGGGACGATCGGATGAGCGACCTCCCGGTGGTGCTGCTGAGCGTCCGCGTCGGGATCCAGGACCAGATCGACGGGTGGCGCGCCGGCGCGGACGACTACCTCACGAAGCCCTTCTCCCCCGCTGCGCTGGCGGCGAAGGTCTACGAGATCTGCGGCATCGAACCTCTGGATCGCATCGATCAGCGGGCCGGGCGCTTCGACGAACGGATCACGCTCCGCGGCGCTTGACCGGTGGCGGCGACCGACGCCGCCCTCGGACTACCATCGAGGTGTGCAGCGCCGCGCCGCTCCGTCCCGTGACCAGGGGGCACCAACGGATCCCGGAGGGATCAACGAACGACGGCGCCGGATCGGTCTCCGATGGATCGGCCTGGGGCTCTGGCTCGCGTTGCTCGCCGGCAGCGCCCTCATCGCCCGAGCGACCGGCACCGCCGCCACGGCGCTGCCGTACGTCACCGTCGCCGCACTCGCTCTGGTCGGGGTTGTCGGGCTGGTCGCGTACGCCCGCCTGACGAGTGCGGCACCGCAGTTGCGCACCCTGCGGGTGCTCGCGATCCTCTTGCCAACCCTGTTCATCGTCTGCATCGAGGCCATCCTCTTGATCGTCGAGGCAGACGAGCTGGTCACGGAGGTAGGAGAGCACGTCCTCGTCACGGCGGTCCTCTCCCTATGTGCGATCCCGTTCTCGGTCTGGATCTTCCGATCGTTCGCGGCGCTCCGTGACGAGCTCGCCAGTCGCGCCGCGAGGCTCGAGCGGCTCCATCGCGCGTCGCTCGCAGTGACCGGCGAGCCATCGGTGCCGCGGCTCCACGAGGCGATCGTGCGCGGCGCGCGAGACGTGGTCGACGCCGATCGGGCCATCCTGCTGGTCGCCCCCGTCGACGGTCCGGAGGTCCTGATGGCCGACCCGCCCCTCCCCGAACCCGACGAGCGGCGATCGCGACCTGCTGCGTTCTGCCGGGTCGGCGATGCCCGATGGCACCGACGGGTCGTACCTGACCACCCGCATCCTTGGACGCTCGCTCCATGCCCTGCTCGTCCGGCGAACGGCCGGATCGCCGTTCGACGCGGAGGAGGGGCTCGTGCTCGACATGTTCGGCGTCGCGGCTGCTGCAGGCCTGGAGAACGCTCAGCGGCTCGAGGACGCCCAGCGGCTCGCGACGGTCGAGGAGCGGGAGCGGATCGCGCGCGACCTCCACGACGACCTCGGGCAGCTCCTCGGATACCTCACGACGAAGATCCAGGCCGCGAGGGAGCTGGTGGCGACCAACCGGCCGGGCGCGGCTGCGGAGGAGCTCGCCGGCTTGGAGGACGCGACGCGCTCGTTGAGCGCGCAGGTCCGGGAGGCGATCCTCGGGCTGCGGACCTCGGTCGGACCGGACCGCACGCTAGGTCAGGCGGTCGAGGAGTACACCGCGGAGTTCGGGATACAGTCGGGGCTCCGCACGTCCTTCTCCGGTCCGGTCACCGCCGGCGGTTCCCTCGCGACTTCGGCGCGGTATCAGGTGATGCGGATAGCCCAGGAGGCGATGTCCAACGTCCGGATGCACGCCGACGCGACGACCGTAGCGGTCGCGCTCGATGAGCACGACGGCGTCCTCGAGTTGTCCGTGCGGGATGACGGCGCGGGGTTCGACCCGGTGGCGGCGGCCCACTCAGGGCGGTTCGGCCTCACCACCATGGCCGAGCGCGCGCGAGCCGTGGGCGGAACCCTCGACATCAAGACGGCGCCCGGCCGAGGAACGACCATCGCCCTGTCGGTGCCGGCCCGTTCGGCGGTGACCTGACGATGCGAGTGCTGCTCGCCGACGATCACGCGCTTTTCCGCGAAGGGCTCGTGAGTCTCCTTCGCACTCGCGACATCGAGGTCGTCGGCCAGGCGTCCGACGGCGCGGAGGCCGTTGCCCTCGCGCGCGCCCTCACGCCCGACGCGATCCTTATGGATCTGACGATGCCAGGGATGGGTGGGCTCGAAGCGACCCGCGTGATCAAGGCCGAACTCCCGGACATCAAGGTCGTGATCCTTACGGTGTCGGAGGCCGACGAGGACCTGTTCGAGGCGATCAGGAGCGGAGCGCACGGGTACCTCGTGAAGAGCACCTCCGCGAACGACTTCTTCGAGTTGCTGGAAGCGCTCGACAGGGGCGAAGCGCCGCTCTCCCGCGGGCTTGCGGGCAAGATCGTGCGCTACCTGGCGTCGGGTGGCGCCGGCGACGCCGCCGCGCTGACCCCTCGAGAGGACGAGGTCCTCAGGCTCGTCGCCGAGGGGAGCACCAACCAGGACATCGCGACCGAGCTCTCGATATCGGTCGCCACGGTCAAGTTCCACATGTCGAACATCCTCAACAAGCTGCACCTGGAGAACCGGGCCCAGGCGGTCGCGTTCGCGCATCGCCACGGGCTCACGCAGGAGCCGACGTCCCCGCCGGAAGAGCCTGCGGCGGATCCGTAGTCGAGCCCACGACCTAGCCGAAGGTCGAGGTCTGCGCCTCACCGGTATCGAGCAACATCACGGGCCCTTCCGCCCTGAGTGTCGACGGGACGCGGACCTAGGGTTGGAACCATGACCGAACAGCTCGAACGAGCTCCTCAACCCAACGGCACTTCAACGAAGACGGACGCGGGCGTCAGCCGCCGATCGTTCATCGGGAAGGTCTTCATCGCCGCCGGCGCGGTGACGCTCGGGACCAAGACCGTGGCGTTCGCCGACGATGTCATGGCGACCGACAACGAGGACGCGCCCCAGTGGGCGATGGTCATCGACCTCGAGCGATGCGACGGCTGCAAGATGTGCACGACGGCCTGCCAGGAAACGCATTTCACCGGCGATCAGGAATGGATCAAGGTCTTCGAGGTGAAAGACGAGGCCGGGAACACCGTGTTCCTGCCGCGCCCGTGCATGCAATGCGAGAACGCCCCCTGCCTGAACGTCTGCCCCGTGGGCGCGACCTTCCGAAACGAGAACGGCACCGTGCTCATCGACCATGAGCTGTGCATCGGCTGTCGGTTCTGCATGGCGGCGTGCCCCTACGATGCCCGCTCGTTCAACTGGAGCGAGCCCGAGAACCCGCCCGGGGCCACGTTCGCGAAGTACTCCCCGGAGTTCCCCGTCCCGCACCGCAAGGGCACGGTCGACAAGTGCATGTTCTGCGCGCACAACGCGATGAACGGCCAGCTCCCGGCATGCGCGAGCGCCTGCTCGATGAGCGCGATCTGGTTCGGTGATCTCAAGGCCGACATCGCCACGAACGGTCTGGAGACGGTTCAATTGTCCTGGCTGCTCAGCGAACGCAACGCGTACCGCTTGAAGGAAGAGCTCGGAACGAGCCCGCGGGTCTGGTACCTGCCGGGTCACGGTGAGCACTCCAAGGTGGTGCTGCCGCAATGAGCCAGATCGCCGACGATCGCCGCTCACGCTTGCTCGAGCGCGCCGAAGCGCCGATCCGTCCGGGCGCCTGGGGCGTGCGCGGACGACTCCTGGTCGCAGGGCTCGCCCTGGTGGTGGCGTGGGGGGTCTTCGCGTGGACCTGGCAGGTCTCGCACGGCCTGGGGGTCACCGGGCTGAACGACCACGTGAGCTGGGGCTTCTACCTCACCAACTTCGTGTTCTTCGCCGGCATCAGCATGGCGGGGACACTCATCTCGGCGATCCTGCGGCTCACGCATGCCGAGTGGCGCCGGCCCATCACCCGCCTCGCGGAGATGATCACCGTCGTCGCGCTCATCGTGGTCGCCAGCATGGTGGTGGCCGACATGGGGAGACCCGACCGCCTGCTGAACGTCCTGCTGCACCCGCACCTGCGGTCTCCGATCCTGTGGGACCTCCTGTCGATCGGCACCTATCTGGCGGGCAGCGTGCTCTACCTCTACCTGGCGCTCGTGCCCGACCTCGCGATCCTTCGGGACGGCGGCGTTGGGGGGAAGCTCCGTGGCCGGATGTACTCGGCCCTGTCGATCCGCTGGCACGGAGCACCCGAGCAGCGGCGTCTGCTCGTCCGCGCGATCGGCGTCATGGCTGTCGTGATCGTTCCGGTGGCGGTATCGGTCCACTCCGTCGTGTCGTGGATCTTCGGGATGACGCTCCGCAACGGATGGAACTCCACGATCTTCGGCCCGTATTTCGTGGTGGGCGCGATCTTCTCCGGCATCGCCGCGATCATCCTCGTGATGGCGATCTTCCGCCGCGTGTACCACCTAGAGGAGTACATCACCCAGAAGCATTTCCGGTACCTCGGCTCCCTCCTCCTGGTGGCGGGCATCCTCTACGCCTACTTCACGCTGTCGGAGTACGCGACCGTGGGCTACAAGATGGAGGTCGGCGGGGCATCGCTCTTGTCGGCTCTGCTCGTGGGCCGGTACGCCCCGTACTTCTGGTTCTTCGCGATCTTCGGCACGGTCGTGCCGATCGTCCTGCTCGCATTGCCCCGCACGCGCACGGTCAAGTGGATCGTCACGGCCGCCGTGCTCGTGAACATCGGCATGTGGCTCAAGCGGTTCGTGATCGTGGTCCCGTCGATGGCGCTCCCACTGATGCCCTACGAGTGGGGCACGTACCGTCCAACCTGGGTGGAGTGGTCGATCACGGCGGCGGCGTTCGCGGCGTTCGCGCTCCTGTTCGTGCTCTTGGCCAGGATCTTCCCGGTGATCTCCGTGTGGGAGATGCAGGAGGGGTGGGACATCGATGCGCCCGTCGCTCGTCGGCCGTTGCCCGTCGCCGTGCTGACTCCGGCCGTCGCCTCGTCGAGCGTGAAGGAACCGGTATGAGGCGCATCCTCACCGTCGCCGTCTTCGCGTTCGTCATCGCCGCCATCGGCATGGTGCCGGCACACGCCGCAGAGGTCGCCACGACGATCGTCGTCGATCACGCAACCGTGACCGTGAACGGCCAGCCGGTCGAGCTTCACGTCCGGGTGCGGGACGCGGCCGGTCGGCCCGTGTCCGGCGCACTGGTGCGTTTGTTCGTGCCGGTCGAGTTCATGGGAGCGACGAAGAACGAGATCGTCGGCGAGGGCACGACCAACGACGCCGGCCGCGCCGTGATCCGGTTCGCGCCGGCTCAGACCGGCCAGGTGGAGGGCACCCTGGCGTTCTGGGGGTCGACCGGGTACGCGGCGTCGGAGACGACCGTGTCGTTCGACATCCAGCAGGCGGCATCCACCTACGTCCCCACCACGGTGGGCCTGCAGGCGTGGTGGGCGCGAAGCTTCCTGATCCTGGTCCCGTTCGCCGTGGCGTGGTTCGTCTACCTGTTGCTCCTCTGGCTCGTGGTGCGGGTCAGGCGAGCGGGCGCAGCGGCGTCAGCGCCATCCGATATCGCCGCAACGAGTTGAAGGAGGGAACGATGAGGGCAACGAAGCATCTCTTGAGAGGGATGGTGGCATTCGCGGCGCTGACGCTGGTCCTGACCGCGTGTGGCTCGTCCAGTGGAAACTCGGCCGCCGGCTCCACCGCCACCGGTGCGACCGCGACCGAGGCGCCGACCTCGACCGAGGCGCCGACCCCGACCGCGGCTGAGGGCACGCCCGTCGCGGTCGCCGTCGGGGAGACCGACGTGATGCACATGTACATGAACGTCGATCAAGCGACCGTCCCCGCGGGCACCGTGACGTTCACGGTCGCGAACGAGGGGGTCAAGACGCACGAGTTCGTGATCCTGGCGACCGACGTGCTGGCCTCCGACATGAAGATCCAAAGCAACGACGAGGTCAACGAGGATAAGTACACCGCCGTCGACGAGGTCGAGGACCTGGCCGCAGGCGAGAGCAAGACGCTGACCGTCGACCTCGCACCCGGTCACTACACCTTGATCTGCAACCTCAAGGGTCACGTCCGGATGGGTATGTACTCGGACATCACCGTCGTGTAGCGAAAGTTGTTCCTATGGAGGAGGGCGGCCCGAGGGCCGTCCTCTTTCACGCTCGGTGCTCACGGCGGCGCGAGCACCGGGATGATGTTCTCTGCGGCCTCTCGCCCCGACACGATGGCTCCTTCGATGTACCCGGCCCCTTCGATGGCGATGTCCGATCCGGCGAACGCCAGCCGGCCCTGCGGCCGCCCGAGTTGCGACGCGATCTCCGCGGCCCAACCCGGGGGCCACGACAGCCAGGTGCCCTTCGA
Source organism: uncultured Actinomycetes bacterium (assembly GCA_963727185.1). Classification (GTDB taxonomy): domain Bacteria; phylum Actinomycetota; class UBA4738; order UBA4738; family HRBIN12; genus JBBQVZ01. The sequence goes on along the minus strand of CAVSFP010000009.1, from coordinate 124,454 downwards.
GAACCTGTCCGAGATCCAGTCGTGGGCATCCACCGCACGCACATCGGTCTCGGGGGCGAAAACTCGGAGGGCCGCCTCGATCTCCTGCGGGTCGTGCGGGTCGTGGATCAGCCCCAGGCCGTCGAAGCCGGTGACGAGTGCGCCTCCGGGCACGTCCCGGGTCCCGACCGCAGCCTGGAAGGGATGTCCCCACCCCACGCCGATCGTCGCGGCCCCGAACCCTTCGGCCACGGCGAGCACCTTCGTGGAACGTCCCGCGTGACGCTGTTCTGCCGCGCGCGCGAGCGCCGGATCGAGTCCCGGTGAGAACGTGACATCGGTCAGGCAGTTCAACGGCAGCGCGACCACAGCGGCGTCGGCCTCGAACGCGCCGCCGTCCTCCGTCGAGACGCGGACGGATCGATCGTCCTGCTCCACTCGGGTGACGACGACGCCCCGCAGGATCTCGCCCCGGATGTCGCCTTCCAGCGCTCCGACGAGCGCGGCGGTTCCGTCCGTGAACGACTCGCCGACGTCTTCCATCGACGCGCCGAGGGCGAAGCCCGTCAGGGCGAGGTCACCGATGAGCATCAGGATCGACTGCTCCCTCGGGTCGCCGCCGCCGACCGCCGCCATCCACGAGAGCAGGATCTCTTGCGTCGCGCGCGGCACGTCCAATCGTTCGATCCAGCCTGCAGCGGGAACGTCGAACTCCGGAGGGATCTCCGTTCCGGCGGCGAACGCCTCGCGAACCCGCTCGACGGCCGCGTCCATCACCTGGTTCGCGGGCTCGAACAGCGGGGCGAACGTGTCGCTCGGGCTGCGTCCCACGACCAGGCCGTCCGAGCCCGCCCAGATCGCGCGATCGAAGCGCACGCTCTCGTTCACCGAGAGCCCGTAGCGTTCGATCTCCCCAGCGATCGCGGGCTGGAGCTCCCGCGTGAACCACGTGCCGCCGAACTCCGCCTGAACGTCCGTCCCGGCCATCGTGCGCGTCCAGGTCCGTCCGCCCAGTCGGTCGCGAGCCTCGAGCACCGTCACGCGCGATCCGCGTGCGCTCAGATCGCGGGCGGCGACCAAGCCGGCGACGCCTCCGCCGATCACGACCACGCCCGCCGTCTCCCCGTTCGGTCGCATGTCAGCCTCTCAACGACTCAGTGGACGGGGACCGTCGGCATCGGCGGTATCGGTGCCGGCTCGCCACGCGACGCTGCGATCGTCATCAAGACCGCGGCCGGGACGAAGAACATCCCCACCGACAACATGCCGAGGACGCAGCCGAACCACAGCAACACCGCCGAGACGATCCGCGCTCTTCGGTGACGCACCAGAACGGGGATCAACGCCACCAGCACCGGCACCGATACCACCACGAGGACCCAGGCTCCGTTCACCTGGAACATGCTTTCGCTGTACGAGCGCGTCGAGAACGCCCCGCTCGATGATCCGAAGGACTCCGTCACGCGGCCGGTCGGCGCGAACGCCGCGACGAGCGCCCCGAGCCCCGCCGCCAGGAACGCAGCCACCGTGAACCCTCTCGCCTTCATCCGTCCAGCCTACGTCCGCGCGGCGGTCGAGCAGTACCTCTACCATCTGGTCCGCGTAGCCAGGACGGATGGATGTGATGAAGACCAACTACGACGTCGTCGTCATCGGAGCAGGCGTCATCGGGACGATGACCGCGAAGGCGCTCGCCGAGCGCGGCCGACACACCCTGATCCTCGAGCGCTACCAGCTCGGACACAAGGGCGGAAGCTCGCACGGGCTCAGCCGGATCGTGCGCGTGACCGACTACCACCCGGACTACGTCCGGCTCAACCGACTCGCGATGCGGGGGTGGGAGGAGCTGCAGGAGGCCGCCGGGGAGACGCTGCTCGTCCGGACGGGCAACCTCGAGATCGGCGAAGGCGCGCGCCTCTACGCCGATGCGCTCGACGCCGCCGGGGAGCGCTACGGATGGCTCGCACCCGAGGCGGCGCGCGAGCGTTGGCCGTCGCTCCGACTCCGTGCGGATGAACCGATGTTCGTCCAGGAGGACGGCGGCGTGTGTCTGGCCGATCGGACCGTTCGAGCTGCCGCGCGCCTGGCCACGAAGGCCGGAGCCGAACTGCGCGAGGGCACGCGGGTCGAACGGATCTCGAACCACGACACCTTCGCGGAGGTCGTGACCGAAGGGCGAGACGATCCGCGCGCCGGTCGTCGTCGTGACGGCCGGCGCCTGGGCGCGGGGCCTCCTCGCAGATGCGGGTCTGGACCTGCCGCTGGTCCCCACGCTCGAGCAGGTGTCCTACTACCGGCTGGACGACCCCTTCGCCGCTGCCGACGATCATCGACTACACGATCGACGGAGCGATCGACCACTACGCGGTCCCCCATCCAACGGAGATGGGGAGCTTCAAGCTTGGCCTGGACCACGCCGGCCCGATCGTCGACCCCGACACGCGGTCGTTCGATCCGGACCCGGAGCGCCTCGCACGGGCGGAGACCTGGGGCCGGAAGTCGTTTCCGATCGATGATCCCGACCGAAGCCACCCGAGACCTGTCTCTACACGAACACGCCGGACAACGACTACGTCCTGGACCGTGTCGGGTCGGTCGTCGTCGGCTCGGCCTGCAGCGGGCACGGCTTCAAGGCGAGCCCGTTGGTCGGCACGATCCTGGCCGACCTGGCGACGGGCTCCGAGCTCCGGCGTCGCGCTCGGCCGGTTCCTCGCCTCCCGGCCCGCGCTCCATCCGTAGTGGTCCGATCGCGCGGCTGCGAGTGGTGCCCCTCAGAAGCGCGAACGGGCCGGACCCTGCGCGGGTCCGGCCCGTTCGACCGCGTGTCCCCTCACGAGCGCTTCTGGCTCTGACGAGCCTTCACCCGGTAGACCAAGCCGGAACCCATGAGGTCGGTGAGATGGTTGGATTCTGCCGGTCTCCCGGCATGCGGGCGAGGTGGTGAACCCTGGCCCGCGAGGGATGGCTCAGCAGCCACTCACCTCGAGGGTCTCCTGCTGTTCATGCAAGACGGACCACCTCCTTCCTCTCGTACCGGACATGGTGCGTCAAGGTCAGCGGTAAGGCAACCAGGAGATAGCTGAGTCTGGCGTGAACCAGAGAGATCCCTACGCGAACGAGGAAGACGAGCACCTGGGGCTCAACGTCTACGACGCGGTCGGCCGGCAGGACCTACCTGGAGGGCCTCGGTCCTTCGTTAAGCTCGCAATTCAACTGCATCTTGGCCCCGCCCTCGTTGGGCCTGTACAAAACCCTGACTCCGCAGGTCGGACGGCAGTCATCCAACCCTGCGGGGACGTATGGCTCGAATCTGGGGTTGCGTTGGCTCGGTTCTGGGGACGCCCAGGTACGAGTCACGCAGAGGCTCTTTACAGGGCCACAAGGCTGACCGCAACTTCGTCGAAGCATCACATCCTCGGCGACCTAGACCCCCAGGATCCAGCCTCTTTCACGAGCCGCAGGGAGACGGGCCGCCCCGAAAAGAACTGCGAGGGTTCCCGAGGCATCCCGTGACCGATACTCCTTCGCCTGGGCGATCACCTGAGCCTCGTCTTTCACCTGCCCGAGGGCAGGCGTGACCGACACCGGGCTAGGCCAGATCTCGGCATGGATGATGGCCGGTTGCCCGGGAGGACTGGCCCACCCAAAGCTCGACCTCGCCACCCCTGAGTGTCAGTTGAGCGTCCCGAAAGTCGCTGGGCGCGCAGCGCGCCCCGCCGTTGCAGAACCCCCTTCCGCTACCGGGAGATGGCTGGCGGACGACGGCCTTGACTCTCACCTTGGCGGAGGCCGCACACTCATCTTGTCGGGTCGATCGGCCCGACGACAAGGGAGGAAGCGTGGAAGAGATCAGCATCGGAGAGTTCGCTCGGCGGTCGCGTCTGTCGATCAAGGCACTCCGTCTCTACGACGAACTCGGTGTGCTGGTGCCCGCGCGCGTCGATCAAGCGTCCGGCTATCGCTACTACGACGTCGCGCAGCTCGAAGCGGCGCGCCTTGTATCGATGCTGCGCCAGCTCGACTTGTCGCTTGCCGAAATCAGGGAACTGCTCGTATGCGATCCGGTTGATGCCGCAGAACAGATAGCGGCGTACTGGCGGGAGGTCGAGTCCGCACATGACGCGCGCCGCGAGCTCGCCGACTACCTCGTCAACCGCCTGAGTGGAAAGAGGTCCGCCATGTACGAAGTCGCCACACGAGAGATACCCGAGCGGACCCTGCTCTGCCTGAAGCGCAATGTCGACCAACAGGGCGCGTGGGCGCTCGGTAAGGAGTTCATCGCGGTCCTGCGCGAGCGACCGCTGCCGAAGATGGACGGTCGTGAAGGCGCGATGTTCACTATCTATTGGGGTGAGGTGAGCGCCGACAGCGACGGCCCGGTCGAGATGTGCAAGCCGGTCCCGGAGTCGGATGCGAAGGCGCTTGCGTCTCAGTACCCGGAGTTGAGCTTACGGACCGAACCCTCACATCGCGAGGCGTACGTCGCGCTACCGAACGACGCGCTACCGGCTGGCCCGGGTGGGCACCCAGGCGTGCAATGGCAGCTCGCGTCGGAGGCTTTGCATGCCTGGTGGGAGGAACACGGCATCAACCCTGAGGACCTCGAACTTAAGCCCGAAGATCTCGGAGTCCGGATCACGTACCTTGCGAGCGAGCCGGTTACGGAGACGAGCGCCCCCTACTGCGATTTCGCCGTGCCGTTTCGCATAGAGCGATGATCGAGGCCCAGGACCTGGTCGAGCGCTACGGCTCCACAATGGCCGTCAACGACTTGTCTTTCTCCATCCGGCCCGGCATGGTCACCGGCTTCCTCGGCCCAATGGCGCCGGGAAGACCACCACCATGCGTCTTTGGACCCGGACTTCGATCCCTCGCCCCCTCCGGGCTGATGCCGAGGCCAACGACAGCGCCATGGAGACAAGCTCTTCAACAGGCGAGCGCATTCGATGGGCAACCTGAGCCAGCGAGCGACCCTCTTCGGGTACGCGATGCTCGTGAACTCCTTTACCTTGTACCTCGTTCGGATGGGGGCAGAGGCCCGAGGCCCCACGCCCCCTGAGACCCTCGCCGCCTAAGATCCCCTCTCCTCGCCAGCCACGCGCGCCGTAAGCCGTCGATCGGCTGCGTCGCGCCGATGTTCGCTCCCCTCAGCGCCGCCGGATAGGCTGTCTCGTTCACGGTTCACCGCGATGGAGGTTTTCAACAAGGTTCTCATTCAGCTTTTCTTCTTGCCCCGCCATCGCCCTCGTAGCTCAGTGGATAGAGCACCGGTTTCCTAAACCGGGTGTCGCAGGTCCGATTCCTGCCGAGGGCACCGATCGCCCGACCGCGTACCGTGGTCGGGACCGGAACGGGAGCAAGCGATGCCAGAGAACCTGTTCGGCTTACCCACGCACATCCTGTTGTTGCACGTCGTCGTCGTCCTGCTGCCGATCGCCGCCGTCGCCACCGTTGGCGTCGCACTCTCGAGCCGCTTCCGTCATCGGTGGGGTCTCGCAACGGTGCTCGCGACGTTCGTCGTCACCCTGTTCGTCCCGCTGACGACGCAGGCCGGCGAAGCCCTCGCGGCTCGACTCCCGACCAACGCGTTGATCGTCCGGCACGCCAACGTCGGGAACCAGGTCGTGATCTGGGCGGCGGCGTTCGGGCTCAGCCTGTTCGCGTTGGTGGCGATCGACCTCCGCAGACGCGCCTCGGCAGAGCCCGATGAACTCACGCCGGCAGAGACCTGGGCGACCAAGTACCTGCCTCAGAGCTGGCGCACGACCACACCGAACTGGACGGCGTCGACGTTGCAGATCGCCAAGATCCTGGCACTCATCACGGCGATCGGCGCGACGGTCATGGTCGTCTGGGCGGGTCATACGGGAGCTCGCGCCGTCTGGGCGCACTATCCCAACCTGCGATAGCCGAGCGACGAACCCGCACACCCCGCAAGGATCGTGCATCGCCGCGCCCATAGAGTGGTGGCGTGATCGCGCGGTCGGATGTCGTCGGGAGCCTCCTCCGTCCACCCGATCTCATCGACGCCCGCGAGCGGCTCTCCCGGAACGAGATCTCGCAGGCGGCGTTCAAGCGCATCGAGGACGCAGCGGTCGACGACGCCGTCCGTCTGCAGGAAGCAGCCGGACTCGCGGTCCTCACCGACGGTGAGATGCGCCGCCTCTCGTTCCAGAGCCAGCTCACCGAGTCCGTCGACGGCTTCTCGGAATGGGACATCGACGCGTTCCTGTGGGGTCGATGGCGGAGCGACGAGCTGGGCGATGTGGAGATCGAACGTCCGCCGATCGCCGTGGTCGACACGCTCCGCCGCAAGCGGTTCCTCTCCGCGGAGGAGTTCACGTACACACGGGGTCGAACCGACCGGATCGTGAAGGTCACGCTCCCCAGTCCCAGCCTGTTCGCCAACTTCTGGGATCCGGACCGCTCGGTCGGAGCGTACGGTTCGGCGGAAGCGTTCCTCGGGCGACGTCGCGGAGATCCTCCGCGACGAGGTCGTGGAGCTCGTCCGTCTGGGCGCCACGTACATCCAGCTCGACGCCCCGCAGTACCCGTTGCTGATCGATCCCGGATACCGCGAGTTCTACGAGCGCCGGGGCTGGCCGGCCGATCGATGGATCGAGTTCGGGACGGAGCTCGACAACCTGGTGATGGGCGAACACGCGGGCGTCACGTTCGGATTCCACGTGTGCCGAGGGAACCAGATGAGTCGCTGGCTCGTCTCCGGCGGTTACGACTGGCTCGCGGGCCAGCTGTTCCCGCGGATCCACGCGGACCGGCTGCTCCTGGAGTACGACGACGAGCGGTCGGGCTCGTTCGACGCCCTCGCCGCGGTGCCCGAGCACGCGACCGTCGTGTTGGGCCTGGTGACGACCAAGACCGGACGGGTCGAGACCGTCGACGAGTTGGCCGATCGCATCCGCGAGGCGTCGCGGTTCGTGCCCCTCGAGCGGCTCGCGCTCTCGCCTCAATGTGGGTTCGGAACATCGATCCGTGGGAACCAGATCACGCCGGAGCAGGAACGTTCGAAGCTTCGAACGATCGCGGAGACCGCCGAGGCGGTTTGGGGGTCATCGTCCGGATGACGCAGACTGAGCGGATGCGCCTCTGGCTGTTGCGTCATGCCAAGTCGAGTTGGGACGAACCCGACGTCGACGACCTCGACCGACCCCTCGCACACCGCGGCGAACAAGCTGCCGACCTGATGAGGGACTACCTGCTCGCCGAGAGCATCCAGCCGCAGGTGGTGTTGTGCTCGTCTGCGCTTCGGACGCGACAGACGCTCGCCCGTGTGCTCTCCGCGCTAGGCCCGGAGCTCGAGATCCACATCGAACCGGGGCTCTATACGTTCGATGCGGGCTCGCTCTTGGAACGGGTGCGTGCCATCCCCGACGGCCTCTCGGCGATGCTCATCGGTCACAATCCCGCGATCGAAGAGCTCGCCGTCAGGCTCGCCACTCGTGGGGACAAGCTGGACACGCTCGCACAGAAGTTCCCGACTGGCGCCCTGGCCGAGCTCGAGTTCCCGACGGGTTCGTGGCACGAGGTCGGCACGGCGACGGGTGAGCTCACTCGATTCGTCGTCCCGCGGGAGCTGGACTGACCCCGCCACGCACGAACGGAACCGGTCGACCTGGTCGCATCCGGAGGTAACGCCGCATCCTTGCTAGCCTTGTCCAGGTCAGAACACCCCTCTCCCAGCCCGGAAGGGCTCGGGCCCGCCAGCGAAGGATCGATCGAACTGTCGTTGAAGCGTGCGTGGTTGTGGGCATCCCTCGTGGTCGTCGGCGTGATCGGCGCGCTCGTCGGCGACGCCGGCACGTTCACGCTCCCCGCCCGGGCATCGGCACCTCACCTCACGATCGATCCCTCGTTCGGTATCCACAACATCGACCACATGATCTTCATCGTTCAGGAGAATCGCTCGTTCGATAGCTACTTCGGGACGTTCCCCGGAGCGAACGGGATCCCGAAGAGATCAGGTGGCGGCTTCAACGTGTGCGTCCCGGATTCGCGGGCCAACGGGATCTGCCGACGGCCGTACCACGACACGAACGTCTTCGATGAGGGCGGCCCGCACAACGTGAACGCGTCGAGGATCACGGTCGACGGCGGGCGGATGGACGGCTCGATCAGGGCGCTGTATCGGATCGGCAACGCGTGTCGGTCCAACCCCGCGCGCCCGGGCTGCAAGCAAGCGACGCCGGGCCCGAACGGCACGCCGGACGTGATGGGGTACCACACGGCGCACGAGATCCCCAACTATTGGGCGTACGCGAAGCGGTACACGCTCCAAGATCGCATGTTCGCGCCGACCGACTCGTGGACCCTCCCGTCGCATCTTTCCCTGGTGTCCGGCTGGTCGGCGACCTGTCCCGATCTCACCGACCCCATGAGTTGCCATTCCGACCTGCGGTACCCGGGTCACAACGCCGCGGACCATCATCAGAAGGTCTGGATCCCGGCAGACGGGAAGCCGCGCCCGTACCTGTGGGCGGACATCACCTGGCTGCTCCACAACGCCGGCGTCAGCTGGGCCTACTACGTCGGCAACGACACGTGCATCACGCCGCCCTGTCCCAAAGTCTCGGCCGGCGCCGATCTGACCAATCCCATCATGAACCCGCTGCCCGGGTTCAAGACGGTCGAGACCACCCAGCAGTTCGACAGCGTTGAACCACACCGCAACTTCTTCGCCGCGGCCGCGAGCGGCACCCTGCCCTCGGTGTCATGGGTCGTACCGAGCTTCGGTGACAGCGAGCACCCGCCCGACTCCATCTCGAACGGCCAGGCGTGGGTCACGAAGCTCGTCAACGCCGTGATGGCGGGTCCAGAGGAACAGTGGCTGCACACCGCGATCTTCGTCACCTGGGACGATTGGGGTGGCTTCTACGATCACGTGAAGCCGATCGCGATCGACCCCGACGGCTACGGGATCCGCGTGCCGGCGTTCCTGATCAGCCCCTTCGCTCGCGGTGGGACCGTCGACCATCAGACCCTCTCTTTCGATGCCTACCTCAAGCTGATCGAGGACCGGTTCCTCTTCGGCCAGCGGCTGGATCCGCTCTCGGACGGCTGGCCCGACTCACGTCCGACGGTCCGTGAGAACGCCCCGCGACTCGGGGATCTCTCGCTCGAGTTCGACTGGACGCAGGACCCGATCCCGCCGCTGATCCTCCCACTGTTTCCCAACGGCGCGGCCCGCCAGGAGGATCCCGCGACATGGAGCGGTGGATGAAGCGGAGGCTCCTCGGTTTCGTGGCCACGGCATGTGTCATCGCGCTCGCCGCCGCATGCACGCAAGGCGCCGGACCCTCCGCAACGCCGTCGACGACATCCCCCACCGGCGATCCGAGCTCGAGCTCGCCGACCTCGGACGCCCCCATCGACCCCGCGATGGGGATCGACAACATCGATCACGTGATCGTAGTCGTCCAGGAGAACCGGTCGTTCGATCAGTACTTCGGGACGTTCCCCGGCGCCGACGGGCTGCCGCGCGACGCGCAGGGCCGATTCACGACGTGCGTACCCGATCCCGAGGCCGGACACTGCTGGCGCCCGTACCACGACAAGGACTTCTTCGACGCGTCCGGCCCACACGGTCAGATCGCGTCGCGGATCACGGTGAACGGGGGCCGGATGGACGGCACCATCCGGGCGCTCGAGAAGATCGGCAACGGCTGCGAGAACCCGCACAACGTCGACGCGTACCCGTGCGTCCACGCGCTCGCCGGCCCCCAGGGGCAGCCCGACGTCATGGGCTACCACACGGCCCGGGAGATCCCGAACTACTGGGCGTACGCCAAGCGGTACACGCTCCAGGACCACATGTTCGCGCCGTCGGATTCGTGGACGCTCCCGTCGCACCTGTTCCTGGTCTCGGCGTGGTCGGCGACCTGTCCCGATCTGTCGGACGTCATGAGCTGTCGCTCCGACCTCAAGCACCCCGGCTCGAACGACGCCACGCACGGCAACATGTGGATCCCCGAGGACGGCGCCCCCCGGCCGTACCTGTGGGGCGACATCACCTGGCTCCTGAACGCCAACCACGTGAGCTGGGCCTACTACGTCGGTCCCGGTACCTGCGTCCTTCCCCCGTGCGACGGCCTCTCGGGGCCGTCGACGGCGCCAGTGCAGAACCCGCTCCCGGGCTTCACCACCGTCGAGAAGACGAACACGTTCGCCAACATCCAGTCGAACACGAACTACTTCGACTCCGCCGCGAACGGCACGCTTCCCTCCGTCTCGTGGGTCATGCCCACCGAGGGAGTGAGCGAGCATCCGCCCGACAACATCGCCGACGGGGAGGCCTGGGTGACGAAGGTCGTGAACGCGGCGATGAAGGGACCGGATTGGAACCACACCGCGATCTTCCTGACGTGGGATGACTGGGGCGGCTTCTACGATCACGTCCCGCCCATCCGTGTCGACGCGAACGGCTACGGGATCAGGGTGCCGGGCATGTTGATCAGTCCGTGGGCACGGCGCGGATACATCGATCATCAGACGCTGTCGTTCGACGCCTACCTGAAGTTCATCGAGGATCGTTTCCTCGGCGGAGCGCGGATCGACCCGAGCACCGACGGCTGGCCGGACCCTCGCCCGACCGTCCGCGAAGACGTCTCCTTGCTTGGAGATCTCTCGTTGGAATTCGACTTCACGCAGCAGCCGATCCCCCCGCTGATCCTCCCGCCCTACCCCGCCGATCTCCCTGGACCGATCCACACCCCGTCGATCCATTGGACGAACGGCTGACCGTAGGATGGGGCCGGTGGATCCGCCCGCGATCATCACGTATGTCTACGAGTACGCCGACGCGCCCGGTGCCGTCGTCTTACGAGAGCTGAGTCCCAGCGCCGAAGACGTGCTCGGTTACTCCGTGAACGAGTGGCAAGCGGATCCGCAGCTCTGGCATCGGCTCCTCCACCCGGAGGACGCCGGACGGGTGATCGCCGCAACGTGGCGGACGACGTTCCAAGGAGTCGTGTACGAGGAGACCTACCGGATGATCTCGCGCGACAGCCGCATCGTCTGGATCCTCGATCGCGCCGACGTCGAGCGGCTCGCCGACAACAGCGAGATATGGCGCGGGTCGTGGACCGTCGTTCCCGAGCCGGAACCGGGCGAACAACCCGACCCACGCTGACCACCGTGCCGCGACAGAACCGTGTCACCCCGCTCGGAGACCTGATCGCGGACCCGGCCCGTGGGCTCGTCTACGGCAACCGCGGCTGCCTCCACGACGACGCCGGGGGGATACGACGCCGTTACAACGGCAAACGGTGGATCGCCTGCCGGCTCCGGTTCCGTGGATGGCACCGCGCACCGCTGATGCAGCCGGGCCGTTTCACCGAGCTGTTCTTCCTGGACGAGGCAACCGCGTTCGCCGCCGGCCACCGACCGTGCGCGCTCTGCCGGCGCGAGGACTACGACCGGTTCGTCGAGATCTGGCGCCGGATCCACCCGGGACAGACGGGCGCCGACGCGATCGACGCCCAACTACACCGCGAACGACTCGATCCCGATACCCGCGCCCAACGCCATCACGGAGCACCGTTCGACGAACTGCCGGACGGGGCGTTCGTCCTCCACGACAGAGAGCCTCGATTGGTGCGCGGTCCGAACCTGCTCCGCTGGACGCCGTCCGGCTACACGGGAGCGACCCGGCGCCCACCACGTGCGCGAGCGGTGCTGATCACGCCGCCATCGTCGGTCGAAGTCCTCCGAAGCGGCTGGCGGCCGGTGCTCCCCCTGCTCCATCCATCCGCGGGCCATCTCTGACCCGCCGCGATCGGCGGACCGGTTCTCCAAGAGACCCTCATTTCCCGGGCGGTTCGACCCCCACCCGCGTGCCTGGTTCCGTCGAAGCTGGCCATAACGAGTTTTCGCTGACGAAGGGAAACGGCCATGGATGACGAGGGCACGGTTTCGTTGGCGCTCTTCTCGGGGACCGACGACAAGCTCCAGGCGAGCGCGGTACTGACGGTGGGCGCGGCGGCGATGGGCCGCAAGGTGAACGTCTTCCTCCAGTACTGGGCGCTCGACGCCTTCCGCGCCGACCGGGTGCTGAAGGACCATGGCGTGTCGCCGGAAGCCGGCGTGGAGGGCCTGCGCGCGATGCAAGACCAGGGCAAGCCCCATTGGAGCGACCTCTACCGCCAGGCGAAGGATCTCGGTGAGGTGCGCATCTACGCGTGCGCCGACTCGCTCGAGATGTTCAAGATCACGAAGGACGACCTCGACCCCATGGTCGACGGCGTGTGGGGCGTCGCTTCGTTCTTCGCCGAGGCGACCGGCCCGGTGACGTTCATCTGACACAGGAGGTGGGAAGCGATGACGACGGCAGCAGAGGTGACCCGCTCGATCGACGCCCGAGGGATGCCGTGCCCGGGCCCGCTGATGAGCCTGATCGGGGCGATCCGCGAGGGCGCGGTCGGCGACGTGATCGAGGTGCTCTCGAGCGACGAGGGATCGAAGACCGATATCCCCGCCTGGCTGAACAAGGCCGGGCACGAACTGATCGAGGTCGTCCCGGAAGACGGCTACTCGCGGTTCGTGATCCGCAAGGTTCGGTGATCGACGATGCCTGCACGCGTGGTCGTGCTCGGCGGCGGGGTCGGAGGAACGCTCACGGCGAACCTGCTCGATAAAGCCCTCGCAGGGGATGCCCACGTGACGGTCGTGGATCCCTCGGGGATGCATGACTACCAACCCGGCTACTTGTACGTCGCGCTGGGCGAAGCGAGCGGTCATTGGTTGTCCCGAGACGAGCGAACGCTGCTGCGGAGCGGCGTCGACCTGGCGATCGAGAAGGCCGTCCGCATCCACCCGGAAGCGCAGACGATCCAACTCGAGCGCGGCGGGAGCCTGGAGTGGGACTACCTCGTGATCGCCACGGGCGCGCGGCTCGTGCACGACGCCGTCCCCGGCCTGGTCGAGGGCGCGTACGGGTTCTACTCCCTCCGCGACGCGGAACGGCTCCGCGAAGCGTTGCGCACGTTCAAGGGTGGACGGGTGCGCATCGGCATCGCCGGCATCCCGTACAAATGCCCACCTGCACCCGTCGAGTTCACGTTCCTGGTTGAGGAGTACCTGCGCAAGCGCGGGATCCGCCAACGGAGCGAGGTGACGTTGCTCTCGCCGCTCAACCGGGCGTTCACGATCGAGAGTGCGTCGAAGTTGATCCAGCCGATCCTGGACGAGCGCGGGATCGAGCTCACGACGTTCTTCAACGTCGAGGCCGTGGATCCGTCCGCCGGGATCGTGGAGTCGCTCGAGGGCGAGAAGGTGGAGTACGACCTGCTGGTGCTGGTCCCGCCGCACAAGGGCGCGGAGGTCGTGATCGACTCCGACCTCGGCGACGCGGGCGGCTGGCTGCCCACCGACAAACACACGCTGCAGGTCGGTGAGCACGAGCGCATCTTCGCGCTCGGAGACGCTACGAACCTGCCGATCTCAAAGAGCGGCTCGACCGCGCACTTCGAGGCGCCGGTCATCGCGAGTCGTATCGCCTCGCTCATAAAGGGGACCGCCCCGAAGACCAACTACGGCGGCCGCGTGATGTGCTTCCTGGAGACCGGCAACGGCAGGGCGACGGCGCTCCGGTTCGACTACGAGCACCCGCCCGTGCCCCCGCAGCCCAACCGCGCGTGGCACGTCGCGAAATGGATGTTCAACCGCCTCTACTGGCAGACGGTCCCGCAGGGACGACTGCCCGAACGGGCGCCGGGAACCATGCCCAAGCGGACGAAGCCAAAGACGAAGGAGGACGAACGATGAGCCAGACGATCGCGACAACGTTGGATCTCCGCGGACTCGCCTGCCCCCTGCCGATCGCCAAGACCGCCATCGCGATCCGCGCGCTGCAGCCGGGCGAGCTGCTGGAGGCGTACGCGACGGACCCGGGTTCGGTGCCGGACTTCAACGCGTGGAGCAAGAGCACCGGCAACGAGCTGGTCGAGCAGACCGAGGAAGAGGGCACGTTCCGCTTCCTCATCCGGAAAGGGTGAGCCACATGGTCGCAACCGAAGTCACGATCGACGAGCTCGCGCTCGAGCTCAAGGAGCATGAGCACGAGAAGACCACGCCGGGCAAGCTGGTGATCATCGCCTGGAGCGGGGAGCTGGACAAGGTGTGGCCGCAGATGATCCTTGCCACGACCGGCGCCGCCATGGGCATGCAGACGACGATCTTCTTCACGTTCTGGGGATTGTTCAGCCTGGTGAAGACGGACGTCGGCCTGACGGGCGAGAACTGGATGCAGAAGATGCTCTCGATGATGGACCGGCCGGGGATGGAACACCTCGGGCTCTCCAAGATGAACTTCGCCGGCGCGGGTCCCAAGATGATGAAACACCTGGCCAAGGAGCACGACGTGGCGAGCCCCACCGAGCTCCTCGAGATGGCGCGCGACCTGGGCGTTCACCTGATCCCGTGCCAGATGACCATGGACCTGCTCGGGTTGAAGCGCGAGGACATGATCGACGGCCTCGACGACCCGGCCGGTGCGGCCACCATGCTCATGGAGGCGCAGGAGGCCATCACCCTCTTCATCTGACGACCCGGGCCTCGTGTCGGCGCGGCGTGCGAGCATCGGGCCGTGGTGACGATCGACGACGTGCGAGCCGTGGCGACCACGTTGCCGCGCAGCTACGAGGTCCTCGTACGGGATCGCGTGAAGTTCCGCGTGGGTCGCATCGTGTACCTCGCGTTCTCGCGGGATGAGAGCGAGATGGGGTTCGCGTTCCCGAAGGAGGAACGGGAGGCGCTGGTGGCATCCGAGCCGGAGAAGTTCATGATGCCGAGCCAAGCCGACATGCGGTATCACTGGGTCGATGTTCGGATGGGGGCTCTCGACCGGGCGGAGATGCGCGAGCTCGTCATCGACGCCTGGCGGATGGTGGTGCCCAAGCGCGCGGCCGCCGAGTATGAACGTCTGCACGGCGTCTGACGACCGAAGGTCAGGGACCCAGTAGGGCCCCGACGAGGGCGTCTTCGAGCCAGCGGCGGTAGCGAGCGGTCGACCAACCGCGCTGGGTGACGAACGCGTGGTACGTGCGCACACCGGCAAGAGACCAGACGATCGCCGCCGACCCTTCCACCGTGAGCCCCGGGCGCAGCGCCCCGCGATCCTTCAACAGACGCGCGGCGTACGTGTAGCCAGCCAGCCGCTGCGCATCGTTCTTCGCGACCAGAGCGGCGGTGTCCCGATCGACGGCCGCGGCCGACTCCACGACGAGCCACACGTCGACGATCCTGGACGCGATGTCCGTGGCGGTCCGGGCGAGGCCCCGAACGATCGCCCGGGGGGCCGCCGTCGCGGGATCCATGCGATCGCGGACGCGATCGAGCACCGAGCGATCTTCGTGGTCGCCCGCGATCGCCACATCCAAGAGGCGCGAGAGGACCGCGGCCTTCGGACCGACGGAGTTGTAGATCGTCTGGACCGCGACCCCGGCTTCTTCGGCCATCGCATCGATCGTCGTCGCCACGTAGCCCTGCGCGATGAACAACCGGCGCGCCGCCTCGACGATCTCCCTTCGGGTTTCCTCGGCGGCCGCGGCGCGGCGGGGGTTGACCGTAGCCATTTGATTAGAGTAGCGTTCTAGCTACTGGAACGCTACTCCATCGAAGGAGGATCTCGATGAGCGACGTGAGGACCACCGGTGGGGTCGTACATCGGCCCAAGGGCGACGGTGAAGCGCTGTGGGCGATGGGCTCCCTCATGGAGGTGAAGCTGGGGCCGGACGACGGCGACGGCTTGCTCGGCGTGATGGAGGTGACGCAGCCCCCCGGCGTTGCCACACCGCTCCACGTGCATCACCACGAAGCCGAGGCGTTCTTCCTGTTGGAGGGCACGATCTCGTACGAGGGAGGCGGAGAACTCTATGAGCTCGCCGCCGGTGACTTCCTCTACCTCCCGAAGGACGTCCCCCACCGGTTCCGCATCACCGGTGACCGTCCGGCACGGTTCCTGGGCATGATGGCTCCCGCCGGCCTGACCCAGCTGTATGCGGAAGTCGGACATCCCGCCATGGAGCGCCGCATCCCGGACAAGCCGACCGACGAGCAGATCGCCGCTGAGATCGCCCGGTGGAACGAGGTCGCGCCACGCTACGGGCTCGAGGTCTTGGGACCACCCCTGCCGGTCGCGATCGACTGATCAGACGTCGAGGGCGTCGGCGGAACGGGTGACGATGTCGACCTCGTTCCCGGGGGTGAACATCGTGGCGATCATCTGAACCGACTCCGCCTTGGCGTCCTCACCGGCGTCGGGGTCCAGGAAGACGCTCGCGGAGAACTCGGCAAGGTCCTGCACCGCCCACTCGATGCGGTAGTACGCCATGACCACGGGATCCAGATCGACGTCGCCGTACCCCTCGAAGAACGCCGGCGGATCGGCCGCGTGACCCCCCGTGACGCCGTCCACGAACATCAGATCGCGTTCGCGCGGCGCGAGCATCGCGCTGTCCCAGTCGACGATGACGATGTCGCCGGCGGGCGTGACCAGCACGTTCCAGGCGTGGATGTCGGCGTGGCAGATCACCGGTGGCCGGTCGCGATCCTTGGCGAGCGGCGCGAGGGCCTCGGTCCGAGCGACGAGCCCCTCGATCTGCTCGCGATGCGAACGGAAGAACGCGGCCAGCTCGAGTTCGGCCGCATCGTCGTGCTTCTGCGAGTGGATCCGCTGCTCCACGTCGCGGAGCATCCCGATCTTGGCCGGCACGAAATCCTCGGCGCGCAGGATCGAAGTGATCTCGTCGTCCGGGCGCAGATCGTGGATCGCCCGCATCGTGGCGCCGAGCTCCGTCCACTGCGCGGTCGACATCCCCGCTCCGCCTCCGACTCACCCTCGACGAACGGGAACAGGATGAACGCGAGGTCGCCTCCGTCGAACAGCTCGCCGGTCAACGTGGGGAACGGTGCGATCAGATGCGGGATGCCTCGGGCCGTGAGGAGCCGCGGGAGCGCGAGACCCGCCTCGTTCACCGGACCCCTTCGGATCTTCAGGAATCGATCGCCGTCGCGCGTGTGGACGCGATACACGCGCGCGTCGGCGTCGTAGCCGAGCGGCAGGAACTCGACCGCGTCGGCATCGAGACCGAAGCGCACACGCAGGCGCCGGACGATGTCGTCGTGTGAGATCGCGAGACGTTCCGGCACGCCGGAGAGCGTAGGACCGATCTCGTCAGGGAACCACGTCGGCGATCTCGCGACAGGTCGCGATCCACACGTCGTCGTGCGACCGCACGTACGTGAGGAACGCGTCGAGCATCTCCAGCCGATAGGGTCGCCCGATGACCTGCGGATGGCATGCGAGGACGAACGACCCTCCTACCCGGTGGTAGCCGCGGAATTCGCCCTCCCAGATCGATCGGACCTCGTCGGCGGTCCGCATCGTCTTCAGCCACGTCGAGCCGTCGAACCAGAAGTGGGCAGCGTCGTCCAGGATCCACTGCACCGGGAGCTCGATCAGGCCGCTCGCCGGTCGCCGGTAGGGCTTGAGATCGTCCATGAAGTTGGAGGAATAGCGGAAGCCCAGCTCCTGCAAGAGCTCCTCGGTGTTGACGCTGAAGTCCCACGACGGCGATCGGTACCCCACGACATCGGGAGCGAACGCTCGGAGGACCTCGAGCCCCTTCACGAGCTCCGTCCGTTCCTCGTCGCGCGTGAGCGTCGTGGGCGACGTGTGCGTGTACCCGTGATGCGCGAGCTCGTGTCCCGCGGCCACGATCTCCTCGATGCGCCCCGGGTACCGCTCCGCGACCCGTCCCGGCACGAAGAACGTGGCGCGGATGCCGTGCTGCGCGAGCAGCTCCAGCACGAGCGGCACGCCCCACTTGGCGCCGTAGGTGCCCTGCGAGAGCACGCCAGGGCGATCGGCGTTCGCCGGATCCTCCCCGAGCCACGCCTCCTCGGCATCGAAGTCGAACGTGAACGCCGCCGCGCTCCGCATCCCGTCAGGCCACATCGCCTGCAAGCTTATGGTCAACCGGAAGTGCCGTCCTCCGGCGACGTCATGAGCGCAGGTGGCGATCGAACCACTCCTGCGTTCGCCGGATCGCATCGAGAGCGTGCGCTCGCTCCAGCGGCACGTGACCTTCCCGCGGATACACCACCAGCTCGGTCTCAGCACCCGCTTCCGCGATCGCGCGGTAGAGCTCCTCGCCTTGGCCGCGAGGCGTGCATCGATCCTCGGCTCCCTGCAGGATCAGCGTAGGCGTCGTGCATCGGTGCGCATGCGTGACCGGTGAGCGGTCGACGTATTGGCTCTTCGGGTCGTTCCACTCTCCCTCCAGGATCGCCTGGTCGTACCACCACACTTCCGAGGTCAGGTGGAACGACACGTAGTTCGACACAACGGACATCGCGACCGACGCCCCGAACCGGTCCGTCTGGCCGACCGCCCATCCCGCCATGTATCCGCCGTAGGAAAGGCCTGCGATCCCGAGCCGCTCAGGATCGGCGATGCCCTCGGCGATGCAGTGGTCGACCCCGGCCATGATGTCGCGGTGATCGATCCCGCCGCCGTCGCCGATCACGCCCTGCGCGAACACGTGTCCGCGTCCGACGCTCCCGCGCGGGTTCGGCAACAGACACGCGTATCCCGCCGAGGCCAGCAACACCGCGTTCGGCTCCGAGTCGGAGAAGAACGCACCCCAGTTCCACGTGGGACCCCCGTGCACGCACACGATCAGCGGGAACGGGCCGTCGGCGCCGCGCGGCGTCATCAGGACGCCCTCGATCTCCACGCCGTCGTCGGGAGCGGACCACCGGATCGTCCGCGCATCGGGGAACACGGTGCCCGCAACGATGTCGGCGTTGAACGACGTGAACCGCGACCACTCCCCGTCTTCCAATCGCGCGAGCTCGGGCGGCTCCCCGTGCGCCTGGTGCGTCGTCCACACGACCTCCGCGCCGTCGGAGAACGTGCACACCGGCGTCGTCACCTCGTCGCCGATGAACGCGATGCCGCGCCAGCGCTCCTCCCGGCGTCCGTCCCGCCACATCCGCCCGCAGGCCGTCCCGGTCCCGTCGACCCTCGAGTACCAGAGCGAGTCGTCGTCGATCCAGCCGGCGATGCCGACGGTCTCCAGGTCCGGCCACGGATCGCTGGTCGTTCCGTCAAGCAGGTTGACCATCTTCACGCTGCCGTTCAGCAGCCCGTGGTCACTGGCGTACCCCTCGGTCACCGTAGCGTGGGTTCCGTCCGGCGAGAGTGACAGCCATTGGATCTGCCAGGTGGGCTTGTACAGCGGATGCGCGGCGCGCGCGTCGAGGGCCAGCCGGACGACGTTCGCCGCGTACCAACCGGATCCTCCCGGTGGGTCGACGGATGCGATCGCAACGGCCAGTCCGTCTCCGTCCCAATCGACCTCCCAGATGTCCGTGTCGGGAGGCCCGACCTCCGCGCTGTGGCCGGACGCCAGGTCGAGCATGAACAGGCGGCGGCGCGCCTCTCCCGGTCGCAGGATCGCAGGGTCGGGCGCCGGTCCGGCACCGTTCACCGCGCGAGCACTCCAGTCCAAGCCGTAGCAGCCGGGGTCGGCCACCAGGAGCAGCAGCCGCGCGCCGTCGCTCGACCACGCCACCGACTCTGCCGACCCGGCGAACGTGCCGACGTGCACAGGTTCCTCGCCTGGGACCATCGTGAACGGAAGCTGGTGACCCGGTGTGATGCGGTCCGAGAGGAACGCCAGTCGCGACCCGTCCGGCGACCACACCGGTGTCCGGTCGCTCCACGCCCCCCTCGTCAGCACGGTCGGATCCCCGCCACTCTCGATCAGGTAGAGGTCGCTCGGTTGAAAGGATCCGACGTCCGCGACGGTGGAGTGCAGCGCGAACGCGACGCGCGACCCATCCGGCGAGAACGCGAGCTCCGCCGGCGTCCGAACGTCGAGCAGCCGTTCCGCGGTCGGGGCTCGTCCTTCTTCGATCTCGTTCATCCGCTCACCGCGCCGGATGATAGCCGGAGAGGATCGTCAGTCGGAGCGGACGCCGACCTCGTCGAGATGGCGGAGGAGGTCGGCGGGCTCCTCGTACACGCGGTACGCGCCGGCGCGCTCGAGCTCCTCCTGGCCGTACCCGCCCGACAGCAGCCCGACACCCAAGGCCCCGGCTCGACGCGCCGCGAGCAGGTCCCACACGCTGTCGCCGACGACGACCGCGCGAGCGATGTCGACGCCCAGCCGTTCCGCCGCCGCCAGGAACAGGTCGGGGTCCGGCTTCGCGTGCGCCACCTGGTCGCGCGTGACCACCGGCGTCGTCTCCGGGACGCCCAGCCCCTCGAGCGTCGGCCGGGCGCTCTCGATGTAGCCGCTGGTGGCGATCGCCCACGGCACGCCAACCCGCGTCAGATGTTCGAGCAGCTCTCGCGCACCGGGCAGCGGTCGAACCTGTCCGACCCGGCTCGAATACGCCTCGCCGTGGAGGACGCGGAGCCGATCCGCTTCCTCGGTCGTCACCGCACGTCCCGTCTCGCGGAGCAACGCGTTCGCGAACAGCCCGCCGCTCATCCCGATCTTGCGATGGATCCGCCAGACGGCGAGCTCGATACCCATCCGATCGAGGGCGTCCTGCCAGGCCAACACGTGCTGATAGACGCTGTCGACGAGCGTGCCGTCAAGATCGAAGAGGAATGCCGGTCCCTGGCCCATGACACCTCCGTCGGTTCGTCTGCCGAGCGCTTCGCACCCATCGTAGTCACGGTGGGCCGAGGGAGGTGGTACTCAGTGCAGGTCGAACAAGCTCTCTTCCGGGAGCCGCACATCGATCGACGTGAGCTCGGTGCGAACGTCGGCGGTCGTCACCAGGACATCGCGAACCTCGCGGCTGATGATCGCCCAGGTGACCCGGTTCGCCTCGTGTGCGGTCTCTGCTTCCACGGGGAAACCCTGGATCATCGCGGTGAAGTCGGTCATCCGACTCACGAGGGTGCCCGGATCGAGCGCGGTGATGGCCCGGGCGATCCGAACGAGTTGGTCGTCGGTCAACTGCGGAACGAAGCTGATCGCGGCATCGCGCAGGAACGGGTTGAGTCGCTTCGCTTCCGGTTGCGCCATGGTGAAAACTTCGGGCCTGAAGCGCAGGTTCTGAAACGGCAACGGAGCACATACCTCGCGTTGGGTAGTTCGCGGCCCTGAACTGCGGATCATGGATGGTTCGCCGTCACGCTCGGGATCCCCGGGCGATCTTCGGGATCGATGCCCGGAGCGGAAACCCTGCTACTCAGCTCGGAAGTCTCTCCCGAGTCCGGGCACGCCCTTCGGACAGACCACCCAGCTGTTCTTGCCCTGCCCCTTGGCCAGGTACATCGCATAGTCGGCCGCGCGGAGCAGGATCTCGGCGTCCCCGGCGTTGTCCGGGTGGAAGCTGATCCCGATGCTGACGGTCATCTTCACCTCAAGCCCACCGATCGTGGACGACCTGGCGACCTCGCGCAGGACCTTGTCCGCGACCTGTTTCGCATCCTGACGTCCGCCCAGCGTCTCGAGGACGATCACGAACTCGTCGCCGCCGATCCGAGCAACGGTGTCGCTGCTGCGGACCGTGCCCACGAGGGTTCGAGCGAGCGACTGCAGCACCAGATCGCCGAACTCATGCCCGTGCGCATCGTTGATCGTCTTGAAGTCGTCGATGTCGAGGAAGAACACGGCGAAGATAGAGCGGGATCGGATGGCATGCGCCAACGTCTGGCCGAGCCGATCGATCAACAGGTAGCGGTTGGGCAGATCGGTGAGCTGATCGTGCGTCGCCAGGTGCTGCAGGTCGAGCTCGGCTCGCTTGAGATCGTTGATCTCCCGGGTGATCCCCAGCAGCCCGATGACGGCTCCCGATGCGTCATGGATGGGCACCTTGGTCGTCGAGGTCCAGTTCGATCCCGCGTCTGCCATCCGACGACTCTCCACGAGTCCGATGATCGGCTCGTTCGACTCCATGATCCTGAGGTCTTCCAGGAAGGTTCGCCGACCGAACGACTCACCGAACAGATCGATGTCGGTCTTACCGATCAGCTCCAGCGGGTCGGTGAAGCCGAGGTTCCGCGCCATCCTCTGGCTCACTCCCATGAGGCGGCACGCGCGGTCTTTGAAGTAGATGCTGTCTTCCGTGTTCTCCATGAGCGCGCGGAACTGGAACTCCTCGCTCAGAGGATCGGAAGCCAACAGCCTTGGGTCGCCCTGGTGGAGATCCATCCACGTTGGTATCGGCTGATCAACGGGTGGAGCAAAGCCTCGGTTGGCCGTTCACGCAGGTTCAGGCGAGCTCATCGTGCGTGCGGAAGAGCAGGTCTTTCGTCTCGTCGACACCGCCGTCAAGCTTGAAGACGATGCCCACCGAGCCGTCGTCACGCCACATGCAGGCGCCGGCTGCGATCGTCGGAGCCGCGATGGGGACACACCGATACTCCACGCCATCGCGCTCCCCGCTCACCGTGGCGTTTGTCTCCACGGTCGCTCCCCCCGAGGTCATGCCGCCGACGAATTCGCTGAAGAGCTGGTCCGTGTTCTCGAGCGACCGTCCTTGAACCAACACCACGACGAACGTCGGAACGGCGCCGGCGCCGTAGCCTGCGGCGGCCACGTCCAGGTTGGATCGCTTGCCGTCTTCGATCATCTGTTTCTCGAAGTCCTTCATCTCCTGCGTCGAGATGCGCGGCGTGCCGGCCAACACGTCCGGGAGCGAGGGCCCCCGGTCGAGCACGGAGCGAACGCCGAACATCGCGATGAGAGCCACGGCAGCACCCACGACTGCACGAACGAACGTGGACGGACCACCGCTCGCGGGCGGAGCGGAGATCGGCGGCGGGCTCGGCATCCGTTGCATGCCCGGCCTCGCGTACGCGGGACCCTGTCGGTCCAGACCGGTCGGATCCGTCGGGGCCGGTGACATGCTTGCGAAGCAGCGCCAACAGAAGGCCGCCGCCTTCGGGTTGTCCCCTCCACAGGAGGGACAGATCGAACGCTCTTCCGTCTGCATCGCGCTCTCCGAGCACCTGAGATCTTCTGAGAACCCATCGGTTGGAGACGCTGGACCCTGAAGCACCAGCCACCGGACTACACTCGGGCGTAATGGCGAGCGCAGAGCGCGACCGCGATCCGAACGAGCGCGACCGCGGATCCAACGGGATCGGACTCGCGATCGCGGGCGTCATCGTTGCGTTCTTCGCAACCATGCCCGCGATCCTCATCGCGATGCTGTACCTGTTCATCACGATCTACGCGATCGTTCGCGCGATCGGACCGGGAGCCGGCGAGAACCCTGTGGTCATCGTCGTCGGGTTCGTGCTCATCACGTCCGCGTTCGCGTTGCTGCTCGGGATAACGGTTCACTTCGTCGGTCGATCGCTCACGCCGAAGAAACGACGCACGAAGACCTGAGACCGCGTCCGTTTCCTGTGTGCTGACCGGTGTGTTTGCACCGACGGCGGTCGGTCGGTAGGCTCTGGGAGCATGACCAACCTTCGACGGTTGGTGCGTGTGATCGCAGGTCCCCTCGTCATAGCGCTCACACTCACCATTCCCGCCCAGGCCGCGCACGCCGGTGGTCGAGCTCAGCGGTTCCAGAACGAGATGCTTCGTTTGGTGAACCAGACCCGCACCGCACACTCGCTCCACACGGTTCGCCTCAACGGACATCTCTCGCGTGAGGCATGGAGTCACAGCATCGCGATGGGACGTCGGTACGTGTTGTTCCACACGACGAACCTCTGGGACCTCGTCCGCCCGTACGACGCGAGAACCTGGGGTGAGAACATCGCCTATGCAGGAACGCTCCGCCGCGTGGAGCAGCTATGGATGCAGAGCTACGAGCACCGGATCAACCTGCTGAATCCCGCGTTCCGGGCCGCCGGGATCGGTGTCGTCCGGAACAAGGGATGGCTCTGGGTCACGTTGCAGCTCTACGGCTAGCTCCCTGGACCGCGGCGCCTTCCACGCAGTAGGCTCCGCGTGATGACCACCCCCCGGAACCGCTCGCGCCTCCCGGCGAGCCTCGTGTCGCTTGCACTGATCGGTGCGATGTTCATCGTCCCGTCCGCACACGCAGCCGTGCGCGCGGACCGACGCATGACGACGAACGAGATCACCCGGCACATCCTGAGCCTGGTGAATCGTTCACGGGCGAATCACGGGCTCGTCGAGCTACGCATCAACGAGGACCTGTGCAAGGAGGCGCTCCGACACTCCAGGCGCATGGCGAAGGCCGGCTCGATCACGCACACGTCGAACCTCGCCGAACTGGTTCGAAGCGTCGGCGGCACGGTGTTCGGCGAAGATCTGGGCAAGGGCCGTGGGCTTGAAGGGATCCGGAACGCGTGGATCCGCCGGGCGGATACCCGCCGGATCCTGCTCGACCCGCGGTTCCAACACGTCGGCCTGGGGGTCGTCCACGTCGACGGCTTCTTCTGGGTCACGCTCCAAGCCTTCGACTGACGTCCGCGCAGAGCGGCCGGTGGCCTATCCGAGCAGGGTGCGCACCTGTCTCAGCGCCACCGTGAACTGCGCCAGGTCGGTGACCCCTTCGACCGACAGGTTCCGGATGAAGCGCTGCAGGCGCTCCTCCGCCTCGGCCCGGCGAACGAAGAACGCCTCGACCGCTTCGTCCACCGGTATCTCCGGTGCTTCCGTGATCACCTTCTCGACCAGCTGACGGCGCACGAGGAACAGGTCGTCCTCCATCGACTGCGCCGCCCACCGCTGCCAATGCGTGCCGACGGGCAACGACTCCAGGCGGTGCTCGAGCCAGTCCAGACCGACCCGCTCCCCCAGCATGAAGAACGCGCGGGCGACCTGCATGACCTCCCAGCCGGTCGCGTGCGCGAGCGCGATGATGTCGGGACCGTGCACCAACTCACCCTGGAAGGCGTGACGGCGCGCGATGCCTTCGGGAACCCCCTCCGCCACCAGCCTCCGTACGTCGAGCTCGTGCTCCTCGCGCCACGGGTCCGGGCCGATCTGCCAGATCAGCGACGAGAGCTCGGCGAACGACGCGCGCTGATCGTCGATCGCCTCCGACAATCGTTCGCCGTGCGACTGCACCAGGTACCAACGGGACGCGGTCTCCACCAGGTAGTCGACACCTCGCATCAGCTCGGATTGCACGCGCGGGTCGATCACGGC
Source organism: uncultured Actinomycetes bacterium (assembly GCA_963727185.1). GTDB lineage: Bacteria > Actinomycetota > UBA4738 > UBA4738 > HRBIN12 > JBBQVZ01. The sequence continues at coordinate 99,357 of CAVSFP010000009.1, read as the reverse complement.
GTCGAGCGCCTCGATCGCCTCCCAACGCTCGACGGCACCGGTGACGTCGCGAGCGATCCGATAGGCACGGACGACGTCGGCCGGATGCGAGCCGGTCTCGGTCACCATCCGCGAGGCGAACGTTATCCCCGCGGAGTTCACGACGTCGTTGGCGACGATCGTCGCGATCAGCTCACGCTTCAACGGGTGCTCGGAGATCAGATGACCGAACCGCTCGACGATGGCGGGCGGGAAGTAGCGACGCAGGTCGTTCTGCTCGAGGTATTCGGAATCCGGCAGATCGGACTCGAGGAGCTCGGCGGCGATCGAGCGCTTCGCGTACGCGAGCAGCACGGCGAGCTCGGGGCGCACCATGCCCTGACCGTTCGCGCGTCGCTCGAGCATCTCCTCGGTGTTAGGTAAGAACTCGACCGCACGCTCTAGCTCGCCGTCGGCGACCAGCTGTTGCATCAGGTCTTCATAGGCATCGTTGCGCTCCACCGAGAAGTCCAGCTCCTGCGAGAGGATCTGCGCCTGCAGGTAGTTGTCGTACAGGACGTGGTCCACGACATCGGCCGCGCACGACTGCAACAGCTCGTTCCGCTGTGGCAACGTCAACTCACCGCGCGACATGGCGAGTCCCAGCAGGATCTTCCAGTTCACCTCGTGGTCCGACGTGTCCACACCTGCGGAGTTGTCGATGAAGTCAGTATTGATCCGGCCGCCGCCCATGGCGTACTCGATCCTGCCGAGCTGCGTGAACCCGAGGTTGCCACCTTCACCGACGACACGGGCGCGCACGTCGCTGCCGTTGATGCGAACCTGATCGTTCGCGCGATCGCCGACATCCGCGTTCGACTCCTTGGTCGACTTCACGTAGGTGCCGATACCGCCGTTCCACAGCAGGTCGACCGGCGCCTTCAAGATGGCCTTGATCAGGTCGTTCGGCGTCATGTCCGAGGGCGCATCCTCGGGTATGCCGATCGCCGCGCGGACGGGTGCCGAGGGCGTCACGCTCTTCGCCTTGCGGTCGAAGACGTCTCCCGCCGGGGACATCTTCGTCCGGTCGTAGTCGTTCCAGGACGACCCGGGCAGGTCGAACAACCGCTGGCGCTCGCCGAAGCTGACGATGGGATCCGGGTCGGGATCGACGAAGACGTGCCGGTGGTCGAACGCGGCGACGAGCTTGATGAACGGAGACAGGAGCATCCCGTTCCCGAACACATCGCCCGACATGTCGCCGACGCCGACCACGGTGAACGAGGTCGACATGATGTCGATCCCCAGTTCGCGGAAGTGACGCTTCACCGACTCCCAGCCACCCCGTGCCGTGATCGCGAGTGCCTTGTGGTCGAATCCGGCGCTGCCTCCCGACGCGAACGCATCGCCCAGCCAGTAGCCGTACTCGGCGGCGACGCTGTTGGCGGTGTCCGAGAACGTCGCCGTCCCCTTGTCGGCCGCCACGACCAGGTACGTGTCGTCCCCGTCGAGCACACGCACCCGATCGGGATGCACGACGCCGTTCTGATCGAGGTTGTCGGTGATGTCGAGCAGCCCACGCATGAACGTCACGTACTGCTTGATCACCTCGGCTTTCAGCATGTCGGGCGTCACGGGAGCCCGCTTCAGGATGAAGCCGCCCTTGGAGCCGTCGGGCACGATGATGGCGTTCTTGACCATCTGCGCCTTCATCAGTCCGAGCACCTCCGTGCGGTAGTCCTCCTTGCGATCCGACCACCGGATCCCTCCCCGCGCGACCATGCCGCCCCGCAGATGGATCGCCTCCACATCCGCGGAATACACGAAGACCTCGAAGAGCGGGGACGGCTTGGGCATCTCGGGGACGACCTCGGATCGCAACTTGAACGTCAACGACTCTCGAACGGGTCGATACGCGTTGGTCCGAACGGTAGCCTGGATCGTGCCGAGCATGTGACGGATGATCTGATCCTGGTCGAGTGACGGCACCTGGCGGAGGTCCTGCAGGACGTCCTTGCGGATCGCCTCCAGCTCCTCGTCGGTCGATGCGCTCTCGGGATCGAATCGGGCCTCGAAGTACGCGACGAGCTTCGACGCGATGACCGGGTTCTCGGCGAGCGCGTCGTTGCGGTACTCCTCGGTGAAGCGCGTGGAGATCCGTTGTCGGTACTTCCGGTATGCGCGCAGGATGCCCACCTGCTCCCAGGTGAGCCCGCCGGCGACGACAAGGCGGTTCAACGAGTCGGACTCGGCCTGACCGCGCCACACGGCGACGATGGTTGCCTCCATCCGCGTGGCGATGTGCTCCAGATCGAGCACGGCGCCGCGCGAATCCAGGACGCCGAAGTCGTGGATGTACACCTTGCCATCGCCGAGCAGCCCGGTGGGCACCTCTTCGACCACCCGCAAGCCCAGCGCCTCGAGGATCGGCATGAACGCCGACAGATCGACCTTGCCGCCGGTCTTGTACAACTTCACGCGCGTGAGGCGCTCCCCGGTGGCCTCGTTCCCAAGGCCGACGACGAATCCCTCATCCTTCTGCTCCAACTCGTCGAGCTTGAGGACGTCGTCGACGATCAGCTCCCAGTCGCGGTTCGACTTGTAGTACTCGGGGAACCGGGACGCGTACCGGTCGGACAGCGTTTCGCCGCGCTGAGAACCCACGCGCGCGATCAGCGCGTCCCGGAGATCGTCGTCCCATGTTCGGGCGAGCCGTTCGACCTCCTCCTCGAGCTCCTCATACGGGACCTCGGGGATCTGGACGCCCGGATCCACATGCACGGTGAAGAAGATCCTGGCGTTCTCCGTCTCACCGAGCGACAAGTGGTAGTCGACGGTAGAGCCATGGAACCGCTCCTTGAAGAGCTGCTGCAGGCTCTTGCGCAGGTCCGCGTTGAAACGATCCCGTGGAAGGGCCACGACGATCGAGATGCTCCTGCCGTAGAGATCCCGACGGACGAGCACGCGGATGCCGCCGTGGCGCTCCAACTGGAGGAGCCCGCTGATCAACCGACGGAGCTCGCCCGTCGATGCCTGGAACAGCTCGTCCTTGGGGAACGACTCGAACAGGGTCGTCGCGGCCTTGTAGTCGTGCGAACCGGGGATCAGGTCTTCGGCCGTGAGCACCTGCTCGAGCTTGTGGTGAAGGAGCGGCGTCTTGGCGGCCGGCTCCATGTATGCCTTCGAGGTGAAGAGGCCGATCATCCGTGCCTCGCCGACGATCTCGCCGTCGGCGCTGACCCGGCGGACACCGATGTAGTCCATTCGAGCCCGACGGTGCACGGTCGAGTACGAGTTCGTCTTCGAGAAGACCAACAGGTCGCCGTCCTCGATGCGTCGTCGCAACCCGGGATCGAGGGAGTCGAGCAGCGTGGTGTCGGCGAACGTCGAGCGGCTCACGTCCGCGAGGATGCCGAGCCCGCTGCCGGGAGCCGCGCGGATCGCGCGGCCGTCCGGCGTCTCGTACAGCTCGTATTCGCGATAGCCCAGGAAGACGAAATTCAGTTGGAGGAGCCAGTCAAGGAAGTCGACGGTCTCGCCGACCTCCTGCGGCGAATAGCGCACGGCGGCCTGACGAGCCATCTCCAGCATGTGGTGGGCGCGATCCTGCATAGGTTCGAAGTCGCGCACGACCAGCCGGACGTCGCGAAGGATCCCTCTGACGCGGTCTTCCAGATCGGCCCGCGTCGCTTCGGAGACGTGCCGATCGAGCTCGAAGTGCATGACGGACTCGCGGTGGGAGGCGTCCCGTGCCGACGAGACGCGCTCGAGCCGACCCTCTTCATCCCTCGACGTTCCGATGACCGGGTGAAGGATCCTCCGCACCGCCAGGTTCCGTGAGGTGAGCTCAGCGGTCACGGAGTCGACGAGGAAAGGAGAGTCGTCGACGTTCGTCTCCAGGATCGTGCCCTGAGACGCGAACCCGTCGCTCGCGGCGTCGGGATCGAAGACGCGGACGACCCAGGGCTGCAGCCTCCGCCCGTCGACGAAGTCGAACGTGCTGCGGACGAGACCGTAGAGCTCTTCGGGAGGCGCCGCCGAGATCTCGTCGTCGCCCAGTCGCCGGAGGTAGCTCCGCGCGAACGCCGCGATCGTCTCCCGACGCTCCGCCGGAGCCCGCTCCTCGATCACTGCGAGCAACGGCGCAAGCGCTTGCCGCGGTTCAGATCCGGATGCAGCGGCGGCGGGCCGCTGGCCCGCCGGCGAGGTCTGACCGCTGCTCGTTCGCTCCACCGTGTCCGACACGTGGCCTCTCGGATGGGTCGATATGGCCCTCGGACAACCATTGTGACAGACGCCGGAGACGACCGGTAGGAGACCGCATGACGGGTTCGCGCGCGCGGTTGCGGTCCATCGGCCTCGGCCGTTCGGAAGGTTGGTCAAGACTTTCGTCTCTCGCCCCGTATCACCCCCCCAACTAGGCTGGTCGAGCGACGATGGGTGAACAGCGGATCCGGGTCATGGTTGGTGAAGGGCAGACCGCTCGCAAGGGTCTGCTCCGTTTCGTGTTGGAGAACGAGGGGTACGACGTCGTCGCTGAAGCGACGTCCACCCTGGAACTGGCGCAACGGCTCGTGATCCATCGCCCCGATGTCGTCGTGCTCGACGACGGGATCGACGCCAGCGCGGTCGGCATGATGCGCGAGGTCCTGCCCTCTGCCAAGGTCATCCTGGTGTGGCCCCGAGGTGTGGCCGCGGTGGGTGTCGAGGCGCGTCTGGAGCCCGCTGAGGTCATGACATCACTCGGAAGCACCGTCGCGCGTGTGGTGGGCAGGGGCCCCGTGATCGCACCACCGCGACCTCGGTTCACTCCCCCGGATGTGATCGTCGTTCCGGAGCCCGAGGCGCCCCCGGAGCCCGAGGCGCCCCGGGAGGCGCCGAGTGAAGTCCCGGATGTGTCTGGCCCGGCGGTTCCGCAGGCGGACGTGATGGAGGAGGTCACGGACGCCGCGGTGGATGACGAAGAAGCAGGTCCCTCGGTGGTACCTGAGTCCCTGTCCCATGTCCTGATGAAGCCGGGCGATGTCGCCTCACCCACGTGGACCTACACCGCGCCCGGGGTGGGAACCGCTCGGAACGATCGCCGCCGGATCGCCGCGATCATCCTGGGGGTCGTGGCCGGCCTGCTCGTGATCATCCTCGGCGCGGCGCTCCTGGGCACCCGAACCGTCCCGACCCGGGTGGTGGCGGGGAGCCTCGGGGGGTACACGCCGCCCGGCTCGGGAGGACAACCGGGGCCGGTCGTCACCACCAACCAACCCGGGACGTACAGCGGCACCATCCGCGTGAGCGCCGATGGTTCGATCCACCTGCGCGCCTCCGGCGACATCCGCCTCCGGATCGACGGTCTCGCGCATGTCGTGGCATCGGGCAACGTCAAGGTCAGCGGCGACGGCGTCGTGAACAACGTCTCCTCGGCGAAGGTCCGGGTCCGAGGCAACGGCACGATCCGTATCACGATCCATGACGGGTTCGTCCGACTGCGGGTCCAGGGGAGCGTGACCGCCGAGAGCAAGGGCACCGTTCGGATCGGCGGCGTCGGTCGCTTCCTGATCACGCATCGGCCGGTCTGAGCATGGGTTCGAGCTGCTGCGGTAGGCTCCGACCGTGGAGCGAGACGTGACCTCCGAGCGTCGACGCGTGGGTGTCGTCGTGGGCGAGGGCCACCCGGTCCGCAGGGGGCTCCTGCGGTTCGTGTTGGAGGGCGAGGGGTTCCTCGTGCTCGCCGACGCGTCGACCGCGGTCGAATTGGTGCAGGCGCTCGCCGTGCACCGGCCGGAAGCGGTCATCCTCGATGACGCCATCGGCTCCACCGCGGTCGTGCTCACCCGTGAGATGTGTCCCGACGCCAAGATCGTCCTGGTGTGGCCGTCGGACCTTTCGCCGATCAACGGGGACGCGACGGTCGATCCGACCCAGGTCCTGCGGGAACTCGGTCCCGCCGTCGAACGCGCATGTGGCCTGCTCGATGCCGAGCCCGAACCCGCAGCGGTCCGATCGATGCCGTCGAGGCCGAGGACGAAAGACGACCGTCACTCGAACAACGGCCTGGCCGACGTCCTCCCCGGTCCGGGCATGCCGCGTACGCGCACGTTCGCCGATGAGGACGACGAGGCGATCATCGTGGATCACGAACTGGCACCCATCCTGATCCTCCCCGTCTCGCCGGTCGTGGAACGCGATCCGCAGCCGTAGCGTTGTCGATCCAGGATCAGATCTCACCGCTCCGACGGGTGTACGTGCGGCCTCCGGTCGCCGCCGACCTCGGCGCCTGGGACGCCTACGGCTGGCGTTCGGAACCGAACCCCGCTCGCGCCGATCGTGAACACGCAGCGTTCCGGGCGCAGCTCGAGCGCGCCGGCGCCACCGTCGAGATGGGTTCGGCGCGCACACCCGGCGACCCGGACGCGATCTACGCATACGACCCGGTTCTGCTGACCGACGCAGGTGCCATCCTGCTCCGTCCGGGCAAGGAGGGTCGCCGGGTCGAACCGGATGCCGTGGCGACCGACCTGGAGGCCGCAGGCATCGCCGTCGCCGGCCGGATGGAAGCTCCGGCGACGGCGGAGGGAGGCGATCTGTTCTGGCTCGATCGCTCCACGCTTCTCGCGGGCCGCGGGTATCGCACGAACGACGACGGGATCGCGCAGCTCCGAGGACTGCTCGGGGCAGCGGTCGACGTGGTTGCGTTCGACCTGCCGCACTTCCGGGGACCGGACGAGTGCCTCCACTTGATGTCGTTCATCTCCCCGCTGGATGCCGACCTGGTGGTCGCGTACCTCCCGATGGTCCCGGTGCGTCTGCTGCAGATCCTTCGCGCGCGCGACATCCGCGTGGTCGAGGTGCCGGACGACGAATCCGATTCGATGGGGCCGAACGTGTTGGCGCTCGGACCCCGGATCGCGCTCGCGCTCGCGGGGAGCCCCGAGACGCGGCGGCGTATGGAGGCGGCGGGGGTCGACGTCCGGACGTACGAGGGCGGCGAGATCTCGCTCAAGGGGGAGGGCGGACCGACATGCCTGACGCGGCCGCTCGAGCGAGGCTGAGCGCCGCGTCGTCCGGTATCGTTCCACGCCATGGCTTGGCAGTGGTGGTTGCTGGTGCACCTCACGGGCGTGCTCGTCTTCGTGGGTGCGCACGGGGTGTCGATGTTCGTGATGTTCCGGATCCGCGGTGAGCGCGACCGTCAGCGGATCGCGGAGCTGATCACGTTCAGCGGGACGACCACCCGGCCCATGTACATCGGACTCGCGATCCTCACGATCGGAGGCGTGGGCGCAGGGCTCACCCTCCACCTCTTCTCGCAATGGTGGCTGTGGATCGCGATCGGGATCCTGTTGATCACGATCGGCCTGATGTCGGGACTCGCCAAGCCGTACTTCCGCCGGATCACGGCCTCCTGTGAGATCCGTCCGAGCGGTGTGCCGCGCGTCTCCGATGAAGAGCTCGAACAGCTCTTGCGTTCGGGTGAGGCGACGATGATCGCGGTGATCGGGATCGTGGGACTGCTGTTGATCCTCTACCTGATGTTGTTCAAGCCCTTCTGAAAGGACCGCGGGGATCGCTCAGGCGGGAGGGAGTGGTCGCGCGGCCGGGCCGTTCACGACCTCGCCGGTCGGGCCGAACCGCGACCCGTGGCACGGACAGTCGAACGTACGCTCCCCCGGGTTCCACGCCACGGTGCAGCCCATGTGCGTGCAGCGCGCGCTCATCACGTGTGGCTCGCCGTCCTCACCCACGAAGACCGCGAGCTTCTCGCCCGCGCGCTCGACGATACCTCCTTCTCCGCGCGCAAGCTCGGACACCACCTGCGTGACGGTGCGCGCGATCAGGACATCGCGGGTCGAACGTTCGCTGACCTCCTGTGGGACCGACCCCAGCAGGAACCCTTTCGCCCCCACCATCCCCTTGTTGCCGACGACCACGAGCCCGGCGTCGACCTCCTCGGCAGCCGCCAGGATCTGCGCCGCCGGGTCGCCCTCCCGCAGGAGCACCTCGGTCTCCACCTCGCCTGCGTAGGTGGCGATGGTGTCCTGCGTGACGAGCTCCCCGGTCTTCGGGTGCCCCACGAAGACGATCGTGACGGGCGCCTCCAGGGCCTCGGCCAGCTCGAACCCCTTCCTCGCGGCGCGATCGGCCGTGGACGAGCCGTCGGTCGCGATCAGGATCCGCCGATACAGCGGCCCGTCTGATCCGAGCGAGGCCGAGCCGGCAACCAACAGGACGTCGCGGGGGGAACGGAGGGAAAGCCGGTGCGCCACCTGGCCCAACCCGTACTTCTTGCCGCGCCCGCCCGAGACGACCACAAGCCCGACGTCGTGGCCGTCGGCGAGCGCGATCAGCGCGTCGGCGGGCACCCCGGCCCGAGCCTCCCCTGAGACCCGCCGAACGCCTGCCGCCTCGGCCTGCTCGACGGCCGTCGCCACGATCCGCTCGGCGTCGGTTGCTCGCTCGAACGCGACCCCCACGATCAGCTGCGCTCCTCCGGCACGCGCCAGCCCGGCCGCGACCGCGCCCGCGGCCTGCGCCGACGCCGAGCCATCCGTGCCGAACAAGATCCGCTTGTATGCCATCGCTCCGACCCTTCGCGTGCGGGCCGTCACGATACCCTGGGTGCCCCATGACCGACCGTGTCTTCAACTTCGCCGCTGGACCCGCCACGCTTCCCTTGTCCGTCCTCGAACACGCGCAGCGCGAGCTGGTCGCGCTCCCCGGCATCGGGGCGTCTCCGCTCGAGGTGTCACACCGAAGCCCGTGGTTCGAGGGCGTGATCGGTGAGGCCGAGGACAACCTCCGTTCACTGCTCGGGGTCCCCGCATCGCATCACGTGCTGTTCTGCCAGGGCGGCGCCTCGATGCAGTTCTCGATGGTCCCGATGAACCTGCTCCGAGGCGCCGGGGGCGAAGCCGCTTACGTCGTCACGGGGTCGTGGGGATCGAAGGCGTTGAGGGAGGCGGAGAAGGAGGGCGCGGCTCGCGCTGTGTGGTCCGGGAAGGGTGAGGGGTTCATCCGGGTCCCGCGAGACGACGAGCTGCGCGACGTGCTCGATGCGGACGCGACCTACGTGCACATCACGTCGAACGAGACGATCCACGGGGTGGAGTTCCCGGCGACGCCGGCCGTCCCACCCGGGGTTCCGCTGGTCGTCGATTCGTCGTCGGACTTCCTCTCGAGGCCGGTGAACGTCGCGAGCCATGCGCTCATCTATGCCGGAGCCCAGAAGAACGCAGGTCCCGCCGGCGTCACGGTGGTGATCGTCCGGGACGACCTGCTCGGTCAGATCCCCGATCGGCTGCCGACGATCTTGGATTACCGCACGTACGTCGAGAACCGCTCGATGTACAACACCCCTCCGGTGTTCGCGATCTACGTACTCATGCTCGTGACGCGCTGGCTCAAGGACGAGGTGGGAGGGCTGGAGAAGCAGCTCGAGCGCGATCGCGAGAAGGCGTCCGTGGTCTACGACGCGATCGACGGCAGCGACGGGTTCTACCGTGGGCATGCCGAGCTCGGATCGCGCTCGTTGATGAACCTCACGTGGCGCCTTCCGTCCGAGGACCTCGAGCGCCGTTTCGTGCACGAGGCGGCGGCGCTCGGCCTGGTGGAGCTGAAGGGGCATCGCAGCGTCGGCGGGATCCGTGCCTCGCTCTACAACGCCATGCCGCTCGCGGGTGCGGAGGCGCTGGCGGGCTTCATGCGGACGTTCGCGGCCACGCATCACCCTGCCGCGTAGCCCGTCTCGTCACCCGCCAGCCGCCGCCGCAAGTCAAGTCCGACTTCGGAGGCGCCGATGGACTAGTCAGATGACCATCTCCAATACCGAAACCGGGGCCCGCTCGTACGGGGCCGATACGCGCGCCCAGCGGCGCGAGTCCGACCTCGCGGTCGGGTCGCCGTTGAGCGACAGGCCTCGCCGCCGCCAGGTGGACGGATGGCTCGACCGGTGGGTGGCCGCGACGGCGGACCTCACGCGGTTGAAGGACGAGCACCCGATGGTCGACGCCGTGATCGACGAGCAGATCGGCCGTCGGATCCGGATCGGCGACCACTGGCTCACGGACTGGGCGTCCTGCAACTACCTCGGGTTCGATCTCGACGAGGAGATCATCGCCGCGGTCCCCGAGTACCTGGCCAAGTGGGGAACCCATCCCAGCTGGTCCCGCCTGCTCGGCAGCCCGCGCCTCTACCAGGAGATCGAAGAGCAGATGACCGACCTGCTGGCGTGCGAAGACGTCTTGCTCCTCCCGACGATCACGCACATCCACATGTCGATGATCCCCGTCCTCGTTGGCGACGGCACCGTGTTCCTGGACGGCAGGGCGCACAAGACGATCTACGACGGGGCCATGGTCGCCGCCGGTCACGGAGCGGACGTGGTCAGGTTCCGGCACAACGACGCCGCACATCTCGAAGAGCTGCTGGCGGCCACCGACCCGGGACAACCGCGGTTGATCTCGATGGACGGCGTCAACTCGATGACCGGCAACGCGCCGGATATCGCGGCGTTCGCCCGCCTCGCGAACGAGCACGACGCCCTCCTGTATGTGGACGACGCTCACGGGTTCGGCGTGATCGGCGAGCGCTCACCGGATGAGCTCTGCGACTACGGCACCTCGGGGAACAGCCTGCTGCGCCATCAGGACGTGTCGTACGACAACGTCATCCTGGTCGCCGGGTTCTCGAAGGCCTATTCGTCGCTCCTGGCGTTCATCGCCCTTCCGACGAGATTGAAGGATGCCTTCAAGGTGCTTGCGCCGCCGTACCTCTACTCCGGGCCGTCGCCCGTCGCATCGCTCGCAACCACGATCGTCGGGCTCGAAGTGAACCGCACCCGCGGCGACCTCAACCGGCTCGCGATCTGGCAACGGACCCATCGCGTGCTCGATGCGCTGGAGCGGCTCGGCATCGTGACGCCGAACCAGAGCGGATTCCCCATCATCGAGGTGCCGCTCGCCGACCATTCGGAGATCGACCGGGTCGGCAGGTACCTGTTCGACGAAGGGGTCTATACGACGATGGCCGCCTACCCGCTGGTGCCGAAGGACGAAGTCGGGTTCCGGATCCAGGTGACCGCGGCCAACACGGATGAGGATGTCGACCACCTGATCGAGGTCTTCGGATCGCTCCGGGAGCGGTTCCAGCTGCGCCAGACCGCCGGCGTCTCGGCGTAACGACCCTCTGCGTACGTCGTTCGGCGGACGCCTCTCACCACCCCACGCCTAAGGTCTCCGTTGACCTCGCCCGATATCGATTGAGCGATGAGATCTCGGGTTTGGGCCATCTATCTATCGATCGGCGGTGCATTGCTAACCGCCTTCGTCTTCATCCACCCGATCCGCGTCGGCCCGCTGTTCAACGCGATCGGTCTCTCCGCCTCACTCGCGATCATCTTCGGGGCGCGGATGAACCATCCGCGGCAGCGCCTACCGTGGTACTTGGTGGCGACGGGTCAGGCGCTCTTCGTGGCCGGCGACGTGATCACGTACAACTACGAGCGGTTCTTCGGCAACGCTCCGCCCTTCCCGTCGATCGGTGACCTCTTCTACCTGAGCGTCTATCCCTTCCTGATCGCCGGCGTCCTGATGCTGGTTCGTCGCCGCAGCCCGGGACGCGACCGCGCGAGCCTGATCGACTCCCTCATCATCGCGGTCGGCGTGGGGACGCTGTCCTGGGTGTTCTTGCTGGCGCCGTACGCGCACGACCAATCGCTGACGCTCATCCAGAAGCTGACCGCGATGGCGTATCCGATCATGGACCTGCTCCTGTTCGGCGTAGCCGTCCGTCTGGCGGTCGACCGCGGGAAGCGGCCCCCGGCCTTCTACCTGATGGCCGGAGCCGTCATGGTGTTGTTCACAACCGACACCATCTACACGCTCATCCTGCTGCACGGGACCTACGACAACACCACGGGTCTCCTGGAGCTCGGATGGGGACTCTTCTACCTGTTGTGGGGCGCGGCCGCTCTGCATCCGTCGATGGTCGAATTGGACGATCCCGCCCCGGAGGGCGACCTTCAACACCCTCGCAGGCGCCTCATGGTGCTCGCCGGCGCGTCCCTGATCGCGCCGACGGTCGAGATGATCCAGGCGCTACGTGGCGAGCAGGTGGACGTGCCCGTCCTGGCCGGATGCTCCGCCCTGCTCTTCGTGCTCGTCCTGGTCCGGTTGAACGGATTGATGGTCGACATCGGCGAGTACCGACGAACCGAGCGGCAGATGCGCGAGGCGGAGGCCAAGTACCGGTCCCTCGTGGAAGGTCTGCCGGCCGTCGTCTACATCGCCGAGTTCGGCAAGGACGCGGCGTGGACGTATATCAGCCCGAAGGTCGAATCGATCCTGGGATTCACACCGGACGAGTGGACGGGCCAGGCCGACCTATGGCGCGAGCGCATCCTGCCCGAGGACCGAGAGCTCGCGCTCGACGCCGAGATGCGGCTCTTGAACGGCGAACCCCGGATGCACTGCGAGTACCGGATCATCGGCAAGAACGGCCGTGTCATCTGGATCCATGAAGAGGCCGAGGCCCTCGCGGACGACGGCGGGCGCCCGCTCTACCTGCAAGGCGTGATGTACGACGTGACCGAGCAGAAGAACGCCGAGGCCCAACTCGTGAAGGCGCTTGCCGCGGAGAAGGAAGCGGCCACCAGGTTGCGCGCGCTGCACGAGATGCAGAACTCCTTCCTGCAAGCGGTCTCGCACGACCTCCGGACGCCGCTCACCAGCATCCTCGGCTGCGCGCTGACCCTCGAGAGCAGCCTCGATCATGAGCAGATCTCCCGCGAGGACGAGCACGACCTGGTCGGCCGGATCGCGACGAACGCCAGGAAGCTCCACCGCCTGTTGACCAACCTCCTCGATCTCGATCGCATGAGCCGGGGGATCGTGGCCCCCAACCGCGACGACGTCGACGTGAACCAGATCCTTGCGAGCGTGCTGGAGGAGAGCTCCACCGATACCCACCCCATACAGATCACGTCCAACGGACCGGTGCACGCCTTCGTCGACGCCGCTCAGGTCGAGCGGATCGTCGAGAACCTCGTCGTGAACGCGATCCGCTACACGCCGACCGGAACGCCGATCTGGGTCCGCGCGACCGGAGATGCGGAGAGCGTGTTGATCGTGGTTGAGGACGCGGGTCCCGGTATCCCCGAGGAGTTGCGGGACTCGATCTTCGAGCCGTTCCGACAGGGCAACGAAGTCGTGACACATAACCCGGGCGTCGGGATCGGCCTCTCCTTGGTCACGCGCTTCGCCGAACTGCACGGCGGCCGAGCGTGGGTCGAGGAGCGCGAGGGCGGCGGCGCATCGTTCCGCGTGTACCTGCCGTTCGCATCGGCGGGCGACGAGTCCTTCGAGGATCTCTCACCGAGCGGACCACTCGTTCCCGCGTCGACGGACGCATCCCAGATCGGGTAGGCCGTTGTCGGTGCGGACAACCGACCGCTCCTTGTTCCGAACGCGCGAGCGAGTACGATTCCGACGCCGATAGCCGGTACGGACCCGAGGGGCGATCCGAACGCGAGCGCATGGTGCCTGAGCCCGACGAGGGTCGCGCGTCCGATCTGATCCGACGGGCATCTGAGTTGAACGACTTCGCGGAATACGCGGAGGCTGCCGAAACCTCGGCGCGCGCCATCGAGCTCGACCCGGACAACGCGCTCGCCTACACCGTCCGAGCGTGGGCGCTCGAGAACCTGGGCGAGCGTCACGTCGAGGAGGCGCGGTCCATCTACGAGACGGCGATCGCGCTCGATGCAACGGCCCCGTGGCCCCGCACCGCGCTCGCGGATCTGCTCCACCGAACCGGGAGCAGAGACGAGGCCGAGCGCCTCTATCGCGACATCGCTGCGGATCCCGTCGAGATGCTCGCCGATCGTCCTCGACGTCTCGAGTTCCGAGGGTGGAGCCTGTATCGCCTCGGCCGCCTGAACGAAGCGATCCAGACGTTCAAGGTCTCGATGGCAGGCGCGCCGGGACAGATCTCGGTGCTGTTCGACTTCGCCTTGTCCCTGCTCGCGAACGGGCGGCCCGACGAGGCGACCCGCGCGTACGAGACCGCTGTTGAGACCGTGCGATCGGCGGATGCGCGCCGCCGACGCGCGCCGCTCAGCGTCGCGGTCGAGGACCTCGAAGAGGCGATCGAGGCCCACCCCGACATCGCGGAGCTCCCGTCCACTCCGGCGATCCGCGAACTCCTGCGCCGCGAGCTGCGCGCGCTCGGACCACCGAGCTCCCCGCCTTCCGGCGGACCCGGAGGGGCCATCTGACGTAGCCGGTCCGCAGCAGTGCAGGTCAAGCAGCCCATCCCGTGCTCCGATACCGAGAACGATGGGGATGACATCTCACCCGAGGGGGGATGGGGGGCAGTCCGGGAGACGGCTCCCCGTCATCTTCGAACCGCTCAGGCACCGGGACTTCCGGCTGCTCTGGTCGGGTATGACCGTTTCCCTGCTGGGCGACGGGATCTTCATCGTCGCGCTCGCGTGGCAGGTCTACGAGCTGTCGGACGCGGCGACCGCCCTCTCGCTCGTCGGTTTGGCGATGACCATCCCGAACGTCTTGTTCCTGCTGATCGGGGGGGTGGTGAGCGATCGGTTCGATCGACGACGCGTCCTCTTGGCGGCCGACCTGATCCGGGGTCTGGCGGTCGCCGCGATGGGCGTGCTGTCGCTCAACGGGACACTTCAGCTGTGGCATCTGATGGGACTCGCCGCGCTCTACGGCGGAGGAACTGCGTTCTTCGGCCCGGCGTTCGACGCGATCGTGCCCGACCTAGTGGCGAGCGACCTGCTCGTCCAGGCCAACTCCCTTGATCAGTTCGTGCGACCCGCCGCCTGGCGGCTGGCGGGCCCGGCCCTCGGCGGTTTCCTCGTCGCGTGGAGCACCGGCGGAGCGTTCTTGATCGATGCCCTGACGTTCGGGGTCTCGATCGTGGCACTGCTGCTCATGAGTCCGCACCCCATCGACGCACCGATGGATGCCGGGCCCGCCACGGCGATGGCCGACATCCGAGAGGGCTTCCGTTTCGTGCGCGCTCGCGTGTGGCTGTGGGGAACGCTGCTCGCCGCGTCCTTCGCCTATCTGCTGTTCATCGGCCCGCAGGAGGTTCTGCTGCCGCTGCTCGTCAAGGATCATTGGGGCGGCGACCCCAAGAGCCTGGGCTTCATCCTCGCGATGGGCGGGGTCGGCGCCATCGGTGCGGCCCTCTACATGGGGCAACGCGCAGTCCCTCGTCGATTCATCACGTTCATGTACGTCGCCTGGACCTTCTCGACCCTGGCGGTCGCGGGCTACGGATTGGCGCACGTTCCGTGGCAAGCGATGATCGCCTGCCTCCTGTTCAACGCGCTCGAGACCGCGGGAACGATCGTGTGGGCCACCACCAAGCAGCGACTCGTGCCGCGCCACCTGCTGGGGCGCGTCTCGAGCCTCGATTGGTTCATCTCGATCGGCTTGCTCCCACTGTCGTTCGCGCTCACGGGCCCCGCCGCCAACCTCTTCGGTACCCGCGCCACGTTGATCGGGGCCGGCGTCCTCGGCGCGATCGTGACCTTGTCCTTCCTGTTCCTTCCCGGGATGCGCTCCATCGAGGAGGAACCGCTCCCGGAGCACGCTCCGGAACGCGAGGAGGTAGGGCCAACGGCCTCCCCCATCTGACCGACCATCTCGCCTGAACCTTGGTCTAAGGCTCGCCGCTTCGCCGGACGATACACATGGCAATGAAGGCGCGGGCATGGCTCGTGTATCTGTTGACCGGGGCCGTAGCGACCCTGGTCTTCCTGTTCGTGCCCGGCATGCGCGTCAGCGGGCTGCTTAACCTCATCGCACTGTCGTCACCGATCGTGATCCTGGTGGCGCTCCGGCTCAATCACGTCGAATACAAGCTGCCCTGGGTCCTGATCGCCTTGGGCCAGGTCTTCTTCGTGACCGGAGACGTCATCACGTACAACTACCAACGGTTCTTCGGAACGGAGTTGCCGTTCCCATCGATCGGCGACGTCTTCTACTTGTCGGTCTACCCCTGCCTCTTCCTGGGGATCTTATTGTTGATCCGACACCGCAACCCGGGTCGCGACCGCGACGGTGCCATCGACTCGCTGATCGTCGGCATCGGCGTCGGCGTGTTGTCGTGGGTCTTCCTGATCGCGCCATACACGCACGACTCGACCCTCACGACCGCGCAGAAGCTGGTGTCGATGGGGTATCCATTGATGGACCTGATGCTCGTCACCGGCGCCATCAGGCTCGCCGTGGGGGGAGGCAAGAAGAACATGGCGTTCTTCCTGCTGCTCGCCGGCGTCGTCGCACTATTCGTGACGGATGCGATGTACGGGTGGTTCGGGCTCCACGGCGGCTACGACAACCAGACGGGCTACCTGGAAGGCGGATGGGCCGCGTTCTACCTCCTGATCGGCGCCGCGGCGCTGCACCCGGGCGTTCGCAAGTTCTCGGAACGATCGACCGAGACGAAGGCCCGACTGTCCCGAACCCGACTCGTCGCCTTGGCCGTGGTGTCGCTCACCGCTCCGCTCACCGACGCGATCATCGTGAGCCGGTACTCGACCGGCACGCAGCGCACCGACCAGCTCGTGGTCATCGTGGCATCGATCGTCCTGTTCCTCCTCGTCATCGCGAGGATGTCCGGCCTGGTGCGTCAGCAGGAGAAATCGGCGGGACGCGAGCGCGCGCTGCGCGAGGTCGGTGTGGCACTCGTCACGGCGACGAATCGAGAGGCGATCCACGAGGCTGCGATCGAAGCCGCCCGGGCGCTGGCCGGCGAGAGCGCGGCGATCCGCTTGTGCGAGGGATCGGACAGCGGGCCGAACGACTTCGTCGTGGTGGCCGCCGACGGCGAAGCGATCGACGTGATCGGTCGTCGGTTCTCACTCGACATCCTGCAGGATTGGAAGCGGCAGCGGCTCATGGACCGCGACGCCTACGTCGTGCAGTCCCATGAGAGCACGATCAGTGAGCCGCTCTCGATCCCCTCGGACGTCGAGGGGTCCGTGCTCGTGGCGCCGTTGTTCATGCGCGACGAGTTCCGCGGCATGATGGTGATCGCGACGGACGAAGAGATGCCCGTCTCGGTCGCCGACAGTCTCCGGGCGCTCTCCTCGCAGGTCGCGCTCGCGCTCGAGAGCGCGGCCCTCACCGAGGACCTGCTGCTGCGCCAGAGCGAGGCGCGGTTCGCGTCGCTCGTCAAGAACTCGTCGGACGTCGTGACGGTCATCGAGCCGACCACCCTGATCCGCTACGCGAGCCCGTCCTCGGCGCGTCTGCTCGGATCCGGACCCGAGGAGCTCGAAGGAACGAGGTTCATCGACCTGGTCCATCAGGACGACAAGACACGTGTCTTGTCGTTCCTGACATCGGTCGGAGAAGGTGAGGGCGATACCGCGCTCTTGGAGTTCCGCGTGCAGCATCGGGACGGGACGTACCTGGCAACCGAGACCCTCCGGACGAGTCTGCTGCACGACCCCAACGTGAAAGGGATCGTCCTGAACACCCGCGACATCACGGAGCGCAAGCAGTTCGAGGAGCAGCTGCAGCACCAGGCGTTCCACGATCCCGTCACCAACCTCGCGAACCGGGCGCTGTTCCGCGACCGCGTGCTGCATGCCATCGAGCGCCAGGAGCGCGATCGGAAGCCGATCGCGGTGTTGTTCATGGACATCGACGACTTCAAGACGGTCAACGACTCCCTCGGCCACGCCGCCGGCGACGGACTCCTGTTGGAGGTCGGCGACCGGCTGAAGAAGGCGCTCCGAGCCGCCGACACGGCCGCCCGGCTGGGCGGGGACGAGTTCGCGATCCTGCTGGAGGACGGCGGAGAGGGCATCCAGGCCGCGGACGTCGCCGACCGGATCATGCAGATGCTGGAGGAGCCGTTCACGCTCGAGGGCAAAGAGGTCTTCGTCCGCGCGAGCGTCGGGATCGCCGTCTCGGAGGAAGCCGGTGACGGCGGCGAAGAGGTCGCGGAGGCGCTCATGCGCAACGCTGACGTCGCGATGTACATGGCGAAGGAGAAGGGCAAGGGTCGCTACCAGATCTTCGAGCCCGCGATGCACGACACCGCACTGCGGCGCTTGGAGCTGAAGGCCGACCTCCAGCGTGCGCTCGAGCACCAGGAGTTCATCCTGCATTACCAGCCCGTGATCGAGCTCGAGTCGGGACGGATCACGGGCGTGGAAGCCCTGATCCGATGGATCCATCCGGAGCGCGGGATCGTGCAGCCGCTCGAGTTCATCCCGCTGGCCGAAGAGACGGGTTTGATCGTGCCGATCGGCCGCTGGGTGCTTCGCGAAGCGTGTGCGTACGCGGTGGAGCTGCAGGGCGAGTTCCCGATGGATCCGCCGTTCCACATGGCGGTCAACCTGTCCGCACGGCAGCTCGCACGCCCGGAGATCGTGGACGAGGTCCGCGACATCCTGGCCGAGACCGGACTGGCGGCGCCCACGCTGATCCTCGAGATCACCGAGAGCATGGTCATGCAGGACATGGAGCTCGCCATCGAGCGGCTGAACCAGCTGAAGGAGCTCGGTGTGCTGCTCGCGATCGACGACTTCGGCACGGGCTATTCGTCGCTCAACTACGTTCGTCGCTTCCCGGTCGACATCCTCAAGGTCGACAAGTCCTTCATCGACGAGGTCGCGGACGGCGGCGAATCCTCCGCGCTCACCGCCGCCGTCATCGAGCTGGCCGGCATCTTGAACCTGCGACCCGTCGCAGAGGGCATCGAGCGCGCCGACCAGCTGGAGCGACTCATGGAGCTCAAGTGCGACATGGGTCAGGGGTACTTCTTCGCGCGGCCGCTGGAGCCACGGGCATTGCGCATGCTGCTGGAAGAGCGCAACGCGATGCGCGCCGAGGTCGACGCGCTCGCACAAGGTCAGTAGCGCTTCCCGAGCGCTTCCGCTCCCACGGCCGAGCGACCTCGTACCATCGTTCGAACATGCGCGCCAGGTCCTTCCTCGCCATCCTGCTCGCCGCCTCGTTCGTCGCGGGCATCCCGGTCGCGGGTCGAGCCGCCGGCGTCGACGGTAGCGGGCATGCCGTTCATCACGATCTCGCACCGGACCAGCCCGCGTGGCAACAACAGATCGACGCGCTGATCGGCACGCGGCAGATGTCGGTGACCATAGGCGACGGCGGCGCGTTCTGGTACCGGCACCTGGCGTGGGTCGAACGCGCGCCCGCCTCGAACGAGAAGCTGCTGTTGTCCATGGCGCTGCTCGCGACGGTCGGTCCCGACCGGGTGATCCAGACGCGGGCGATGGCCCACGCCGCACCTGTCGACGGCGTGATCGACGGCGACCTGTGGGTCGCCGGGCACGGGGACCCCGAGCTCGGGCCCGCATCGCTCGACGGGCTCGCGGATCGAGATCGGCGCCGCCGGCGTCACGCGCATCGAGGGGTCCGTCGTCGGCGACACCGGACCGTTCGAGCGCGATTGGTGGGCGCCCGGGTGGAAGGACGACTTCCCCCAGATCGAGGTCGCGATGCCGACGGCATTGACGTTCCGCGGGAACGTGGGCCCCGGTGGGCGCCACATCGACGACCCTGAGCTTCGGGCGGCCACCTACCTCACCACGGCGCTCCGGCGCCGCGGGATCCACGTTGGAGGTCCACCGGATGCCGGCGTCCCGGGCGGCACCGTGGTCAAGATCGCGGCGGTCGGCTCCGCCCCCGTTATCGACATCCTCCATCGGATGGACGTCGACTCCATCAACTTCGACGCGGAGGTGCTGGGGAAGGTCCTGGGCGCCGAGGTCTCGGGGACGGGATCCATCGCGGCCGGGGCCGCCGCGATCGACGCGTTCACGGCCGCTCACGGCGCACCGGGATTCCAGCACCGCGACGCATCGGGACTCTCGTACGCGGATCGCGCCACGGCGCAGGGCATGGTCCGGTTGCTCTGGGCCGCCGACACGCAGCCGTGGGCGACCGATCTCCGGCTGGCACTGCCGATCGGCGGGCAGGGAACGCTCGAGGGGCGCCTCGGCCACACCCGGATCCGAGCGAAGACCGGCACGCTCACCGACATCTCCGCGCTGTCCGGTTGGGTCTGGTCCCGCACGGCGAAGGGCTGGATCGAGTTCTCGATCCTGTCGAACGGCCTGAGCAAGGATGAGGCGGTCCGGATCGAGGACGCGATCGTGCAGCTGGTGAGCGCCCGCGCGAAAGCGCCAGTCACCTGAAGCGGGAGCGCGGTCGCTCGTGCGCTACAGGTCGACCGCGTACCGCACGATCGGGACGTTCGCGCGATCGAACCGGTGCTCGCCCGTCGTGCCGTCCCACGACCAGCCGGCGGCCTCGTAGAACCGCCGGCTCCGGTCGTTCGACGTCATGACCCAGAGCGTCGCCCGTTCGTAGCCCAGCTCAGCGAGCCTGCCGACGGCCGAGGCGAAGAGCTCACGGCCGATCCCCCGCCCCGCGGCATGCGGCCGAAGGTAGATCGTCATCACCTCAGCGGTGTGCGCCTCCGCATCGTCGTCACGACTCGGCGCGAAGCTGCAGAAGCCGACCACGCCCTCGTCCGTCTGGGCGACCATCGTGCCGGCGCCCGGCTGAGCCGGGGCGAGCCACTCGTCCCACTGCCGCTCCCGCGCATCGACCGACTGGCCGTCCAGGAACTGGGCCGGCAGGTCGCCGCGATAAGCCCAGCGCCACGACGCGACATGGACCTCGGCGATCGCGCGGGAGTCGGACGGCGTCGCGTCACGGATGACGACGCCGTCGATGGCGCTCACCCCTGCCGGTCCTCCCGCGGATGGAGCAGGCCGTAGAGGTACGCGTCGACGAGCGCTTCCCACGATGCCTCGATGATGTTCTCCGACACGCCGACCGTGGTCCACTCGCGCTCGCCGTTCGAGGTGTCGATCAGGACGCGCACGGTTGCGCCGGTCCCGACGGTCTCGTCCAGCACGCGGACGCGGTAGTCCTCCAGGGTCATGTCGTCGAGCGCCGGGTACTCGTTCGTGAGCGCCTTGCGCAGGGCGTTGTCCAAGGCGCCGACCGGCCCGTGACCTTCAGCGCTCTCGATGTGCCGCGTGCCGTTGGTGACCACTTTGACCGTGGCCTCGGCCAGCGCCTCCTCCTCGTCCTCCATCCGCTGCTCGATGTGAACACGGAAGCTCTCGATCGTGAAGAACGACTGTTCCCACCCACCCGCACGCCGCATCAGCAGCTCGAGCGAGGCGTCGGCGACCTCGAACGTGTACCCGCGCGATTCGCGCTCCTTGAGCTCCGTCACCAGGCGACCCACGGACTCCTCGGGCAGTTCGACCTCGAACTCCTCTGCTTTCATCCGCAGCGTGGCCGCGCCACCCAGGTCGCTCGCGACGATGCCACGCCGATTGCCGACCGAGCCGGGGCGGACGTGCTCGTACGCCTCCTCCAGGCGGGCGACGCCGCTCGCGTGCAACCCGGCTTTGTGCGTGAACGCATACCGGCCCGCGTACGGCTGGCGGGAATCGGGCGCGAGGTTGGCCACCTCGGCGACGAAGTGGGCGACCTCGGTGAGCCGCTCCTCGGCGCCCGCCGGCAGGCAGTCAGCTCCCATCTTCAGCACGAGGTTCGCGGCGATCGGGATCAGATCGGCGTTCCCGGTGCGCTCGCCGTAGCCGTTCACCACGCCCTGCACCTGGAACGCGCCATGCTCGACGGCGATCAGCGAGTTGGCCACCGCGCACCCGGCGTCGTTGTGCACGTGGATGCCGACCTGCGCCTGCACCGTCCGCGCGACGACGTCGTCCACGATCCTCGCGATGTCCGCCGGAAGCATCCCGCCGTTCGTGTCGCAGAGCACCGATCGCTCCGCCCCCGCTTCCTCCGCGGCCCTCAGCACGTCCATCGCGTACGCCGGGTTGCTGCGATAGCCGTCGAAGAAGTGCTCCGCGTCGAAGAAGACCCGGCGGTCCTGCGCGCGCAAGAACGCGACCGAGTCGCGCACCATCGCCACGCCTTCGTCCAGATCGGTGCGGAGCACCTCGGTGACATGCACGTCCCACGCCTTCCCGACGATGCAGACGACCTCCGTCCCGGTCTCGAGCAGCTCGCGGAGGACGGCGCTGTCCTCCGCGCGCTCGCCCGCTTTCCGCGTCATGCCGAACGACGTGAGCGCGGCGTGCTGCGAGCGTCTCCTTGGTCGCGAGCTTGAAGAACTCTGTGTCGCGGGGGTTCGCGCCCGGCCAGCCTCCCTCGATGAACGGCACCCCGAGCTGATCGATCTTGTGGAGGATCCGCATGCGATCCTCGATGGAGTACGACAGGCCGGTCTGCTGCGCGCCGTCGCGGAGCGTCGTGTCGTACAGCTCGACCTTGCGGGGGACGGCTGCCGCGCTCATGCGGTGGCCCGCTCCACGACGAGATCGCCGACGCCGGAGGTCGGAGTAACCCATCTCCCCCGCGCGCATGGACTCCATCTTGGTGCACGCGAAGCGGATGCCCTCTGCCGCTCGCGCGGCCGCGCCGTCCTCGCCGAGCTGCGCGAGCAGCATCTGGACGGCGCCGATCGCGGCGAGCGGGTTGATGGTGCCCTTGCCGACGTGATCCGGCGCCGTTCCACCGATCGGCTCGAACATGCTGACGCCGTCCGGGTTGATGTTACCCCCCGCGGCGATCCCCATGCCGCCCTGGATCATGGCGCCGAGGTCCGTGATGATGTCGCCGAACATGTTGTCCGTCACGATCACATCGAAACGGGCGGGTTGATCGAGGAAGTAGATGCAGCACGCGTCGACGTGGACGTAGTCGGTCTGAACGTCCGGGAACTCCGCCGCCACCTCGTTCACGACGCGTTGGTACAGGTCGCCCGCGAACGTCAGCACGTTCGTCTTGTGGACGAGCGTGAGCTTCCGGCGCCGGTCGGGACGCATCGCGAGCTGGAACGCGTACCGCACGATCCGTTCCACGCCGTGGCGGGTGTTGATCGACTCCTGCACCGCGACCTCGTGCTCGGTCCCCTTCCGGTGGAACCCGCCGGCGCCGCTGTAGAGCCCCTCGGAGTTCTCGCGGACGACGACCATGTTCACGTCGTCCTCCCCGTGCGGACGGCACCAGGGTCTGGACGCCGGGGAACCGGATGATCGGCCGGAGGTTCACGTATTGGTCCAGCTCGAACCGAGCCCGCAGCAGCAGGTCCCGCTCCAGGATCCCCGGCTTCACATCGGGGTGGCCGACCGCGCCCAGGAGGATCGCGTCCATCTGCCTGAGGCGCGCGAGCTCGTCGTCGGGGAGCGTGTCGCCGGTCCGCAGGAACCGCTCGCCGCCCAGGTCGAACTCGACGAGATCGACCTCGAACCCCTCGACCGCTCGAACGGCCTCGAGGACCCTGAGGGCCTCACCGACGACCTCCGGGCCGGTCCCGTCCCCGGCGATCACGCCGATCGTGTAGGTCACGGCATCGCCTCAGCGGCCGCCTCGGACGAGCTCTCCGCACCCGAGACGCGCAAGGCGCGATTGATCGCCGCCAGGTACGCCCGCGCGCTCGCCTCCACGACGTCCACCGACACACCTCTGCCGGTCACCCTGCGGCCGTCGACGTCGAGCTGCACGACGACGTCCCCTAACGCGTCCGACCCTCCGGTCACCGATGACACGTTGAACATGATGAGGCGGGCCTCGACGCCGGCTGCGCGCTGGATCGCCCCGCACGCGGCGTCGATCATGCCGTCGCCGAACGCCGACTCCTCGATCAGCTCCTCGCCGCGACGGAGCCGGACCGTGGCGCTCGGCGAGAGGTGCGTCCCGCCGCCGACCTGGAGCGACTCGAGGACGAGAACGCCCTCCTCAGCCGAGCCGCGCTCCTCGCCGACGATGGCCTCCAGGTCCTGATCGGTGATCTGGATCTTCCGGTCGGCCAGGTCCTTGAAGCGCGCGAACGCCCGGTCGAGGTGCTCCGCGTCGATCGTGAGCCCGATCTTCTCCAGTGCGTCGACGAACGCGTGCCGGCCGCTGTGCTTGCCCAGGACGAGCCGATTGCCCTCCAGGCCGATCGCGAGCGGGTCCATGATCTCGTACGTCGCGCGGTTACTGAGCACGCCGTGCTGGTGGATACCGCTCTCGTGCGCGAACGCGCTGGCGCCCACGACCGACTTGTTCGGCTGCACGCTGTAGCCGGTCGTCATGGAGACGAGGCGCGACGTCCGGATGATCTCCTTGGTGTTGAGGCCGTGTGTCACGCCGAGCGCCTGCCCGCGCGTGCGGACGATCATGGCGATCTCCTCGAGCGCGCAGTTGCCCGCGCGTTCGCCGATGCCGTTGACCGCGACCTCCACCTGCCGCGCGCCGTTCTCGATCCCGGCCAAGGAGTTCGCGACGGCCAGGCCCAGATCGTTGTGGCAATGCGTCGAGATCACGACGTTGTCGGGCGTGGCCTCGCGCACGACGCGCACCAGCTCCCCGAACTCGGTCGGCGTGGCGTAGCCCACCGTGTCGGGAACGTTGATGGTCGTCGCCCCGCACTCGACCGCGACGCGGAAGCATTCGAGCAGGAAGTCCAGCTCGGTCCGGGTGGCGTCCTGGGCGGAGAACTCCACGTCGTCGGTGTAGCTCACGGCGAGCTTCACGTTGTCCCGGATCGCGTCCAGCACCTGCTGGTGCGACATGCGGAGCATGTCCTCCATGTGGATCTGGCTGGTCGAGATGAACGTGTGGATCCGCCAGCTGTCGGCGCCTTTCAGCGCTTCCGCGGCACGGCGGACGTCGCCCTCGGTGGTGCGCGCGAGCGCCGCGATCACCGGGCCCGCGCACGCTGGACGCGATCTCGGACACCGCGTCGAACTCGCCTTCGGACGAGACCGGGAAGCCGGCCTCCAGGATGTCCACGTTCAACCGGGCGAGCTGCTCGGCGATCTCGACCTTCTCGGCGCGGGTGAGCGCGATGCCGGGAGCCTGCTCTCCGTCCCGCAGGGTCGTGTCGAAGATCCGTACGGTGTCGCCGTCGGCTACGTTGCCTTCCTTCATTCGGGGACCACCTTCTTGTCGCTCTCCAACCAGGGCATCATCTGGCGCAGACCCCGTCCCACCTCTTCGAGCTGGGACGTGCGCGCCTCGCTCCTAAGTCGGAGGAAGTTGGTGAATCCGCCGTCTGCTTCCGCGATCCATTCCTTGGCGAACTGCCCGCTCTGGATCTCGTCGAGGATCCGGCGCATCTCGGCGCGGGTCTCGTCGTTCACCACGCGTGGGCCGCGCGTGTAGTCGCCGTACTCGGCCGTGTCGGAGATGGAGTAGCGCATCCAGGACAGGCCGCCCTCGTAGATCAGGTCCACGATCAGCTTGAGCTCGTGCAGGCACTCGAAGTAGGCGATCTCCGGCTGGTAGCCGGCCGCGACGAGCGTCTCGAACCCCGCCTGCACGAGCGAGGACGCCCCGCCGCACAGGACCGACTGCTCGCCGAAGAGATCCGTCTCGGTCTCCTCTTTGAACGTGGTCTCCAGCACGCCGGCGCGCGCCGCACCGATGCCGGCCGCGTACGCGAGCGCGCGCTCCCGGGCCTTCCCGGTGGCGTCCTGGTGCACGGCGATGAGCGCGGGCGTCCCGATCCCCTGCTCGTACGTCCGGCGCACCAGGTGACCGGGCCCCTTCGGCGCGATCATCGTGACGTCTACGCCCTCGGGCGGCGCGATCGTTCCGAAGTGGATGTTGAAGCCGTGCGCGAACATCAGCATGTTGCCGGGTTCGAGGTTCGGCCCGATGTCGTCGGTGTACGCCTTGGACTGCGCCGTGTCGGGCAGGACGACCATGACGACGTCGGCCTCACCGACGGCGTCGGCCGTGTCGAGCACGCGGAGGCCGGCATCCTCGGCGACCGTGCGCGACTTCGAACCGGGGCGCAGGCCCACGCGGACGTCGTGCCCGGAATCCCGGAGGTTCAGGGCGTGCGCATGCCCCTGGCTGCCGAAGCCGAGGATCGCGACCTTCTGCCCCTTGAGCGCGTCGGGATCGGTGTCCTTCTCGTAGTAGATCGTCGCCATGGTGGTCGTCGTCCTTCCTTCTCACTCCGTCGAGCTAGTCCGACTCAGACCAGCTGGGGTTACACGCCGCCGCCGTCCCACGCGTCCTCGGCCCCGGCGGCCTTCGCTGCCTTCAGGGTCCGTTCGCGGATCCCGCGGTTGCCCCGCGTGAGCGCGATCCGGCCCGTGCGGGCGAGCTCCACGATCCCGAAGTCCTGAAGGAGCTCGAGCAACGCGGAGAGCTTGTCCGGCGAGCCGGTGGCCTCGATCGTGAGCGTCTGGTGCGTGGCGTCGGACACCCGGACGCGGAACACCTGGCAGAACTCCAGAACCCGCGCGCGCGCCTCACCCTCGGCGCGCACCTTCACCAGCATCAGCTCGCGCTCGACGGTGTCGGCCGGCTCGTGCTCCAAGATCTTGATCACGTTGATCAGCTTGTTCAGCTGCTTCGTGATCTGCTCCAGCGGTTTCTTATCGACGGTCACGACGATCGTCATGCGCGACATGCCGGGCTTCTCGGTGGGACCGACCGCGAGTGAGTCGATGTTGAACCCGCGCGCGGCGAACAAACCGGCCACGCGCGTCAGGACACCCGGACGGTCTTCCACCAGGACGGAGATCGTGTGGAGGGTGCTCATGCGATGGGTGCCTCCGCGGGATCGTTGGCCCGCTTCAGGCCCTCCGGGCCGGTGATGATGTCGTCGTTCGACGAGCCGGAGGGCACCATCGGGAAGCACATCTCCTTGGAGTCCACGCGGAAGTCGATCACGACGCTCCGGTCGGTGATGGACAGCGCCTTCTCGATGACGGCGTCGACCTCGTCCGGGTGCTCGGCACGCAGGCCCACGCATCCATAGGCCTCCGCGAGCTTCACGTAGTCCGGCGTGTCGTACGTGAGATGGACCTGGCTGTAGCGCTCGTCGTAGAACAGCTCCTGCCACTGCCGCACCATGCCCAGGTATGCGTTGTTGATGATCGCCGTCACGAACGGGATGCTTCTCGGTGGTCGAGGTCGCCAGCTCCTGCGCGGTCATCTGGAAGCAGCCGTCGCCGTCGATCGCGATCACCCGGCGGTCGGGCATACCGGCCGCCGCGCCGAGCGCCGCCGGCACCGCGAAGCCCATGGTGCCCAAGCCCGCCCGAGTTGATCCACTGCCGGGGCTTCTCGAACTTCCAGAACTGCGACGCCCACATCTGGTGCTGGCCGACGCCCGAGACGACGATCGAGTCGTCGTCAGCGGCCTCGCGCAACCGCTCGATGCAGAACTGCGGCTTCAGCGGACCGTCCGGCTGCTGGTCGTACGCGTACGGGAACTCCTTCTTCCAGGCCTCGAGCTGGCCCAGCCAGGCCTTCCGGTCGGGAACGCCGCCGGCCTCGTCCTGCCGCTTGTCCAGATCGCCGGCGAGCTTGCCGATCACGTCCTTGCAGTCGCCGACGATCGGCACCTCGACCACGCGGTTCTTGCCGATCTCGGCGGGGTCGATGTCGACGTGGATCACGGTGGCGCCCGGCGCGAACGCGTCGAGCTTGCCGGTCACCCGGTCGTCGAACCGGGCGCCGAGCGCGATCAGCAGGTCCGACTTCTGCATCGCGGTGACCGCAGTGTAGTTGCCGTGCATACCGGGCATGCCCAGGCACAGCTCGTGCGAGTCGGGGAACGCGCCGCGCGCCATCAGCGTGGTGACGACCGGCAGCTGCGCGCTCGTGGCCAGCTTGTAGAGCTCCTTCGTGGCGCCGGCCTTGATCACGCCGCCGCCGACGTACAGCACCGGGCGCTTCGCCTTCATGATCAGCTTGGCCGCCTCGGACGATCTGGCGGGCGTTGCCCTTCGTGGTCGGCTTGTAGCCGGGCAGGCTCACGCTCTCCGGCCACTTCCACGTGGTCTCGTTCACCAGCACGTCCTTCGGCAGGTCGACGAGGACCGGGCCCGGCCGCCCCGTGCGCGCGATGTGGAACGCCTCGCGGATCGCCTCGGCGACCTCGCCGGGATCGGTGACGAGCATGTTGTGCTTCGTGACCGGCATCGTGATGCCGGTGATGTCGGCCTCCTGGAACGCGTCGTTGCCCACGACCGGGGTCGGAACCTGGCCGGTGATCGCGACCATGGGGACCGAGTCCATCTTGGCGTCGGCGAGCGCGGTCACCAGGTTGCAGCCCGCCGGGACCGGACGTGGCCATCGCCACGCCCACCTTGCCCGTCGCCCACGCGTAGCCCTCGGCGGCGTGGCCGGCACCCTGCTCGTGGCGGCACAAGCACGTGCCGGACGCTCGGAGTCGAGCAGCGGGTCGTAAGCCGGCAGGATGGCGCCCCCGGGGATGCCGAAGACGATGTCGACGCCCTCGCCCTCGAGCGACTTGAACAGCGCTTGCGCGCCGGTGACCTTCATCTGGCGGCCACCTCTTCCGTGCGGGCCTCGACGGGTCCCGTCTCGACGCGCTTCACGGTGGCCGACAGTCGATGGGACAGGTTGCGGCACGCGCGCTCGAACTCCCACGGCGTCCAGTCGCGACGGCGCATCTGCAACACGTCGTCACGCTGCTCATCACCGAAGTCGAATCCCGAACCCAGGTAGACGACCTCGGAGGAGAGGTAGCGGTCGACGGTGGAGCGAACCGAGGGCTCGGATGCCTCGACCGTGACCTGGCCGGGACCTTCCCAAAGCACGCTCGCGACCACGGTCCCGTCTCGCTCGAACTCGTACCGCATCTCCGCTCCTCCTCTCGGATCGTTCCCGATCCGTTCGCTCGTCGTTCCGCTGGTTCTTCCTGTGGTGTTTGGGGTACAAAAAACCCCCCGCGTGGCGAGGGGTATCGGCGCGGCTCGCAGGCCCGCATGGGCCCGCCCGCGCCTACCGAATAAGTACGAGGACGCTGCGCTCGAACAGCCGGTTTGTCGACATGGTCATGTCAGTGTACGGGCAGGTCGGGCGGTGTCAACCCGGGAGCCTTACCGTCGGCCGACCGCCCGACGGAGGACTAGGCTGGCCTGGCGGCGATCATCGTCGCCGCCGTTGAAAGGTGCGTTCCACCGGAAGGAGATCGCGATGAGCACGATACCGCCGGGGATGTGGACGAACCCCGAGGACTTCTCCGAGGAGTTCCGGACCGATAAGGAAGAGGAGTTCGCTCAAGAGCGAGCCCACGAGCACGGCCCCGACTGCGGGCACGAAGCGGTGGAGCACGGCGATCACATCGACTACATCGACGGTGAGCATCGTCACTGGTGGAACCGGGACCGCTGGGAGAAGCACTAACCTAGGAACGCTCAGGTTCGTTCACTCTTGACCAGGAACGAACGAGGACAGCCGCGTCCGCGCGTGGACGGATCGGACCACGTCTGGGTCGCGAGTCCCGACACACGGCGTCCGACAGCCATCATGCGCGAGGTAGGTCGCCACGAGCCCGATGGCTCCGAAGAGCTCCGGTTGGCGCCCGAGCGGCCTCCCGTGACAGACTCCCCGCGACAGCAACGGGAGGAGGGCGCATGAGAAGGTTCGCGGTCATCGCCGCGGCGGCTGCGGTAGTGGTACTCGTGGCCGGGATGGTGGCGCAAGCACGGAGTCCGCACCGGGGCCAACGGGCCACCACGGTGCATGTGATCGAGCACGCGACGACGGACAAGGTGATCGACACCGGGAAGAAGGGTGATACCACCGGCGATCTGCTCACCTGGCACAACAAGGTCTACGACGAGACCGACACGACCGTCGCGGGCAGCGATCAGGGCGAGTGCATCCGGATCAGCCCCAAGCAAGGGACGTGGGAGTGCACCTGGATCACCTGGCTCGACGGAGGCTCCATCACGGTCGAGGGGCCTTTCTACGACACGAAGGACAGCGTCCTCGCCATCACCGGCGGTACCGGGGCATACGCAAGTGCTACCGGTGATATGCAACTCATGTCGAAGAACGGCGGAACCGAATACGACTTCATCTTCAACCTCACGTAGGGTGACGTCGAGCTTGGACGGGAGCCCGTCCGGGTCACCATGACCTGGACGGGTTTCCGTCGTTCATGCCGCTCGATCTGCTCCTGGAGAGATATCGCACACGGCAAGCGCTTCCGGCGCGCGACCGCACACGCGGTGTCAGACTCGATCCCAGTCCATCCGGAAGGGGGAGCAGATGCGCAAGATCTTCTCGATCGCAGCCATCGCGGTCACGGTCGTGCTGGTAGCCGGGTTCGTGGCTCACGCGGGGGGCAGTCACCGGCGTGAGGCGACCGTGATCCACGTGGTCGAGCACGCGACCACGGACCTGGTCATCGACACCGGCCCAACGGGTGATTCCAGCGGCGACCTGCTCACGTTCGCGAACGACGTCTACGACGAGACGAACGTCAACAAGGTCGGGCACGACCAAGGCGATTGCATCCGCATCAACACGACCGACGGCTCGTGGGAGTGCCGATGGATCAACTTCCTGAAGGGCGGGGCCATCACCGTCGAGGGCCCGTTCTTCGACTCGCACGACAGCGTGCTGGTCATCACCGGAGGGCGCGGCATGTACAAGGGCGCCCGCGGGAGCATGGAGCTGAAGGTCCTGCCCGACGGCTCGGGCTACGACTTCATCTTCCACGTGCTCACGTAGGAGATCGGGGCGACCGACGCCCCTCAGCCTGCGTGACGATCGAGCGCTGCGAGGAATCCGTCGAGATCCGGCTCGACGTGGAAGCTGGGCTCGATCCGGCCCTCGAGGGCGTCGATCGTCTTGTAGCCGTTCCCGGTGACGTAGGCGACCGTTTCCTCGTCGGGCGCGATGACGCCGCGTTCCACCAACCGCTTCAGGACGGCGATCGTGACCCCGCCGGCCGTTTCGGTGAACACGCCCTCGGTTTCGGCGAGGAGTCGGATCCCATCGACGATCTCGTGTTCGGTGCACGCCTCGATCTCGCCGCCGGTGGTCCGAGCGACCTGGAGGGCGTAGAACCCGTCGGCGGGCGCGCCGATCGCGAGCGACCGTGCGATCGTGTCGGGCTTCACCGGCGTGACGTCGTCGGCGCCGGCCGCGAACGCCCGCGCGACCGGCGAGCAGCCCTCGGCTTGCGCGCCGGACACCCGGTAGGGTTTCTCGTCCACGGCTCCGATCGCGATCAGCTCGCTGAACGCGCGATGGATCTTGGTCAGCAGCGCACCGGACGCGATCGGCACCACGACATGATCCGGAAGACGCCACCCGAGTTGCTCCGCGGTCTCGAACCCGAGCGACTTCGAACCTTCCGCGTAGTACGGGCGCATGTTCACGTTGACGAACGCCCAGGGAAGTGCCTCCGCGACCTCTGAGCACAGGCGGTTCACGTCGTCGTAGTTCCCGTTGACGAGGACGACCTTGGCGCCGTAAGCCTCGGTCGACAGGATCTTCGCCCGCTCCAGGTCGTCGGGCACGAACACGTAGCAGTCCATCCCGGCTTTCGCCGCGTGCGCGGCGGTCGCGTTCGCCAGGTTTCCGGTTGACGCGCACGACACCGCCTCGAACCCGAACGCCCGCGCCATCGTGATGGCGACCGTCACCACGCGGTCCTTGAAGGAGTTCGACGGGTTGACCGAGTCGTCCTTGATCCAGAGGGTCTCGAGACCCAGGCGAGCAGCCAGGTTCGTCGCCCGCCGGAGCGGCGTGAACCCGGCCCCGAGGTCGATCCGTTCGAGGCCGGGGCCGCCGGGGAGCAGCGATTCGTACCGCCACAGCGTCCGGGGACCGGACTCGGCCTGCTTGCGGAACACCTCACCGTCGATCGACTGCAGATCGTACGTGGGCTCGAGCGGACCGAAGCACTCCTCGCAGATCGTGAGCGGCTCGACGGCGTACTGCTGGCCGCACTCTCGACACTGCAACGCCTGGGGGGACGTGATCTTGAGCGTCATCGGGTCATCCCGTCACGGCCCCGTGATCGGCGGACCCGACCAGCTTCGCGTACTTGGCGAGCGCGCCGCTCGTGTAGCGAGGCTCGGGCGCCTTCCACGCCCCGCGACGCGCGGCCAGCGTGGCCTCGTCGACCTGGAGGTCGATCCGGCGCGCGTCGGCGTCGATCACGATCTGGTCGCCGTCCTCGATGAGGGCGATCGGGCCGCCGACGAACGCCTCGGGGGCGATGTGGCCGACCGAGTACCCCTTGGTGGCACCGCTGAAGCGCCCGTCCGTGATGAGTGCGACGTCCTTGCCCAGGCCGGCGCCGGCAACGGCCGCCGTGACCGCGAGCATCTCGGGCATGCCGGGCGATCCCTTCGGGCCTTCGTATCGGATCACGATCACGTCCCCGGCCGCGATCGTGCCGGCCGTGAGCGCGGCGAACGCGTCGTGCTCCGAATCGAACGGCCGAGCGGTGCCGGTGAAGACCATCCCCTCCGCGCCGGCGATCTTCATCACCGAGCCGTCGGGAGCGATGGAGCCTCTGAGGATCGCCGTGCCCCCGGTGGGATGGATCGGCTCCGCGAAAGGACGAACGACGTCGCCGTCCGGCGCCGCCGGGGCCAGCTCCTCGAGGTTCTGCGCGATCGTCTTGCCGGTGACGGTGATCGCATCGCCGTGCAGGAGCCCCGCGTCGAGGAGCTCCTTCATCACGACCGGCACGCCGCCGACGCGATCCAGATCCTGCATCACGAACCGCCCCGCCGGCCGGACGTCGACCAGGTGCGGCACCCGGCGGGAGATCGCGTCGAAGTCGTCGAGCTCGAGCGGCACGCGCGCCTCGCGCGCGATCGCGAGCAGGTGCAGGACGGCGTTCGTCGACCCGGCGAGCGCCATAACCACCGCGATCGCGTTCTCGAACGCCTCCTTCGTGAGGACGTCGCGCGGCCGGGGACCGTCGTTCGCGAGCAGCCAGGCGACCTGCCGCCCGGACTCGCGAGCGAAGACCTCGCGGCGGTAGTCGACCGCGGGGGGCGACGCGGCGCCGGGGAGCGACATGCCGAGCGCTTCGGCGGCGGCGGCCATGGTGTTCGCCGTGTACATGCCGGCGCACGACCCGGTCGTCGGGCAGGCGGCCCGCTCGATCTGCAGGAGCTCCCCGTCGTCGATCGTCCCGTTGTTGTGCGCCCCGACGGCCTCGAACACGTCCTGGATCGTGATATCGCGGTCCTGGTACGTGCCCGCCAGGATCGTGCCGCCGTACAGGTAGACCGACGCCAGGTTCAGACGCGCCATCGCCATCAGCATGGCCGGCTCGCTCTTGTCACAACCGGCGATGCCTACGAGCCCGTCGAACCGCTCGGCGTGCATCACCAGCTCCACCGAATCGGCGATCACCTCGCGGCTGATGAGTGACGCCTTCATGCCCTCGTGGCCCATCGCGATGCCGTCGGAGACCGCGATGGTCGTGAACTCGATCGGCACGGCGCCGCCCTGCCGCACGCCTTCCTTCGCGAGCGCGGCGAGCTTGTCCAAGTGGTAGTTGCACGGCGTGACCTCGTTCCACGACGACGCCACGGCGATCTGCGACTTGCCGAAATCCTCTTCGGAGAACCCCACCGCTCGCAGCATGGCCCGGGCTGGAGCGCGTTGAGATCCTTCGGTGACCTCCCAGCTGCGGGGGCGGTCGTCTGCCATGGGGTTGGCCTCCTGAGCGAGCGGGTGAAGGGACACACCGTACCAACCGACGGGAACAGCGGTCCCCGTGGCGGGAGCCGTCCGATATCCTGCGGTCGCGATGACCCCCGTGCAGATCCCCTCCGACGCCGGACGCAGCTGGTGGTTGCATGACGCACTCGCCGCCGACCCGGGCGATCCCGCCCCGGCGCTGGATCGCGAGACCACCGCGGACGTCGTGATCCTCGGCGGCGGCTACACGGGCATGTGGACCGCATGGTTCCTGAAGGAGGCGGAGCCGGACCTCGACGTCGTGGTATTGGAGCAGGACATCTGCGGCGGCGGGCCGAGCGGACGCAACGGCGGGTTCGTGAACAGCTGGTGGAGCGCGCTCGGCGAGCTGGCCCATCGGTTCGGCGATGCGCAGGCGCTCGCGCTCTGTCGCGCGGGTGAGGAGAGCGTGGTCGCGATCGGCCGGTTCTGCCAGGAGCAGAGCGTCGACGCGTGGTTCCGTCCGGACGGGGACCTGGGCGCCGCAAGCTCCGAGGCGCAGATCGGCTACTGGGCGGGGAACGTGATGGCCGCCGAACGACTGGGGATGCCGGATCTCTTCCGGGTGGTCGATCGCGAGAGCGTGCGCGAGCTGATCGACACCCCGCGCCTGCACGGCGGCATCTACACCTCCATGGGCGCGACCGTGCAGCCCGCGCGGCTGGCGCGTGGGGTGAGACGCGCGCTGCTCCAGCGGGGGGTGCGGATCTATGAGCAGACGCCGGTCACGCGGTTCGGCGCCGGCGCGCCGGCCGTGGCCGAGACGCCGGGCGGCTCGGTGCGAGCCGGCGCGGCGGTCGTGGCGCTGAACGCGTGGGCCGCGCGGTGGAAGCGGTTCCGCCGCTTGCTCACCGTTCGCGGCAGCTACATCGCCCTCACCGCTCCTGCTCCCGACAAGCTCGAGCAGCTTCACTGGACGAACGGCATGGGACTGTGGGACCACCGCGCGGCGCTCCACTACGTCCGCACGACACCGGACGGCCGGATCGCGTTCGGCGTCGGGGGCATGCAGCCGGGGCTCGCGCGATCGATCGGGCCGAGGTTCGCGTGGGACGAGCGCGCGGTCCGGATCGCTGCGGAGGATCTCTATCGCATGTTCCCGTCGTTCGCCGACGTGCCGATCGACGCGGCGTGGGGCGGACCGATCGACGTCGCCGGGCATCACCTGCCGTTCTTCGGCTCGCTCGAGCGTGGCAACGTCCATTACGGGCTCGGCTACACGGGCAACGGCGTCGGGCCTTCCCATCTGGGCGGGCAGCTCCTGGCGACGATGGCGCTGGGAGGCACGAGCGACCTCTTCTCGCTGCCGCTCGTCACCGAGCGTCCGATGCGGTTCCCGCCGGAACCGATCCGCTCCCCCGGCGCCTACGTGGCGAACCAGGCGATCTGGCGGAAGGACCAGCTCGAGGACGAGGGGGAGGAAGCGAGTCCGATCGTCGACTTCGTCGCCCACCTGCCGCGCCGCATGGGGTACAACCTAGGCCCATGAGGGCCGACGGGATCGTCGTCGCGGACCACCTCACGAAGTCGTACGGCGCCACCCGCGGGATCGTCGACGTCTCGATGACGATCGAGACAGGAGAGGTGTTCGGGTTCCTCGGTCCGAACGGCGCCGGCAAGACGACGACGATCCGGACGCTGCTCGACTTCATCAGGCCGACGTCGGGCCGCGCGACCGTGCTCGGCCTGGACACACGGTCGGCCGGCGTCGAGATCCACCGCAGCGTGGGGTACCTTCCCGGTGAGTTCGCGCCCTACGAGCAGATGACCGGCCGGGAGTACCTCGACTATTTCGGCGCGCTCCGGGGTGGGGTCGACCAGGGACGCGTCGAGGAGCTGGCCGAGCGTCTGGAGAGCGACCTGTCGGCGAAGATCGCGTCCCTCTCCCACGGGAACAAGCAGAAGCTCGGATTGATCCAAGCGTTCATGCACCGTCCTCCTCTGCTGATCCTGGACGAGCCCACCCAGGGGCTCGACCCGATCATGCAGCAGCGGTTCCAGTCGCTGGTGTTGGATGCGCGCGCGGCGGGCCAGACGGTGTTCCTCTCCTCGCACGATCTGCCCGAGGTGGAACGCGTGTGCGATCGCGTAGGGATCATCCGCGAGGGGCGGCTGATCACGGTGGAAGACGTCGGATCGTTGAAGGCACGAGCGGTGCGCATGGTCGAGTTCCACTTCGCATCTCCGGTCCCGGCCGACGCGTTCGCCGGGCTGCCCGGCGTTCGCGACGTCGAAGCGCACGGCGACGTGATCCGCTGCACGGTGGCCGGCACGATGGATCCGATCGTGAAAGCTGCAGCCCGTTTCGAGGTCCTCGACCTTTCGAGCCACGAACCGAGCCTGGAAGACATCTTCCTGACGTACTACGCGTCCGCGGCCGAAGGAACGAAGGAGCCGGCATGATCATCGCGGCGAAGACCCTCCGCGATCAACGCCGGGCGCTGATCGGCTGGGCGATCGGCATGGCCGCGCTCGTGCTCCTCTACGCATCGTTCTACCCGAGCATCCGGTCGAACGCCGCCGCGCTGAACAAGTACATCGAGACAGCGCCCGAGTGGATACGGAACATGATCGGCAGCACCGGCGATATCTCGTCCGCGGTGGGGTACATCCGCAGCGAGGTCTTCAGCACGATGGGACCGCTCCTGCTGCTCATCCTCGCGATCGGGGCCGGTGCCCGGGCGATCGCCGGTGAAGAGGAAGGCAGGACGTTGGATCTGTTGCTCGCGAACCCTGTGAGGCGCCGCACCGTGGTGCTTCAGAAGTTCTGGGCGATGGCGGCGTCGACGTCGGGTGTGGGCCTGGTGCTGCTGATCGCCTTGTCACTGTTCGGTCCGGCCTTCGGTCTGCATATCGCGTTGGTCGACCTCGCCGCGGCCGTGGTTTCGGCGATCGCCCTCGCCGTGTGCTTCGGCTCCGTCGCGCTCGCGGTCGGGTGCTGGCGAGGCAAGAAGGCCGTGGCTGTGGCGGCGTCTACGTCGATCGCGGTGGCCACGTACCTCCTGAACGTTCTGGCGCCCAGCGTGAACGGCCTGAGCCGGTACCAGGTGCTGTCGCCCTTCTACCACTACATCGAATACGACCCGCTGCGGAACGGCTTCAGCGCGCCCCATCTGGCCGTGCTGGTCGCGATCGCCTCGGTGGCGCTGGCGGTCGCGCTCGTGACGTTCGAACGGCGCGACCTGGCGTCCTGACGGAACGCGTCTAGACCGAGAACGGTTCGTAGCCCGGTGCGGCGAGCGGCCAGGGGTTGGCAGCCTCCCACGCGGCGCCGAGGTTCAACACCAGGTCGTCGCGGAACCGCGGACCCGTGATCTGCAGGCCGAAGGGGATGCCGTTCGGGCACCGCCCGGCCGGCACCGAGAGCGACGGGTGTCCCGTGATGTTCGTCTCGCTCGTGTTGTACGCGTCCGCCTGCTCGCGGTCGGGCCCGGTGCCCTCCGGATGGAACCCCTCGACACACATCGTCGGCGTGAGGAGCACCGTGTCGTCGCCGAGCAGCAGGTCGAGGTCCCGCACGTGGTCGAACCGTCGTCTCCTGGCGGCCATGTATCCGTCCGGATCGATCTCCAGCGCGTACGCCATCGTGGACCGGAAGTTCGGCGAGAACACGTCCATGTGCTCGTGGACGAACTCGCGTCCGAGGCCGTGCAGGTGCTCCACGGCGCAGAGCGTGAACCAATCGTCTCCTGTCGACCCGTGGGTGAAGATCGATCCGGGCTCGAGCGTTTCCACCGGCAGCCTCAGCTCCCGCTCCACGGACGAGATCGCGACCTCGAACCGCTCGGCCACGCCGTCCGGGAGGGGGTGCGTGCCTTCGAAGCGGTGGATCGCGAGCGCGCGCTTCGGCGGTCCGTCCCGCATCGGGAGCGGGAACGGCAACGCTGAGGGATCCCCTGGTACCGGCCCGGCCTCGATCGACAGCAACAGACGCACGTCGGTGATGGACGTCGCGAACGGGCCGAACGTGGAGAGATCGATCCATTCCGGGATCGGCTCGCGCCCGATCACCCCGTTCGTCGGCTTGAAACCGGCCAGTCCGCAGAACGCGGCCGGGATCCGGATGGAACCCCCGCCGTCCGTCGCGGTCGCGACGGCGGCCATGCCGGCCGCGAGCGCGGCCGCCGAGCCGCCGCTCGAACCTCCCGGCGACCACTCGGTCCCCCACGGGTTCGTCGTCGTTCCGTAGAGGGTGTTCGTCGTGAACCCGGCGAACGCGAACTCCGGTTGGTTCGTCTTGCCGACGACGATCGCGCCGGCCGCCCGCAGCCGGCGCGGTACCAGTCCGTCGGCGGTTGCCGCGGGCGCATCGGCGAACGCCCGGGAGCCGTACGTCGACGGCATGCCCGCCACGTCTTCCATGTCCTTCACCAGGAGCGGGAGGCCGGCGAGCGGACCGGGATCCTCGCCGTGCTCGACCCGCTCGTCCATCGCCCGGGCGTCGTCCAGCGCGCCTTCTCGCACCCTGATCACGGCGTTGAGCGGGGGATCCAGCCGTTCGATCCGTTCGAACGACATCCGCACCAGATCGGTCGCCGACGCGCTGCGGGCTCTTACGGCGGAGGCCAGCTCCGACAACGTCATCGGTCCGTCACCAGGTCGCGGACACGGACGATCGTTCTGCCCCGCTTGAGGTCCTTGCGCACGACGGTCGACGCGTTCCGTCCCGGAACGCCCATGACGCCGCCCCCCGGATGCGTCCCGCCTCCGCAGAGATAGAGCCCCTCGATGGGTGTTCGATGATCGCCGTAGAACGGGATGGGCCGGAACGAGAACATCTGATCGGGCGTGAGCTCGCCCTGCATGATGTTCCCGCCGAGCAGCCCGTACCGATCCTCGATGTCCTTGGGCGTCAACACCTCGACGTGTTCGATCGAGTCCGGCAGGCCGGGTGCGTATCGGGCCAGCTCGTCGATCACCCGCTTCGCGTAGGCGTCGCGCTCCGTGTCCCACGAACCCTCGCGCAGCTCGAACGGGCCGTACTGCGTGAAGGCCAACATCATGTGCTTGCCGTCGGGTGCCAGGCCCGACTCGTGCGCCGTCGGGAACATCACCTCGGCGTATGGGTGGTCCGACGCGCGGCCGTACTTCGCATCGTCGAACGCCCGCTCGAGGTATTCCATGGAAGGGGAGATCGCCGTCAGCCCTCGGTGCACATCGCCCTCCTGATCCCACGCGGGGAACGCGGGGAGCTCCGACAGCCCCAGGTTGATCTTCACCGAGCCCGACTTCGTGCGGTAGCGACTGACGTCGCGCACCACGTCGTGCGGGAGGTGGTCCGCACCGACCAGGTCGAGGTACGTCGTCTTCGGGTGCGCGTTCGACACCACGGCCTTGGCACGCACGAGAGATCCGTCCTCCAGCTCCACCCCAACGGCGCGGCCCTGGCTGTTGATCGCGATGCGTTTCACGGGCGCGTCGGTTCGGATCGTGGCACCGCCCGCCTCGGCGGCGCGAGCCATCGCGCGGGACACGCCACCCATCCCCCCGCTCACCCATCCCCACGCGCCGAAGTGGCCGTCGACCTCGCCGATCCAGTGATGCATCAGGACGTAGGCCGATCCCGGCGTCATGGGACCGCACCAGGCGCCGATGATCGCCTGCGTCGCAAGGGCACCCTTCACGCGCTCGTCCTCGAACCACTCGTCCAGGAAGTCCGCGGCGCTCATCGTGAAGAGGCGAACCAGCTCGTGGATGTCACGGCCCGTCCAGCCGCGGAACCGGCCCGCCGTCCGTGCCCAACGCGGCGCCTCGGCCAGGCGCATGTTCGGCGGAACGACGAAGAGGAGGTCCTTCAGGAGTTTGGCGACCCGCTCGAAGTACGCGTCGAAGGCCACCCACGCGTCCGCGTCGTGGGTCGACAGACGACCGATGTTCTCCCGGTCGCGCGCCATGTCGCCCCAGAGCGTGAGCGACGTCCCGTCGGGGAACGGTACGAAGTAGTCGGGCGTGATGATCGAGACGTCGTAGCCGTACCGCTTCAG
Source organism: uncultured Actinomycetes bacterium (assembly GCA_963727185.1). Lineage (GTDB taxonomy): Bacteria > Actinomycetota > UBA4738 > UBA4738 > HRBIN12 > JBBQVZ01. The sequence continues at coordinate 59,888 of CAVSFP010000009.1, read as the reverse complement.
CTCGAGCTCGTCGACGATCCGTTGCGGCATGAGCGAGACGACATACGAGGCGCTCGACACTTGATAACCGGGCCACGGCTCCTCGGTGACCGCCGCACCTCCCAGCACGCTCCGCCGTTCGAGGACCGCGACATCCAGCCCGCCTCTGGATAGGTAGGCCGCGCAGGCGAGGCCGTTGTGGCCCCCGCCGACGATCACGACGTCGTACTCGGCGACGCTCATGACGCGGAGCCTATCGAGCCGAGACGCCTCCTGCTGCACCTCTGATGTGCGGGCGGTTCCCAAACGTTCACCGTCGGAAGCCATCTCGTTCACCGTCCGTTCATGCCCCCTCGCTACGTTCCGCGACGGCGTTCGGAGATCCCGCGCGCAGATGAACGCGAGGAGGCACGAGAGTGCGCATGAAACGAACGGACCTGGAAGAAGGGGAGGAGAAGGTGACCACGATGATCAAGGTTCGAGATGGGAAGCGTCGCGCCCGAGCCGGGAGATGGATCACCGTCGCGCTCACTTCGGTGGCGGTCGTTCTCGCCCTGGCGGTCCCGGGTCTGGCGTCCACACGCGGCGGCTCGGGCACCCTCAACGGTGCCGGGTCCACCTTCGACAACCCGCTCTTCACGAGCGCCTTCTACACCTATCACCAGACCCACCCAGCCGTGACGATCAACTATGCCGCGGTTGGGAGCGGCGCGGGGATCGCCCAGTTCCAAGCGGGGACGGTGAACTTCGGAGCGACCGACGTTCCCATGACCTCTGACCAGATCGCGGGCGCCCAAGGCGCCACCCTCCAGGTCCCCGTCGCTTTGGGCGGCGTTTCGGTGATCTACCACCTCACAGGGATCGGACGAGGCATCCGACTGACCAAGGGAACGCTTGCGAACATCTTCCTCGGGCACGTCAGGTTCTGGGACGACAACGCGATCGCGAGCCAAAATCCGACCCTGCACCTGCCGCACACGGCGATCGCGGTGGTCCACCGGTCCGACGGCAGTGGAACGACCTACATCTTCACGGACGCCCTCGCCCATTTCTCGTCGACCTGGGCGAGCGGTCCCGGCACATCGACGACGGTCAACTGGCCCACCGGCGTGGGAGCCTCGGGAAGCTCGGGCGTCGCCGCCCTTGTCGCCCAGACGAACGGAGCGATCGGCTACGTCGAGCTCTCGTACGCGAAGTCGAACCACATCACGTTCGCGCGCGTGCAGAACAGCGCCGGGAACTTCATCTCCCCCGGCCCGAACTCGATCGGATCGGCGGCGAGCGACTTCCCGCAGGTGTCGGCCACGAATTTCTCGATCGTGAATGCCAGCGGTGACCGGAGTTACCCGATCTGTGGATACAGCTGGATGCTCCTCTACAAGGTGCAGTCCGACGCGAACGAGGGCCTGGCGCTCGCCCAGGTGGCGAACTGGCTCACCCACACCGGTCAGGCGTTGGGGAAGCCGTTGCTGTACGTCCCGCTCCCGGCGAGCATCCAGGCGCTGGCTCTGAACACACTCAAGAAGATGGTGGATTCCCATGGGCATCACTTCCTCTAACCGAAGCGACGTCGGCCGCTCCTAGCACATGAGCGACCCGGCTGACGAGAAGCCAACCGTGCCGAGCCGCGGCCGCCGCAGGCGGTCGCGGTTCGGGCACGTTCTTCTATCGGGCCGTTCTCCTCGTCAGCGCTTTCGTCTTCGCGGCCACCCTCGCCTTGATCGGCGTGTTCCTCGTGGTCAAGGCGTGGCCGGCGATCACGCACGACGGCATCGGGCTGATCACCGGAACGACCTGGGACCCGCTGCACGACAAGTTCGGCGCGTTCCCGTTCATCGTGGGGACGTTCCTCACGACGGCGGTCGCCCTGGTGTTCGCGATCCCCATCGGCTTGGGCACAGCCATCTTCCTGGCGGTCTACGCGCCCCCGCGGCTCCGCGCCCTCCTCTCGCCCGTCGTCGAGCTCCTGGCAGCGATCCCGAGCGTCGTCTACGGCCTCTGCGGACTCCTGCTGTTCGCGCCGGTCATGCAGCGAACCATCGAGCCCGCGATCGCCAAGTGGCTCGGCTTCCTGCCGTTCGTATCAGAGGGAGCTCCGTTCGGCGTTGGCTTCCTCCTCGCCGGCATCGTGCTGTTCATCATGATCCTGCCGACGATGGCGGCACTGTCCCGCGACGTGATCGTCGCCGTCCCTGGGGAACAGGTCGACGGCGCGCGCGCGATCGGCGCGACCCGCTGGCAGGCGACCGCGCGCGTCGTACTTCCAGCCGCGCGCGCCGGCATCGTCGGCGCCGGGTACTCGCCGCCGGTCGAGCGTTCGGCGAGACGATCGCGGTGACGATGGTCGTCGGCAACAGCAACAACCTTCCACACACGCTGTTCGATCCTGCGCAGACGATGTCGTCGATCGTCGCGAACGAGTTCGCCGAGGCGCGCGCGCCGTTCCACCTGGAGTCACTCATCGCCGTCGTGCTCCTGCTCATGATCAACGCGCTGATCCTGAACGGGGTCGCACGGTTGCTGGTGCGGTCGGTGACCAGGAGCACCCTCGACGTGGATGTCGCATGAGCATCCTCGACGCCGACCCCCTCGTCACCAGGCGCGGAGACATCCGACGCGCATCCCAGGCGTCCCTGCGGCGTCGGAAGCTCGTGAGCGCGCTGGTGGCCTGGTTCTGCGGGGTCGCGTTGATCATCGCGGTGATCCCGTTGGTGATCGTGATCGGGTACACGGCCAAACGTGGTTTCTCAGCCTGGTCATCGGATTTCTTCACGAACCTGCCGACGCCCGCCGGCATCCCCGGAGGCGGCATCTCGAACGCGATCGTCGGTTCGCTCATCATCGACGGCATCGCGGGTCTGATCGGGATCCCGCTCGGCATCCTCGTCGGCTTCTATCTGGCGCGGAAGCAGACGCGCTTCGCGGGAGCGTTGAGATACAGCGCCGAGGTCTTCACGGGGATCCCGTCGATCGCGATCGGAATCTTCGCCTACGCGTTCATCGTCGTCCCGCTCGGAGAGTTCTCCGCGATCTCGGCCTCCGTCGCGCTGGCGATCCTCATGGTGCCGGTCGTGGCACGCGCGACCGAGGTCTCCGTTCGAACGGTCCCTGCCGAGCTCGTCGAAGCAGGGATGGCTATCGGAGGGCACGAAGGAACCGTCGCGCGCAGGATCGTGTTCCCGGTGGCCCTGCCGGGCATCGTGACCGGCGCGTTGCTCGCGATGTCCCGAGCGCTCGGCGAAACCGCCCCATTGTTGTTCACGGCGATCGGGAGCCAGTCGTTCTCCACGTCGCTCACGAAACCGATCGCGGCCTTGCCACTCGTGGTCTACATCGATGGTCTTCAGCCATATCCGGATCTGCAGAAGATCGCGTGGGGCACCGCGCTGTTCCTGGTGACAGCAGCCCTGGTTCTCAACATCGCGAGCAGGGTCGCAGCCGGACGCCTGCGGAGCCGATCGGGATGACCGACGGCTCGACAGGTGGAACAGTGAACCGACACAATGAACCCGTGGACATGGAGGCTCCGGGCGACATCCGGACTGGACCGATAACCACTCCCGCGCAAGCGTCTCTCGAGCTGGATGACGTGAGCGTCTCGTTCCGCGGGACGGTCGCTGTCCGCGACATCACCATGACGGTTCCCGCCAATCACGTAACGGCATTGATCGGGCCGTCGGGAGCCGGGAAGACCACCCTGTTGCGCGCCATGAATCGGCTCCACGATGCCACCCGCGGCGCGAAGGTCAGCGGTTCGATCCGACATGACGGCATGGACCTGTACGGGCCCGGAAGCGACCCGGTGCTGGTGCGGACCCGGATCGGGATGGTCTTCCAGCGTCCGAACGTCTTCCCGACGATGAGCATCCTCGACAACGTGGTATCCGGACTCCGCTTCGCCGGCATCAGACGCAAGTCGATGCTCAACGAGGCGGCGGAGTCCGCGTTGATCTCTGCCGCGCTGTGGGACGAGGTGCGCCATCGGCTGCGCAAGCCTGCAACGAGCCTGTCGGGAGGCCAGCAGCAACGGCTCTGTATCGCCCGGGCACTCGCGGTTGAACCCGACGTGCTGCTCATGGACGAGCCAACGTCCTCGCTGGATCCCAGCGCCACCAAGCGGATCGAGGAGCTCCTCTCCGAGCTCGTCGAACGGGTAACGATCGTGATCGTGACCCACAACATGCAGCAAGCACATCGGGTATCTGACCTTTGTGCCTTCCTCTTGGGGGATGAGGACGGAGCCGGACGCCTCATCGAGATGGGGCCCACGAGCGCCGTCTTCGACTCGCCGAGCGATGAACGGACTGCCGACTACGTCGCGGGCCGCTTCGGCTGATCCAGCAACGGCGGCCATCTACACTCCACCGCGTGGATCTCCGCCTCAGCCGTTCCGATAGCGCGCTCCAGCGGCGCGCCCGAGCGTTCACGGACGACGTATTGATCCCGCTCGAGGACGAGTGCGAGGCGAACGACGGACTGACCGACGAGAGCGCCACCCGGGCGAAGCGGGCGGTGCTGGATGCCGGGTTCAACGCGATCAATCACGCTCCCGAGGACGGAGGACAGGGGCTCGACACGTTCCAGCAGATGCTGGTCGAGGAGCAGTGGGGCCGGGCCACGGGCGCGCTCTGGGACATCCCGTGGCGTCCATCGATCCCGCTCGCGAGGGGCACGGAGCCGCAGAAGGAGCGGTACCTGCGGCCCGCCGCGCGAGGAGAACGGCGCGAGGCTTACGCCATCACCGAGGAGTTCGCGGGCTCGGACCCATCGATGGTGCGCACCACCGCACGGCGCGACGGCGATAGCCGAAGAGCTGGATGGGTGTTGGACGGCGAGAAATGGCACGTCACGTCGGGTGACGTCGCCGACTTCTTCCTGGTGCACGCGCACGTCGACGGTGACGCGGCCAAGCCCACCGTCTTCCTGGTCGACAAGGATCTCCCCGGCGTGCGCCTCGTCCGGACGCCCAAGTACACCCACACGTTCGTGTTCGAACATCCGATCTTCGCGTTCGACGGCGTCCGGTTGCCCGCGGAAGCCGTGCTCGGCGACGTGGGCCAGGGGTTCGAGCTCACGAAGGACTGGTTCGTCGAGGAGCGACTGATGATCGGCGCCCGGACGATGGGCGCGTCGGCCCGCGCGCTCGAGCTGTCGCTCGCGTTCGCCCAGGGACGCGAACAGTTCGGCCGGCCGATCGTCGGGTTCCAGGCGATCGAGTTCATGCTCGCCGACATGGCCGCCGAGATCATGGCCGCCACGTCGATGCTATACCGCGTGTGCTGGACGGCGGCCAGAGGCGGGATCGACCGCAAGCAGCTCCACGCGCAGGCGTCCGCGGTGAAGCTCGTGTGCAGCGAGACTGCGGGACGCGTGATCGACAAGGCCGTCCAGATCCATGGCGGGCGCGGGTACATGCGCGAGCAGCCCGTGGAACGGATGTGGCGTGAGCTCCGGGTCGATCGGATATGGGAAGGAACGTCGGAGATCCAGCGGGTCGTGATCGGCAACGAGCTCCGCAAACGGGGCCCGGGCGTCTACACGGAGTGGCCGTCCGAGGGGTGAGGTGTGCCGGCGCCGGTCAGGGCAGGTTGTGCCGCAGGAGCGGGCGCGTGAACACCTTGAACCAGCTGAGCACCGGGTAGCTCAGCGCGATGACGCCGAGCACGATGGCGACGACAGTGGTCCCTTTCCCGGTCCCACCCATCGACACGGCGATCGCCGAGATCACCGCGATCCCGCCGAAGACCGCGGCGAACATCACCAGCGCGTCCCCGGATCCGAGACCGGGACCCAGCCTCGAGGCGACCGACTGAACGAGCGGACCGGACGGGTTGTATTGGTACGCCCAAAGGATGACCGACGCGGCAGCGCCGACGGCGCCCATGACCACCGAGGCGACGCCCAGCGGGTTCCTCGTTCGACCCGAGCTCTGGTAGATCCCCATGCCTACCGCCCTGCGTCGATACCGGCTACGTGCCGGCCAGACACCCACTGACTTCGTCAGGTAGCCCCGGAATCTTGAGCCCGGCACCACCGCGAACGAAGTCGTATGCGGTCCCCGACCACCGTCCGGGCAGCCCCGCGTATTGCCTGCGCACCCTATCCGAGCTGTCGTACTGGAACCCCACCCAATCCGGCGATCGATACCCGCTCGTGTCGTAAGGCGCCACGGCGGAGAGGCCCCGGCCGAACGTGCGCGACTCGACGAGGAACCGTCCCTGGAACGCGATGTCGTCCCGGGCGTAGAGCTTGATGTACCAGCGCTCCACGGCCTGGAGGTATCCCTGCGGAGAGGGCGGCGATTCCGGGCCGACGAATCGACGCATATCGACGACGACGAGCGGCCCTTTGACCCCGGTCGTGCGACGGATGATGCCGAGCGGATCGGTGAACGGCGGTGTGCCCGACGCCGGCGTAGCCCACCCGTTCACGCACGTCCCCGTCGGGGGCCCGCTCGTCGCCGGCGGGACCGCGGGCACCGCGGGTGGTGTGGGCGAGGCGGCGGGAGACGCGACCGGGACGGGCGAGACGGGAGCTGCCTGCGACGACGTCGGAGCGGCGTCGGGAGCCGGGGCCTTCCCGTCGCACGCGACGAGCGGAACCGCCAAGAAGCAGGTGAGTATCGGGATGCAGAACCGGCGCAAACGAGCACTCCAGGGCGATCGGGAACGACACGAGGATAGCGTTAGCGCGGTTCCTTGATAGAACTGATGGATATGCCCGACAACATCCACCCCAATGACGAGGAGCGTGGCGATGCCCATCCGCTCCCCGTCAGCCGTCGCCGGTTCCTCCAGCGCTCCGCCATGGCCGTGGCCGGCGGCGTGCTGTTCTCCTGCACCGGCGGGCGTGTGATCCGCTCGGTCGCTCCCAGCCCGACCACGGCGATCGAAACGCGTTGGCCCATCAAGCAGGTCATCTATGTGATGCTGGAGAACCGCAGCTTCGACAACCTCTTCGGCAAGTTCCCGGGCGTGAACGGGGCGACCACCGGGGTGGCGTACGGGAAGGAACAGCCGCTCATCGTGTGCCCCGACTGGATGCCGGGAGACCTGCCGCACGACCACGCGGCCGCGCTCAGCTGCATGAACGGCGGCGCGATGGATGGGTTCGGCGGAGGCAAGTACGGGGCCGTGTACGGGTATTCGCAGTTCCATGAAGCGCAGATCCCGAACTACTACCAGTGGGCGAGGGACTACGCGATCTCCGACAACTTCCACGCATCCGCTCTGGGACCGTCGTACCCCAACCACTTCTACTTCATCGCCGGGCAGTCGGGCGGCGTGATCGACAACCCGGAGAACATCCAGTCGAACGTCGACGAAGCACAGAAGAAGATCTACAAGAGCTGGGGATGCGATGCGATCGGCGATGACGTCTACGTTTTGGTGAAGGACCCCCTGGGCAACCTCACGAAACACGACACGTGCTTCGGTTACGAGACCGTCGGTCAACAGTTGACGGGAGCCGGCATCGACTGGGCGTACTACGCGGCCGATTGGGGGCAGTCCGGCTACTTCTGGAACGCCTACAACGGCATCCACGACGTCTTCCACGATGAGGCCTACTGGAACGCGCACGTACGCTCCGTGGATACGCTCGTGAAGGACATCAAGGCGAACAGCCTGCCGGCGGTCACCTGGGTGACCCCCCGCTTCGAGCTGTCGGATCACCCTCCGTACAGCACCTCGTTCTCGCACAACTGGGTCACCGACATCGTGAACGCCGTGATGACGGGCGACATGTGGAACCAAACCGCGATCTTCGTCACATGGGACGAATGGGGCGGCTTCTACGACCACGTGCTGCCGCAGGAGATCGACGACATCGGGCTCGGGTTCCGGGTGCCGTTGCTCACCATCTCGCCGTACACGCGCAAGGGTCTGATCGACGACGAGCTCGGCGAGTTCTCCACACCGCTGAAGTTCATCAGCGACAACTGGGGCCTGGATCCCCTGACCCCGCGGATCGCGAGGACCCACAACATGGAGCACATCTTCGATTTCTCGAGCGGACCCCGCCCGCCGACGCCGACGAGCACACGGGCCAAGACGTCCGGCCATCCGTTCGGGTACGTCCCGGAGGGCTACTCGGGCTGGCCGCCCGGAACGACACCGGACGACTACCTCCCCTTCTAGTCCGGCCCTTCTCGTCCGGCCCCTCTCGTCCGGCTCAGACGAGACCTCTGGTCTCGACGACCCTTCTTCCCCGAGGACGATCGGTTCCTGACGGGCCGGGAGCTCACGGTGTCGCACTCCCTCCTGGGTCCCGCTCGCGACATCGGGGGAAGCCTACGGCCGGCGGGGGATCACGAGGGCGTCGACCGCGACGCACCCGTTCGGCGTCACGATCACCGGGTTCACGTCGAGCGCGTCGAGAAGGCCGCCGAGATCGGCGGCTATGAGCGAGAGGCGTGCGACGGCACTGGCCAGCGCATCGATGTCGGCCGGCGGCGAACCACGCACGCCGTCGAGCATCGGCCGGACCTGCAGCCGGTCGATCAACGCGCGCGCCCTCGATGCGTCGAGCGGCGGGAACGCCAGCCGCCGGTCGTGGAGCACCTCGACCAGGACGCCTCCCGCCGCCACCAGGACGAGCGGCCCGAACTGTGGATCGCGGACGATGCCGAGCGCGAGCTCGACCCCGTGCGGAGCCATGGGCGCCACGACCACCTGAGGACCGAGCCGGGGCGCCATGTCCTCGTACGCCGTGCGCAGGCCCGCCGCATCCTTCAGGCCGAGCACGACCCCTCCGACGTCGGACTTGTGCTGGACCCCGGGGGCAGCAGTCTTCATCGCGACCGGCCATCCCAGCTCCTCGGCGGCGGCGATCGCGCCCTCGATCGATGCGACGCCTCGCGACTCCGTCGTCGGGACGCCGTAATCGGTAAGAAGTGCGAGCCCTTCGAGCTCGCTCACCTCGCCTCCCGTGGCCAGCCGAGCGCGCCACCGCTCGCGGACGTCGTCGGCGACCGGCTCCGTGGAGACGACGGCCGGTCGCGCACGCTGGTCCCGATAGGCGAGCAGATGGCGGAGCGCGGCCAGCCCGGACGCGGTCCCCTCGAGCACTGGGATCCCGACGTCGCGCACGAGCCCCGCCTCGTCGTTCGCGACGGCGCTCGCGAGGTTCGACAGGATGCAGAACGGCTTGGAGGTCTGGGCGAACACCTCACGCGCGACGTGCAGGTAGCCCTCGTCGTGCGGCTCGCCCTGTCGCGTCATGTCGACCACGAACGCGAGCGCCGCCGTATCCGGATCGTCGTGCAGCGCGCGGAAGCATTCGACGAAGATCCGGTCGGCATCGATGCCGGTCCCCCACGCGTCGAGCGGGTTGGCCGCCTCGAGCCCGGGGTCGAGCGCGGCCCGGACCCGGTCGGTGGTCGCGTCCGAGATCCCCGCGAACCGCACACCGAGATCCGCCGCCAGGTCGACGAGCAACGCGCGCTCGCCGCCCGAGTCGTGGATCGACGCGATGCCGCCGCCGGTCGTCACGCGCCTGGGGCTCGAGAAGAGCTCCATGACGTCGGCCATCTCGTCCAGCGTGGCGACACGTAAGACGCCGTACGCGTCGAACAACGCCTCGTACGCACCGTCCTCACCCGCGAGGGCGCCGGAGTGCGCCGTGACCATCGACTTGGATCGCTCGGTCCGCCCGACCTTCAGCGCGATCACCGGGATGTCCCGCTCTGCGGCGTGCGCCAGCGCGGCACGGAAGGCGTCGGGCCGCCGAACCGTCTCGATCAGCGTCGCGATCACCCGCGTGGAGGCGAGCCCCATGGCGTGCTCCATGTAGGCGGCGACGTCGGTCACCAACTCCTGCCCCGACGACACGATCACGTTGAAGCCGATCCCCCGGTCGTTGAACGCGAGCGCGGCGAACGCCGACCCGGAATGGCTGATGAACGTCACGTTCCCGCGCCGGATGTGATCCGGGGTGGCGAACCCCGTCGCCCGCAGGTTCGCCTCGAGGTTCAGGAACCCCATGCCGTTGCCGCCGCACATCGCGATACCGGCGTCGCGTGCCAGTGCGGCGACACGCTCGGCGAGCAACGGCATGCCGGGCTCGGGTGGCTCGGCCTCGTATAGCGACGAGAACGTCACGGCGGACCGAGCGCCGGCCCCGATCGCCTCGCTGAGCGCGTGCTCGATCCGCTGGTTCGCGACGCCGAGGATCGCCAGGTCGACCGGCTCGGGTGCCTCGGCGATCGAGGGATAGCAGTGGAGGCCCTGGATCTCGTCGTACCCGGGATTGACGGGGTAGATCGCGCCCTCGTAGCCGCCTCGGAGCAGCTCGACCATCATCTGGCGGCCGAGCGAACCTTCCTTGACGCTGGCGCCGACGACGGCGACCGAACGCGCCTCGAGCATGCGCTCGAGCGCGGTTCGTTCGTCGGGTTCGCCGCCGGCTTCCGTCACCCGTTACTTCTTGCCGACGGCCTTGTCCTTCTTCGCCATGTTGAACGCCTGCCAGCCGGGGATGCCGTTGACGCCGCCCCCGCCGTGCGTCGCGCAGGAGCCGTGGTACAGGCCCTTGATCGGCGTGCGGTAGTCGGCGTAGCCGGGCGCGGGGCGCATGTGGAACAGCTGATCCACCGAGAGCTCACCGTGAAAGATGTTGCCTCCCAACAGACCCAGGTCCTGTTCCATGTCGTACGGCCCGATCACCTGGCGATCGATCACCGCGGCCTTGAAGTTCGGCGCGAGCTCCGTGTACTTGTCGATGATCCGGTCGGCGTACTGCTCGAGCTCGTCGCGGTGCGGCTCGGTGTTCCAGTCGTCGGGCACCCACTGGCTGAACATCGAGAACACGTGCACGCCCTCGGGCGCGAGCTGCTTGTCGAGCGTGGTCGGGATCGTGCCGTCGACGAACGGCGCCACGGCGGCCTTGCGTTCGATGTGCGCGTCCTGGAACGCGCGCTCCGCGTACTGCGGGCTGAAGCACAGCTCGACCGAACCCGTGTGGTGGTCCTGCTGGTTCTTGCCGGGGTTCGCGATGAAGTCGGGCAGCTCGGACAGCGCGACGTTCACCTTGACGACTCCGCTCCGGGTCTTCCACCGCTCGATGTCCCAGACGAAGTCCGCCGGCAGCTCGTGGCGCTCGATCAGGTCGAGGAACGCGATCTGCGGGTGGATGCAGCTGACGACGACCGGCGCGCGGAGCTCATCGCCGTTCTCGAGCGTGACCCCGACCGCGCGGCCGCCGCGCACCAGGATCTGCTTCACGCGCGCGTCGGTGCGGATCTCCGCGCCGAACGATTCGGCCGAACGGCGGATGGCATCGGAGACGCCACCCATGCCGCCTTGCTGGAAGCCCCATGATCCGAGGTGGCCGTCGCCGACGTCGCCGATCGAGTGGTGCAGCATCACGTACGCGGTGCCGGGTTCGTCCGGACCCGCCCACGTGCCGATCACGCCGTTGACGGTCAGCATCGCCTTGATCGCGTCGGACTCGAACCAGTCGTCCAGCAGATCGCTCACGCTCATCGTGAACAGGCGCGTCACGTCGGCGACGCCACGCGTGCCCAACTTCCGCATCTTCCACGCGGACTGCGCGCTCGCGACCAAGTCCCCGATCGAGAGCGAACCGAGCTTCGGCGGCACCTGCAGCAGCAGCGGGCCGAGCACGTCGGCGACGCCCTTCAGCCACGCCTCCCACTTCGGGAGCGTGTCCGCGTCCTTCTTCGAGAACTGGGCGATCGACTCGTAGCTCTTCTTCGCGTCGTCGGCGTACACCGTGATGGCGCGGCCGTCGGGGAACGCCTGGTAGTACGGGCCGAACGGCGTGACGTCGTAACCGTGCTGCTTCAGGTTCAGCTCACGGATGATCGTGGGCGGCATCAGGGACATGACGTAGGAGTACGTCGTGACCTTGATGTCGGGGTGATCCGGGAACGGCGCGCTGGTGTCGGCCGCACCGCCGGTCTTGCCGCGTGCCTCGAGCACCACGGTTCGCGCGCCGGCGCGGGCGAAGTACGCCCCGCTCGTCAGGCCGTTGTGTCCTCCACCGATGATGATCGCGTCGTAGACGTTCGCCATGCCCATCCTTCCCCTCCGTGCGGCTTGCTGTTGCGCGGGATGCGCTGGGTCCCGCGCCGAGGCGCGAAACCGCCCGGATTATCCCCTGACTTTGAATCACGAGTCAACTCCAAAGCTCCTGCCTGCAGCTTTGACATCGCTGCTCAGCGGGGTACAGTTCGTTGAACCGCTGCACAATGTCGGGGCCAGAACGCCTCGTGCCCTGTACGCCGTTCAACACGGGAGCTCGGATGGGTCGCACCCGCCAGAAGCAGTCGAAGGACCGCCACCAAGAGATCCTGGAGGCCGCCGCCCGGGTCATCACGGATCGCGGGTTGGCCGAGACAAGGATCTCCGACATCGCCGAACGCTGCGGGGTGTCCCCTGGGCTGATCCTTTATTACTTCGAGTCGAAGGACCGGCTCCTCGTCGAGGCGCTCACCTACGCGAACGACCAGTTCTACCTCCGCCTGTCGCGCGAGCTCCGCCGGATCCCGACCGCGAGGGATCAGCTCGACCGGCTGATCGAGCTATCGGTGCCCGGCCTCCTGCCCGAGTACGAACGGCTCGACGAGTGGGCGCTCTGGATCGAGATCTGGGTGCGGGCGCTCCGCGACCCCGCGATGGCGAAGGAGCGCGAGGCGCTCGATCGCCGGTGGCGCCAGTCGATCGCCGACATCATCCGGTCGGGTCGCGGGGCCGGCGAGTTCCCCGACGGCGTCGACGCCGACGACCTGGGTCAACAGATCGGCGCAATGATCGACGGGATGGCGATACAGGTGATGATGAACGACACCGCGTTCACGCCGCAGCGGATGCGCGATGTCTGCCGCGACGTCGCCGCCAAGCTCATCGGCTTCTCGCTCAAGCCCGCCCCCGCCTGAACCGCTGAGCGGAGCGGTCGCCGACCGCCTAGCCTGTGCAGCCATGGCACCCACACCGTTGATCCTCGATATCGACACCGGTGTCGACGACGCCCTGGCGATCCTGTACGCGCTCGCCTCCCCCGAGGTGACGCTGATCGGTGCCACGACGGTGATGGGCAACGTCGACGTGGAGCAGACGACCGAGAACACGCTCGCTGTACTCGAGCTCTGTGGGTACACCGACGTGGAGGTCGCGAAGGGGGCGGGCCGGCCACTGGTCCGCGAGCACCTTGCATTCCCCGTGGTGCACGGTGAGCGCGGGTTGGGTCGCGCGGAGTTGCCACCCGCGTCACGCGCTCCTTCCGAGCGCGATGCCGCGAGGCTCCTCGTCGAGACCGCGCGCGAGCGACCCGGCGAGGTGCTCCTGGTCGCGACCGGCCCACTCACGAACATCGCGATGGCGCTGGCGGAGGAACCGCGGCTCCCAGAGCTCCTGCACGGGTTCGCCATCATGGGCGGCGCGTTCGATCACCAGGGCAACGTCACGCCGGCGGCAGAGGCGAACATCTGGGTCGACCCGGATGCAGCACAGGCCGTGTTCCGCGGGTTCGCCGGCGTGAAGGAAGCCAAGCTCCCGGTGTGCGCGGGGCTCGACGTCACCGAGCGGGTCAAGCTCGATCGCGACGGGGTGGCCGCGATGTGTGCCCCCGCGCCGGATTCGCCGCTCGCGGTGTTCCTGCAGGGGGCCGTGCCGTTCTACATCGAGTTCTACGAACGCTACGGATCGAGCGAGGGCGCGTCGATGCACGATCCGCTGGCCCTCGCGATCGCGATCGATCCGTCGCTCGCGCGCCTGCAGACGACCCGCGTGGAGGTCGAGACGGACGGGACGTGGACCCGCGGTGAGACGGTGACCGACCTCCGCGCGATCCGGCGGAGCCCGTGGCCGACCGGCTGGATGCCCGAGGACAACGCGCGCGTGGCGCTCGACGTGGACGCGCCCGCGTTCATGACCCGCCTCATCGAACGACTGCGTTCGCTCGTCGAGGCAGGATCGTGAGGGTGGAAGAAAGCCCGATCGTGGCGGTCCTCGGCGCGCTCAACGTCGACCTGGTCGTGTCGGGCGCTCCGCTCCCGCGTCCAGGCGAGACGGTCACGGGGGGCGTGTTCGCGCAGCACCAGGGCGGGAAGGGCGGCAACCAGGCGGTGGCCGCGGCTCGTGCGGTTCGCCGCGGAGCTACCACCATCCCCCTGCCGAACCCCGGCGTGTGGATGCTCGGCGCGGTGGGTGACGATCAACTCGGCGTGTCCGCGCTCGAGGCGCTCCGGAAGAACGGCGTGCAGACCGATCACGTGCTCGTCACCTCGGCCGCGCCCACCGGTGTCGCGCTGATCGCGGTCGGAGCCGACGGCGAGAACCAGATTTCCGTGGCGCCAGGCGCCAACGATGAACTCGAGCCGGCGCACGTCGTGAACGCCTTGAACACCCTTCGACCTGATGTCCTGCTCGTGAGTCTCGAGATCCCCGAGCGCACCGCCCGCGCCGCCTTGGGATGGAGCCACGATCACGGCGTGACGACGGTCTTGAACCCGGCACCTCCGCGCCCGTGGGCGACGGACCTGGTCGCGCTCGCGACGTACGTCACCCCGAACGAACACGAGCGCGAGGCGCTCGGCCACACCCCGCCGAACGTCGTCGCGATAGAGACGCGCGGGGTCGAGGGCGCGCTGATCCAGCGTCGTGACGGAACGCGGGAGCCCATCCCCGCGCCCAGCGTTCCCGTGGTGGACACGACGGGCGCGGGCGATTGCTTCAACGGCGTGCTCGTCGCCGGTCTCGCATGCGGCACCGATCTCGGAGCTTCGGTCCGCGACGCTGTCGTCGCCGCGTCGCTCTCGGTCGGCACTGCAGGAGCCCGGGAGGGCATGCCGAACTCGGACCAGATCGCTGAAGCTCGAACCCGGTTCGGCCTCTAGGGCGTGAGCGTCGCCCGGAACGCCTCGACGAGCGATCGGCCGCAGACGTCGCCCGGATCCTTCTCCGGGTTGTAGCAGCCGATCGAGACCCCGATGAGGGCAGGCGACCCGGCCAGCGGCCGCATCAGCGCGACCAGCTGTTCCAAGTCCAGACCGTCGGGCATGAGGTAGTCCGTCGCCGGGAACTCGTCCTCACCCAGGATGTCAACGTCGAGGTGCATCCAGAACCGGCCGGCTCTGGCGCCGAGGTCCTCCGCGACCCGCGCTCCGACCGCGCCGGGGCCTTCCGATACCACCTCGTCCTTGGAGACCGGACGGAACGCGGGACCGAGCTGCGGCGCGATCTGCTCGAACGTCGGGATCTCGTCCGGGTCGCGATAGCCGATCGGCACGACGTCCTCGACACGTGCCGACGCTCCGCCGCACACGTCCACCCACGCCGCCGGCCCGCGACCGAGCGCCACCGACAGCGGCATGTCGGCGGCCTCGCCCGTCGGCGATGTCACACCGTCCGAGAGGTCGAGGTGCCCGTCCAGGTACGCCACGCCGGTCCGGCCCAGGATGTCGCGTGCGGCGGCCAACGCCCCCGGGAGCTCGGTACAGCAGCCGCCGACCAGGAACGGCCGTTCCCCGACCGTGAGCGCAGCAGCCGTCGCTTCCCGGATCCCCGCCGTCGCCGTCAAGACGTCTGGACTCCCGAGGATGCCGGTGACCCCATCGCGTTCTTCCCCGCGGATCCGCACGTCCAGGTCGCCGGCATCTCCGCCGAGGAGGTCGGCCAGACCGAGCGCACGAAGCTTCGCGGGCCCGTGCTCGGTTCCGCCCGCTCGCCCGACGGAATCGATCGGGACGCCGATGAACGTGAAGTCGGCCGGCACGTCAGCCCTGTGCCTGGCGCCCCATCGCCAGCCGGTACTCCTCGTTGAACCAGTAGAGGAACCGATCCTGGCGCGGGTATACGCCGGTCGTGAACGCGCGGGAGCCGACGCCCGTCTGCGCGCGCACACACACCTCCCAATCCTGCCTGGAGATGAGATCCCACAGCTCCACGACCGGCTCCGGCTTGAAGTTCGGACCGGCGATCGTCTCGGGTCGGAACAGGAACTCGGAGACCACGGTCGTGTGGTTCGGTCCCTTCGGGTACCCGATGTAGTACATGGCGCAGTCCGGATGCAGGTTCAGCATCAGGTTCGGGAACTCGTAGCTCCCGTAGTACATCTCGTAGTCCTCGGGCGCCAGGTCGGGGAGCTTCGGCAGCTCCGACGTTCCGCTGATCGTGAAGCTCGTGGCGCCTTCGATCATGCGGTTGCCGTCGTCGCGGATCTCCTCGTCCCACACTTCGCCGAAGCGGAACAGCGGGACGACCTGCACCAGCTCTGGATGGATCTGCGGGCAATGCAGGCACTCGTTGTAGTTCTCGACGACGATCTTCCAGTTCGCCTCGACCTCGTAGACCAGTCGCACTCCGACGCGGAGTTCGTCCATCTTGAAACGCTCGAACGCGGTGATGGACTCGGCGCCGTCGGTGAGCGCCTCCATCAACGGCCGCGGCTCGCCCGAGAGGTTCACGAACAGGAACCCCGCATAGCTGTCGACCGTGACGTCGTGCAGCGGATAGGCCGACCGGTCGAAGAGCTCGTCCTCCTTCACGTTCGGCGTGCCGATCAGTTTGCCCGTCAGGTCGTACGTCCACGCGTGGTACGGGCAGACGAACGCCTTGCGAACGTGCCCCGTCCCCTCGATGTCGTCGACGAACTTCGTGCCCCGGTGACTGCACACGTTGTAGAAGCCGCGCAGCTCGTTCGCCAGCGTCCGCACGACGAAGATCGACTCCCCGGCGATGTCCCGCACGATGTAGTCGCCGGGGTTCGGAAGCTCCTCGGTACGGCCGGCGCAAACCCAATCGCCCCACCAGATCCGCTCCCGTTCGCGGTCGTAGACGTCCCAGCTGGTGTAGTCGCTCCCCTCGAGCGTGGGGCGGGGACGCCAGGGGCCGTGGTCTTCACGGAGTCGGTCCAGCGGGCTTCGATCGGTCTGCATATCGTTCAGCGCTCCTCGGATGTGGTCCGCCCAGGATACGGCGGAGTGATGCGGAGGCGGTAGCGGGAGCCCTCAGCCGTGCAGATCGTCGACGAACGCGGCGATGTGTTCCGCATGCTCGTCGTAGTGCACGTACGTCTCCTCGGCGAACCAGTTCTCGGCGACATCGTCCACGTCGGGTAGGTTCCCGATCGCCGTCCGGACGCGTTCACGAGCAGACGCGGCGCCGGCCTCCACGTCGTCCCACGCCATCGCCTTGCTCTGGTCGGCGATGTCTTGGTTCATGCGATCCCAGTGCTCATCCGGCTCGCTCGCGAACGGGTCCGTGAACGATCCCGCTCTCATCAGGTCCAGGTGCTCGCCGCAGAAGTCCGCCCAGCGTGTGCAGTGCCAGACCATGTCTTGCACCGACCAGTCACCGACGACGCCCTCGCGGGTGCGCTCGCCGGCGGGCACGCGATCGACCTGCGCCCACATCCGCGACCAGGCGGCCTCCTCGCGATCGAGGAGCTGCTCACGACGATCAATCACCGGGTCCTCGGGAATCCGAGGTCGACGCTGCTGGTGCCCGGATCGGGCCACCTGGACGTGACGACCTTCTGCCGCGTGTAGAAGTTGATGCCGTCCGGCCCGTACATGTGCTGGTCGCCGAAGAGCGACGCCTTCCACCCGCCGAACGAGTAGTACGACACCGGAACGGGGATCGGGACGTTCACGCCGACCATGCCGACGTTCACGTCGAACTGGAACTGACGCGCCGCGCCGCCGTCACGAGTGAAGATGGCAACGCCGTTCCCGTACGCGTTGTCGTTCACGAGTCCGAGCGCCTCGTCGTAGGAGGACGCGCGGACGACCGAGACCACCGGCCCGAAGATCTCGTCCGTGTAGCACGCTCATCTCCGGGCGAACGTCGTCGATCAGCGACACCCCGAGGAAGAAGCCGTCACCGCCGAACGAGGGGTCGTCGCGGCCGTCCGAGACGACGGTCGCCCCCTGCTCGCGGGCCGCGTCCAGATACCCCGCCACCTTGTCGCGGTGCTCGCGAGTCACGAGCGGACCCATCTCGGACTCCGGGTCGTTGCCGGGCCCGACCTTCACCTTGGGGAGGCGCTCACTGATCGCCGCGACGAGCGGGTCGGCGACGTCACCCACCGCGACGATCACCGAGATCGCCATGCACCGCTCGCCGGCCGAGCCGTAACCCGCGGAGACCGCCGCATCGGCCGCCATGTCCACGTCGGCGTCCGGCAGGACGACCATGTGGTTCTTCGCGCCACCGAGCGCTTGCACCCGCTTGCCGTTGCGCGTCCCCGTCTCGTAGATGTAGCGCGCGATCGGCGTGGATCCCACGAAGCTGACCGCGGCGATCGTCGGGTGCTCCAGGATCGCGTCGACCGCGACCTTGTCGCCCTGTACGACGTTGAAGACGCCGTCGGGGAGCCCAGCCTCGTTCAGCAGTTCCGCGAGGTACAGCGACGCGCCCGGGTCCTTCTCCGACGGCTTCAGCACGAACGTGTTCCCGCACGCGATGGCGTTGGCGAACATCCACATGGGCACCATGGCCGGGAAGTTGAACGGCGTGATCCCCGCCACCACACCCAGCGGCTGACGGATCGAATAAACGTCGACGCCGGTCGAGACCTGTTCGCTGAACCCGCCCTTCAGCAGGTTGGGCACGCCGCACGAGAACTCGATGTTCTCCAAGCCACGGGCGACCTCGCCCATGGCGTCGGACAGCACCTTGCCGTGCTGCGCCGTGAGGAGCTTGGCGATGTCGGCGCGGTGGAGATCGACGAGCTCGCGGACACCGAACATGATCTCCGACCGCTTAGCGAGCGACGTGGCCCGCCAGGCCGGGAACGCCTCAGCGGCGGCCTGGACCGCGCGATCGACCTCCTCGGTGCTCGCGAGATCGACCTCGTGCGTCTGGACCCCGGTCGCCGGGTCGAACACGGGCCCGGTGCGGCCGGATTCGCCGAGGACGACCTTCCCACCGATGTAGTGACCGATCCGCTCCATCGCTCTCACTCCCGCTCAGGGACGCTGTTCCCGCCGGCGGCCATGGTAGCCGAGCACGACGAGCGCTCACTCGGACGCGAAGTCGAGCCGCGGCACCTCCGACCCCTTGACCGCAGGATGGTTCGAGAGGTGTTCGAGGAGGTCGTGGACGCTGGCGGTCGCGACGCAGACGACGCTGTCCGCGGCTCCGTAATACATCCGCAGCGTGTCACCGTCCTCGTCGAGGATCCAGCCGCACGGGAACACGACGTCGGGGACGTCGCCCGATCGTTCGTAGATCGTATGCGGGTCCGAAGACCCACTCGTTGCCCCGGGCGATCACCACGGTGGGATCGTCCCGGTCGAGGAGCGCCAACCCGAGCCGGTAGATCGAGCCGGACACCGTGACACGCACGCCGTGATAGCAGACGAGCCACCCCTGGTCGGTGAGGAGCGGCGGCGGCCCGAGTCCGATCTTCTCGGCGTCCCACCACGCGCCCCTGCGTGCGGGAAGCAGGATCTGCGAATCCCCCCAGTGACGCAGATCGGGGCTCCAGGAGAGCCAGATATGCGCGCCGTGTCCGGCGCCGCGGGACGCCGGACGGTGGATCAGGCCCCATCGACCCCCGAACTTCCGCGGGAGGAGTGCCGCGTCCTTGTCCTCGGGAGACTGGATCACCCCGCGTTTCTTGAACGTGCGGAAGTCGCTCGTGGTCGCGAGGCAGACCAGCGGTCCTCCGGGTGAGTAGCCCGTATAGACGATGAGATATCCCCCGTCGTCGTCGCGTGTGATCCTCGGGTCCTCGACGCCCCACTGCTCCTCGAAGCAGTCGAGATCGCGGCACGATCGCCCGGTCGTCGTCGACCTCCCAATCCGTGAACCCGTTGTCGCTCGTCGCGACGACCAGCCGGGAGAGCCCGCTCCGATCCTCGACGCGCATGAGCAGGAGCGTCTGGCCCTCGAACATCACGGCAGCAGGATTGAAGACAGCATTCACCATCCTGGGGAAGGCCGCCGCCTTGATGATGGGGTTGCCTTCGTACCGCGAGAACAGCTCTCGAGGGTCGACTTCGTGCACCATCCGAACCTCCCTCAGACTCAATCCTGTGCTCTTCCACTCCGATGGAAGAGATACGGGTGATACTCGCCTTCTCGGGTATCCTCCCGCGCTGGTATGCAGCAACCAGAGACCTTCTCGCCGCTCGTCACCCGACTTTCCCATAGGCCGGTCGTGGAGGCACGTGCGGTCCCCGGCTACGACCCGATCTTCAACGCCGGCCTCTTGGTCGCACGAGGGCATATACCACCTGTTCGCCCGCGGCGTACGCGATGGGTATCACCCGAATCCCGGGGAAGGACCCAAGTTCCTGGACTACGTCTCCGACATCCTGGTGTTCACGTCGAGCGACGGCATCAATTACTCGTTCGGCTATGTGCTCGCGACCTCGGGCACCGATGGCGACCACGTGTTCGAAGATCCACGCGTCCAGGTCGTTCGCAGCAACGGCGACGCGAAGGTCGTGATGACCTACACGAACCTGCCCCCCGCGTGGACCGGGTTGCCGTGGCGGATCGGCGTGCATCGGCTGAACTTCGAGGACGGGCGCTTCCAGCTGGACGGGGACAGCGGCCGCGTGATCGGGCCCGAGCACATCGGCAACAAGGACGCGGTGGTGTTCAACCTGACGGACGGTCGGGTCGCGCTCATGCACCGGATCCACCCGAACATCCAACTGGCGGTCTTCGAATCGCTCGACGCGATGTGGCACGACGACGCCGCGTACTGGAACGACCACCTCGAGCACCTCGACCGTCACACGATCCTCTCCCCGAGCCCGGGCGCGATGAGCGTGGGAGCCGGCGCCCCGCCGATCCCGACCGCAGACGGACTGCTCTTGTTCTTCCACGAGCGACGCGGAGATGGGTCGTACACCGTGAACGTCGCGCTGCTGGACGCGGCGACGGGTCACGCCATCGCGAAGCTGCCCGATCCGCTGCTCGAGCCCGAGCTCCCGTGGGAGCGCGCCGGCGACGTCGACAACGTGGTGTTCGTGCAGGGAGCCCATCGGCGCGAGGACGGCGTGATCTACCTGACGTACGGAGCGGCAGACCGGTGCGTCGGCGCGGCGACCGTCCCGGAGGATCAGCTGCTGGCCGCGCTCCGCGCGGCCCGCTGACGGGAGCCCGAACAACTCCTCGAACCTCGCGGCGTGTTGGAGCGTGGCGACGCAACGCGATCGTCGACTCGGCGCCTTGGTTCTCGTTCACACCCGCCGGCTCGAGCCCGTCGAACGCGCCGCCCGTTTGCCGATCGAACATCGGGACCCCGACGTCGTTCGATCCCTCGAACCAACCCACGCACAGTCGGAGCGGGTCGAGCCAGTCATCGTTCGCGGTCACGACGAACGCTCGTGCACAGGCGTCTGCGAGCTGACCCGCCTCGATCGGCTGCTGGTCGAACGCCCGGGCGGACGTCGCCGGGTCCCCGGCCGGCCGCGGGCGTGACGCTCAGGTGCCCGTCCGACGACTCCTCGTCGACCAGCCAGCGTAGGAGCCGCAACCCCTCGTCGAGCGCGGCGCCGTCGCCGAGCGCATGGCCGGCAGCGATGAGGGCCTCGGGCAGCAGGGCGTTACCGTACGAGAGGCGCGGCTCCGGCCAAGGCCAGCGCTCGTCGTCCGTGCCTCGTGGGAGCGACGCCAGACCGTCCTCGACCAACGATCGAGCCGACAGGCAGCGCTCGTCGGCCGCGAAGAGTTCCGCCGCACCGACCACCGCGTGCGCGGTCGCCCGAGGATGGTTGGAGCGGAACCCTGCGACCAGCTCGAAGAGACGGCGCGCCTCACGGCGAACATGAGCCCACGGCGACACCGCCGCGGCGACGCCGATACCGAAGATCGCGCGACCGCTGGCGTCGTCGGACGACGGGTCGTCCGTCCATCGCCGGTCGAACCCCATCCGGAGACGGAACCCGTCCTCGCCCTCGTGCGCCTGCACGAGGAACGCGAGCCACCGCTCCGCCAGCTCGTCCGCACCGGGTTCGAGCGATCGAACGGCGACCGCGAGGCCGCGTCCGGCGTCGTCCGTGCAATAACCGAGCGACCGATGGGGCAACGCGCCGATCGCGTGCTCGAACAAGCTGGTGTCGTCCGTCATGCGCTGCAGGTGTCGGAGCGTCGGCTCCGGCAGGGTCATGCCGCGGCTTCCCGCTCCGCCAACACCCGCTGTGCCAGCCGGAAGTATTCCGAGCCGATCGCCGGCCACGCGAGGCGTTCGGCCTCGCGCTCGGCCTGACCGCGCATCGAACCCGCCAGCGCGTCGTCGGTCAGCAGACGGCGGAGCGCCTTCGAGATCGACTCGGGATCCTCGTGGGGGACGACGATCCCGCACGCGGTCACCAGTTGCTCGATCGCATGGGGGAACGCCGTCGCGACGACGGGCTTGCCCGCGGCGATGGCCTCGACCAGGACACCCGAGCTGATCTGCTCGCGCGATTCGTACGGCAGGAGCACCACGTCTGCGCTCCGGATCAACGAGCGCAGCGACGCCGTGTCGAGGTATCGATCCTCGAAGACCACGCGATCCGTGATCCCTTGCTCAGCGGCGAGCCGGCGCAACCCGTCCCGGTAGCGCTCGCCCTGCCGGAGGAGCACCTTGGGGTGGGTCTGTCCGGCGATCACGTAGACGGGCGCGGGGTCCAGGTCGCTGAGGTACGCCATCGACTCGACGCCGTACTCGAGCCCCTTGCCGGGCCCGATCAATCCCCACGTGAGGACGACCGGTTCGGCGCGATGGATGATGCGCGGGCCTTCGATGTTGGGAGGTGCCCCGTGCGAGATGACCGCGACGCGGTCGGGCGAGACGTCGTGGACGGCGATGAGCCGGCGATCGGGCGGCGTCCGTCATCGTGACCAGGACGTCGGCCGCTTCCATGAGCTCTTCCAGCACCAAGCGCTGATGCGGCGAGGGATCGGAGAGCACCGTGTGCAGTACGACGATGACCGGGATCGGTGATGCGCGGACGAATCCGACGACGTCCTCCCCATCCTCTCCGCCGTAGATCCCGTACTCGTGCTGAAGGATCGCGATGTCGTAGCCCTTCATCTCCGCGAGGGCCGCGTTGCGAGCGACACGGTCGCCCCAGTACCACTCGGCGACCACCTCGGGCTGGTTCGGGGGCTCGGGCTCCTCGAGCACCCGGATCACGCCGCTGCTCGAGGGCTCCATCGCGTTGCGAAGGTTCGCCCCGAACGTGGCCAGGCCGCAGTGGGTGGGCGGATAGGTACCCACGAAGCAGATGCCGAGCGGCATCCATGTCTCGCTCCTTCGTCGTTCCTTCGTCCACGGTCTCATCCGTAGGTGAACGGCCGATGACCGGCCGATTCCGATCCTGCGACCATCTGTCCTGGTCCGGCGGCATACCCGCGCTCGACGTGACGCACACGCCGCAGTCGCGGCCGCTTCCCTCAAGACCCCGGTCGCATGATCCGGACGCGCCTTCCCGCACAGGGGGCGGTCGGGAGGCCATCTCCGTGGTGGGCAATCATCGTACCGCTTCCACCGAGGGGGTGGCCGCCGGTCACTCGGGGCGCGCCGGTACACGCGCCCGTGCCTCAGCCGAGCAGTCCGAGGACGCCCCGCTTCGCGAGCTGGTCGGCCACGATGTTGCGCTGGATCTCGGACGTTCCCTCCCAGATCCGGTCGACGCGGAGCTCTCGGTAGAAGCGCTCCGCGACGTTCTCGCGCATGTACCCGCGACCGCCGAAGATCTGCACCGCCCGATCCGCCACGCGCCCGGCCATCTCGCTCGCGAAGAGCTTGGCCATGGAGCACTGCGTGTGCTGCAGCTTCACGTCCTGGCCGGCGTCGATGTTCTCGGCGAGCCGGTACGTCATGAGCCGCGCCGCCCAGAGCTCCGTCAGCGAGTCGGCGAGCATGTGCGCGATCGCCTGGTTCTCGATGATCGGCCGGCCGAACTGCACCCGCTCTTTGGCGAACGCCGTCGCCTCCTCGATCAGGCGCTCGGCGGCACCGCAACACCGCGCGGCGATCATCAGCCGCTCGTACCGGAACCACTCGTACGTGAACGCGAGCCCGTCCCCCTCGCGGCCCACGAGGTTCGACGCGGGGACCCGCACGTCCTCGAACGCCACGATCGGATGCTGATCCGCGTACGTGTGGGAGTAGCGCGGCACCCGCACCACGCGGACCCCCGGCGTGTCGTGGTCCACGAAGAGCATCGCGTGCTCGCCGCTATGGTCGCCGTCGACGATCTTGCCCTGGAAGAAACAGTAGTTCGCGCTGTTGAACGACGTGACGTGCATCTTGGTGCCGTTCAGCACGTACTCATCCCCGTCTCGACGGACCGTGGCCGCGATCGCGTCGACGTCCGAGCCGGCTCCCTCCTCGGTGATCGCGTAGCACTCGTGCCGCTCGCCGCGGATCGTCGGGACGATCCATCGTTCGAGCTGCTCGGGCGTCACGACGGCGGGTGCCCACGCCGGCGGGGTGTGGACGCACCAACCGAGCGCGTTGGTCACGCGACCGATCTGCTCGGAAACGAGCGTCTGCTGGAGCATGGTCATCCCCGTTCCGCCGAGCTCCTTCGGCATGTTCATCGCGAACAGTCCGAGCTCGATCGCCAGGCGGTGATGTCGCTCCCTCGCGTCCTCGGGGATCAGACCCTCGTGCTCCTCGGCGTGCACTTCCCACGGGATCAACTCGTCGTCAACGAACCGTCGCGCGCGCAACTGGATCTCACGATCATCAGGCGACAGCGGGTACGACGTCATCGCGGCCTCATGCCAGGAACTCCAGACGTTCCCGATGAGCGGCCACGCGCCGGAGCGTCTCCGCGTCGATCTCGTGATCACGGTCGGGCTCCTCGACGTCTGGGCGTTCGCCGAACAACTCACCGGACAGGTACCGCTGACCCGTGTCGGCGATCACGGTCACGATCCGGCGGAACTCCGGATGCGTGTCGGCCACCTTCAACGCTGCGACCACGTTGATGCCCGACGACGGTCCGCAGAGCAGCCCTTCTTCGCGGGCGAGCCGCGCCGCCATGTCCAACGCTTCCCTTGTCGACGCCGTCACGATGCCGTCCATGAGGCCGAGATCGAGGTTGGGCGGGATGATCCCGTCGCCGATCCCGGGGACGCCGTGCGTTCCCCACCGCTGCTCGGAGATCAGGGGGCACTCCGCGGGCTCGACGGCGTAGGCGCGCACCGCGGGGTCGTGAGCCTTCAATGCCCGCGCGACGCCGCTGATCCATCCACCGGTTCCCTGCGCGGCGACGACGGCGTCCAGCTCGCCCCCCGTCTGCTCCCAGATCTCCTCGCCCGACGCCATCTGCGCTTGAGGGTTGTCCGCGTTCTCGAACTCCGCCGGCACGAAGTAGCGATCCGGCTCGGCCTCGACCATCTTCCGCATCGTCTCCATCGCGAGGTCGATGTCGGTTCCGGCGCCCGGTGTCAACACGAGCTCCGCCCCGTACCCGCGGATCATCGTCTTGCGCTCCTCACTCATGCCCTCGGGCATCACGATCACGCAGGGGTAGCCCTTGATAGCCGCAACCGCGGCGCACGCGATGCCGGCGTTGCCGGTCGTGCACTCGACGATCGTCATGCCCGGTCGGAGGTGGCCGCGCTCCTCCGCCGTCGCGAGCATATGCGCGTAGATCCGGTCCTTGACCGATCCGGTCGGCCCGTACCACTCGACCTTCGCCAGCAGCTCCAAGCCGTCAGGACCGATGCGGCGAAGGCGGATGAGTGGCGTCCTGCCGATCGCGTCGAGCAAGGTCGCCGCTGGGTAGCGGTTCGCATCCCACGCGATCGACATCCGCACCTCTCCTTCCGCGGCCGAGATGATGAGCCTATGCGGTCGCCGGCACGACCCGGTAATGCCCTTGACCTCAGCCGGCGGCGGTCCTTCCGCGCTCCACGTATCCGAGCCGGCGCGACACGGCGCTCGCAGCTTCCATCGTGAGGCGGGCGATCCGCGGCAGGTCGACCACCCGCATGCGGAACGCCGGTCCCGAGACCGAGAGCGCCGCCACCACGTCGCCGTCGGATCCGCGCACCGGCGCGGCCACCGCGTTCAATCCTTCCTCGAGCTCCTCGAGCGTCTGGGCGTAGCCACGGATGCGGATCTCGCCGAGCTGGGCGACGAGCGCCGCCGGTTCGACGATCGTGTGGGGTGTGAGCCGCTCGAGCGGGCGCGCCAGGAGCCGGTCCCGCTCCGGATCCGGCATGTTCGCCAACAGGACCTTCCCGTTCGACGTGCAATGCAGGGGCGTGCTGCGCCCGACCCAGCTCACGCTCACGATCGCGCGTGTGCCCGAGATCTGGTCGACGTAGACGACCGCGTCGCCGGAGAGCACGCCGAGGTTCACGGTTTCGCGCGTCCGCTCGGCCAGGTCTTCGAGGATCGGATGCCCGGTCCGGACGAGGTCGAGACCGGCCATCGCGGCTCCGGCGAGGCGGATGAGACCGAAACCCAGGCGGTACTTCTCGGTGACCGGGTCGCGTTCGACGAGTCCTCGCTCGGCGAGGGTGGCGATCAAGCGGGACGCCGTGGCTTTGTGTACGCCCAGCAGACGCCCGAGCTCGCTCACGCCGAGCGCGCCGGCCTCGGCGATCAGCTCCAGCGCGCGGATCGCCCTCGCGACCGACTGTAGATTGGGCGCTCCCTCGTCTCGCATGTCGCAACACCTTCCGCTCAGTGCAACGTTGCAGGACCGTATGCTTACGCCTCGACGGCTGTCAAGGCGGACGTATCGGACGAAAGGCGCCTGGATGGCGGCGCTAGCCGTTGACCGAGAAACTGGAGTTCGGGTTGATCTCGCGGTTGCGCGAGTAGAAGCCCGCGTTCAGCACGACCCCGGTGTACGGCACTTTCACCTGCACCGGATCCGCATCGTGGTCGTGCCCCTTCTCACAGGCGTCGATCAGTTCGGCCATGAGGTGCCCGACCACCGGAGCGTTCTTGAACTGATTCCCGCTTGTTCCGATCGCCATGTAGAACCCACCCAGGTCCGACCGGTCGTACAGGGGGATCCAATCGTCGGACACGTCGTAGAGGTCGGCCAGCCCTCGCGGCTCGGACGGGACCTCCAGACCGGGGATCCGGCGAGCCACGCGGTAGACCTGCGCCTCGTACTGCGCCTTCGTCACCTCTCGATCGAAGACGTCCGGCTCCTCCAGCCACACCTGCGGATCGCATGGCGGATCCTCGCTCCCGATCAGGATGTTGTTCCCGGCCTCGGGGCGGAAGTAGATCCCCTGATCGCCGTCCGACGTGTGGAACCCCTCGTGTTCGTAGTCGACCCCCGGCGGCGCCGGGACGATGTGCACCTCGTGGCGGAGCGCGCGGGTCTTGATGTTCATCGTCTCCTCGACGCCGGCCATCCGATTGATCACGAAGGAGTGCGGCCCGGCCACGTTCACCACCACGGGTGCGTCGATCTCCTCGCCCGAGTCGAGCGTGACCCCCAGGACACGCCCCCCGCTCCTCCGGATCTCGACGATCCGCGTGTCGAAGAGGAACGTCCCGCCCTTCGCCTCAGCCGCCAGCTGCAGATCATGGGTGGCGAGCTTGGGGTCGTTCACGTAGCCGGAGCCGCTCGTGTAGATCGCCCCTTCGAGCTCCACGTCCGGTTCACGCCAGAAGTCCGCCCCCTCCGGCCGGCTGGGCGGCCAGAACTCGTGGACGTCGTAGTACGGGATCCGGCTCTTCAGGGTGTCCGTGTCCCACTCCTCATGCGCGACGCCCAGGCTCCTGAAGTGCTCCAGGACCTTCTCGTGGTGGCCGGTCTTGCTCTTGAGGAGCACCGTGCCGCACTGCATGTACTTGGCGATCTCGTGCCCGTCCGCATCGATCTCGAGGTAGTTCGGCCAGTCTTGCCAGTAGGAGAAGCCTTCGTGGGCCATCGCGACGCCGTCCCAGGACGAGTAGTGGGCACGAACGATCGAGCACGAGCTGCTGGTCGGGCCGTAGCCCGCAGCAGGGAGCTTGTCGATGTTGAGGGTCTGGTAGCCGCGCTTGCAGAGCTCGAAAGCGATCGCGGCCCCGATCACGCCGGCTCCGATGATGACCGCGTCGGATGTCGTCTTCATGGCATCGGTAGCGCGGGTACGAGGATCATGGCGCTCATCGACGGAAGTCTAGCCGCAGCCCTCGCGGACCGACCTGCCACCGACCGCGGACTGCGCGTGCGAGAGGGAACGGTGTCGGGATGGTGCCGGTTCTTGAGATCGTCGCGACCAGAACCGTGGTCGAGCTCGTGGAGATCACGCCACCTCGCCGAGCTCGGCAAGCATGCGCTGTTGCCATGCCACGGTCGCGCCAACCTCGTTGAACGTGAACACGTGCAACCGCTGGATCGCCGCGATGGGATCCGCGACGGTCGAGCCGAGCCCTTCGAGCAGCGCGTCGGGGCCGAAGCTCCCGGGCGAGAGCAGGTGGCCGACGATCTTGCGGTTCTTCTTCAGGTAGCGGGCGGAGTCGGCCACACCGATCCTCGCCGCGACGCGCATCAGCTTCGTGATCTCGGCAACTCCCGGCACACCCAAGTGGATGGGCAACGTCACCCCCTGCGACGCGCAGCCCGGGTATCCAACCCCTGATGGCGCCCGGGTTGAAGCACATCTGCGTCGCCATGTACGAGGCGTACCGCTGTTTCTCGATGAGCGCCGCGAGCAGCACGTCGTCTGCGATGTCGGGATGACCCTCCGGGTACGCAGGGACGCCGATCACCACGAACGGATGGCCGAGCTCGTCCATCGCGCGGAGGAGCGAGAGGCCGTCGTGGAACTCCCCGCGGTCCTTCGCGTCGCCTCCCACGACGAAGGCGCTCCGCAAGCCCGTGTCGCGGGCGCGCTGGAGCAGGTCCTGCAAGTGCTCGCGCCCCCGGATCATGTGCGCGGAGAGGTGCGGGGTCACGTCGTGACCGAGCGCGGCGACATCCTCCGCCAGATCGAAGGTCGCCTCGATCCCGTGGCTCGGCGACGCGGTAACGGTGACGGTGGCACCGGGCGGGAGCGACTCCGCGCGATCGAATGCGTTCGACAACGGGATGAGCTCGAACTTCGCCGTGGAGACGAGGTCGCGAAGGACGGCGGCAACCTCGGCCGTGATCGCTTCCGCGTCCTTCCGTCCCATGCGTACGCTCCTCACACGTTCGAGTCGGGGAACGACGCCTTCTTGCGCTCGATCCATTCCCGCAACTCTTCGTCGACCGTCTCGTTGATCGGAGGCGGCTCGTACTCGGCCAGCATCTTCTTCCAGATCGGGTTCGCTCGGTGAGCCGCGTCCAGCGACCCCTCGGCTTCCCACTGCTCGTAGCTGTTGTTATCGGCGATCGACGACCGGAAGAAAGCGGTCTCGAAGTTCGCAAGTGTGTGTGCCGTCCCCAGGAAGTGCTGACCCGGGCCGTTCTCGATGATCGGCTCCAGCGCCTGCCCGTTGGGGGAGAGATCCACGCCCTTCGCGAACGCATGCATCATCCCGCACTGATCCAGGTCCATCACGAACTTCTCGTAACCCATGGTCAGTCCGCCTTCGAGCCATCCGGCGGCGTGGAGCACGAAGTTCACGCCTCCGAGCACGGTGGGCTGCAGGGTGTTCGCCGACTCGTACGCGGCCTGCGCGTCGGGGATCTTGGACCCGCAGAGCGACCCGCCGCTGCGGAACGGCACGCCGAAGCCTCCGCGCGCACGCCGCCAGCGTGTAGAGGACGAGCGCCGGCTCGGGTGTGCCGAACGTCGGCGCGCCCGACTGCATCGACATGGACGACGCGAACGACCCGAAGACCACCGGCGCTCCGGGCCGCACGAGCTGGACGTACGTCATGCCGGCCATCGACTCGGCAAGCGTCTGCGCAGCGGCGCCTGCGACCGTCGCCGGGCTCATGGCGCCGGCAAGGATGAACGGCGTCATGATCACGGCCTGGTTCGCCTCTGCGTACGCGCGCGCGGCGCCGAGCATGGTGGAGTCCCACACCAGGGGGGAGTTCGCGTTGATCAGGCTCATGATCACCGGGTGGTCGTCGAGGTAGCCCTCGCCGAACAGGATCCGCGCCATGTCCACCGTGTCCTGCGCGCGTTGGGGGTGCGTGACGGAGCCCATGAACGGCTTGTCCGAATACCGCATGTGCGCGTAGACCATGTCGTAGTGACGCTTGTTGACCGGCAGGTCGACGGGCTCGCACACGGTGCCGCCCGAGTGATGGAGGTACGGCGCCAGGTATGCGAGCTTCACGAAGTTGCGGAAGTCCTCGATCGTGCCGTAGCGACGGCCGCCGTCGAGGTCGCGGACGAACGGCGAGCCGTACGCGGGCGCCAGCACGGTGTGCATCCCGCCGATCTCCACGTTGTTCGCCGGGTTGCGCGCGTACTGCGTGAATCGCTCGGGCGCCGTCGCCTGGATCAGCTCCCGACACATGCCGCGCGGGAATCGCACGCGCTCCCCGTCCACCTCGGCTCCCGCTTCTTTGAACAACGCGTGTGCGTCGGGCGCATCGCGGAAGTCGATCCCCACCTGCTCCAGGATCGTGTCGGCGTTCTGCTCGATGATCTCGAGCCCTTCCTCGGTGAGCACCTCGAACGGCGGGAGCGTCCGGGTGATGTACGGGATGCGATCGGGTGCGGAGGCGGCCCGCGCGGCCTGGCGACCGGCGCGGCCCCCGGTACGCCTCCTCGGCGCGTCCGCCGGGGGCGTCTCCGTCTGGTCCGTATCGCTCATGACGTGCTCCTCTCGTTGGTGTCGCTCGCGCGGGCCGGCTCGCGCCGTCGTCGGCGGCGCCCGTCACCGGTCGCTCCGCCCGACGCCCTCGGTGCCGGCAGGGGCACGACGGCAGACAGTCGCGTGGACGGCTCGGTCGTGTGCGGGATGCCCATCGCACCGACGAAATGCTCCTGGAAGCGGGGCTCGATCGCGGTCTCGATCTTCTCGACCCGGCGGACGACGTCCTCGATCTCGGCGCGGGCGGCGCGGTTCAGCAGGGCGATCCGCGCCCCGGTGCCCGCCGCGTTGCCCGCAGACGTGACGTGCTCCGGGTCGCAATCGGGAACCAGCCCCAGGATCAACGCGTGAACGGGATCGATGTGCGCGCCGAACGCGCCGGCCAGGCGGATGCGATCGACGGACTCGATGCCCAGGTGGTCCATCAAGAGCCGGCACCCGGCGTAGAGCGCGGCCTTCGCCAGCTGGATCTGCCGCACGTCGTTCTGCGTGATGACCAGGCGTGGCTCGCCGTCGTGCAACACGTAGGAGAACGTGCGGCCGTCGGGGATCACCCGCGGCGTCCGGGCCGCCTGCGCGCCGTCGATGACCCCATCTGTGGTCAGGATGCCGGCCAGGAACATCTCGGCGATCACCTCGATGATCCCCGAGCCGCAGACCCCTGTGACCTTCGACGTGTCGAACCCCGGTTCGTCGGACCAGCGATCGTCCCCGATCACGGTGAAGCGCGGCTCGAGCGTCTGCTCGTCGATGCGGACGCGTTCGATCGCGCCCGGCGCCGCCCGCTGGCCGCAGCTGATCTGCGCGCCTTCGAACGCCGGACCGGTGGGGCTCGACGCGGCCAGCATCCGGTCGCGGTTGCCCAGGACGATCTCCGCGTTCGTTCCGACGTCGACGATCAGGTTGACGGTCTCCTGTTCGTACGGCGCCTCTGACAGGATCACGCCTGCGGTGTCCGCGCCGACGTGTCCTGCGATACAGGGCAGCAGGTAGACGCGCGCGCCCGGATGGGTGTGGAGGTTCAGGTCCGTCGCGCGGCGGTGCACGGCGTCGTCGGTCGCGAGCGCGAACGGCGCCCCGCCGAGCTCGGTGGGATCGAGGCCCAGGAACAGGTGATGCATGATCGGGTTTCCGACCACGGTGAGAGCCAGGACGTCGGTCGGGTCCGTGTCCACCTGCACGCAGAGATCGGCGATCAGCTCGTCGACGCACGATCGCGCCGCGTCGGTGAGCTGGGTCTCGGATCCCGGGTTCATCATCACGTAGGACACGCGGCTCATCAGGTCCTCGCCGAACCGGATCTGCGGGTTCATCGCGCCGGCCGCCGCCAGCACGTTCCCGCTCGCCAGGTCGCATAGCTGGCCCGCCACCGTCGTCGATCCGACGTCGAACGCCACCCCCAGCGCGCGATCGCGGAACCCCGGCCACACGGCGACGATCGTCGCGCCGTCGTGCACCGCGACGGTCGCGGTCCAGTCCGCCCGTCCGGAGCGTTCGCTGCAACACGGCGAGCACGTGGTCGTCGCAGTCGAGATCGGTGAGCGACCAGTCGCGCTCCAACGCCTCGAACAGCCGCTCCAGGTCTCCGGACGGGTCGGCCATGTCGGGTTCGCGGACCTCGACGTAGTGCAGCCGCACGACCGGGTCGACCTCGATCGCGTGGGCGTCCGCCTCCTTGCGCACGACCTGGCGATGCAGCTGGCTCTCGGGCGGCACGTCCACCACCAGGTCGCCGACGACACGCGCGTGGCACCCGAGGCGCCGCTCGGGCGCGAGGCCCGACCGCGCGCGAAACGTCTGCTCCGGGACCGAGAACGGCGTGAGATGGTCTGCGCCCGAGGAGATGCCGTGCTTCGCGAACTCGCCCTCGCTCACCACGATCTGGCACCGGCCGCAGATCCCCCGGCCGCCGCACACCGAGTCGAGGTCCACACCGAGCGAACGAGCGGCGGCGAGCAGGTTCGTTCCCTGCGCGAACCGTCCGCGCTTGCCCGACGGGGTGAAGACGACGAGCGCGTCCACCTCGGTGCTCACGATGCGGGTGGCGCCTCGGCGGCGTCGGCGCCCGCGCCGCGCCTGCCCGCCCTGCCGCCACGGCGTCCGCCACCGGCACCGGCCGGCTGCTCTCGGAAGCGCGCGATCCACTCCTGGCAGTCCGGATCGTTGCCCATCATCACGTCGGCGGCCATGACTGCCGCGCGCACCTCGACGTGCAGCGGGCTCGTGATCGCCGACGTCATGCCCGACGCGATGGCCATCGTGAGGAACGCGCCGTTCAACGTGTTGCGGTTGGGGAGCCCGAACGCTCACGTTGGACGCGCCGCACGTCGTGTTCACTCCGAGCTCGTCGTGCAGACGCCGGACCAGCGCGAACACCTGCCGCCCCGCCGTGCCCATCGCGCCGATCGGCATCACCAACGGATCGACCACGATGTGCTCCTTCGCGATGCCGTGGTCGGCCGCGCGATGCACGATCTTCTCCGCCACCGCGAACCGCACGTTCGGGTCCTCGGAGATCCCCGTCTCGTCGTTCGTGATGGCGACGACCGCGGCGCCGTACTTCGCCACCAGCGGCAGCACCTGCTCCAGCCGCTCGTCCTCGCCGGTGACCGAGTTCACGAGCGGCTTGCCCTGGTACACCGCGAGCCCGGCTTCCAGCGCAGCCACGATCGACGAGTCGATCGACAGCGGCACGTCGGTGAGCGACTGGACGAGCTGCACCGTCTCCGCCAGGATCGCCGGCTCGTCCGCCAGCGGGATGCCGGCGTTCACGTCCAGCATCTGCGCTCCGGCCTCGACCTGCGCCAGAGTGTCGACGATCACCGTCGAGAAGTCGCCGACCTTCATCTCCTCGGCGAGCTTCGTGCGGCCGGTCGGGTTGATCCGCTCGCCGATGATCACGAACGGACGGCCGCTGCCGATCACGACCTCTCGCGTCGCAGAGCTGACGACGGTGTCGGTCATGGGTCGCCTTCCTCCGCGATGAGGCCGCCGGCGCGGACGAGCGAGTCGAGCGCGTCATCCGTGTACGACACCTCCAGGCGCTCGGCTTCCAGGGCCGCCTCCGCGTCCAGGTCGTCGCCGCAAGCCCGCGTCTCGCGATGCCATCCGTTCAGGTAGTCGTCGGTTCCGATCAGGCCCACACGCGTCGCGGCCATGTCGATCGCCTCTTGGAACCGGCTCGTGAGCTGCACGCGGGCCGCGGTTCGGCCGCTCTTCGCGACCACCTGCGCCGGGATGTCGCGCCACCAGATCACGGTCAACTCAGCGGCCATGCGACACCCCCGCGAACCGCTCGAGCGACGGCCGGAGGTCGCCGTACCCGCTCGGGCGATGCTCGAACGCCAAGCCGAGGAACGTCGCGGCCGCTCGCCCCCGCTCGACCAGGGCGGGATCGTCGGTCTGCGAGAGGTACACGACCCGCCGGTAGTTCCCGAAGTACATCGGCAGCAGCTCAGGGTGCACGTCGAGCTTCAGCCCTTGCACGACCAGCCGGTCGAAGTGCCGGCAGAGGAAGTCGGTCAGGTAGAACGTGAACGGGTTGTCCTCGTGCATCGCGGCGAACGCGTCGACGCCGGCGAAGAACCCGTAGCAATGGTCCCCGGGAAGCCGGTCGACACCGTGCGCGGCCACCACGTCGTCCAGCGCCCCGGCGGTCCCGCAGTCGCCGTACGCCACGAACATAGCGTCGTAGTTGCCGGATGCCTCGGCCACCGTGAGCTTCTCGTCCACCTTGCCCGCGATCTCGCGCGGCGTGTTGTGGAGCTTGCCGGGCAGGCACTGCAACGTGACGTGCGTCCACCCGTTCAGGTCGATCACCACGAGCACCTCACGCGCGATCGCGCCGCACGCCACGACGAGCACGCGACCGCCCGGGACCGTCGACGCCGCGGCGTCGAACGTCACCTCGTCGTCAAGCAGTTGCGGCTGCACGGCGGGCCAGGACCAGGGCCTGGGCGGTCTCGGAGGCGACGGCGGCGTCGCGGCAGTAGGCGTCGGCGCCCACCGCCTTGCCGAACTCCTCGTTCAATGGCGCGCCGCCGACCAACACGATGTAGTCGTCCCGGATGCCCTGCTCGATCATCGTGTCGATCACGACCTTCATGTAGGGCATCGTCGTGGTGAGCAGGGCGGACATGCCCAGGATGTCGGGCTTGTGCTCCTCGAGCGCGGCCAGGTACTTCTCGACCGGGTTGTTGATACCCAGATCCACCACGTCGAAGCCGGCCCCCTCCAGCATCATCGCCACCAGGTTCTTCCCGATGTCGTGGATGTCGCCCTTCACGGTGCCGATCACGACCTTGCCCATGCGCTCGGCACCGGTCTCCGCCAGGAGCGGCCGCAGGATCTCCATGCCGGCCTTCATCGCGTTCGCGGCGAGCAGCACTTCCGGCACGAACAGGATCCCGTCGCGGAAGTCGATCCCGACGATCCGCATGCCCTCGACGAGCGCCTCGTTCAGGACGCGGTCGGCCGACCAGCCGCGGCCGAGGAGGATGTTCGTGCCCTCGACGATCTCGGGTGCGAGGCCGTCGTAGAGGTCGTCGTGCATCTGCTTCGTCAGTTCGTCGTCGGGCAGCGCCGACAGATCCAGCTCTTCGTCAGTCATCGTTCATCACACTTTCTGACGTTCGCTCTTGGGGTCCCAGAGTGGGTCGGCGGCCACGGTCGCCGCGTGCCGTTCGCCGAAGTACTCGACCTCCACCGGCGTCCCCTCGGCGGCGAGGTCGACCGGCAGGTATCCGTAGACGATCCCGCGACCCACGGAATACCCGTAGTTCGCCGACGTCACGTAGCTCACGACGCGGTCGCCTGACCAGATCGGCTCTTTGCCCATCACGACGACCGAGGGATCGTCGAGCGTCATACAGGTCAGTCTGTGGGAGTGACCGCGTTCCAGCGATCGCCTCCAGCGCAGCGCGTCCCTGGAAGTCGCCCTTGTCCATCCGCACCGCGAACCCCAGCCCGGCCTCGAACGGATCGTGCTCGGCGTGGATGTCCTGCCCCCACAGCCGGTAGCCCTTCTCAAGGCGGAGCGA
The DNA here is from genome assembly GCA_963727185.1 of uncultured Actinomycetes bacterium. Lineage (GTDB taxonomy): Bacteria > Actinomycetota > UBA4738 > UBA4738 > HRBIN12 > JBBQVZ01. The sequence continues at coordinate 24,234 of CAVSFP010000009.1, read as the reverse complement.
GTCGAACGCGCCCGATCCGGCCGCCACGATCCCGTGCGCGCGACCGGCCTCCCACAGGAGGTCCCACGCGCGATCGCCCATGGCGAACTGGCCGTAGAGCTCCCACCCGAGCTCTCCCGCGTACGAGATGCGCTGAGCCCACACCGGGCCGACCTCGCCGACGTTCAAGTACTTCGCGGTCAGGTACGGGAACGCGTCGTTGGACACGTCCGCGTCGGTCACGGACTGCGAGCACGTCGCGCGCCCGCGGACCCCACAGCCCCAGGCAGAACAGCGAGCCGGTGCGCTCGGTGATCGTCACGCGCTCGCCGTCGCGGATCTGCGCGCGCATCCAGGCCAGGTCGTGCTGACCGGAGCCGCCGCCCGTCACGACGCGGAACAGCTCCTTGTCCTTGCGCGTCACCGTCAGGTCGCAGCGGATCCCGCCCGACGGCGTGAGCATGGCCGTGTACACGACCGACCCGACCGGCCGGTCGATCCGGTTGGCGCTGATCCGCTCCAGGTAGCTCAGCGAATCCGGCCCCGCCACGTCGAACTTCGCGAACGGCGTGATGTCGAAGAGGGCCACGCGCTCGCGGGTGGCGAGGTGCTCCGCCCCGACGGCCGGGGACCAGTTCATGGCGGCCCAGCCTTCACGTCGCTGCCCAGTCGGCCCCGGTGAGCAGGTCGCGGTTCGCCTCGAACCACTGCGGACGCTCCCACCCGGCGCCGGTGAAGTTCTCCGCGCCGAGCGCCATGTGCCGCTCGTAGAAGGGCGTCAGCCGGAGCTTCCGCGGCGCCGTCATCTGTTGCAGCGGATGCAGTATGTCGTAGACCTCGCGGTACTGCTGCGCGCCGCGCGCTTGGACGTACGGCGGCGTCGTCTGGAACGGATAGAAGCGGTTCGCGTCGGCCTCGGCCAGGTCGTACCCGGGCTCGCCGTTCACCATCCACTCGGCGACCTGCTGCCCCATCCCGCCGCCGTGCGTGACCCACACCGCTTCGCAGAGCCAGACGCCGCGGACCTTCGCGGACTCGCCCACGATGGAGCCGGCGTCGGGCGTGAACGAGAACATCCCGTTGATCGATCGCGCGGGATCCGCGGGTCGCATGCGACCGGCCAGCGCCGGGCAGCAGACGCTCGGTCTCGCGTTCGGCGTCGTCGAAGTCCTCAGGAGTGAACGGCATCAGCGACGGCATCGGTCCGTCGCCGGGCCGGCGGATCGCCGCGCTGCGAGCGTGACGATCGGCTCGTGACGGTAGTTGCCCACACCGTAGTGGTCCTCGCGATGGCGGAAGTACATCGCGTGATCCTGATGACGGAGGATCGGGTGGACGACCTCGCACGTCTCACCCGACAGTTCGGGGATCGGATCGGTCCACACCAGCTGGTGCTGGACCGCGACGAGCGGGATCGGCACGCCGGCCAAGGCGCCGACGGTCGGACCCCAGATGCCCGCGCAGATCAGCACGCGCTCGCACTCGATGTCGACCCCGGTCGGTTTCGCACGCCGTGCACGCGGCCGTCCCGGATGTCGAAGCCGGCGACCCGCACGCGGCCCTCGAAGGTCACGCCGCTGGCCTCCGCCTTCCCCGCGAGCGCCGTGACGATCCGCACCGCCTTCGCGATGCCGTCGCTCGGGACGAAGTACGCCCCGAGGATCGCGTTCGGCTCGAGCAGCGGGATCTGCTCGGTGACCTCGTCCGGACGTCGAGCAGGAGCGTGTCCGTCGATGCCGTACGACCGGGCGAACCCCTGGCGCCGGCGCAGCTCCTGCCATGCGTTCCGGCGTGGTCGCGACCTCGATCCCGCCGACGCCGTACCAGCATGGCTCGCCGTCGAGCTCGAGCGACCCGTAGAGGCGGACCGTGTCCTGCGCGATCCGGCACATCGTGCGCGAGCCGTTCGTCTGGAACACCAGACCCGGGGCATGCGAGGTGGAGCCGCCGGTCTCGAACAGCGGCCCCTGGTCGATCACGAGGACATCCGTCGAACCGAGCTCCGCCAGGTGGTAGGCGGCGCTCGCCCCGACGATGCCCGCGCCGACGATGACCGTCTGCGCCCGGTCGCGCATCCCGTTGCCTTTCGTTCCCTCGGCCGTGTCGGCCGTCATCCGGCCTGTTCCCGCAATGGTGGACGCCAGGTGTTGCGGTGACAAGCGATGCGTTGCGTCCTCGGCAACATGCATCGACCCCAGGTCAGCGCTCGCCGTTCGTGTCCCGGAGGGCCTCCAGCCCCGAACGCAACGCCCCGCCGTACAGGTCGATGTCCGTGCCGAGCGCGATCATCCGGAAGCCGCGCGCGACCATCGAGCGGGCGACCTCGACCGATCCGACCAACACCCCGGCCGCGATCCCCGCCGCCGCGCATGCCGCGAGCACGCGCTCCTCCGCCTGTCGAAGGCGTGCGTCGTCGAACGCCCCCGGCACCCCCAGCGCGATCGACAGGTCGAACTGCCCGACCCAGAGCGCGTCGACCCCCGGCGTCGCCGCGATCTCCTCGACGTGATCGACCCCCGCCTCGGTCTCGATCTGGAGGATCACGACGGTCACGTCCTCGGCGGTGCGCATGACCGCGCCGACACCATCCGCGAGCTGGTCCGGGTAGAGCAACCCGAACCCCCGACTCCCCTGGGGCGCGAAGCGCGCGGCCTGCACGACGCGCTCGGCCTCGATCGAGTCGTCGACCATCGGCACCATGATGCCGTCGGCGCCCAGGTCGAGCGACGGCGAGATCAGGTGCCGCGCCGATCCCTGCACGCGGACGAGCAGCTCCACGTCCCGTGCCGCACCCGCCGCGAGGAGCGGACGGATGCCCTCGACGCCCCAGCCCGTGTGCTCCAGGTCGATCAACACGAATTCGGCTCCGGCGGCGGCGGCGATCCGCGGGATGCCGAGCGTGTGGAACTCGAACACCATCGTCCCGAACGCCGTGCCTCCGCCGGCCAGGCGCGAGCGGAGCGTCTCTCCCGTCATCGCGTCTCAGCCCAGGTTGAGCACGACGGTCTTCAGCTCGGTCAGGCGATCCATCGAGAACCGGCCGCCCACCCGCCCGACACCACTCTGCGAGCCGGCCCGACCACCGAACGGCAGGTGCGACTCCCAGTAGTTCGTGCCCTCGTTGACGTTCACCCATCCGGCCCGCACGGACTCCGCGAAGCGTAGCCCTCTGCCCAGATCGCGCGTGAAGACGGCGGTCAAGCAGCCCGTACGGCGATCCGTTGACCGCGTCGATCGCCTCCTGCATGGAACGGATCGTCGACACCGGCGCCACGGGACCGAACGTCTCCTCGCGGGCGATCGCCATGTCGGCCGTGACGCCGTCGATCACGGTCGCCTCGTAGAACAGGTCGCTGCCGTGGCTCGGCGAGCGGCTGCCACCCGCTAGCACCTCGCGCGCCGTGATCGACGGCATCGCGGACGTGGCGCTCCGTCTTCGCGACGGTCGGCTCGTTGTTCACGGGACCGAGCGTCGTGGCGTCGTCGAACGGATCCCCGATCAGGATCCGCTTGCTCGATCGCCGCGGTGACAGGAGCGCGAGGTACTCGTCGTGCACGGCCTCGTGCACCAGGATCCGCTCGCCCGCCGTGCAGCTCTGGCCGGCGTTCAGGAAGCAGGCGGTGAGCGTGGCCGCGACCGCCGCGTCGAGGTCGGCGTCGTCCATCACGACGAGCGGCCCGTTGCCGCCCATCTCGAGCAGGAGCTCCTTGCCCGCCGCCGCGTCCGGCGACCATAGCCCGGTGGCGATCGAGCCGATGAAGCCCACGGCCTGCGTCCGCGGGTCGGCGGCGATCTCGTCCCCGACGACCGGGCCCGGTCCGGTGACCATGTTCACGACGCCCGTCGGGATGTCGGCCGCCTCCAGGCACGCGGCGAGCTTCGCCGCGCAGAGCGAGGTGGTGGGTGCGGGGGCCCACACCACCGTGTTCCCGTACGCGATCGCCGGCGCCAGGATCTCGGCCGGCATCGTGTACGGCCAGTTCCACGGGCTGATGATGGAGACGACCCCACGGGGGACCCGGTAGAGCAGGACGCGCTTGTTCGCGTCGACCGACGGCGGCATGAGCCCTCCATCCGCCGCGCATCGGCCGCCGCCATCTCGAAGTAGACGAGGAGCTCCTCGACCTCGTCACGAGCCTCCGCCCGCAGCGGCTTGCCCTGGTCGAGCGTGAGCGTGCGCGCCAGGTCGTCGCGACGTTCGTCGATCACCGCGCACCCGCTTCATGGCGGCCGCGCGGTCGAACGCGGAGCGCGCCGCCCAGCCGGCGCCGCGCGCGTTCGCGGCCTCGATCGCACGGCCTGCGTCGCCGCGGGTGCCCTCGCCACGGTGCCGACCACCCCGCCCGTCGACGGGCTGGTCGCATCGAACTCGGCGCCGTCCTCAGCGTCGGTCCAGACGCCGTCGATCAACATGCGCACCCGCTCGGTCATCGGCTCAACCTCCGGGAAGCGTCGAGGGCGGCCCTGCGGGCCGCCCTCGATGCTCCTCGCTCGTTCGAATCTCCGTCGTCAGCCCTGCGCGGCGAGCCCCGCGTCGACCCACGGCTGCCAGACGTCCGGGTTCGCGTCGATCCACTTCTGGGCCGCCTGCCTCGCGGCGTCATCCCCGTTGTTGATGTCGAGCCCGATCGAGTTCTGGTCGTCGTTCGTGTACGTACATCGCGCGACAGGAACGCGAACGCCGCGGGCGCCTTCGTCTGCAGATCCGAGTTGAACGCCTTGTACAGGTCGTCCTCCGGGTAGCGCGCACGCGTACTTCGGTCGTGTCGTTGGCCGCGGCTCCGCTGCAGGCCGGCGTGACGGCCGGCAGCTTGATCATCGTGAGGTCGTACTTCGACTGCGCCCAGTGAGGCGTCCAGAAGTACATGAGGATCGGCCCCTGCTTCGGGTACGCCGTCTTCAGGGCCGCCAGCTCGGCGGCCTCCGAGCCGGCGTAGACCACCTTGAGGTTCAGCCCCAGGTTGTCGGCGATCGGCTGGTCGAACGTGACGAAGCTGGGGTCGCCGTCCAGGATCTGTCCCGCGCTGCCGCTCTCCGCGGTCTTGAACAGCGTCGCGTCGGTCTTGAGGCCTTCCCACGTGGCGAGCTCCGGGTGATCGCGTCCAGCATGTACGTCGGGATCCACCATCCGATCTGGCCGATCACGCCGAGCTGCCCGCCGTCCACGACGCCGTTGTTACCGCTGCGATGTACTTCTTGTAGTCCTTCGCGTGGCCGGAGGGCCAGACCTCGAGCGTGGCGCTCGACTGGCCGTTCGCGAGCGCCGGGAACTGCGCGTACTCGTCGATCTTGGTCGTCTTGACCGTGTAGCCCGAGCTTCTGCTCGAGCAGCACCTGCGCCACGGCGACGTTCGCATCGGAGCCCATCCACGGGCTGATGGCGAGGTTGATCGTCGTGCTGGAGTTGTCGGGCACCGACGACCGCCCGAAGCGCCCGGGCCCGACGAGCTCGCCGCTGTTCTTCACGTCGCTGCACGCGGCCGCGAGCAGTCACGAGCACCGCGAGCCCGGCGACGAACCCCCACCGTCGCTTCTTCATGTCGCTCCTCTCCTCCTTGGTCGATGTGCGTCTCGTCGACACCAGTAGCTACGGCAGCCGCGCCCGTCGTGGACGGGCCGGACCTCCATCCGAACGTGCGGCTGGGTGGCCCGGCGATGCGGCGCGGCCTGCCCCATCGCCTGGGTGATGCGGTCGATCACGATCGCCAGCAGCATGATGCAGATGCCGGCGACCATGCCCGCGCCCGGGTCGTGCGAGAGGCCGTTCACCACCTGCGAGGCCGAGACCGGCGCCGCCCACGAGCCCGGCGATGATCACCACGGAGAACACCATGATGATCGGTCTGGTTCACGCCCAGGAGGATCGAGGGACGTGCGAGCGGCACCTGCACCTTCCAGAGCGTCTGCCGAGCTGTTCGCGCCGTAGGCTTCCGCCGCCTCGACGATCTCCGTGCGGCACCTGCCGGATCCCCAGGTTCGTCAGCCGGATCCCCGGCGGCAGCGCGTACACGAGCGCCGGCGATCACGCCGGGGACGCGCCCCGGACCGGAAGAGCGCCACGACCGGGACCAGGTACACGAACTGCGGCATCGTCTGCATCATGTCGAGGATCGGCTTGAGCGCCCGTTCGACCCGGTCGCTCAGCGCGCACCAGATGCCGAGTGGGATCGCGAGCGCCACCGACACCACGACGGCGACCATGACCTGACTGAGCGTGTTCATCGAGTCGTCCCACATGCCGAGCACGCCGACGGCCGCGATGCACAGCGAACGCGAGCACCGGCGAGGCCCCACCGCCGCGACACGCGCCAGCCGATCAACGCCGCGAAGCCGGCGACCATCCACCACGGCACGTCCGTGAGCAGGTTCTTCAGACGGGTCCAGCGCGTACTTCACTGTCACGTTGGTGATGGCCGTCGTCACTCCTCCGAACGTGCGCGTGATCCACGACGAACGCATCGTTCACGGGCGCCTCGATCGATGACGGTCCACGCCGAGGGGAAGTCCTGCTGGCGCAAGACCTGGCGACCGATGAAGATCGCGACGGCCACGAGCGCCAGGGCCACGATCGTGGCGGCGAGCCGAGAGAGCTCTCGTCCGATACACGTGGACCGTCGGTGGTTCCGCGTCGCTTCCGGTCGCGGCGCGCCCCACGCCGAGGTCATCCGGTCGAGCACGATCGCCAGCGCGACGATGGCGAGGCCGCCCGCGAGCGCCGCTCCTACGTTCAGGTTGTTGAGGCCGTCGAGCACGACCTGACCCGAGGCCGCCGACCCCCACCGACGCCGCGATCACGACGATGCCGAGCGCCATCATGATCGTCTGGTTGACGCCGAGCAGGATCGCCGGCTTCGCCAACGGCAGCTGGATCCGTCGCAGGAGTCTGGTTCGACGTCGACCCGAACGAACGCCCCGACCTCCATCGACGTCTCGGGGACCTGGCGGATCCCGAGGCTCGGTCAGGCGGATCGCGGGCGGGATGGCGAAGATCACCGTCGCGATCAGCGCCGTCGGCACGCCGATGCCGAACAGCAGGACGACCGGAACCAGGTAGGAGAAGGCCGGGATCGTCTGCATCGCATCGAGGAACGGGACGGATCACGCGCTCGACGCTCGGGCGTCTCCCGGCCCAGATCCCGAACGGGATCCCGATCACCAACGCGATCAGGACCGCGAAGACGATCAGGGCGAGGGTCTCGACGCTCGGCTCCCACAGACCGAGCACTCCCATGAAGAGGAACCCGCACGCCGCCACGACCGCGAGACGCCAGCCCGCGACCAGGCCGGCGATGGCCGCGGCGAGGGAGATCAACCCGAGCCACGTCAGTCGGGAGAGCAACAGGACCAGCTGGTCGTACGTGGTCTGGATCCCGTTGCGCAACGGGTCGAGGAAGTTGACGAAGAGCGGGCTCGTCCGCTGGTTCGCGATGACCCAGTCGTTGAACTGCGTTGAACTTCGCGGCGACGTCGACCGTGCGCGAAGCGGGGAACCCGCCGGAGAGTTGCAGTCCCGACCGCGATCACGGCCACGACGGCCGCCGTCCAGATGAGGAACCGGATCGATCTCGGGAAGCGAGGACGATCCGCGGTCGGCACCACGATCGATCCGTTCGGGCGTTCCGAGCTCTTCGAGGTCGCTGGAAGGCGGCGTGCGAACCGCCATCAGCCCGCGTCCTCCATCATCGCGGCGAGGACCGCGGTGCGATCGAGCATGCCCACCTGCGTCGTGCCGTCGATCACGCGGTACGGCCGGTCGCTCGTCACCATGAGGGGGAGCACGTCCTGCACGACCGTGCCGGCCGCGATGTCACCCGCGTAGTCGGTCTCGCCGTTGGCCGGTCGCATGATCGTGCGAACCGTCAGCACGTGCGCGCGCGGAACGTCCCGGGTGAAGTCGGCGACGTAGTCGTCGGCCGGATGCGCCACGACCTCCTCCGGCGTCCCGATCTGGACGAACCGGCCGTCCTTCATGATCGCGATGCGGTCGCCCAGCTTCAGCGCCTCCATCAGGTCGTGCGTGATGAAGATCATCGTCTTCTGCAGCTCGCGCTGGAGCCGGACGACCTCGTCCTGCATGTCGCGACGGATCAACGGGTCGAGCGCGCTGAACGGCTCGTCGAACAACATGATCTCCGGATCGGTGCACAGCGCTCGGGCCAGACCCACGCGCTGCTGCATCCCACCGGACAGCTCGTCGGGATAGGCGTTGCCGAGCCCCCCGAGCCCGACGACCTCGAGCACCTCGTTGGCCCGCGCGGTGCGCTTCTCCCGGTCGATCCCCTGGACCTCCATGCCGAAGGCGACGTTGTCGACGATCCGCCGATGCGGGAAGCAGGCCGAAGTGCTGGAACACCATGGAGATCTTCCGGCGACGGACCTCGCGCAGCCGATCGTCGTCGAAGGTCAGGATGTCCTCTCCGTCGATCAGGACCTGGCCGGCGGTCGGCTCGTGCAAGCGGTTCAACATCCGCACGAGCGTCGACTTCCCCGAACCCGAGAGGCCCATCACCACGAAGACCTCGCCGGGGCTCACGTCGAAGGACACGTCTCTGACGGCGGCCACGCAGCCCGTCTTCTCCAAGAGCTCGCCGCGCGGGAGGTCGGCGTCGGGGGTGCCGACGATCCGATCGGCCTTCGGCCCGTAGACCTTCCAGGCGTTGCGACAGGAGACGGCGACCTGGCTCGGTTCGTCCACCCGCATCCCCCGCTCCCCGGGTGGCGGCGCGCACCCGACCGCTGGATAGTGGGACCCAGGGGTCGCGCGCGCAAGGTAACGGTTGCGGCATGAGCAACGCGGGAGACGCGGCGAACCCCATCTTGGGGCACACTCACCGGACATGGCCACCGCGCGATACGACTTCGTGATCGTCGGGGGCGGCTCCGCAGGGAGCGCCCTGGGCAACCGCCTCTCGACCGACCCTGCGAACCGCGTCCTGGTGCTGGAGGCCGGTCGGCCCGACTACATCTGGGACGTCTTCATCCACATGCCTGCGGCGCTGCCGTTCCCGATCGGGAGTCGGTTCTACGATTGGAAGTACGAGTCGGAGCCCGAACCGCACATGAACGGGCGCCGGATCTATCACGCGCGCGGGAAGGTGCTCGGGGGGTCCAGCAGCATCAACGGCATGATCTTCCAACGCGGTAATCCGCTGGACTACGAGCGTTGGGGCGCCGATCCGGGCATGGAGACGTGGGACTACGCGCATTGCCTGCCGTACTTCAAGCGCATGGAACGCTGCATGGCCGCGGACCTCGAGGACGAGTTCCGCGGCCACGCGGGACCGCTCGTCCTGGAGCGCGGGCCCGCCCAGAGCCCGCTCTTCGGCGCGTTCTTCGAGGCGGTGCAGCAGGCGGGCTACCCGCTCACCGACGACGTGAACGGGTTCCGCCAGGAGGGGTTCGCCCCGTTCGACCGCAACATCCGGAACGGGCGTCGCCTGTCCGCCGCCCGTGCGTATCTCCACCCGGTCATGAGCCGCCCGAACCTCGACGTCGAGACCCGGGCGTTCGTCACGAAGGTCCTGTTCCAGGGCGATCGGGCCGTTGGCGTGGAGTGCTCCAATCGCCGGGGAGCGGCGAAGCGGGTGATGGCCGGCGAGGTCATCCTGTGCGGCGGCGCGATCAACTCGCCGCAGTTGCTGCAGCTGTCGGGCGTAGGGCAACGCCGATGAGCTCCGCGCGCTCGGGATCGACGCCGTGCAGGACCTCCCCGGCGTCGGCGAGCACCTGCAGGATCACCTGGAGGTCTACATCCAGTACGCGTGCAAGCAGCCCGTCTCGGTAGCGCCGTACATGCAGTGGCGCTGGCGCCCGCTGATCGGTCTCCAGTGGTTGTTCCTCCGGAGCGGTCCGGGCGCGACGAACCACTTCGAGGCGGGGGGCTTCGTCCGGAGCAACGAGGACGTCGCCTACCCGAACCTCATGTTCCACTTCCTCCCGATCGCGGTTCGCTACGACGGGTCGGCACCCGCGAACGACCACGGCTACCAGGTGCACATCGGTCCGATGTATTCGGATGCGCGCGGCTCGGTGAAGATCATCAGCACCGACCCCACGGTCCATCCCGCGCTGCGGTTCAACTACCTGTCCACCGACCAGGACCGCCGGGAGTGGGTCGAGTCGATCCGCGTGGCGCGGAACATCCTGAACCAGGCGGCGTTCGAACCGTTCAATGCCGGCGAGCTCTCCCCGGGGCCGGGCGTCGAGACCGACGAGGAGATCCTCGCGTGGGTCGCGAAGGAGGGCGAGACCGCCCTCCATCCCTCCTGCACATGCAGGATGGGAACGGACGAACTGTCAGTGGTCGATCCGGACACGATGCGCGTCCACGGGTTGCAAGGACTGCGGGTCGTCGACGCGTCCGTGATGCCGTACGTGACGAACGGCAACATCTACGCGCCCGTCATGATGGTGGCCGAGAAGGCTGCCGACCTGATCCTCGGGCACACGCCGCTCCCGCCCGAGAAGGTCGAGTTCTATCGTCACGGCGTCGGGCCATGAAGTCCCCGGCCACGTTCCATCACGTCACGCTCACGGTCACCGATCTGGCGAGGAGCGTCGATTGGTACGAGCGCGTGCTCGGCATGACGAAGGTGGCCGACCGGGAAGGGCCGACGTGGACCCGGGCGCTGATGCGCTCCGAGGGAGGGCTGGTGATCGGCCTGACGGTGCACGAGGGCACGGGCCGTGACCGCTTCGACGAACGACGCGTCGGACTCGACCACCTCTCGATCGCGTGCGAGGACCGCGCCGAGGTAGAGGCGTGGGAGCGACATCTCACCGAGCTCGGCGTGGAACACGGAGACCTCGTGGATGCGGGCTACGGATATGTGCTGACCTCCCGCGACCCCGACGGCATCCCGGTCGAGTTCTTCGCCTCCCCGGCACGCCAGTGGTCCGTCACGGACTAGGCGCCCAGCATCAGCAGTCCCACGACGACGAGCGCGATCCCCACGTACTGGTTCGGCACCAATCGCTCGTGCAGGATCAGCATGGAGAGCACGACAGCGACGAGCGGGAACACCGCGCTCGCGGCGAGCGTGATCGAGACGAACCCGCGCTCGGACCCCACGGACAGGCCGATGACCCCGACGATGTCGGCGACCGCGGCGATGAACGCGAACGTGAGGCCCCGGCGATCGCGGATCTGCGGCAACTGCTTCCGGGCGACGATCGCGAGCGGGATGTAGCAGACCACCTGCGCCATGCGCGACGCCCAGAGCCCGGCGACCCAGCCCGCCTGCTGCGAGAGGTAGCCGAGCAGGAATCCTGCCAGGCCGAACGAGACGGTGGAGACGAGCGCCCAGGGCACGCCGCGCGCGACGCTATGCAGACCGGCGCGGAGCTCACGGAGATCCGTCGAGACGAGCGCCACGCCCGCGACGGTCACGAGGCTCCCGATCAGGGCGAGGACGCCCGGCCGCTCGCCCAGGAAGACCACCGCGAGCAGCACCCCGATCACCGCGTAGGCGGACCCGATCGGCGAGACCACCGCAACCGGTCCGAGCTCCAGCGCTCGGTAGTGCGTCTGGTACGCGGCCGCGGCGCAGAGCCCGTTCAGGACCACGAACACCATGAACGGAGCAAGGACAGACAGATGTGCCCCGGTCGCCACGAACACGACGGTCATCACAGTCGCGGAGAGCGTCTGGCCGAGGATCACCGTCCAGAGGCTCCCGATCCGCCGGCCCGCGATCGCTCCTTCGAAATCCGCGAGGCCGAAGCCGAGGGCCGCGACGAGCCCGTAGATCACGCGGGAGGCCGGGCTTCGGCCAGCGCGTCGACCGCGACGGCCCCGCGCTCCGACACCAGGAGCGGATTGGCCTCGAGCGACAAGAGCCGGCCCCGGAGGTCGTGCGCGGCTCGCGCGATCGACGTCACGGCCCGGGCCGCGGCCCGCATATCGTGGCGGCCCTCCACCAACCCGCATCGCTCGGCCTGCGAACGAACGAACGCGAGGGCCTGCCCGGGGGTGATCGGCGCCGCCACGAAGACCGCCTCGCCGTCCTCCGCGAACGCGCCTCCCGGCCGCATCGTGATGCAAGCGCCGAACGCGTCGTCCACCACGGCGCCCACGAGCACCTCGGTTCCCGTCGCCATCGCCTGGACGAGCACGCGGGCGGACGCCGCGCCGGCGCGGCGCGCCGCCTGCAGGACCTCGGCCGCCGCGACCTCCACGTCGGTGGGGTTCGTGAGGCCGAGGCGCACCCCGCCGAGCTTCGCCTTGTGCGGCAGCTCCGGCGCCAGCGCCTTCACGGCCACCGGGAACCCGATGGTGCGGGCAGCGTCGGCCGCCGCCCGCGCCGACGTGACCGTGCGTTCCTTCGGACGTCGAACGCCGTAGAGCTCGAGCAGTTTCGCGCCCTGCGCCTCGTCGAGCGGACCTGCCTTGCCGCGGAGGAGACGCAGCGCGCTCGCGCGGTTCGGATGCGACGGCAGATCGGGCACCGCCCGGGCGCGTGCGCCCTGCAGGTCGACCAACGCGCGGATCGCGCCCGTCCCGGCCCGGTGCCCCTGCAGGAACGGCAACCGCGCGCCGGCGACGAAACGCTTGCCCGCGGCGCCGTATCCCAGCGCGCCCATGGCGACCGACGCGAACACGACCCCCGTCTCCCTGCGCAGCTGCCGCGCGGTGCGCAGGACGGGCTCCGCCCACACGTCTTCGCCCTCCTCGCGAGGCGGGAACGCGTCGAACGCCACGAACCCGACGGCCGGGTCGCGCGCCAGCGCGTCGAGAGCGTCACAGAACATGTCCGTTTCAACGGCGGCCTGCCCGGTCACGTCGAGCGGGTTGTTCTGCGACGCGAAGTGCGGCAGCGCCTTCCGCAGCCGCCGCTTGGTCGCCGCCGAGAACTCCGGGAGCTCCAGTCCCTTCGCGCCGGCCGCCTCGGCGAACAGGGTGCACGCTCCGCCGGACTGCAGCGCCGCCGCGACGCCGTTCGTTCGCAACCGCGTGCCGAACGAAAGCAGCACCGCCGCCTCGAACATCGTCACCGGATCCTCCACGAGGATCGCCCCGCGCCCGCGGAGCCAGGCATCGCGGAGCGCCGTGTTGCCTGCGAGCGCGCCGGTGTGCGCCACGATCGATCGCCGAGCCGCCTCGCTCCGCCCTTCCGGGGCACAGACCAGGACCGGCTTGCGCGCGGCGCGGAGCGCGTCCAGCCCGCGGCCGATCCCCTCCACGTCCCGCATCGTCTCGATGTAGGTGCAGACCACCTTCGTATGCGGATCGGCGGCCGCCCACGCGAAGAGGTCGCCCAGTCCGAGCACCGCCTCGTTCCCCACACCGAGGATGATCCGCAGGCCGGTGCCGCGGTCCGACGCGAGCTGGTTCATGGTCCACGCCACCGTCCCCGATTGTGAGATGACGCTGATCGAACCGGCGACCGGTTCCGGCGGAGGCGTCGTCCCGTATGGGGCGACGCGCTCGACGTAGTTCACGAACCCCTCGACGTTCGGGCCGAGGACGGGCAGGCGGTGGCGGAGCGCCGTCTCGCGGAGCTCCGCCTGAAGCGCCCGCCCCACGTCGCCCGCCTCTGCGAACCCCGACGACACGACCATGACGGACCGGACGCTGGCCGTGCCGCACTCGTCCACCATCCGTACGGCGACCCGCGCCGGTACGACGATCACCGCGAGGTCGACGCCGCGCGGCAGCTCCCCGACCGACGCTCGGCACGGCCGCCCCCACACCTCGGCGTACTTCGGGTTGACGGGATAGAGCGCGCCCTCGAAGCCGACGTGACGCAGGGAACGCTCGATCTCCGGCGCCCAGCTGTCCGGCGACTCGGACGCGCCGACGATCGCGATGGAGCGTGGCGCCAGCAGCGGGCCGAGGTTCCAGCGGATCACGCGTCTCCCCGGAACCTCGCGTCCCGCCACGCGATCGCGGCCTTCAACCCCTGCTCCTGCGTGATCCTGCGGAACTCGTCACGGGCGGGGAGGTTGGCGGTCTCGATCATCACGTCGAGCTCCGTGTTCGCCGCCATCGCGGCGCGGAACCCGGCGACGTCCCACGCGCGGTTCGCGGCGCGCTTGGACGTCTGCACCACGAACGGCTCGTTCTTCGCGATCTCCTCGGCGAGCGCGAGCGTGTCGTCATCCAGTCGCTCGCGCGGCGCAACGCGGTTCACCAGGCCCGATCCGGAGCGCCTCGTCCGCCGGGATGCGATCCTCGCCCGTGAAGAGCAGCTCCTTCGCCTTGCGGACGCCGACCACCCACGGCAGGAACATCGACACGACGCCGGACCCGAAGCGGACGTCCACGTAGCCGAAGTAGGCGTCGTCGGCGGCCACCGCCAGATCGCACGCGAGCATGAGGTCGGTGCCGCCGGCCAGGCAATACGAGTGCACCTGGGCGATCACCGGCTTGGGATTGTCCAAGATCTCGAGCATCGCAGCGGTCGAGTGCGAGAGGTCCTCGTGCCAGCGCCGCGCGTCCAGCACGCCGCCGGACGCGTCCTCCGTCAGGTCGTAGCCGGCGCAGAACGCGCGGCCGGCGCCGCGGAGGATGATCACGCTGACGCCGGGGTCGTGCCCGGCATCGTGGAACGCGGTCGAGAGCGCAGCGATCAGCCCGGCGGACAACGCATTCAGTGCTCCAGGGCGGTTCATCGTGAGCCGGCGGACCGGCCCGATGTCTTCGATCAGCACCAGGGGTTCATCGGCGGGGGCGTCGGCCATGGGTCTTCCTCTCTGCGTCGTGGTTCTCCGTGCGCCCGGACGTGGGCGCGGGCGAGCATCGTATCGGCTCCGATCGCGCGGCCGTCAGCCGAGCATCTCGAGCACCTGCGCCGCCGCCCGGACGCCCGATCGGAGCGCACCCTCCATGGTGCCGTGATGGTCCGGGCCGGCGGTGTGCTCTCCGGCGAAGGCCAGCCGTCCCGACGGTGCGTTGGAACTGCTCCATGCGATCCCACGAGCGGTTGTCCCACGCGGCATAGGCGCCCATCGCCATGGGGTCCAGCGCCCACGACTTGAGCACGGGCGTGCCGCAGGGCGTGACGTCGGGGTTCAGCGCGCGCAGCCGGTCGAGCCACGGACCGGGGTCCCCGCTGGCGGTCTCGAGCGACTCCTGCGCGAGCTCGGACCCGGCGAACGCCGCGAGGCACCGGCGGAGGCCCCCGTCGCCTCCGAACGCGATCCAGCACCAGAACGGGAGATCGGCGCTTTGGACCGCGCGCGGTGTCGGCGCGCCCTCGACGGGAACCGCGAGCTTGGACGCCACACCCATGGGCAGTTCGTAGAGCGCCGTCGCGAGTTCGTCCGGCAGGAACGGGTCGAACCGCATCCCCGAGGCCACGCGCGCCGGAAGCGCCACCACCGCTGCGATGCCGGACACGCTCGATGTCTCCCTCCACCTCTACCCGCACGCCTGTCGCCTCGTGAACGACGGCGCGTACGCGATGGCCGAGCCGCACGTCCGGCAGAGAGGCGGCGATCGCATCCGGGAGCGCCTGGTTGCCGCGCGCCATCCGCTGATACGTCGCCGCGGGAGCCGCGAACGCGTGCGGGCCCGCCCCGACGACCCGGAGCGCCACCTGCCCGAGGTCGACGGCGTTCGTGCCTTGAAGCCGCATCCGCACCGCGTCGCGCCCGCCGCCCGGCGCGTCCAACGCGTCGAGGAAGGAGCCGAGCGTCAGGCCGGCCGATCCGTCCGGCGGGATGGTGGCCAGCGACGCGTCGGCGGCTGCGAGGAACGCGTCCTGCTCATCCTGATTCGAGGCCCCCGGCCCGCGCGCCTCGCGCCGGAGGTAATCGACGCCCGCCTCCGCCATAGCGATGCCGAAGCGATCGGCCCACGATCGGAGCTCGGCGTCCCCGGGCATGACCCATTCGGCGCCCATCTCGGCGATCTCGTCGTTGTCCAGGCGAACGGTCCAGACCCGACCGCCCACGCGTTCGCGGGCCTCGACAACCGTCACGTCCCACCCGGCGTCGGTGAGGACCCGCGCGGCCGCGAGCCCCGCGAGCCCCGCGCCAACCACGACGATCGGTTGCGCACCGACCAATCCCCTCGGCCCCCCTGAGCGAACAACGAAGTAGCAGGTCGACGACGCGCCTTGCGTCGTGCGGCGCCTGCATGGTAATCAGCAGCCAACGGCCCGTGATGTCGGTCAAGTATGCGACCGGCGCCGGGCGGAGGGGGAACCATGGACGCACCTCAGAAGCAGCCGTTCGACCGACGCACGTTCCTCCGGCGAGCCGCCGGAGCCGCGATCGCGGTCCCTGCCCTGTCGCGGCGATCCTGGCGGCGTGCGAGAAGCCCGGCCAGCTCCCGCCGGGCGTGAAGCTCCTCCCCTGGCGCGGCAGGAATCGCCGGTCACGCTGCCCCTCTGTCAGGACCCGATCCCCACCGACACACCGATCGAGACGGGCGCGACGCTCCAGGTCTACAACTGGGACGACTACCTGTACAAGAAGTCCTGCTCCGGGAGTTCGAGGACCAGTACGACGTCAAGATCGAGTGGACCACGTTCAACAACATGGAAGAGGGCATCTCGAAGATGTCCTCGGGCCAGATCCAGGCGGACGTGTTCTTCCCGACCGTCGACTACCTCACCCGGCTCGTCGAGGCCAAGCTGCTGCGCCCGCTGAACCACGACCTGATCCCCAACCTCGACGCGAACGTCTGGCCGCAGTTCCAGAACCCGTTCTACGACCAGGGTTGGCACTACACCGTGCCGTACGTGATCTGGACGACCGGGATCGCGTACCGGCGCGACCACATCGACGACGCCGAGATAGCCGAGAAGGGCTACGACATCTTGTGGGACCCCCAGTACAAGGGACGATCCGGCTTCTACGACTCGTACCGCGACGCGATCTGGATGGCGCTCCTGCGCCGCGGCGTCACCGACGTCAACACGGGCGATCAACGGCCGCGATCGCGAAGGCGAAGGACGATCTCGTCGCGATGCTCGACGCTGACCGACGCGCGGATCACCGTGAACGGCGTCTACGTGAAGTTGGCCGAGGACGAGATCTGGGTGAACCAGGCCTGGTCGGGCGACATGGTCGGCGCACAGTACTACCTGCCGAAAGGCGTCTCGACCGACGTGCTCGGCTACTGGTACCCGCCAGACCTCGCACGGGGCGACGGGGCAACGACCTGATCATGATCCCGTCGACGTCGCAGAACCCCGCGACTCGCGCATGAGTTCCTCAACTTCTTCCTCGACAAGCACTGGGGCTACCAGAACTTCGCGCTAGTGGAACGGCTATCAGCCCCCGTTCCAGACGATCAAGCCGCAACAGCTGATCGCAGACAAGGTCGGTCCCGGCGACGCATGCCCGACGCCGTCCTCACGAAGGCGGACTTCGATCTCGGGTACTTCCTGCTCCAGCTCGACACCGAGGCCGATCAGACTCTGGCTCGACGCATGGGACGAGGTCACCGCGGGTGCCTAGAGCTGCAACCGAGTACAACACCGGCATCCAGTACCCGCGCGGGTACTGGCAGAAGTTCGCGCTGCCGGCGGATCATCTGGCTGCTGATCTTCTTCATCCTGCCGATGTACACCGTGGTCTCGGTGGCGTTCGGCACGGTGGACCCGATCTTCCGCGGACCGGTGCCCGTCTACCAGCCGTGGTGGTGGAGCGACCTCCGCGTTCGAACAGGTCCTCGGCCGGTTCTTCGGCAAGGCCGCCTTCTGGCAGCCAACGCTCTGATCCGCACGTTCGAGTTCGTCGCCATCGCGAGCATCATCTGTCTGCTGATCGGCTACACCGTCGCGTACTACGTTGCGCGCTACGGGGGGAAGCGCAAGACGCTGTTCCTGGTACTGCTGATCTCGCCGTTCTGGATCAGCTACCTGATGCGGATCTTCGCGTGGCAGAGCCTGCTGACTGCCCGACGGCTACGTGAACGACTTCCTGCTGCGGTTCCACCTGATCCCGGCGCCGGTCGACTGGCTCTCCGGCAAACCGATCACGGTGATCCTGTCCCTCGTCTACGGTTACGTCCCGTACATGATCCTGCCCGCTGTACGGGCAACTCGACCGGATCAACCAGAGCCTGCTGGAGGCCGGGCGCGATCTGGGCGCGAGCCCTGCCGAAGACGTTCTTCCGGGTCACGCTCCCGCTCTCGCGACAGGCGATCCTGGCGGGGTTGATCATCGTCACGCTCCCGATGTTCGGCGACTACTACACGAACGACCTGATGGGTGGCCCGAGCACCCGGATGTACGGCAACCTGATCGACGCCGCCGTGAACCAAGCAGGACAAGGTCCCCGCGCCGGCGTGCTCGTCATCCTCCTCATGGTGCTCCTGCTGATCCCCATGTGGTACTACCTCCGCAGCACGAAGCGTGCGCAGGAGCAGCGATGAGCGACACGACGATCGCCGCACCTGTCTCCGCGAGCACGACGGCGAAGGCGCCGCGCGGCTGGCTCCGCAACCCGTGGCGCAAGCCGGTGTTCCTCGCGACGTTCACCTGGGCGTACATCGCCTGGTCGATCCTGCCGGTCATCATCGCGATCGTCTTCTCGTTCAACGCCGGCCGGTCCCGCAGCACGTGGCAGGGGTTCTCGCTCCGCTGGTGGTGGCAGGATCCGAACGACTCGCTGTTCCACGACCCCGCGTTCCGGCGGCGCGATCCCTCAGAGCTTCAAGCTCTCGATCCTCACGGTGCTGATCGCCGTGCCGCTCGGGCACGCTCTTCGCGATCGCACTTCGACCGGTGGCACGGACGCCCGGCCAGCACCTCGAACTTCACGATGCTCTTCTCGTTCGTGCTGCCCGAGATCGTGATCGGCGTGTCGATGTTCCTCGGTCGTGACGTACCTGCTGAAGAGACTTCGTCCAGCTCGGCACGACCGCGCAGATGATCGGGCTGGTCGACGTACCAGATCTCGTATCCGGTGATCATCGTGCGCGCGCGATTACTGTCGATCCCCATGTCGTATGAGGAAGCGGGCATGGACCTCGGAGCGTCGCCGACGCAATCCGTGCGTCGCGTGCTGCTGCCGCTGCTCTACCCCGCGATCTTCGCCAGCGTCGCGCTGGTGTTCGCGGACTCGATCGACGACTTCGTGACCGTACGCTACCTCTGTGCATCGCAGAGTTGCCAGACCCTCTCGGTCATCATCTACGGCTCGTCGCGCGCGTCACCGACGCCCGCCACGAACGCAGCCGCCACCTTGATGCTCGTCTCGACGCTGACCGCGATCGGGGTTGCGGTCGTGATCTATCGCGCCTTGACCCGAGGCCAGCGCACGAAGGACCAGTCGGCGGCGTGCGAGTTCGTCAGCATCGAGATCTGATCAACGGAGCTGCGGCTCGCGGGCTCAGCTCGCGACGAGTGCGTCGTCCTCATCGTCGAGCGCGGTTCCCGCATCGGGAAGCACACGCAACGCGTCGATGGGGAAGTAGACGCTCACCGTCGTCCCCTGCGCGAACGGGGCACCCTCGCCGTCGTTCGGGATCCATGCCTGGATCCGTTCGCCATGGGCGAGGTTCACGAACACATGGAGCACGGACCCCACGTAGACGGTCCGCTCGACCATGCCCGGCACGCGGTTGGGCCCCGCGCCGGCTCCCGGCCGACAGGTCGACGCGTTCGGGACGGATCGTGACCCTCGCCGGCCCTGACGTATCGATCACGCCCGCGCCGGCCATCAGCTCGAATTCCCCGAGCGTCACCCGGCACCCGCCGTTCGATCGCCCGACGGCTGTCGTCTCCATCAGGTTCGAAACACCGAGGAAATCCGCGACGTACGCGGTCGCCGGCGCCTCGTAGATCTCGTTGCGGAGGTCCGACCTGCTCCACGTTGCCCTTGGGACATCACGGCGATCCGGTCGGACATCGTCAGGGCTTCCTCCTGGTCGTGCGTCACGTAGATGAACGTGATCCCGACCTCCTGCTGCAACGACTTCAGCTCGATCTGCAGACGTTTCCGGAGCTTCGCGTCGAGCGCACCGAGCGGCTCGTCCAGCAGGAGCACGGCGGGGTTCAGGATCAGCGCCCGGGCCAGGGCGACCCGCTGTTGCTGACCCCCCGACAGCTGGGTCGGACGGCGCTTCTCGAACCCCGTGAGCTGGACGAGCTCGAGGGCATCTCCGACGCGCTTCGCCGTCTCGGCCTTCGACGCCTTCTGGTAACGGAGCCCGAACGCCACGTTCTCCTCGACCGTCAGGTGGGGGAACAGTGCGTAGTTCTGGAAGACGGTATTGACGTTCCGCTTGTGGGGCGGGGTCTGTGCCATGTCGACGCCGTCGAGCAGGATCTGTCCCTCGGTCGGCCGCTCGAATCCGGCGATCATCCGAAGGGTCGTGGTCTTGCCGCAGCCCGACGGCCCGAGCAACGAGAAGAACTCACCCGACGGCATCTTCAGATTGATCCCCGCGACGGCGGTGAAGTCGCCGAAGCGCTTCATCAGATCGACGAGCTGCACCTCTCCCCCGGCCATCGTCCGCGGAGCATAGCGCGGGCGTGGGGCAACGGGTCAAGCTCGGAGGGGGGCCGTGACCCGGTGGGATGATGCGCCGGTGAGCGAACCGACGAGCACCCCACCGGCGACGGCGGGCCAGGCGGCCTCCCGTCGGGAGATCCGGTCGCTGCTCGCCGGCTACTGGTCGTTCGGCCAGTATCTGGGGCGTCTGGGTCATCCTGGTGTTCGAGTTCCAGCGCTTCCATCGACATCACCGACGCGCGGATCGGCATCTACTACACGCTGCTGTCGCTCGTCGCCGTCGGCGTGATGTTGCTGGTCGCGCCGCGGCTCCAGCCGCTCCCGCTGTCCACGACCATCCCGCTCTCTCTGGCGTTGCTGAGCGCGGGGGCGTTCGCGATGGGCTACCTGCCGACCACGTGGATCCTGCTCGCCTTCGCGCTCGTGGGGGTCGGCAACGGGTTCGATCGACGTCTACCTCAACGTCGCCGCGCAGCGCACGGAGGCGCGGACCGGCAAGCCGGTGCTGCAGTGGATGCATGCGACGTACGCGCTCGGGGGCATCACCGGAGCCTTGGTGGCCGGTGCGATCCGCGCCCTGGACATCGATTTCCGGGTCGGACTCGCGTACGCCGGGCTGGCCCTCGCCGTCACCGCGATATGGACGTCGTCGAGCGTCCCGAAGGTGCGACACGTCGAGGGCGCGCAGACGCTGTTCTCGATCTCCGCGCTGTTCCGATCGCCGAAGCTCCTGGTGCCCGCCCTGATCGTGCTCTCGTCGTTCCTCATCGAAGGATCGATGGACGTGTGGTCGGGGCTCTACCTCCGCGATCAGCTGGGCGCGTCGGCGACCGGGGCCGCCCTGGCGTTCGTCGCCTTCGCATCGGCGGTGCTGTTCGGCCGCCTGTTCGCGAGCAAGGTGCTCTTCGGCATGGGCCGGCGGATGACGATCCTGGTGGCCGGTTTCGGCTCGTTGATCGGCGGGACGATCGCGGTCGCCGCCGATCAGTTGTTCGTGGTCGCCCTCGGCTTCCTGGTGCTCGGCTTCACGCTCTCCGCCGCCGTGCCGGCGGCGTTCGGGCTGGTGGGCGACTCCGGAGAGGATCCGACGAACGCGATCGCCGCCGTCACCACCGTGGGCTACACCGGGTTCATCTGGAGCCCGCCGCTGCTCGGCTGGATCGCCCAGAGCTTCAGCCTGCGGGCAGCCATGAGCGTCATCGTCATCGCGACGCTCGGCATCATCGGCGGCGGATTGCTCGCACCGCGCGACGCGCGCACATGATCGGCGGCTACTCGGCCAGGTTCACGTAGATGTGCTTGGACTCCAGGTAGTCGTCGAGGCCATCCCTGCCCAGCTCACGGCCGATCCCCGATTGCTTGTAGCCGCCCCACGGCGTCTCGGTCGGCGCCGGCTGCGAGTCGTTGATCCACACGATGCCGGCGCGGAGCGCCTTCGCCGTGTTGATCGCCTTCTTGATGTCGCGCGTCCACACCGCCGGCGGCCAGACCGTACTCGTTGTCGTTCGAGAGCTCGATCACCTCGTCGGGCGACGTGAACGGGATCACCGACATCACCGGACCGAAGATCTCCTCGCGCGCGATCCGCGCGTCGTTGTCGACGTCGGCGAAGATCGTCGGCGGCACGAAGTACCCGTTCGCGAGCTTCGGGTCGGACGGCGCGTCGCCCTGGACGGCCATCTTCGCCTCGCCCTGACCGATCTCGATGTAGGACAGCACGCGCTCCTGCTGCTCCTTCGACACCAGGGGCCCCATCGTCGTGGCCTCGTCCTTGCCGTCGCCGAGCGTCACCGCCTGCGCGTGGCCCACCAGCGCGTTCAGCGCGTCGTCGTAGATCGCTCGCTCCACGAACACGCGCGAGCCGGCGGAGCAGATCTCGCCCTGGTTCCAGAAGATGCCGTTCGCGCTCCCCTGGATCGCCGCGTCGAACTCCGCGTCGGCGAACACGATGTTCGGCGACTTGCCGCCGAGCTCGAGCGTGACCCGCTTCAGCGTGTCGGCCCCGCTCCGCATGATCATCTTCCCGACGTCCTTCGAACCGGTGAACCCGACCTTGTCGACGTTCGGGTGGGCGACGAGCGGGGCGCCGCACGTCTCGCCGAACCCGGTGAGGACGTTCAGCACCCCTGCGGGCAGGCCCGCCTCTTCCAGGATCTTCGGGATCTCGAGGGCCGTGAGTGGGGTCTGCTCGGCGGGCTTCAGGATCAGGGTGCATCCCGCAGCGATCGCGGGCGCGACCTTCTGCACCGCCATCATCATCGGGTAGTTCCAGGGAGTGATCGCCGCGGCGACGCCCACGGGCTCCTTCACGACGAGCGACATCGCATCGGGCCCGACCGGCGGGATGTCCCCGTAGATCTTCGTGGCCCACCCACCGTAGTACTCGAACATGAATGCGACCTCGGCGATGTCCTCGCGTGCCTCGCCGATCGGCTTGCCTGAGTCGAGGGACTCGAGCTGCGCCAGGCGCTCGTGCTCACGCCGGACGATGTCGGCGGCGCGCAGCAGGATCCCGCCGCGCTCGCGCTCGGTGGTGCGGGGCCACCACGTCCCGTCGTCGAACGTCCGACGCGCGGCGTTCACCGCCGCGTCGACATCGGCCTGCTTCGAGTCCGGCGCGGTGGCGATCACCTCGCCCGTCGCGGGGTTGAACACGTCGAACCCCGTCCCGTCCGCGGCGTCCACGAACGTCCCGTCGATGTAGTTCTGCAACGCGTCTGCCATCAGATGTCCCTCCCAGGAACGAGGTGCCGGAGCGCACAGCGTAGTACCGGTGCCGCGCGTCGCGGTATCCGCCGGCGGCTCTACGGCTCTCGTTCGGGGGGGAGCGCTCCGATCCCCCACGCGTCGGCGCCACCGTCCACCACCACGGTCGTCCCGGTCACGTAGCCCCCGCCCGGGGAGGCGAGGAACGCGATCGTCGCCGCGACCTCTTCGGGAAGACCGGCGCGGCGAAGCGGCACATGCGTCGCGAACTCGTCCACCACCGCCTGCCCTCCGTACTGCAGGACGCCTTCGGTCTGGATCAACCCGGCGGCGATGCACACGGCGCGGATCCCGTACTTCGACCATTCCTGCGCGATCCCGGCGGCGAACGTCTCGAGCGCGGACCTCGCCGTCGAGGAATGGATCATCATCGGGACGCCGCGCCGGGGGCTGAACCCCAGGAACGCCACGAACCCCGACCGTCGCGGGATCATCCATCGTTCCGCGACGCGTTGGGTCACGTCCCAGGTCGCGTCGACGTTCAGCCGGTGGACCGCGCGCATGCCCTTCAACGCGATCGCCTCGAGCGGCGCGGCGAACTGGCCGCCCGCGTTGTTCACCAGGATGTCCACGACGCCGAACCGCTCGTCGACGGCGTCGAGGAACGCCCCCAGTTGCTCGGCCTCGCGGACGTCGGTCGGCATCGAGAGACACTCGAACCCCGCGCCCTCGAGCTCGCCGCGGACCGCCTCGAGCGGCTCTGGCCGGCGTCCACAGATCGCCACCTTCGCGCCGGTCCGCGCGAGCTCGAGCGCCGTCGCCCGGCCGATCCCGGTGCCCCCCCCGGTCACGATGGCCACCATGCCGGCGTTCGCATCGGGCGCGAGCGGTGAGCGGAATCGATCAGCCATCGACGCCGAGTATGTCGAACGGGCGCCGTGGCCGCACCCGGCACAACGTTCCGCGAGGGACGGGGTAGGCTTGCTCCATGGGATGGATCCTGCTGGTGCTGCTCCTGATCGCCGCCGCGTTCGGCGTGCTCGGGCTGGTCATCAAGGCGACGATCTTCCTGGTGCTCACCGTCGTGATGACGACGATCATCCTCGCTTACATCGCGTACGCGATCGTGAACAAC